>DAIMZW010000028.1:0-20640 GCA_036733765.1 Steroidobacteraceae bacterium
GCTCGCCACGGCCGCGAACGCCCTCGGGCGCGGTTGGCTCGCGGGCGATGCGCGGGTCTATATCGAGCACGCCCGGCGCGATGCATTGCCGGCATTGCCGGGGAGCTGGCGTGAACTGCGTTCCGGCACGGCCGGCGAGGTCGGGTATCATCTATTGCAAGTCAGTGAGTCCGCGCCAGCGGGGAGCGTCGCGACAACATGAGATCCAGTGCGGTCTATCCAGGCACTTTCGACCCGTTCACGCGCGGCCATGAGGACATCGTGCGCCGCGCGGCCAGTATCTTCGATCATGTGGTGGTGGCGATCGCCGCCAACCCCAACAAGACGCCGACCTTCGACAGCTTGCAGCGCGTTGATCTCGCGCGCAGCGTGCTGGCCGATCTGCCCAACATCGAAGTCGTGGGCTACAGCGGCCTCACGGTGGATTTCGCGCGCGCGCGCAATCTGTCGGTAGTCGTGCGCGGCTTACGCGCGGTGTCGGATTTCGAGTTCGAGTTTCAGCTCGCCAACATGGGCCGGCACCTCCAGCCCGACGTCGAGACCGTGTTCATGGTGCCCAAGGAACAGTTCACGTTCATTTCCTCGACACTGGTGCGCGAGATCGCGCTGCTCGGCGGCGACATCAGCCACTTCGTGCACCCGCTGGTCGAGGCGGCGTTCAAGCGCCGGCTCGGGCGCTAAAACCCGAGCGCGACACCCTCGCGGCGCGGATCGGCGCCGCCGTCGAGCGAGCCATCGGACAGCACCTGTACCCCTGTCAGTCCCGACTCCTCGTACTGCCCGGCATGCACCGCTAAGCCCCGCGCATTGAGCGCCTCGAGCAGCTGTGGGCCGAACTTGTCGCTTTCGCCCGAAAAATTCGCGCCGTGCGCGACCAGGTTGGGCAAAGCGACCGCCGCGCGCATGGACAGGTGCCAGTCGAGAGCGCCGACCAGCGTCTTGAGGACGTAGGCAATGATCGCCGGTCCGCCGGCCGAGCCCGCCGCCGCGACGAAGTGGCGCTGCCCATCGAGCACGATGGTCGGTGACATGGCTGAGCGCGGACGCTTGCCGGGCGCGACGGCATTGGCCGCCGGCTGACCGCTGGCGTCGCTCGGCGAGAAACTGAAATCGGTGAGCTGATTGTTCAGGAAAAAACCGTCGACCATGCGGCCCGAGCCGAAGATGCCCTCGACGGTCGTGGTCATAGAGACCACGTTGCCCAGGGCATCGAGGATCACGAAGTGCGTGGTACCGCCGGACTCGACGCTCTGATCGGTGGCCCTGGCGCTCGCCCCCGGTGGTACACCGGCGTGCGGCGGCGTACCGGCGATGCGATCGCCGATCTGCGCCGCACGCTCCTGTACATAGGCCGGATCGAGCAGTCCTTCGAGCGGCACCGTGACAAAGCTGGGATCTCCCACGTAGAAGTTGCGATCGGCGTACATGAGCCGCTCGGCCTCGCCGAGCTCGACCCAGGCGATCGGGTCCTCTGGGCCGCGCTGTGCGATGTCGGTGTCGGCCAGCAGCATGAGGCCCTGCAACACGCCAATGCCGCCGGACGGCAACGGCGGGGTGCAGACCAGATACACGCGCCAGGGCCGGCACAGCGCTGCGGACTCGATCGGCTGGTAGCGCGCGAGGTCCTCGAGTGAGAGCGAGCCGGCGAGCTCGCCCTGATGAACACGCCGCACGATGTCCTCGGCGATCGAGCCTTGATAGAGCGCGCGCGTGCCTTCGCGGGCCAGACGATGCAGCGTGGCCGCATAGGCGGCATTCTTGAGCACATCGCCAGCCACGAGCCGCGTGCCGTCGGGCTTGCTGAAGTAATGCGCGGCATCGCTGGCCGAGGCCTGCGGTGCGCGGCTCGCGATCATGCCCGCGAGCCGCGGGCTCACGATGAAGCCCTGCGTCGCGAGGCGCTCGGCCTCGCCGAACAGATCGCGCCAGGCGAGCTTGCCGTGCTCGTGCTGCAGTAGACCTAATGCGGCAACGGCGCCGGGCACGCCGGTGGACCGGCCGCTCAGCACGGCAGTCGGGAACGGCAGCGGCTGGCCGTCGGGACCCAGGAACATATCGGCCGTAGCGCCCGCCGGCGCGGTCTCGCGGCCGTTGTAGGCCAGAACCTGCCGTGTGCGCGCGTCGTAGTAGGTGATGAAGGCGCCTCCGCCCAGTCCCGAACTCTGCGGCTCAACCAGGCTGAGCACCGCCTGCACCGCGACCGCCGCATCGGCGGCCGAACCGCCCTCGCGCAGCACCGCGAGTCCCGCCTGCGCCGCGAGCGGATTGGCGGCGACGACCATGACGTGGTGCGCCGTCGCGGCAGCGGGCGGAGCTGCCGTGCGGCAGGACTGCAGCGCCAGGAGCCCTGGCAGCAGGGCGACGAACGCGGCTGCCGCTGGGCGAGCAAAATTGCTGTTGTCGATCACTGACGCGCGCGCCGCGCCGGCGGGCGCCGCGCCTTTGCTGCCTTGACCATCGCTATACGCGGCGGACTTGCGCAGCGCGGCAGCCGATCCACGCGCGAGAGATCTACCGCACGCCATAGGTACCAGGCCGCGGCGCTGCGGTAAGGCTTCCAGCGCTCGCCGAACTGCGCCAGTGCGCGCGGCGTGGGCATGGCCTTGAGCCCATAGGCCAGACGAAAGCCATTGCGCACACCGTAATCGTCGACCGGCAGCACATCGGGGCGCTTGAGCTGGAACATCAGCATCATCTCGACCGTCCAGCGGCCGATGCCGCGCACTGCGCACAGCCGCTCGATGATCTCCAGGTCGCTTAAGCATTCGAGTTCGGCATGCGCAGGCACGACGCCCTCGATGGTTTTGGCCGCCAGATCCTTGAGCGCGGCGACCTTGGCAAACGAGAAGCCCACGGCGCGCAGCTCATCGTCACGCGCCGCGAGCACGTGATGCGGCAAGGGAAAGCCCGGAGGCTCGAACAGGTCCACAAAGCGTGCAAGGATGCGCGCGGCCGCGACGCCATGCAGTTGCTGATGCGCAATCGCGCGCGCGAGAGCCTCGAACGGCGCGTGCTGCGCGCGCGACTCGAGCCGGCAGGGACCGGCGGCCTTGATCAGCGCGGCCATGACCGGATCGGTCTTGAGGATGCGATGGGCGCGACGATGCATGGGTCGGCTCTCAATGCTGGCAGTGCGGACAGAAATAGCTCGAGCGCGCGCCCTGCGTGATCTTTCGTATCGGCGTGCCACACACCCGGCAGGGCTTGCCGTCGCGTTCATACACGTACAGTTTCTGGCGGAACTCGCCCGGATTGCCGTCGGTGCCGACGTAGTTGCGCAGGCTCGTGCCGCCGGCACGAATCGCCGCGTTGAGCGCGGTGCGCACCGCGCGCACGAGTCGCGCGCAGTCCTTGAGCGTCAGGCGACGCGAGGCGCGCCGCGGATTGATGCGGGCGCGGAGCAGGACTTCGCTGGCGTAGATGTTGCCGACGCCGGTCACGAGCCGCCCGTTCATCAGCACCTGCTTGATCGCGGCCCGACGCGTACGCGTGATGCGCCACAGGTAGTCGGCATCGAAGGACGCATCGAAAGGCTCGGGCGCCAACCAGCGCAGCAGGCGATGTTGGGCGGGATCCTCGTGCGTATAGTGCAGGCTGCCGAAGCGCCTTGGGTCGTTGAACCGCAGATCCAGTCCTGAATCGAACGCCAGGTCGAACTGGTCGTGCTTGAGGCGCGGCGCGCCGGCGTGCAGCACGCGCAGGCTGCCGGACATGCCCAGGTGCAGGATCAGGGTGCCGCGCTCGAGGTTCAGCAGCAGATATTTGGCGCGGCGGCCGACGGCGAGGGCTTGCTGGCCGGCGAGCTGTTCGGGAAGGTGCTGTTCGATGGGCCAGCGCAGCCGCCGGTCGTAGATGCGCAGCTCTTTGATGCGAGACCCTCGCAGCGCGCGCTCGATGCCGCGGCGCGTGGTTTCGACCTCGGGCAGTTCTGGCACCGAGGGACCGCCCCTATTTGATCTTGGTTTCCTTGTACGCGACGTGCTTACGTACTCGCGGATCGAACTTGCGCACTTCCATCTTGTCCGGATGCAGCCGCTTGTTCTTCATCGCGACGTAGAAATGGCCGGTACCAGCAGAGGACAGCAGTTTGACTTTTTCGCGCATGCTTAAACCTCAGATCTTGGTGCCGCGGCTTCGCAGGTCCGCGAGCACCGATTCCAGTCCCTTCTTCTCGATCGTGCGCATGGCGTTGGTCGACACGCGCAGGCTGACCCAGCGCTTCTCGCCCTCGAGCCAGAAGCGCTGCCTGTGCAGATTGGGCAGAAAGCGCCGGCGCTTACGGTTGTTGGCGTGCGAGACGGTGTTACCCGTGACGGGGCGCTTGCCCGTGACCTGACAGACCCGAGACATGAGCTTCGTCCTCGAAATCAATACGTTACGTGCGGGGGCGCTTTATACCAGTCGGCGGGGGCCTACCGCAAGCGGCACGGTCGCGGTGGGGGCTCGGCCCCGCCACAGCACCAGCGCGACGCCCAGGATCACGAGCACCGCACACAGGATCGCCACCGGGGTGATCTTCTCGTGCAGCACGATGGCGCCGAGCGCCAGCGCGATGACCGGATTGACCAGGGCGTAGGTGCTGACCTTCTGTGCCGACACGTGTGCCAGCAGGAAGGCGTAGCAATTGACCGCGATGATGCTGCCGAAGATGACGAGGTAAGACACCGCGAGCACCGACTGCAATGAGATCTGCGACGCGGAGAAGCCGATCCATTCACGATCGAGGACGCCCATCACCAGCTGGAAGGCGGCGCCCGCGAACATCTGCAGACAGGTGTAACTGCCCAGGCGGTTGGGGTCAACGTAGCGGCGCTGCAGCAGCGAGCCCAGCGCCCAACCCAGCTCGGCGATCAACACCGCGACCACGTGAATCGGCCGCATCTGACCGGACAGCGAGTGTGTATGCAGCGTCAGCACCACCACGCCGGCCAGTCCAAGGGCCACGCCGAGCACTCCGCGCGGCGTGGGCGTTTGGTGCGAGAAGAACAGCCAGTCGAACAGCAGGATCATGACCGGCAGGGCACAGATGAACAGTGCCGTGATGCCCGAGGGCAGTCCCTGCTGCGCCCAGATCACGAAGCCGTTGCCGACGCCGCTCAGCAAGACCCCGCACAGCAGGCTGCCAGCGATGTTCAGGCCCGCGAACGGCCGCGGCGTGCGCGCGCGCAGCCACGCGTACATGAGGCCGGCGGCCACGAAAAACCGGAAGGCGCCGCTGAAGAACGGCGGAATCGTTCGGATCGCGAGCGCGATGCCGAGAAAGGTGGTGCCCCAGATGAGGTAGACGCCGGCGAATGCCAGCAGGATGGCATTCGTGCCGGGTCGTGCAGTCATGGGGCGCTAGTGTGTCAGATCAGGCCGCGCTCGGCGAAAGACAGGCAGCCGTTGTCGGCCACGATCAGATGATCGAGCACGCGGATGTCCACGAGCTGCAGCGCTTCGCGCAGGCGCCGCGTGATGAGCTCATCGGCATGACTGGGCTCGGCGACCCCTGAGGGGTGGTTATGCGCCAGGATCACGGCCGCGGCATTGCGCGCGAGCGCCTGCTTGACCACTTCGCGCGGGTGCACGCTGGCCCCATCGATGGTGCCGCGGAACAGTTCCTCGAAGGCGATCAGCCGGTGCCGGTTGTCCAGGTGCAGGCAGCAGAACAGCTCATGCGGTATATCGCGCAGCCTTGAGACCAGGAACTCGCGCGTCGCAGCGGGCGAATGCAATGGCGGTCCGGCGCGCAGCGCCTCGGCATAGTGGCGCCGTGCGAGCTCAAGGGCGGCCTGCAGCCGGCAATAGCCGGCCGCGCCGATTCCGGGAGCCGCCAGGCACACCCCGGGCGCGGCCGACAGCAAGGCGCGCAGCGACTGGTGCCGGCCGAGCAGGTTGCGCGCCATCGCCACCGCATCGACGCCGCGGCGACCGGAACTGCCGAGCAACACGGCCAGCAGTTCGGCATCGGAGAGCGCCTGGGCGCCGCTTGCGAGCAGTTTTTCGCGCGGGCGCTCGCGCTCGGGCCAGTCTTTGATACTCATTCGCACTCCGCCGGGGCGGCCCCGGCCAAAAAATGTGCGCCAAGTCTGATATGACATGACTGCGCCGTGCGATCCTCATATCGTGCGCGCATCGCCGGAAAGTCCGATAATTGGCGTATGAAAGGCAAACGCATCCTGCTCGGGGTCACCGGCGGTATCGCAGCCTACAAAAGCGCGGATCTGGTGCGGCGCTTGCGTGAGCGTGGCGCGCAAGTGCAGGTCGTCATGACTGAGGGCGCGCAGGAATTTGTCACGCCGACGACGTTCCAGGCCCTGTCCGGACGCACGGTGCGTACCGATCTGTGGGACGCCGCGCATGAGGCGGCCATGGGGCATATTGAACTCGCGCGCTGGGCCGAGCTGCTGCTCGTGGCGCCCGCGAGCGCCGATTTCCTCGCGCGACTCGCGCACGGCCTCGCCGATGATCTACTGAGCACGCTGGCGTTGGCCACTGCGGCGCCGATCGCGGTGGCGCCGGCGATGAATCAACTGATGTGGGGCAATGCCGCTACGCAGGCCAATGTGGCGCTGTTAACGCAGCGCGGCGTGCGCGTGCTCGGTCCGGGCGTTGGCGATCAGGCCTGCGGCGAAACCGGGCCCGGCCGCATGCTCGAGCCGCTCGAGATCGCGGCGCTGATCGCGCCATTGCTCAGACACGAGGGGCCCTTGCAGGGGCATCGCGTGCTCGTGACCGCGGGGCCGACGCGCGAGTGCATCGATCCGGTGCGCTTCGTGAGCAATCGCAGCTCCGGCAAGATGGGCTTCGCGGTCGCGCAAGCGCTGCAGGAGGTCGGCGCCGAGGTCGTGCTCGTGAGCGGCCCGGTATCGCTGCCCACGCCGTTCGGCGTGCGCAGAATCGATGTCGAGAGCTGCGAGCAGATGTATGCGGCCGTGCAGCGCGAGCTGCCCGGCACGGCGATCTTCATCGGCACGGCGGCCGTCGCGGATTATCGGCCCACTCAATGCGCGCCGCAGAAGATCAAGAAGACCGGCGAGAGCCTCCAGCTTGAGCTCACGCGCACCGTCGATATCCTGGCGCACGTGAGTGCCGGCACGCCGCGGCCGTTCGTGGTCGGCTTCGCCGCCGAGACCCATGCCGTCGAGCATCATGCGCGCGCGAAGCTGCTGGCAAAGAACCTGGATCTGATAGCCGCTAATGAAGTCGGGCACAGCAAGGCCTTCGACTGCGACCACAATGCGCTGCTGGTGCTCTGGCGCGGCGGCGGGCGTATCGAGCTGCCCAGTGCGAGCAAATGCGAGCTCGCGCACGCGCTGACCGGCTTGATCGTCGAGCGCTTTCAAGAGCAGCTGCGCGAGCGCCTGGATAAAAGCGCACCGGCTCGGGAGCTGCGCGAAGGTTGATGGACGCCGCCGCCGCCGCCGCCGCACGCCGCACGCTGCGGATCCGCATTCTCGATGCGCGACTGGGCGCACAATTTCCACTGCCGCACTACGCCACCGAAGGCAGCGCCGGGCTGGACCTGCGCGCCTGCATCGATGCACCGATGCTTCTGGCGCCCGGGCAGGCCGAGTTGATTCCAACCGGGCTATCGATTCATCTCGACGATCCCGGATTGGCCGCGATGATCCTGCCACGCTCGGGCCTCGGCCATAAGCACGGCGTCGTGCTCGGCAATCTGGTCGGTCTGATCGACTCGGACTACCAGGGGCCGCTGATGGTCTCGTGCTGGAATCGCGGGACTGCGCCCTATCGGATCGCGCCCGGCGAGCGCATCGCGCAGCTGGTCGTGGTCCCGGTTGTGCAGGTGGCGCTCGAGGTGGTCGAGGATTTCAGCGTCAGCGCGCGCGGCGGCGGCGGCTTTGGGCACAGCGGCCGGCAGTAGCCGCCTTGCGCGCGTTCAGAAGCGCGGTCTGGCGGTCAGCTCGCGATAGCGCTGGATGTCGCCGTCGAATTGGGCCTGCGTGTCGGCCTGCTCGCGGCGCTTGGCATCGAGCGCCGCGTGCTGAGTGCGCGCTTCATTCATCGTGCGGACCAGGTCCTCGGCCAGTTCATCCGGCAGGCGCTGCGCGTTCGGCTGGCTGCTATAGGGCTTGAAGTGCATCGCCTGCTCCTGCAGCGCGTCGAGTCGCGAACTGAGCGTATCGATAGAGATCAGGGCGCCCCTGATCTGGGCTTCCATCAGTGTCACGCGCTCATCGCGCAGTTGCTCGATGTCCTTGGTCGAGAGGTAGGTCGAGAGCAGGGTTTGGTCGTGCTGCGCGCGCTGCTGAGCCGCACCCGCGGCCCGCGACTGCTCGGCCTGCTGGGCCGCGTTCTTGACGCCCTCGACGTGGCCGACCTCGACCCCCTGGCCATTGAGCACCGAGCGCTCGCTCTGCGAGTATTCGGACGGGACGCTGTCGCCGTAATGCACGATGCCCTTCTCATCGACCCAGCGGTAGACCCTACCGTTCGGGGACGAGGTGTCATTGGCGCCGAACGCGGCGCCAATGCCAAGCATCGCCGCGCAACAGGCGATCAGCGAGGCGATGAGATTCCGCCGACGATCCATTCTGGTGCCATTGTCCACGACGGGCGCCCGGCTGCAAGCGCTAGTGGGCGGCGACGCCGTATTTGAGACGATAGGCGCGCAGGGCGGCGAGCTGTTCGACCGTCGGTGCGAGCCCCGGGGCGGCCCCCGGTGTCTCCAGCGCCGCGATCAGCTCGCTCAGCGTCACAATCGCGAGACAGCGCAGGCCGTATTGCGCTTCCATCTCCTGCACGGCCGAGCGCTCGGACAGACCCTGTTCCTGGCGGTCGAGCGCAAGGGCCACGGCGACCGGCTCGGCGCCGGCGCGGCGGATCAGCTCGATGGACTCGCGGATGGCGGTACCGGCCGTGATCACGTCATCGACGATCACGACCCGGCCCTTGAGCGGGCTGCCGATCAGCACGCCGGCCTCGCCGTGATCCTTGGCCTCCTTGCGGTTGTAGGCCCAGGGCACGTTGCGCTCGTGGCTGCCGGCCAGCGCGATCGCGGTGGTCGCGGCCAGCGGGATGCCCTTGTAGGCGGGGCCGAACAGCATGTCGAAGCCGAGCGCGGCGTGCACCAGTGCCGCGGCGTAGCAGCGGCCCAGGGCGGCGATCGAGGTACCATCGTTGAACAGCCCGGCATTGAAAAAGTACGGGCTCACTCGCCCGGACTTGAGCGTGAACTCGCCAAAGCGCAGCGCCTGGCGCGCGAGCGCGAGCTCGATGAATTGACGCTGGTAGTCGCGCACCCGCCCGCCCTCCGGATGAATGCAGCAGGGTATCATTGTGGACCAACCGCTTTTGGATCAACTGCCTTGAATGCTGAGCCGTCCCCGGGCGCTCTGGAGTCGCTGCGCAACTATGCCCGGCCGCGCATGCTCTCCATGCTGGCGCTGGGCTTCTCCAGTGGCCTGCCCTACATGCTGATTTTCAGCACCCTGTCGGCTTGGTTGAGCCAGAGTGGGATCACCCGCGCGACCATCGGTATGTTCTCGTGGGTGTCGCTGGTCTATACGCTCAAATTTCTGTGGTCGCCGGTCGTGGACCGCCTGCGCTTGCCGCTGATCGGCCGCACGCTCGGCCAGCGGCGCAGCTGGATGCTGCTGGCGCAGCTCTCGATCGCGGGCGCGCTGCTCGCGACCTCGGCCAGCGATCCTCAGATGCACGTCATGCATGTCGCCGCATTGGCTCTTTGGCTGGCGTTTTCGGCCGCGACCCAGGATATCGCGATCGATGCCTGGCGCATCGAGTCGGCGCCGATGCGCGAGCAGGGCCCCATGGCCTCGGCCTACCAGCTCGGTTACCGGCTCGCGATCCTAACCGGCTCTGCCGGAGCACTTTGGATCGCCGCCGATGCAGGGTGGGCGCGCAGCTATGCCACGATGGCCTCGCTGGTCGGCATCGGCGTAGCCACGACCTTGCTGGTGCGCGAGCCCGAGCGCATCGTGCCGCAGGTATCGGTGCTGACCGAAAAGCGGGTCATCGACTGGCTCGATCATCGCGCCCATTGGCCGCACTCGCTGCGGCAAGCAGGGGCCTGGTTTCTCGGCGCCGTGATCTGTCCGTTGATCGATTTCTTTGCGCGCTACGGACTGCAGCTCGGGCTGCTGATGTTTGCATTCATCAGCACCTATCGGTTGACGGACTTCACCATGGGCGTGATGGCCAACAAGTTTTATCTGGATATGGGCTTCACGCTCAAGCAGATCGCCGCGGTGGCGAAGGTGTTTGGTACGGTCTGGAGTGTCGCAGGCATTCTGATCGGCGGCTTTGCGGTGGCTCGTTTCGGGCGCACGCGCTCGCTGCTGCTCGGCAGCGCGCTGGTCATTATCTCGAACCTCGGCTACGCGATCCTCGCCGCGCACGGCGAGCCCAGCGTGCCGGGGCTGGCTACGGTGATCAGCCTGGATAATTTTGCCCAAGGCGTGCATGGCACGGCCTTGATTGCGTTCTTGTCGTCGCTGACGAGCACTTCGTTTACAGCCACGCAGTATGCCCTGCTGTCGTCGCTGTACGCTTTGCCCCCGAAGCTGCTGATGGGAACATCGGGCTTCGTGGTAGACGCAATCGGCTATCCGCCGTTCTTCCTGTACACGGCGTCCTTAAGCATCCCAGCGTTGCTGCTGCTGTATTGGCTGGCGCGACGCCGCGATTTTCAGTTGCTGCAGCCGGTGGCCCCGGTACCGTGAGCGTTATCGAACAGCCTTAGCGGAACAGATCCGGGGCGTCGAACAGATCCAGTCCTTCCAAGCCGCCCGCCAACTGCGAATCGCCTTCCAGGCCGCTGTTTGGCGCGGGCGCATCGTCTTCACTATCGACGTCGACCGAGCCGCTCCAGTCCTCCGGTGCCTCGGCGTTTTCGATCTCGCCGTTGGCGCGCTGCGTATCCCAGTCCTCGATCTCCATCTCCTCGACGGTGCCGTCGAAGGTCTGCATCTCGATGGTGCCGTCGTCCTCGTCGATCGCGACGACTTCGAAGCTCTCGCCACCGCGGAGGCGATACCAGGCGCCAATCTCCGGCTGCGCGCGCATTGTCGTGGGCTCCCGTATTCAGCCGATGTGGAATCAATTACGCTGCGTTCTGCAACGCACATGTCTTGTGGTCATGTTGCGCCTGCCGCGGGACGCATTTCAAGACTAATTTGGTTTCGGCAGCTTGCCCTTTAAGGCGCAGCCTGGGCTGACGCCCCCGGGCTACGCGCCCCGGGCAAACAGCAGTTCGCGCACGCGGTGACCCAGGCGCTCGCCGCGCCGTTCGAAGCGCGTGGCCCTGCGCAGCATCACACGATCGATAAATCCGCCGTGCTCGGCGCAATTGCGCAATGCTTCGCAAGCGCACAGCACGCCGAGCATTTCCTCGGCGTACGGCTCCCAGTCGGTTGCGAGATGGAAGCGGCCGCCGGGCGTGAGCCGCGAGGCCACCAGGCTCGCGAACGCGGGCTGCACAATGCGGCGCTTGTGATGGCGCGTCTTTGGCCACGGATCGGGAAACAAAAGCTGCAACTCATCGATACTCTCGGGCGCGATCTGGCATTGCAGCACTTCGACCGCATCGTGGGCGATCACGCGTAGGTTGCCGATGCCGGCCTTGCTGGCTGCGAGCAGCAGGTGGCCGATGCCGGGCCGATGCACTTCGATACCGAGGAAGTCGCGCTCGGGAGCGCCGATCGCGCGCTCGAGCAGGTGCTCGCCGTTGCCGAAGCCGATCTCGAGCGTACGCGCGGCGATGCGGCCGAACAGCCGATTCAGGTCAAGCATGCCTGCGGCGAAGTCGACGCCGTAGCGCGGCCACAAGGCGGTTAGCGCGCGCTGCTGCGCATCGGTGATGCGCCCGGCGCGCATCACATACGAGCGCACGCTGCGCGCGGGACCGGAGGGTTGCTGCATGCGCTGAGTATCTCATCTCCGATCGCTGCGGCGTCGGACGCTTCCGACAGCACAAGGCCCGTGCACTAGGCTATGGTTGCCGGCCTATCCACCTCGCTCGGTGCGGGAAAAAGGCAGCTATGCTTTTCAAGGCAGCCGTCGCCGCTGCTGCGGCACTCTGTCTGGCTGTGGCCTGCCGTCCGCGCGGCCCGGAGGGCGGGGACGATGCCCGCGTCGAGGCGCTGCTCTCGCGCATGACGCTCGATGAGAAGATCCAGTTATTGCACGGCGCGCCGGAACCGGCCCAAAGCAATCAAGGCGAGGCCGGCTATCTGCCCGGTATTGCGCGCTTGGGGATAGCGCCGCTGCGCTTTGCCGATGGGCCGCCGGGTGTGCTGACGCGCTACCCGGCGACGGGACTGACGGCAAGCATGGGTCTGGCTGCGACCTTCAGTCGCGACGATGCGCGCGCCACCGGTACCGTCATCGCGCGCGATGCGAAGGCTCTGGGCATCGACCTCGTGCTCGAGCCGTTCATCAATATTCATCGCGACCTCAGCTTCTTTCGCGCCTACAACACCTTCGGCGAAGACCCGCTGTTGACCGGCGAGATCGCCGCGGCGCAGATCGGGGGCATTCAGGACGGCGGCGTCATGGCGCAGGCCAAACACTACATCGCCTATGATGGCGCGACCGATGTCACCGTCGATACGCAGACCCTGCATGAGATCTACCTCGCACCGTTCGCGGCGGCCGTCGCCGCCAATGTGTCGTCCATCATGTGTTCCTACAATGTCGTGAATGGCCGCTACGCGTGCGGCAACCGCGACACGCTGGGCTCGATGCTGCGCGATGAACTGAAGTTCCGCGGTTTCGTGACCTCCGATTGGGGCGCCGTGCACGCGACGAGTTTCATCAATGACGGACTGGATGTGGAGATGCCCGGAAGCGGCACCGTCATGGACTCCTATCTCGCGGGCACGCTGCCCAAGAAGGATGAGCCGCGCATTTTGCTCGCGGGGCCGATCATCAATAACATTCCCGAGGAGACGCTGCCCGAGCCGATGCCCGCGCCGCGCTTGGCGGGTTCGGCGCCGATCGGCCTGCTGCCCGCCATGGCGCAGGGCGGCGTCGTGGAGAGCGCGATCGCTCAGGCAGCCCGGCGCGTGCTGCTGCAGATGGAGCGCTTCGGACATCTCGACCACCATTCAGTGAACGCGCCGCCGAGTGGAATTGTTTCCCGGGAAGCCATCGATGCCAACGCTGCCGTCGTGCGCCGTACCGCGCTGGACGCAGCGGTGCTGCTCAAGAACGACAGCGCAGCCCTGCCGCTGGGACCGCAGGATCTGACAGCGCTGGCGATGATCGGCCCCGGAGCGCTGCAGGACATCGCTATCGGCGAGTCGGGGGAGAAGGCCTTGGGGCGCATCGAGCGCCAGATTGGCCCGAGCGCGGCGCTGCGCGAGGCGGCAAGCGCTAATCTCCTCGAGGCCGCAGCCGATGACATGACCGGTACGCCGATCCCGTCGGGGCAGTTCGCGCATAGCGGCGGCAGCGGTCTGCAGCGCCACGACAGCCAGGGCTGGCCGACCGCGATTGACGAGGCGCTGGATTTCAGCACGGCACGCGGCAACGCGCTGCCGGCCGGCACGAGCGCTCTGTGGACCGGCGTGCTGCGCGTGCCGCAGGCCGGTCGATATCGACTCTACTTGCAGATCCTCGGAGCCAGCGGGTCCCTCGCGCTCGATGGCCAGCCCATTGCAGCGACCGGTGGCTTGAATTTGCACGGCAACGTGCTGCAGCCCGGACAGGACAATGTGCTGCCCACGCGCGATGGGCTGGACAACGTGCGCCGCGAGCTCGAACTCGGCCGCGGTACGCACGCCTTATCGGTGCAGGTCTACGGCGAGGCTTACGGACAGCCGGTGCAGGTGCGGCTCGCGTGGGTCACGCCGGCTCAGCGCTCTTGCGACTACGAGCAGGCGGTCCGGGCCGCCAGGTCGGCGCGCAAGGCGGTTGTGTTCGCGTGGAGTCGCGGCCGACCTGTGTTCCATCTGCCGGGCGATCAGGATCAGCTCATCGCCGACGTCGCGGCTGCGAATCCGAACACGATCGTGGTGCTGAACGTGAGCGAACCGATTGCGATGCCCTGGCTGGATCGAGTCAAAGCCGTGTTGCTGATGTGGTATCCGGGCGATGAAGGCGGCCGCGCGAGCGCCGATCTGTTGCTCGGTCGAGTCAGTCCGGGCGGACGATTGCCCTTCACCTGGCCACGCGTGCTTGAGGACGGCCCCGCCAACGATCCGGCGCACCCCGAGCGCTCATCCCGCGGCATCGAGGGCGCCACCACGTATTCCGAGGGGATTTTCGTCGGTTACCGCTGGTTCGATGCACACCAGATCGAGCCGCTGTTTCCGTTTGGGTTTGGCCTCTCGTATACGCAGTTCGACTACGCTGATCTCGCTGTCGGCCGTGCCGCGGATGGCGGCCTGGATGCGAGCTTTGAGCTGCACAACGCCGGTCACGACCCTGGCGATGAAGTCCCGCAACTGTATCTCGGCGCGCCAAGCCCAGCGCCCGCAGGCGCGCAGTTCGCGAGCCGCGCGCTCGCGGCCTTCGAGCGCGTGCATCTGGCCGCCGGCGAGACGCGGCGAGTCACATTGCATGCTGCGCCGCGCGCACTGCAGTACTGGTCGGCCGCGCAGCGGCAGTGGCTGACGGCTGTGGGATCGCGCGGCGTGTACGTCGGCGCCTCCTCGCGCGATGCGCGCCTGCAGGCTGTTACGACGATCGCTGCGCACTGAACCGCGGGCTGCCTTCCTATGGACGCGATTCCCTTTTCGATTTTGGACCTGTCGCCGATCGTCGAAGGCGCGAGCGCGGCCGATGCGTTGCGCAACTCGCTCGAACTGGCGCGAGCGGCCGAAGCGCTCGGGTACCGGCGCTTCTGGCTGGCCGAGCACCACAATATGCCGGGCATCGCCAGTGCGGCCACCGCAGTGGTCATTGCGTACGTGGCCGGCGGCACGAGCTCGATCCGCGTCGGCTCCGGCGGCGTCATGCTGCCCAATCACGCGCCGCTCGTGATCGCCGAGCAGTTCGGCACGCTGGTATCGCTCTATGGCGAGCGCATCGATCTGGGTCTCGGCAGGGCACCAGGGACCGATCCGGTCACGGCGCGCGCGTTGCGCCGCGATCTGGCCGGCAGCCCGGATCAGTTTCCGCAGGATGTGCTGGAGCTGCAGAGCTATTTCGCAGCGCCGCCGGATCAAGTCACGCGTGCGGTACCGGGCGCCGGCCTGAAGGTGCCGATCTGGTTGCTGGGCTCGAGTCTGTACAGCGCGCAGCTGTCAGCGCTGCTCGGGCTGCCGTTCGCCTTTGCCGCGCATTTTGCGCCGGAGCTGCTGCTACCGGCGCTGAGCATCTATCGCAGTCGATTCACCCCATCGGCGCAGCTTGCGCGTCCCTACGCGATGATCTGCGTCAACCTCATCGTCGCCGAAACCGACCGCGCGGCGCAGCGGCTGTTCAGCTCGCATCAACAGGCTTTTACGCAGCTGCGCCGCGGGCGGCCCGGATTGCTGCCGCCACCGATCGACGACATCGAGAGCTTCTGGTCCGACGCCGAGAAGGCCATGATCGAGAAGGCCATGCGCTACTCGTTCGTGGGCTCGGCCGCGACCGTGCAGGCGGCGCTCGAGGCGTTCCTCGCGCAGACGCAGCCCGATGAGCTCATGGTCAACGTGCACGTGTTCGACCAGATCGCGCGCCGCCGCTCACTGATGCTGACCGCGGAAGTTCGCGCAGCGATCAGCGCGCCGTAAGTCTCAGCCGCGTCCAGATGCGCTCGTTGGCGCCGGTCGCAGTTTCGGCGGACTGCAGCACAGCATGGGCCGTCTGATCGTCGATCACGCCGCGGCTGCGCAGCACTGCCAGCGCGCCGATGAACCCTCCAAACTGCAGGCAGCGGCCGAGCGCGCTGGCCGGCGCCGATGGCGTCGCGAGCTGCTCGGCGAGCGCCGTATCGATGCGTTCGGACAGCTCCCAGCTCGCTGCGATCTGCCGCGCGACCGAGACTGCG
This sequence comes from Steroidobacteraceae bacterium, assembly GCA_036733765.1. Classification (GTDB taxonomy): domain Bacteria; phylum Pseudomonadota; class Gammaproteobacteria; order Steroidobacterales; family Steroidobacteraceae; genus FEN-1191. The sequence goes on from DAIMZW010000028.1 coordinate 15,947, forward strand.
TGTGCATCGATCAGGCTCGCGATGGTCGCCGCCTCGGGCGCTCTCTGGCGTGCCAGGAATGCATCCTGGGCGACGCTGAATACTACGATGGTCGCGAGTCCCATGATCAGCGACAGCAGCTGGGCCGCGAACGGATCGGCGTTTTCGACCAGGGCAGCGTCCCCTTCGGCGGCAGCCGCGGCGTACAGCGAATGCTCCCAGGTGACCTCGCCGAAATGCGCGAAGCTGCCGCTGATGCGAAACACAGGCTGCAGCAGCGCGGCCGCAATCATCGAGCGCAGACCTTCGATGCCGAGCATCGCCACGGCGCGATCCAGGCTCTCGATGGGCTCGGAGCTGTGGCGATAGAACGGACTGTTGGCCAGTCGCAGCAGATTGCCGGCGAGCGCGGGATCGCCCGCGATAATCTGCGAGAGTTCGCCGCGCGATGCCGTCTCGTCGTTGATCGCCCGCATGAGCTTGGGCAGCTGCATCGGGCGGCGCGGAGCATAGTTGGGCTTATCGACAATAGCGCCGAGCGCTCCGCCGATCTCTGCGCTGATGCCATCATCCGGCAGGACCTGCGCGGCAGCGGGCGGCAGCGTTATGCCAAATGCGACCTCATGCAGTGCGCGCAGGGTCTCGGCGCGTACGCTTAGAGCCTCGGCCGGCGCGGCGACCACTGGCGCGGCATCGGCCGCGGCGGCATCGGCGACCACTGGCTCGGGCAGCGCTCGCAGCGCAGCGACTTGTGTGGTCGAGTCGGCCGCGACCGGGTCTCGCGGCCGGGTTCGGTGCCGCAGCGCGATAAAGCCCACGAGCAGCGCGAGGGCCACAGGTACGATTAGCCAAAAGCTCATGCGCATAGATTAATCGATATTGAAAATTTTTCAGTGTCGATTGGATGTATAACTGATTGACGGCTCCGCCATTGCGGGGCAAGCGTCAAATCGGACCCCAAGCCAATATGTTCCGCGCGATCATCATCCGTTCCGTGCTGCCGCTGCTGCTCGCCGCCGGCACCGTGGCGTATTTTGGTCTGCCCTATATTGATCGGCTGCTGGCCGAGTGGTTTCGCTCGGATGTCGAACTGCGTGCGCAATTGTTGATGAGTTCCATGCAGGAGCTGCTGCCCGAGTTCGTGGCCAAGAATGATCAGCCGGGTCTGCGCCGCTACGCCGCCAAGATCACCGCCGATCAGCGTCTGCTCGGCCTGCTGATCTGCCATCCGGACGGCACGACGCTGTTCAAGACCGAGCGCGTGCCCTCGGCCGTGGACTGCGAGTCCACGCAGAACATTGCCGACGGGCGCAGCAGCATTCTTCAGACGCCCTCGGGCTCGGCACAGGTATCGGTGTTTGAGCAGAGTCCGTCCGGGCTCACGCCGTACCGTGTCGCGATCGTGCACGATCTGAGTTTCGTCGACCGGCGGCAGAATACAGCGCGCGATTACCTGATCGCCTTTGCGGGCATCTCGGTACTGATTGTGGCGCTGTTTCTGGCGCTGGCAGCGTGGCTGCTGCTGCGGCGCTGGGCCAACATCCTGCTGCGCGACATCAGTGGCCGGCGGTTTTTTGGCGATGCGCAATCCGGGAGCTTGTCGCTGCCGATTCTCTCGCAGGTGCGCCAGGTACTGCGCGAGATGGAGGAGAGTCAGCGCATCGAAATGGATTATCGCGAGAACTGGACTCCGCAGGCGCTGCAGCAGGTGGTGCGCGAGCAGTTGCATTCACCGCAGATCATCGTGGTGTCCAACCGCGAGCCGTATTCGCATGAATTCGGCGAGGGCGGACAGATCGAGGTGCAGGTGCCCGCCAGCGGCATGGTCACGGCGCTCGAGCCGGTCATGCGTGCCTGTTCCGGCACCTGGGTGGCGCACGGCAGCGGCACGGCCGACCGCGATTCGGTCGATGGCAACGATCGAGTGCGTGTGCCGCCCGAGGATCCCGCCTATACGCTGCGCCGCGTCTGGCTGTCGGCCGCTGAAGAGCAGGGCTACTACTACGGTCTGTCGAATGAGGGCCTGTGGCCGCTGTGCCATCTGGCGTACGTGCGCCCGGCGTTTCGCGGTGAGGACTGGGCGGTCTATCAGGCCGTGAATCGCAAATTCGCCGATGTCGTGGTGCGTGAGACCTCCGCCGCGGATCCGGTGATCCTGATTCAGGACTATCATTTCGCGCTGCTGCCCGGGATGCTGCGGGCACGTCGACCCAAGGCGACGATCGCGCTGTTCTGGCACATACCATGGCCCAACGAGGAGACCTTCGGCGTCTGTCCCTGGAAGCAGGAGATGCTCTCGCATTTGCTCATGGCGGACATTCTCGGCTTCCATACGCTGCATCACTGCCGCAACTTCCTCTCCACGGTCGATCGTTTTGTCGAATGCCAGATCGACCACGAGCACATGACCGTCGCGCTGCAAGGCCATGTCTGCCATGTCATGGCCGATCCGATCTCGATCGAGTGGCCGCCGCGCTGGCTGGCGCAGCTACCGGAAGTCAAAGTGTCACGCAAGGCCGTACGGCAGCGATTCGGTATCTCTGAGCACGTGGTCTTAGGTCTTGGCGTGGAGCGTTGGGACTTCACCAAGGGTCTGATCGAACGCTTCCTGGCGCTCGAATTGTTGCTCGAGCAGAATCCGCGCCTGCGCGGCCGTATCTGCTTGCTGCAGATTGCAGCGCCATCGCGCAGTAAGCTGCCCGCCTACCAGGCGCTGCAGCAGACGACGTTGGCCGAAGTCGAGCGCATCAACGTGCGTTTCGCCATCGAGGATTGGAAGCCGATCGTGCTGATCTGCCGGCAGCAGAGTCCGCAGCAAGTGTACGAGCTGTATCGCGCCGCCGATTTCTGCATCGTCAACAGCCTGCACGACGGCATGAACCTGGTCGCCAAGGAGTTCGTGGCCGCGCGCGATGATGAGGACGGCGTGCTGATCCTCAGCACCTTTGCCGGCGCCTCGCGCGAACTGGTCGAAGCGCTGTTGGTCAACCCGTTCGACGTGGCCGAGACGGCAGCCGCGATTCGTCGCGCCATCGACATGCCGCGCGAGCAGCGCGCGCAGCGCATGAAACTGATGCGCCGCACGGTCAAGGAAAATAACGTCTATCGTTGGGCAGGGCGCATGCTCATGGCCGCGGCGCGCATCCGGCAGCGCCAGGCGCTATTGAACAGTCAGGAAGTGCCATCGCTGACCAGACGGCGCGAGCGGTTGTAGGCGGTCAGCGCATACGCGCACAGCGACACCGCGAGCGTGGTCAGGCTCACATAGAACTGGCTCGCGAGCGACTTGGTCAGTGCCATCGCCAGCAGTACCGCCACGATGCCGGCGATCGCCGCGTAGCTGCTCCACGGGAACCACCACATCTTCAGGCGCAGCGTGCTCGGATCGATGCGCCGCCGCAGGCGGATCTGCGCGATCGAGGTCAGCATGTAAACGAACAGGATCAGCGCGCCGGAAGCGTTGACCAGAAACGCGAACACGCCGCCCGGCGACCAAATGGCCGCAAAGATGCCGATCAAGCCCGCGGCGCTGCCCGCCAGCACCGAGCGCGCCGGCACGTGGCGGGCGTTGAGTTTGACCATCCACTGCGGCGCATCGCTGTGTTCGGCCAGAGTGAACAGCACCCTCGAGGTCACATAGAACGCCGAGTTCAGGCATGACAGCACGGCGGTCAGGATGATCAGGCTCATCGCGCTGCCGGCCCAGGAGAATCGCATTGCCAGCAGCGCATGCGTGAACGGTGACTGCCCGGGCACGATGCTGTCCCAGGGCACGACTGCGACGATCAGAAATATCGAGCCGACGTAGAAGATCACGATTCGGGTGATCACCGAGGTCGTCATCTTGGTGAGCGCGCGCACCGGATCGCGCGATTCCGCCGCAGCCACGGTGGTGATTTCCGCGCCGGTCAGCGAGAAGAAAACCGTGGTCACGCCCGCCAGCACCGCCACAGCCCCGCGCGGCATGAAGCCGCCATGGCTGACCAGATTGCTCCAGGTCGAACCGCTCGGCGAAAGCAACCCGCTCGCATACCCGCCTGCGAGCGCGATGAAGATGATGATCGCAGCGACCTTGATGGATGCGAACCAGAACTCGAACTCGCCAAATGAGCGCGCGGACATCAGATTGACGCCGGTCATGATCGCGATCAGTCCCACGCCCAGCAGCCAGGTGGGCAGCGCGATCCAGCTGTGCAGCAGGTTCGCCCCGGCGATGGCCTCGACCGCCACGGTGATGATCCAGAAGTACCAGTACAGCCAGCCGACCACGAAGCCCGCGGCCGGCCCGAGTCCGGCGCGCGCGAATTCGGTAAACGTGCGCACATTCGGCAGCGCCGTGGCCATCTCCGCCAGCATGCGCATGACCAGCAGGATCAGGATGCCGGCGATCAGGTAGCTCAGAACGATCGCCGGGCCCACCGCGGCGATCGCGGCGCTGCTGCCCACAAATACGCCCGCACCGATCATCCCGCCCATGCTGATCATGGTCACGTGACGCGCGGAGAGCGAACGACTTAAGGTGTGCGGCTCGGCGAGACTGCTTTGATCCATCGACAACGGGCTCCTATGCGGGGCTGTTATGAATCAAATGGCGCCCCTTTTACGCCAGCCGGAGCAGCAGCACGTGCGCCTATGGACCGCGTGCCGCATGGCCCTCACCGCCGTATTGAGCATCATAGTGCAGGGCTCGCCGGTGCGTGTCGGCACGCAATGGC
>DAIMZW010000028.1:20740-26238 GCA_036733765.1 Steroidobacteraceae bacterium
TTCCGCCGGGTCCGTGGCAGGTGGTATCAACATGAGGAGATTTGCATGAACACTGCAGTGGATATGGTGTCGCTGAGCGCACCGGTCAAACGCTTCGTAGGTCAGGCGCGCCAGGCCTTGATCGACGGCCGCTGGCAGGACGCCCAGTCGGGCGAGACTTTCGAAGTCTTCAATCCCTCCAATGAATCCGTGATCGCGCATGTGGCCGACTGCAAGCGCGCCGATGTCGATCTGGCGGTGGCTGCGGCGCGCAAGGCGTTCGACCAGGGACCCTGGCCGCGCATGTCGCCCTCGGCTCGCGGCAAGATCCTATGGAAAATCGGCGATCTGATCCTCGAGAACCTCGAGGAGTTGGCGCAGCTGGAATCGCTCAATAATGGCAAGCCCATCGGCGTGGCGCGCGGCGCCGACGTGCCCCTGGCCGCGGATCTGTTCCACTACATGGCGGGCTGGGCGACCAAGATCGAGGGCAGCACGATTCCCATCTCGGTGCCCTACACCCCGGACGCGCAATATCACGCCTATACGCGTAGGGAGCCCATCGGTGTCGTAGCGCAGATCATTCCGTGGAATTTTCCGTTGCTCATGGCGGCCTGGAAGCTGGGGCCCGTGCTGACGGCCGGCTGTACCGTGGTGTTGAAGCCGGCCGAGGAAACGCCGCTGTCGGCGCTGCGGCTCGCGCAGTTGTGTCTGGACGCGGGCTTGCCGCCCGGTGTGCTCAACGTGGTCACCGGTTTTGGCGAGTCCTGCGGCGCCCCGCTGGCGGGGCATCCTCACGTGGACAAGGTGGCTTTCACGGGTTCGACCGAAGTCGGCAAGCTCATCGTCAAGGCCGCGGCGAACGATCTGAAGAAGGTCACGCTCGAGCTCGGCGGCAAGTCGCCCAACATCGTGCTGGACGATGCGGATTTCGATCTGGCGATTCCGGGCGCGGCCAATGCGATTTTCTTCAATCACGGCCAGTGCTGCTGCGCGGGCTCGCGTCTGTTCGTGCAGGAGAAGAGCTACGATCGCGTACTGGAAGGCGTCAGCAAGGTCGCGCGCTCCATCCGCTTGGGGCCGGGCCTCAATCCGCAGAGCGAGATGGGACCGCTGGTCTCGAAGACCCAGTTCGATCGTGTGACCGGTTTTCTGCGCTCGGGCAAGGAAGAAGGTGCCCGCACCGTGTGTGGCGGCAAACGCCACGGCGAGACCGGTTTTTTTGTCGAACCCACGGTACTGGATGGCACGAGCGACAAGATGCGCGTTTATCAGGAAGAAATCTTCGGTCCGGTTGTGACCGTCATGCCCTTCAAGGAAGTCGACGATGAGCTGATTCGCCGCGCCAACGATACCGTGTATGGGTTGGCTGCGGGCCTCTGGACCAGCAACATCAAGCGCGCGCATCGCATCGCCAATCAGTTGCGCGCCGGTACGGTCTGGGTCAATTGCTACAACATCTTCGACGCGGCGATGCCCTTTGGCGGCTACAAGCAGTCGGGCTGGGGCCGCGAGATGGGCGGTGAGGTGCTCAAGAATTATCTTGAGACCAAGTCGATCTGCATGAGTATCTGAGCCGTAAGACCGACGGCAGGGCTAGCGCCGCGACGGCGCTAGCCCTGTGTCAACGCGAACCGAGGCCGTGAGGCACCCAGCTGTGGCAGCGTGCCGAACTGCGTGGCCAGGAAGCGCTCGCCCTGCTCGAGTATGAAGTAGCGGAACGCCTCGGCCGCCGGCGAGAGGGTTTTCGCTTGCGGATGGATCACGAACCAACGTCGCATCAATGGCAGATCCTCGACCTGCAGGATGCGCAATAGTCCGAACTGCAGCTCCAGACCGAGCGTGTGCAGGGACAGGAAAGCCAAACCCATATCCGCGATGACCGCCTGCTTGATGGTCTCGTTGCTCGGCATTTCCATGACCGCGAGCGGATCGATCTGATGATCGCGAAAGAACTGCACCATCGAGGCGCGAGTGCCCGAACTCGGCTCGCGGACAATGAAGGGCTGCGAGGCCAGAGCGGCCGCCGGTACGTGCTCGTGGTTGGCCAGCGGATGGCTGGGCGAGGAGACAATCACGTAGGGATGCGCGGCGAATGGCTCGGCGCGCGTGGCGAGCTCCTTCGGGGGCCGGCCCATGATCGCCAGATCCACGTCATGCCGAACCAGCGATTCAACCAGCGATTCGCGATTGCCGACCGAGAGCCGGATATCGACCGCCGGGTGCTCGGTGCGAAACTGAGCCAGCAGACGCGGCACGAAATACTTGGCAGTGCTGACCATGCCGATCGTCAAGCGGCCGCCTTTGAGACCGCGAAACCGCGCGATCGTATCTTCGGCCTCGCGCAGCGTGCCGAGGATTCGTCGCGCATGAACCAGGAAGTATTCGCCGGTCATCGTCAGTGAGGCCGAGCGGCCGACGCGGTCGAACAGCGGCAGCCCGAGCGAGTCCTCCAAGTCGCTGATTTGCATCGACACCGCCGGAGGGCTGATGTGCATTTCCTCCGCGGCGCGCGCAAAGCTGGAGTGTTTCGCGGCAGCAACAAATACGCGCAGCTGTCGAATGGATACGTTGAGCATGGGATAGATAAGCATTAACTTACTTAGAAAGTCAAAAGAATTGACTATCGCTTATCTTTTGACTCCTCTAAATTATAGAGACCAGTCATGCACTGTCCACAATCACGGAGCAAGACGTACGCGCCAGCCGCGTCTTCTCCGCAGACAACAATAGGAGCGATTGACGGTCATGCAATACGGACGCACCACCTTATCCAAGTTCATCATCGAAGAGCAGCGCCAGAGCGCGGAACGCGACGAGCAACTCACGGCGCTGATCAACGACATTCAGACCAGCTGCAAGTACATCTCGGCAGCGGTGGCCCGCGGACCATTGCAGGGGGCGCCTGGATCGAACGCCACGCGCAATGTGCAGGGCGAAACGCAGCAAAAGCTCGATGTCGTCGCCAACGACATCATGCTGCGCAGCTGCGAGTGGGGCGGGCAGCTCGCCGGCATGGTCTCGGAAGAGCTTGCCGAGCCCTACAGCATTCCGCAGAGCTACCCGCGTGGCCGATATCTGCTGGCCTTCGATCCGCTCGATGGCTCCTCCAACATCGATGTCAATGTCAGCGTGGGCTCGGTGTTTTCAATCCTGCGCGCGCCGCGCGGGGCCGAGCCGGCCGCCGCCGAAGACTTCCTGCAGCCGGGCACGCAGCAGGTGTGCGCCGGCTATGCGCTGTACGGCCCGGCATCCATGTTGGTGCTGACCCTGGGCCGCGGCGTGCACGGCTTTTCGCTCGACCCCGAGATCGGTGCCTACATACTGACTCACCCGAATATGACGGTGCCCGAAGATTCCCGCGAGTTTGCGATCAATGCCTCGAACGAGCGCTTTTGGGAGCGTCCAGTGCAGCGTTACGTCGCCGAATGCGTGCGCGGCAAAAGCGGCGTGCGCGGTGCGGATTTCAATATGCGCTGGATCGCATCGGTCGTGGCCGAAATACACCGCATCCTGATGCGCGGCGGACTGTTCATGTACCCGCGCGACAACAAGGATCCGAATATACCCGGCCGCCTGCGGCTGCTTTACGAAGCCAACCCTATGGCCATGATCATCGAACAGGCCGGCGGCAGGGCTTCGACCGGCCGAGACCGAGTACTCGATATCACACCCACCTCGATTCACCAGCGGGTGCCATTTATCTTGGGCTCGAAGAATGAGGTCAAGCGCATCGAGCGCTATCACCGCGAATTCGACGCCGGTACCGACGAGGCCTATGCCTCGCCGCTGTTCAACTCGAAATCACTGTTCAGCGGTGAGTTCAGCTTCGGCGGCCGCGGTTAGGAGCAGACTTTGTCCGCAAAACATCCAGTCATCGCGATCACCGGCTCATCCGGCGCCGGCACCACGACGGTCACGCGAACCTTTCAGCACATCTTTCGGCGTGAGGGCGTGACGCCAGCGTTAGTGGAAGGCGACGCCTTTCATCGCTACGACCGCGCGGAGATGCGCCAGTTGCTCAGTGAAGCCTCGCAATCCGGTACCGCGATGTCGCATTTCGGTCCGGAAGCCAATCTGTTCGCCGAGCTCGAGGAGCTGTTTCGCAGCTACGGGGACATCGGCACGGGCAAGACCCGCAAGTATCTGCACGACGCTGAGGAGGCCGCGCCATACAAACAGACTCCGGGCACCTTCACCGCCTGGGAGGACCTGGCAGCCAAGACCGATCTACTCTTCTATGAGGGACTGCATGGCGCCGTGGTGACGGGCAATGTCAACGTGGCGCGGCACGCGGACCTGCTCGTGGGTGTCGTTCCCACGATCAACCTGGAGTGGATCCAGAAGCTGCATCGCGACAAGGTCGGGCGCGGCTACACCCAGGAGGCGGTGGTCGACACGATCCTGCGGCGTATGCCGGACTACGTGAATTTCATCTGTCCGCAGTTCTCGCACACGCATGTGAATTTTCAGCGCGTACCGATCGTCGATACCTCCAATCCGTTCATTTCGCGCGACGTGCCCTCGGCGGATGAGAGCATGCTGGTGATCCGCTTCTCCAATCCCAAAGGCATCGATTTCCAGTATCTGCTGTCGATGCTGCACGACTCGATGATGTCGCGTTCAAACACGATCGTCTGCCCCGGCGGCAAGATGGGTCTGGCGATGCAATTGATCTTTACGCCGATGATTCTGCGGTTGGTGGACACCAGCCGGCGGGTGCGCCACGGCGAGCGCTAGCGGAACAGGATCACGATGAGCGTCGTCAAGGCGAGCAGCACTCCCGCCTGCACGCGGTAGTTGCGCCACCATGGCACGCCCCTGAGGCGCCGGCTGTCCTCGCGGAACGCAGCGGCGGTAAACATCAACGGGTCGATGCGCGCGCTGCTCGCGCGCCGCGTCCAGAGGCTCACGCTGACGAGAATGGCCGCATCGATCGCCAGCAATAGCGGCGCGGCGTACAGAAAGTGCAGATGCGTGAAGTGCAATACCGCGTTCGATAGAAACAGCGCCAGACCGAAGCCTGAACCGAGCACAATCGTGGCGAACGCGCCGCTCGCATTCGCGCCGCGCCAGAAGAGGCCGATTCCGAACAGCGCCACCACCGGCGGCACCGCATAAGCGAGCACCGCCTGCAGGTATTGCCACAGCGATCCGAATCGCTCCAGCTGCGAGGCCCAGATCACCGCGAGCAGCAGGAATCCAGCCGTGCTGAGCTTTCCGATCTTGACCACCCGTGCTTCGGACAGAGCGGGCAGGAATCGCTTGACGATGTCCATGGTCACGATGGTCGAGGCGGAGTTCAGCGTCGAGGCCACGGAGGCCATGGTCGCCGCGACAAAGCTTGCGACCACAAGGCCCATCAAGCCGACCGGCAACAATGCGAATATCAATGTCGGGTACACCAGATCCGACCGCGGCAGGTGTGGGAACAGCAGAATCGCGCAGGTGCCGGGCAGCACCATCAGAAACAGCACCGGCAATTTCAGCAAGCCCGCCAGCAGCACGCCGCGCCGCCC
>DAIMZW010000029.1:0-25089 GCA_036733765.1 Steroidobacteraceae bacterium
TGCAACTGATTGAAAATAAAAGACTACCAATTGCCCCGGGTTATTGAGTAGTTACGGCCGGCGGAGGTAAGTTATTGATTTATATGTAGCGGGCAGGGCCGCCGTATTGAGCCGCGCTGGCTACCCTGTGAGCTCAAAGTGCGGCGCCGCCGCCAGCAGATCCGGCCGCGCTAGAGCTTGTTACCGAACAGTTTTTCGAGTTCCAGTCGCGAGCGTTCTGCCGCGCTGATATCGGGTGCGACGTAGGCGCCAGGGCGCGGGGCAAAAAAATCGCAGAAGTTCGCGCGCGTCTTGTCGCTGACCTCCTCGGCGGTCGGCTCGCGACACTGTTTAGCCACACTCGTGTCGTAGTCGGCGCACAGGCGGCACACGTGCAATTCGGCGCGGCAGCGCGCACATTCGTCGCGTCGCGACAACGGCAAAGTCAGTGCCGCCAAATCGGCGCCGCATTTCCAGCAGACCAGGTTGTGTGCCATGGCGTCAGGTCCTAAGGCGCCGTGCGGTCGGCCAGGAAACGTGCCAGCGCCGCACCAGTATGCGAGCGGGCTCGCCGCGCGACAATCGCCGCGGGCGGGCCGGCCGCGACGATGCGGCCGCCGGCATCGCCGGCTTCGGGACCCAGGTCGATGATCCAATCGGCCTCCGCCATGATGTCGAGATTGTGCTCGATCAGCACCACGGAATGCCCGGCATCGACCAGTCGATGCAGCACTGCGATGAGCTTCTCGACGTCGGCCATGTGCAGCCCGACCGTCGGCTCATCGAGCACATAGAGCGTATGGCCCGGACGGGCGCGCGGGGAGTCGGTCAGGCGCGCGAGTTCGGTGACCAGTTTGATGCGTTGCGCCTCACCGCCCGAGAGCGTTGGGCTCGGTTGCCCCAGGGTCAGATAGCCCAAGCCCACGTCCGCGAGCAATGCCAGAGGCCGGCGGATGCGCGGGTGCGCGGCGAAGAATTCCATGGCATCCTCGACATTCATCGCCAGAATGTCGCCCACTGAGCGGCCGCGCCACTGGATCTCGAGCGTCTCGCGATCGAAGCGGCTGCCGCCGCAGCGCTCGCACAGCACCTTTACATCAGGCAGGAAGCTCATTTCAATCCTGCGCTGCCCGGCGCCGTCGCACTCGGGGCAGCGACCACCGCTGGTATTGAAAGAAAAACGGCTGGGGTCGTAGCCACGCACGCGCGCCTCGCTGGTGCCGGCGAATACGCGGCGGATGTCATCCCAGAAGCCGACATAGGTGGCCGGGCAAGAGCGCGGCGTGCGGCCGATCGGACTCTGATCGACCTCGAGTACGCGCGCGATCTGTTCGACGCCGCGCAGCGCGCGCGCTCCGATCGGCTTGGGCGGGGACTTTGCATTGATCAGCGCACGCAGGTTGGCATAGAGCACATCGCGCGCCAGCGAGGATTTGCCCGAGCCGGACACGCCGGTGATGACCACGAGCCTGCCTAGCGGGATGCGCACATCGAGGTCGCGCAGATTGTGCAGCTGTGCCGAGTCGATCTCGATCGCGGCGCTGCGTTCAGTCGTGGCACGGCGCGGCATCGCCGGATGCATCAAAGGCCGGGCCAGAAAGCGGCCGGTCACGGATTCCGGATGCGCCTCGAGCTGCTGCGCGGTGCCGGCCGCGACCACGCGACCGCCGCGCACGCCGGCGCCGGGACCTAAGTCGATGATGTGATCGGCGCGCCGGATCGTGTCCTCATCGTGTTCCACCACGACCAGAGTGTTGCCGGCCGCGGACAGCTTCGACAGCGCATCGAGCAGTACCTCGTTGTCTCGGGGGTGCAGGCCGATCGTGGGCTCATCGAGCACATAGCACACCCCCTGCAGATTGGATCCCAGCTGCGCCGCGAGCCGTATGCGCTGCGCCTCCCCGCCCGAGAGGCTCGGCGCGGCGCGATCGAGCGCCATATAGCCCAAACCGACACGCTCGAGAAAGCCCAGACGAGCGCGGATCTCGGAGAGCGCGTCGCGGGCAATGGTCGCTTCGCGCACCGTCAGGCGCAGGCTTTCGAAGAAGGCGCGCAGGCTCTTTACCGGCAGCGCCGTGAGCTCGGCGATCGAGCGCTCCTTGAAGCGCAGATGCAGCGCGGTAGTGTTGAGGCGCGCGCCATGGCAACTCGGACAGTTCTGCGCGCTGTCGGTGCCGTCAGCAGGCGCCTCGAGCCATTGCGCTTCCTCGCCGGTTTGCTCTGCTGCGAATTGTGTCACCTGCACACCGGTGCCAAAGCAGCTCGGACACCAGCCCTGGCTGGAGTTGAAGGACAGCAGCCGCGGATCAGGCTCGGGAAAGCCGCGCCCACAGGACGGGCAGGCACGGCGGGCGCTGAAAATCTGCAGCTTGCCGCTCGCTGGCAGAACGTGCACGACGCCTTTGCCGAGTTCGAGCGCCTGCTCTACCGCGGCGCGCAGCGCCGCCTCCTCTCGTGGCCTGCACATCACGCTGGCGACGGGCAGCTCGATGTCGTGTTCGACGAAACGCTTGAGGCTTGGGAATGGATCAGTCTTCACCCACTTTCCATCCACGCGCAGTAGCAAAGCACCGCGCGCGGCGGCCCAGCGAGCGAGCTCGCGATAGTGGCCCTTGCGATGCGCGATCAACGGCGCCAGCAATTGCAGGGTCTGGCCGCGGAAGCTGCGCTGCAGGCTGGCGACGATCGCATCCAGGCTCTGCGGGGCAATCGCCAGATTGCAGTCGGGGCAGTACTGCGTGCCCAGGCGCACGTAGATCAGCCTTAGAAAATGGTAGATCTCGGTCAGCGTCGCGACCGTGCTCTTGAGGCCGCCGCGGCTGGCGCGCTGCTCGATGGCTACCGTGGGCGGAATGCCATAGATTGCGTCCAGATCGGGCCGCGCGGCCGGCTGCACGAACTGGCGTGCGTAGGCATTGAGCGATTCGAGGTAGCGGCGTTGGCCTTCGTTGAACAGGATGTCGAAAGCCAGCGTTGATTTGCCCGAGCCGGATACGCCGGTGATCACGCTAAAGCGCCCGCGTGGAATCTCGACGTCCACATTCTTGAGGTTATGCTCGCGCGCGCCACGCACCACCACCTGCCCGTGATCGGCGCCAGATCGCGCCCCGATCGGTGCGGCATAGGCGACACCCCGAGAGGGCTCCGCCACCAGACGCACGGCGCCGGCCGTGGCGCTCGCGTAATCCAGCAGCGCGCGGCCCGTATGCGAGCGGCTGCGCGGCGCGCGCGCCTGCTGCATGAGCTGCTCCGGAGTGCCGGTGGCGATCAGCTCGCCGCCGTGCTCGCCGCCTTCTGGACCCAGATCGATGATCCAGTCGGCGGCGCGGATCACATCGAGATTGTGTTCGATCACGAGCAGCGAGTGGCCGGCCTGCAGCAGTAAGCCGAAGGCGTGCACCAACCGCGCGATGTCCTCGAAATGCAGGCCGGTCGTGGGCTCATCGAAGATCAGCAGCTTGCCGCGCTGCGCGCTGCCGAGCGCCGCCTTGGCCAGATGGCCCGCGAGCTTGAGCCGTTGCGCCTCGCCACCGCTCAAGGTCGGCACCGGCTGACCGAGCCGCACATAGTCGAGACCCACGTGCACCAGCGGCTGCAGACGTGCGCAAACCGCCGGCGCATCGGCAAAGAACGCGAGCGCCTCGGTCGCGGTCAGTGCCAGTACCTCGGCAATGTTGGCCCGACGGCCGTCGGCGCCGGTCAGGCGGATCTGCAGCGTCTCCGGGCGGTAGCGGCGACCATCGCATTCACCGCAGCGCAGATACACGTCCGACAGAAACTGCATCTCGATGTGCTCGAAGCCGTTGCCGCCGCACGCCGGGCAGCGGCCCGTGCCGGAATTGAAGCTGAAGGTGCCGGCGGTGTAGCGGCGCAGCTGCGACTCGGGCTCGGCCGCGAAGCGCGCGCGAATCTCATCGAAAGCCCCGACGTAGCTGGCGGGATTGGAGCGCGTGGTGCGGCCGATCGGCGTCTGATCGATCAGCACCACCGCTTCGATCCGCTCGGCGCCTTCCAGCCGCGCGAATGCGCCCGGCGGATCGCTGGGCTTACCGTGCGCCTTCTGCAGCGCCGGATAGAGCACGTTTTGCACCAGGGTGGATTTGCCCGAGCCCGAGACGCCGGTCAGGCACACCAGCCGCTGCAATGGAATCTCGACATCGAGGCACTTGAGGTTGTGCTCGGCCGCACCAAACAGCGCAATGTGTTGCCTCACGCTGCCGAACGCGGTGCCAAGGGCGGCACTCGCGCGCAATGGCGGCAGGCTGCGACGGCCGGCGAGCCACGCACCCGTGGCCGACTCGGGATGCGACATGATCTCAGCCGGGGTGCCGTAGCAGACGATGCGGCCACCGTGCTCGCCGGCGCCCGGACCTAAATCCAGGATGCGGTCGGCCTCGAGCATGATCTGCGGATCGTGCTCGACCACCAGCAGGGTATTGCCCGCATCGCGCAGTCGCTTCATGACCGTGATCACGCGCTGCATATCGCGCGCGTGCAGGCCGATCGATGGCTCATCGAGTACGAACAGCGTATTGACCAGTGAAGTCCCGAGCGCGGTGGTCAGATTGATGCGCTGGACTTCGCCCCCCGAGAGCGTGCGCGACTGGCGATCGAGCGTGAGATAGCCCAAGCCCACCTCACACAGGAACTTCAGGCGCGTGCGCAGCTCCCCGAGCAGCAGGTCCGCAGCCTGGTCGAGCGGCGGCGGCAACACGAGCTCATCGAAGAAAGTGCGGCAGCGCTCGATCGGCAGCTGCATGACCGCGTCAATGGCGCTGGAGCCCAGTCGCCACAGCAACGCATCGGGTTTGAGGCGTGCACCGTGGCAACTCGGACACAGCGTGTAGCTGCGGTACTTGGACAGCAGCACGCGGATGTGCATCTTGTAGGCGCGGGTCTCGAGCCAGTCGAAGAAACGCTTCGCCCCATACCAGACCTTCTTGTTCCAGGGACCTTCGCCTTCGATGACCCACTGCCGGAACGAGAGCGAGAGCTCGCGCCACGGCACATCGATCGGGATGCCGCGCTTTTTTGCAAAGCGCAGCAGGTCGTCCTGGCATTCCTTGTAGGACGGGGTCTGCCAGGGCCGCACCGCGCCGGCGGCGAGCGTCTTGCTCGTGTCGGGAACCACGAGGCCGTAGTCGATGCCGATGACGCGGCCGAAGCCGCGGCAGGTCTCGCAGGCGCCGATCGGTGAGTTGAATGAAAACAATCCTTGCGTCGCGTCCTGATAGTGCAGATCGCAATCGGCGCAATGCAGATCGCTCGAATAGCGCAGCACCCGCTGCTCGCTGCCCTCCCGATCGAGTGCGTGCACGCTCACGCGGCCGTGGCCCGCGCGCAGCGCCGCCTCCAGCGCCTCGACCAGGCGGCTGCGATCGCTGGTCTCCAGCCGCAACCGATCCTGGATCACGCTCAGCAGTTGCGGCTCCTCGCGATGGATGCGTACATAACCGAGCTTCTCGAGTTCGGCGCGCAGCTCCCCGAGCTTCATCCTGGGCGGCAAGGGCACCGGGAAGCAGATCAGCAGCAGCGCCTGCGGAAGGCCCGCCAGCGCTACGGTGAGCGCATCGGCAATGCTCTGCGCGTGGTCACGGCGCACCGGGTGGCCGCAGCGCCGGCAATACAGCCGTGCGGCGCGCGCATACAGCAGCTTCAAATGATCGTTGAGCTCGGTCATCGTGCCCACGGTCGAGCGCGAGGTTCGCACTGGATTGACCTGATCGATCGCAATGGCAGGCGGGATGTGCTCGATGCGATCGACCTGGGGCTTGTCCATGCGGTCGAGGAACTGGCGCGCGTAGGGCGAGAAGGTCTCGACGTAGCGGCGCTGCCCTTCCGCATACAGCGTGTCAAAGACCAGCGAGGACTTGCCCGAACCGGACACGCCCGTGACCACCACCAGCTCGTTGAGCGGGAGGTCAAGGTCAAGATTGCGAAGGTTATTCTGACGCGCGCCTCGCACGACGATCGCGTCATGCGCGCTGCGGCTCATGATCGGTAGAATTTTACGGGATTTCGGGTTTGCCGGCAGGCTGTTGCCACCCCCGTCTATAATGGAGGCCCATGCTCACGGCCCCCGATTTACGCCCCGACTTTGCCTCGCCGGCCCCGCAAGGCGCCGCACCCGCCGGCGCGCCGTTTCTGCCGACCTCGCGCGCCGAAATGCACGCGCTCGGCTGGGAGCAGTGCGATGTCATCATCGTGACCGGCGATGCCTACGTGGATCATCCGAGCTTCGGCATGGCGATCGTCGGTCGCGTACTCGAGGCGCAGGGCCTGCGCGTGGGCATTATCGCGCAGCCGGACTGGCACAGTGCCGAGCCGTTCCGGGCACTCGGTGCGCCGCGGCTGTTCTTCGGTATCACCGCCGGCAACATGGACTCCATGGTCAATCGCTACACCGCCGAAAAGCGCGTGCGCAGCGATGATGCGTATACGCCCGGCGGGCAGGGCGGACAGCGACCGGATCGCTCGGTGATCGTCTATGCGCAGCGCGCGCGCGAGGCCTACCGCTCGGTGCCCATCGTGATCGGGGGCATCGAGGCCTCGCTGCGCCGGATCGCGCATTTCGACTACTGGTCCGAGAAGGTGCGGCGCTCGATCCTGCTCGATGCGAAGGCAGACCTGCTGGTGTATGGCAACGGCGAGCGGCAGATCTGTGAAATCGCGCGGCGCTTGCGCGCCGGTGAGCCGATCGAGGCATTGCGCGATATCCGTGGCACGGCGTTTGCGCACGCAGTGCCCTCGGGGGAGTGGATCGAGATCGATTCGACGCATCTGGATGCGCCCGGTCGCTTGAACCCCGCGCTCGATCCGTACGCGCTGGCCGATAATGGACGCGATCGCGCAAAACCCGCGCCACACGGCGCTGAGGTGGTGCGCTTCGTGCGTCGCGTGCGCAATGCCGATCGCGAGCGCAGCGTGATTCGACTGCCGGCCTACGAGCAGGTCGCAGGCGATCCGGTGCTCTACGCCCACGCCTCGCGCATCCTGCATCTGGAGTCCAACCCGGGCAACGCGCGCGCACTGGTACAGTGCCACGGCCGGCAGCAGCTGTGGCTCAACCCGCCGCCCATCCCGTTGAGCAGCGATGAGATGGATTGGATCTACGGGCTGCCGTATCAGCGCCGTCCGCACCCGCTGTACGGCGAGGCCAATATTCCGGCCTACAAGATGATCCGCTTCTCGGTATCGATACAGCGTGGCTGCTTCGGCGGCTGCAGCTTCTGCTCGATCACCGAGCACGAGGGCCGCATCATTCAAAGCCGCTCGGAGCAATCGGTGCTCAGCGAAATCGAGAAGATCCGCGACAGCGTACCGGGCTTTACCGGCGTGATCTCCGATCTGGGTGGGCCGACTGCGAACATGTACCGGCTCGCCTGCAAGAGCCGCGAGATCGAAAGCGCTTGCCGCCGCCCCTCCTGCGTTTATCCGGCCATCTGTCCAAATCTCAACACCGACCATGCGCCGCTGATTCAGCTCTATCAGAAAGCGCGCGCATTGCCAGGGATCAAGAAGATCCTGATCGCCTCCGGAGTGCGCTACGACCTCGCGCTCGAATCGCCCGAGTACGTGCGCGAACTCGCAACGCACCACGTCGGCGGATATTTGAAGATTGCGCCCGAACACCTGCGCGAGGGGCCGCTATCGAAAATGATGAAGCCGGGCGTGGGCACCTACTATCGCTTCAAGGAACTGTTCGACCGCTACTCCAAGCAGGCCGGCAAGCAACAGTATCTGATTCCCTATTTCATCGCGGCACATCCCGGCACCACCGATGAGGACATGCTCGAGCTGGCGCTCTGGCTCAAGCGCAACGGCTTTCGCGCCGATCAAGTGCAGGCATTCCTGCCCTCGCCGATGGCGAGCGCGACCGCGATGTATCACAGCGGCAGGAATCCGCTCAAACGCGTCACGCGAGCGAGCGAAGAGGTCACCATTCCGAAGGGCCTGCGTGTGCGGCGGCTGCACAAGGCGTTCCTGCGCTATCACGATCCGAACAACTGGCCGCTGCTGCGCGAGGCGCTGCGACGCATGGGGCGTGCCGATTTGATCGGCAGCGGCCGTCATCAGTTGCTGCCCGCGTATCAGCCGCCCGGCACCGGCGAGCAGGGCGAGGGCCGGCGCGCGCCCAAGCGCGCAAGCTCGGCCGCGGCAGCGCCGATGCCAATGCGACCGTTTCGCACGCAGCACACCGGCCTGCCGCGCACGCCGTCAGCTCGTGGCAAGTCCTCACGCGATCATTATTGACGCCAATGCAGCCGGCGGCGCGACGCTTTTGTATGCTCGCAGCGCTGCTGCTCGCGCTTGCCACCCTCATTGGCGCCCTGGGCGCGCATGGACTCAAACCGCACCTGACCGCCGACCGCTACGAGGTGCTGCAGACTGCCGTGCACTATCAGTTCTTTCACGCCCTCGGGCTCTTAGGCCTGGGGCTGTTGTCCGATCGTGTGCCGATGCCGCTGCTGCGGTTGGCGGGTTGGCTGCTGTTTGTCGGCGTGCTGCTGTTTTCAGGTAGCCTGTATTGTCTCGTGGCCGGCGCCCCGAGAGCGCTGGGCCTGCTGACGCCAGTCGGCGGATTGGCATTGATCGCTGGCTGGTGTGTGAGCGCTGTGGCGCTGCGCCACAAGCGCGAGCCTTAAGCGCGCAAGCGCAGGCGCGATGGACACGGCGCAAACCGGGCAAGATCTTCGAGAGCTGTGGCGGCGCTGGCTGCTGCCGGGCATCACGCTGCTGATCTTTGCGCTGTTCGCTCTCGGCCTGCGGCGCGAGCTCGCGGAAATTCACTTCGCCAACGTACTGGCGGATCTGCGCTCCATTGCGCGCGGCGCGCTCGTGGGCGCGGTGCTGTGCACGGCCGCGAGCTACGGCTTGCTCGGCTTCTACGATGTGCTGGCGCTGCGCTATCTGGGCAAATTCGTACCCTATGGTCGCACATTGTTCACCTCCTTCATCGCCTACGCCTTCGGCCATAATTTTGGTATCGCCGCCTTCACGGGCGGCGCGGTGCGCTACCGTCTGTATTGCTCGGCAGGCTTGAGCGCGGCGGACGTGGCGACGGTGTCGGCCTTTTGCGCTGTGACCACCGCCATCGGCCTCGGCGTGCTCGCGGGGGTGTCGTTCATCGTCGCGCCGCATCAGGGTGCGCACGCGGTGCACATGAATCACACCATCGTCTTCGGCCTCGGGGTGCTGCTGCTGGTGCTGGTGGGCCTGTACGCAGCCTGGTCGCTGTTCGGGCCGGAACAGTTTGAACTGCACGGCTGGGCGCTGCGTGCGCCGGCGCCGTCGATCGCGCTGCCGCAGATCGCACTCGCGGTGGTGGATCTGGCGATCTCAGCGCTGGTCCTGTGGCTGTTGCTGCCGGCCGGCAGCCCGGTCAGTCTGCTGATCTTCGCCGGCGCCTATGCGACCGCGATGGCCGCCGCGGTGATCAGCCATGTACCCGGCGGACTCGGTGTGTTCGAATCGCTGCTGGTGCTCGCGCTGCCCGGCGTGCCGGCCGAGCAGCTGATCGGATCATTGCTGGCCTGGCGCGCCGTGTACTACCTGCTGCCATTGCTGGTCGCGACGGTGCTGTTCGGCGGCCAGGAATTGCGGGCGCAGCGCTCCACCCTCGCGCGCATCGAGCAGCTCGCCGCCGCCTATATCTCCCCGATCGTGCCGCAGGTCAGCGGCGCGCTGGTATTCGTCGCGGGCTTCTCACTGCTGGTCACGGGGGCGACGCCATCGATCGATCGGCGCCTGTCGTTGCTGCGCGATGTGCTGCCGCTGATAGTGCTCGAGGCATCGCACCTGGCCTCGAGCGTGATCGGCCTGGCGCTGCTGATCCTGGCCCGGGCGCTGTTCCGGCGCGTGGCGGCAGCCTATCAAGTCACGATTTGGCTGCTGGCGGCGGGCATGATCGCCGCGCTGCTGCGCGGACTAGAGTTCGAGCAGGCATCGATACTGGGGCTGGTGCTGACGGTGCTGTGGCTTGGACGGCGGGCATTCTACCGGCCGGCGGAGATCATGGCGCAGCGCTTCACACCGGCGTGGATCGTGAGTCTCGCGATCGTGATCTCTACCGCGGTGTGGATCGGCTTTTTCGCCTATCGGCACGTCGATTACTCCCATGCGCTGTGGTGGACGTTTGCATTTGAAGCCGATGCGCCACGCATGTTGCGTGCCTCGTTGGTGGTAGTACTGCTGGCCGCGGCGTTTCTGGCCACCAATCTGCTGCGGCCGGCGCGGCCCGAGCCCGGCGTGGCTTCGAGCGAGGATCTAGCGCGCGCCCGTGCGCTCATCGCTGGCTGCTCGCAGGCGCTCGCGAATGCGGCGCTCATTGGCGATAAGCGGCTGCTATTCAGCGCCGCCGGGGATGCGTTCCTGATGTACCAGATCAACGGCCGCAGTTGGGTGGCGCTCGGCGATCCGATCGGCGAGCGCGCTGGCCAGGAGGAGCTGGTGTGGCGTTTTCGCGAGCTCTCGGACCGCCACGGCGGCTGGACCGTGTTCTATCAGATCAGTGCCGATCAGCTGCCGCTGTACATCGATCTAGGGCTTGCGGTGATGAAGCTCGGCGAGGAGGCGCGCGTCCGGCTCACCGATTTCTCGCTCGAAGGCAGTGCGCGGGCCGAGCTGCGCACGCAACGCCGTCGCGCCGAGCGCGACGGGGCGAGCTTTCAGGTGCTGCGCCCGGAACAGCTGCCGCCGCTGCTGCCGAAGCTGCGCGCGATCTCGGATACCTGGCTGGAGGAGAAGGCGGTGGCGGAGAAGAGCTTCTCCGTCGGCGCTTTCAATGAAGGCTATATCAGCCATTTTCCAGTGGCGGTGGTCAGCTGCGCCAATGAGCCGGTGGCGTTTGCGAGCCTGTGGGTGTCGGGCAACGGCGAGGAAATCGCAGTCGATCTGATGCGCTTTGACGCGGACGCGCCGCGCGGGGCCATGGATTTCCTGTTTGTCGAGCTCATGCTCTGGGGTCAGGCGCAGGGACATCGCTGGCTCAATCTCGGCATGGCACCGCTCGCCGGACTCGAACGCCATCCGCTCGCGCCAGTCTGGCATCGCGTCGGCAACTTCGTGTTTCGCTACGGCGAGCACTTTTACAACTTCCATGGTCTGCGCCGATACAAGGCAAAATTCAATCCGGTCTGGGAGTCCAAATATCTCGCCTCACCGGGCGGTCTTGCGCTCCCCCGGGTCCTGCTCGACATCTCGGTGCTGATCTCCGGCGGCGTCAAGGAGCTGTTTGCGAAATGAAGTGCAGGTGACTGCGCGGGCGCATCCGCTGGCCGTCGCGCTAAGCGAGGCGCTCGCACAGCATCGAGATGCCGTGCTGCAAGCCCCCACGGGCGCGGGCAAGAGCACCATCGTGCCATTGGCGCTGCTCGAGGAAGGTTTTCTCGGGGACCGGAAAATACTGATGCTCGAGCCGCGACGGCTCGCAGCCCGCGCAGTGGCCGCGCGCATGGCCTCGCTGCGTGGTGAGAGCGTCGGGCAGACGATCGGCTATCGCATGCGGCTCGATACCCGGGTGTCGCGCGCAACTCGCATCGAGGTGGTGACCGAGGGGGTGCTGACGCGGCTGCTGCAGGAGGATCCGGCGCTCGAGGGCGTGGGCTGCGTGATTTTCGATGAATTTCACGAGCGCAGCCTGCAGGCCGATCTGGGACTGGCGCTGTGCCTCGATGCACGCCGCCAGCTGGGCGGCACGTTTCGCGTGCTCATCATGTCGGCGACGCTCGAGAGCGAGCGGGTCGCGCAGCTGCTCGGCGATGCCGCGGTGGTCCATGTGCCGGGACGCGCTTTCCCGGTGGCGGTGCAGTACCTCGGCCGCGGCGCTCCGCAGCTGGATGCACAGCGGCTCGTGCTGGCCGTCGTGCGCGCGGTGCAACGTGCGCTCGAAGCTACGCAGGGCGATGTGCTGGCGTTCCTGCCGGGCGTAGGTGAGATCCGCCGCGTCGAAGGCGCTCTGGCCCAGGCGAGCCTGCCGGCCACAGTGCGGGTGCTGTCGCTGTACGGCCAGATGAGCGGCGCCGCGCAGGATGCGGTACTCGCGCCGAGCGCCGCCGGTACGCGCAAAGTGGTGCTCGCGACCAACATTGCCGAGACCAGCCTGACTATTCCGGGCGTCACGGCAGTGGTTGACTGCGGCCTGGTCCGCCGTTCGCGCTTTGATCCGGTCACCGGCATGAGCCGCCTGGACCTGGAACGCATTTCGCGCGCGGCCAGCGAACAGCGCTGTGGACGCGCCGGGCGCGTCGCACCCGGAATTTGTTACCGGCTGTGGGGCGAAGGGGCGCAGTTGTCTCTGGCGGCGACGACCGCACCCGAGATCCTCGAGGCCGATCTGGCATCTCTGGCGCTCGAACTCGTGCGCTGGGGGGCAAGCGATGCGATGCCGCTCGACTGGCTCGATGCCCCGCCAGCGCCCATGTTGCAGCAGGCACGCGCGCTGCTTGCGCGGCTGGGTGCGCTCGATCGGCAGGCTCGGCTTACGGCTCTGGGCCATGAGATGTCGCGCCTGCCGGTGCATCCGCGGCTCGGGGCCATGCTGCTCGCCGCGCGCGATCTGGGCGCCGTGCCGTTGGCCGCGCAGCTCGCGGCCGTGCTCTCTGAGCGGGATCTGCTGCGATACGGCGCGGGCCCGAACGATCCGGATCTGCGTGCCAGGCTCGAGCTGCTGCGCGAGATGGCGGGCCGCGAGGCTGCAGATCGAGCTGCGCTCGAGCGCGTGCAGCGCAGCGCGCGAGCGCTCGAGACGGCGGTGCAGGGGCTGCCGCGCCGTGCTTCGACAGCGGGCGCGCGGTCCCCGCGTCTGGCGGGCGGGGACGAGGCGGTCGGCGCGTTGCTCGCGCTCGGCTTTCCCGACCGCATCGGCCAGCGCCGCGAGGGCGCGCAGGGCCGCTATCTGCTCGCCAACGGTCGTGGTGCTGCCTTTGCGCATCCCACCTCACTCGCGCGATCGCCATTCATCGTCGCGGCCGCGCTCGATGATCGTGAGCGCGAGGCGCGGATCGATCTGGCCGCGGCGCTCCCGCGCGAGGCGCTCGAGCAACTATTTGCCGCCCACATTACGACCCAGGAGTCCTTCGGCTGGGATGCGCGCGAGGGCGCCGTGCTCTGGCGGCGCGTGCGGCGGCTCGAAGCCCTGGTGCTCGAGGACCAGACGCGAGCGGCGCCCGACGGGGCGCAGAGCGTCGCCGCGATGCTCGAGGGCCTGCGCGAACTCGGTCTTACGGCGCTGCCATGGGATCGCGAGGTGCGAACGCTGCAGGCGCGCATGGAGTTCGTGCGCTCGCTATCCCGCGCCGATCTCACCGACTGGCCCGCCAGCGACGATGCGGCGCTCACCGCGAGCATGGATCAGTGGCTTGGCTCCTGGCTCGCGGGACTAACGCGCCGCGAGCATCTCGCGCGCCTGCCGTTGCCCGCGGCATTGCGCGAGCGGCTTACGCCCGCGCAGCGCCGTGCGCTCGAGGCGCTCGCACCGCGCGAACTCGTGGTGCCCACCGGCTCGCACATCGCCATTGACTATCTCGACGACAACGCACCGTGCGTCGCCGTTCGATTGCAGGAAGTATTCGGTCTGGATGCCACGCCGCGCATCGGCGGTGGTGCGGTGCCCGTGACCTTTAAACTGCTGTCCCCGGCGCAGCGCCCGGTGCAGATCACGCGCGACCTGGGCGGCTTCTGGCGCAGCAGCTACGCCGCGGTGCGCAAGGACATGCGCGGCCGCTACCCCAAGCACGCCTGGCCCGAGAATCCTCTCGAGGCAACCCCGACGCGCGGCGCCGCGCGAGGCCGCGCCAAAGGCGTGCGTCGATGAACCGTCAGTTCGGCGACCCTTCCGTCTTGAGCACGGCCTGTACCGCGGGGCGGGCCTTGATGCGCTCGTAATAGGCTTTGAGATGAGGAAATTCGCTGAGCTCGATATGCAAACGCTCGTGCCAGCTCAGTATGGTGAACAGGTAGGCGTCGGCGACCGTGAAGTGCTCGCCGACCAGGAACGCTTGCTTGGCCAGTGCGTCGTTGACATAGCGAAGGCGGCCCTTGAGGGCCTCGATCTGCATCGCGCGAGTGGCTTCGGGCGTCTTCGGGTTGAACAGCGGGCCCGCGTTCTTGTGCAGCTCGGTGGCAATGAACGCCAGCCATTCGCGCACGCGGTAGTTCTCGAGTGTGCCGGGCGCGGCGATCAGCTGTCGGGTCGGCTGCAGCTCGCCGATGTAGGCCAGCAGCGCCGACCCCTCGGTGAGCACCTCGCCGTTGCTAAGCTTCAGGGCCGGCACATAGCCTTTGCGGTTGATGGCGTTGTAGTCCGATCCGTCGCTGGTCTTTTTGTCACGCAGATTCACGCGCACTACCTGGTAGGGCAGGCCGGATTCCTGCAGAGCGATATGCGAGGCGAGGGAACAGGCGCCGGGAGCGTAATACAGCTGCATGGGGGGACTCCGTGTTGTCAGCCGCGATGGGTCATGCGCGTTAGAGGTATTTTATCCTTATCCTTGACGCAGACGCGGCGGTTGTGGAGGCTTCGGGTCATGTATCAACGATTAGTATGCCTGGGCCTGTTGCTGATGCTGGGCAGCTGCCAAAAGGCGCAGCCCCTGCATGCGAACCACGCCGCGCACGCCAATGAGCCGCCCGACATCGCCTGGTTCGACGGCAGCCTCGACGGGGCGTTCATCGTCGCCAAGCGCGAGAACCGGCCGGTGCTGATCTACTGGGGCGCCGAGTGGTGTCCGTTCTGCCATACGCTGAAATCCACGGTGTTTTCGCGACCGGATTTCATCGCCAAGAGCAAGCTGTTCCTGCCGGTCTATCTCGATGGCGATGACGAGGGCGCGCAGAAGTGGGGCGAGAGCTTCCACATCCAGGGCTATCCGACCCTGATCGTGTTCGACCCCGATCGCCATGAAATCATCCGCCTCGGTGCTGGCCGGGACGTGGCGCAATACGCAGCCGTGCTCGATCTGGCGTTGGAGAATATTCAACCGGTCGACGCGCTGCTTCAGTCCGCTGCCGGCGGCAAGGCCCTCACTAGCGAAGAATGCCGCCGCCTGGCCTTTAACTCCTGGGAGCTCGATACGCTCGAGGCCGCGAGCTTCGCTAGCCAAGCGAATGCGCTGATGGCCGCGGCGGCCGATTGTCCGCGCAACGCCGAGCTCGAGCGCGCCAACCTGATCATCTACGCCGCGTACTATGCGGCCAACGCGGAAAGCGATGCGCTGGATCAACCCAAGGCCCAGCCCTCGCCGCTGCTCGCGGGGCTGCAGGATCAGGTGGCACAGGGGCTCGCGCAGCCTGCCCTGGCGGTCAGCACCGCTGGCGCGCTCGCCATTCTGGATGACAGCTTCTTCAAGGCTGTGCGTCTGCGCGGCGGGTCAGTGCCTACGCTGCTGCGCGATCGCTACGTCGCGACGATGGACGCCGCCGCCAACGATGGACGCTACGTGTTGGCCGATCAGCTCGGCTTCATCGATGCCGAGCTGCGCGCGCTCAAGGATCTCGGCAAGCCCAAGGCACCGCTGCCGAAGAATGTCGTCGCGGGCGCGCGTCAACGCATCGACGCCGCCCTGGCGGCCGAGCAGAATCCGTTCGTGCGCTCGGGACTGGTCAATGCCTCGCTCGATATTCTGGAAGATATCGGCGACTACCCGGGTGCCTACAAAATCGCGCACGAGGAGATTGCGCGCGCCAGCGCGCCGTACTACTACAAGGCTGACCTCGCCGAGATCGCCGAGAAGCTCGGGCACAAGGACGAGGCGGTCACGCTGCTCGATGAGGCCTACCGCGAGTCGCAGGGGGCGGCGACGCGCTTTCAGTGGGGACAGCTCTACATCAGCGGGTTGCTGCGCATGGCGCCCAAGGATAGCCAGCGGATCGAGGATGCCGGCACCGCGGTGCTCGGTGAGCTCGATGGACCGGATCGCATTTACCGGCGCGCCCGCGTGCGGCTCGAGAAACTCGATCGCGAGCTGCGCGCCTGGAATGATGCCGCCAAGGGTGCACACGCTGATGTGCTGCAGGGGCTGCGCGCACGGATGCAGCAGATCTGCGTCAAGATTCCGGACACCGAAGCCGCGCGCGGTAGCTGCGATGCGTTCCTGAAATCGGCCTAACGCGGCGCGGCCTAACTCGCGCCGGTGTTTTACCTGATCATCCGCAAGCTTAGCTCTGGGCGTCGTACCGTCACACCGGCGATGATTCCAATACCAGGAGAGATCCCATGAGCAAACTCGCATTGATCACGGGCGCCAACAAAGGCATTGGCCTCGAGACCGCACGTCAATTGGGCAAACTCGGCATCCAATTGCTGATCGGCGCGCGCGACGCCAAAGCCGGCGAGGCCGCCGCCGCGCAGTTGCGCAGTGAAGGCTTGAGCGCGGACGCGCTGCTCATCGACGTGACCTCCGCGCCGAGCATTGCCAAGGCCGCCAGCGAGGTGGCACGCAAACACAAGATGCTGGACATCCTCGTCAACAACGCCGGCGTGCTGCTCGATGATCCGGCCAGGACGCCATCCGCGCAGTCACTCGATGTCTGGCAGCGAACGTTCCAGGCCAACCTCTTCGGTACCGTCGCGGTGACCCAGGCGTTCCTGCCATTGCTGCGCCAGGCGCCCGCCGCCCGTATTGTGAATCTGTCGAGCGTTCTCGCGTCGCTGGCATTGCACAGCGATCCCACATCACGGATCTACCACTCCCAGAACCCCGCCTACAACGCCTCGAAGACCGCCGTGAATGCCTGGACGGTCAGTCTGGCCTACGAGCTGCGTGATACGAAGATCAAGGTCAACGCAGCGCATCCCGGTCACGTGCAGACCGACATGGGTGGGGCGAACGCGCCGATGCAAATCGTCGATGGCGCCAAGACCAGCGTCGCGCTGGCGACGCTCGCCGCCGATGGGCCCAGCGGCAGCTTCAGCCATCTCGGCCAAGTGCTGCCGTGGTGAGGGTCGCCGCCGTAGGCCGATGAGTTAAACTGCCGGCTCGTCGACGGGCCTGTAGCACAGCGGTTAGTGCAGGGGACTCATAATCCCTTGGTCGTAGGTTCGAATCCTACCGGGCCCAGTTATTCCCGTCGGCATCGAAGTAAAGGCCGCTGCTTCCGTCACGCGTCGTGACTTCAGGTTACCGTTGATCAGCCTTTCGACATTGCCACGCGTTGCCTGAGAGACTCCAGCCGCGACAGAAGTTCCATCGGGTATTCGATCTCGGTCTGCACTGCGCCCGCGTAGAGCGCGCCCCCGTTGCCGTCGAGCGTCAGCAGGTCGCCCTCGTGCAGCGTCGTGCGGCCAAACCTGACCGTGCGTGAGGCCTCGTCGATTTGCAGATCCGCGCAGCCGACGAGACAGACTTTGCCCAACTGGCGAGCCACAACAGCGGCATGAGATGTGCGCGCGCCACGCTGCGTCAACAGTCCCGTAGCCGATTCCAGTGCGGATATATCGCTGGTTTCCGCGTCACGACGCACCAGCACGATTGGCACTCCCGCGCCGTGGCGAGCGACGGTGCGGGCTTCGTCCAGGGCAATCTCGCCGATGGCAACGCCGCTGCTGGCCGTGACAGCGCGCGCCAGCGGCACCAGCGCCGCACCATTTATGGCAACGATGCGAGGCCTTGCCAGTGTTTCCCGGTCCAGCCCGGCAGTGCGCTCGCACGCCACCTCGGCAGTGATCAGCCCTTCGCCGAGCATGTCGAGCGCGATTCGGGCTGCAGCGCGCGGTGTGCGCTTCCCGTCACGGGTCTGCAGCATGAATAGCCGCCCGTCCTGGACGGTGAACTCGAAGTCCTGCATGTCGCCGATCGCGTGCTCGAGTTGCCGTGCTGCATCCCGCAACGCCTGCCACACGGCGGGCAAGACGGCGGCCAATTCGTCATGTCCGTGGGCACTGCGCCGCCCCGACACGACGTCTTCTCCCTGCGCGTTGAACAGAAAATCTACCCACAATGCAGGCTCTCCGGTGGTGGGATCACGGGTGAACCCCACGCCGGCGCCTGACTGCCCGCCCGCATTGCCGAACACCATGCGCTGCACGGTCACCGCTGTTCCGATTGCGTCCGGTATGCGGTTCAGGCGTCGATACTCACGGGCTTTCTCTGAGTGCCAGGATGCGAAGACGGCTTTGATCGCGCCGGCGAGCTGCAGAGCGGGTTCCTGAGGAAACGGCAGGCCCGTTGCCTGAGTGTAGATCGCGAGAAATCGACGGGTAAGCTCGCGGAGTTCCGCGAAGTCGAGATCGCGCTCGTCGCGCGCGCCGACCAGCGTTGCGCAGGCTTGGTCGAAGAGCTGCGCCGGCAAGCCGGCTACCACCTCCGCGTACGTGGCCACGAGTCGCCGATACGCATCCCAAATCAGCCGCGGATTGCCGGTCTGACGCAACAGCCCGCCGACCGTAGCGTCGCAGAGCCCGACATTCAGAAGTGTCTCCATCATTCCGGGCATCGATACGGGCGCACCAGAACGAACCGAGAGCAGCAGCGGGCGCCGGGCGTCGCCGAAGGACAGGCCGGTCGCACGTTCCAATGCGTGCAGACCGGTCTTCCAAAGGTTTGCACTGGAGGCCAGTTCGCGCGCGCCCGCGTCGGCGCCGTAGTGCGTGCCGAGCACAAAGGCCTGCGGAACCGGCAGCGACATTCGCGCCATGCGCAGCAAATTCCAGGCTTTGAAGCCCATCGTCTGTGCCGATGGTTGAGAGTCGTTCCTGGTCTCGGCGCCGCATCCGATCAGATAGACCTCGGCGGGCAGCGAAGCCAAGGCCTGCTCGCACGACGGCGTGATCGGCGGCGGAGCTGCCGCTACGCCATGATCGTGCGAATTCATCACTGCACTCCGGCTTTGTCGAAGGCGACATCCCGCAGCGCGTACCCGGCCGTGAGCAGGCGGTCGGATGCCGACTCCAACGCGCTTGCAAGATCATTGGCGAGCATCAGCGACGGTGCATCCTGCACTGCCCCTAGGATCACCCGGCGGGCGTCGCGCAGCAGCGCGTCGCATTGCCGCTCCGCCTGCAGGACCCGCCAGGTCGCCCCGAGGAACGCGTCATTGTCGACTACGTCGCTGTTTGCACTGAGCGTGCGAGCGATCGCCAGCGCTTTCACATGGTCCTGGGTCGCCTGCAGCACGGTGGCGGCCAGGCGTGCCAGGGCTTTGCGTACATCGGCGTTCCAACCTTTCAGGTGGTGGTCGGCGATCAGGCTGATCAGGAAGGCGGCTTCCTCCAGCGCGTCGGCCACGTCGTCGGACTGCTCCGCGAGTCTGGCAAACGGTCGCCAACGAGGCTGGCGCTCGGCCTTTTCGCGCGCTTGCATGACCAGGTGGTCGGCGCGGCGTTCCCACACTTTCGTGCGCGCCGCAAGCTCCTGCGCGGCGTTGCTCGAGCTTTCGACACCGTGAGAGAGGCCATCGCTGACCGCTTGCGCCAGTGCATGGCAGTACGACGCATGTTCCGCCAGCAGATCGAATTCGCTGGTGCGGTGTCGCACGTGTTGGGCAAGCAGCATACGTGTCTCGTCGGCCACCAGCGCCGAGGGTTGGCCGCCACGCAATGCATCGCAAGCCAGCCGCAGCACAGCCACCAGGAACTCGCGCGCGTCCGCGACCCCCAAAACTTCATCGAGCCGATCGCCAATCCGAAACGCACCTTCGCCCGCCGCCTGCATGGCCGCGAAGATCAGTCGCTCCCCGCCAACCTGCAGCCACGCCCGGTGACCGACGTCGAGGCGTGCGGCTTCGGCGAGCACCGCAATCGCATCCTCCTTCTCGACGAACGCCTGCAGCCGTTTGCGAGCATGGTTCCAGTCGATCAGGAAAACGATGCGCGAAGCAATGCCTTCCAGCGCAGCATCGAGCATGCGGTCGTCCAGGCAATCGAACTGGGCGGTGGCCACGGAGTAAGGCGCGCCCTCGTTGAGTTCGGCGCTCGTGCGAGATTCCAGCAGCGACCACTGTGCTCCAAAGGGTGTGAGCAGAGCCTGGAAGAACTCCAGGCGACGGCGATGCAGATCGGAATAGGTCAGCGTGATTCTGCGGGCGTTCACCTGCAGGACCAACACGTGCGCATCGTTGGTGCCAATGTCGTTTTGCAGCAGCAGGCGTTCGCCGTCTCTCGTGGCGGAAGTATCCAACCCCGGGTGGTCGAATTTCAGAGCCGCGGTCCGGTTCAGGCCACGCATGAACGCAGCTACGCGCACGCGGTCCTCGGGCTGCAATTCCCACACGTTTGCGCCGTCGATCACCTCGCTGGCCAACTCGCCCGAAAGCCGATTAATCTGCTTGTGCAGATCCATCACGAGCAGATGCAGGCTGTCTGGGCCGTCCCCACGGCCCTGTATGAACGCTTCGATCTGCTTGCCGCTCAGCCGATCCGAGGGCAGGGCGCCGAGCCAGCTGAGCCAGTGCTGTACGCGATGATGTGGCTCCGCGTCCGCCGTCGTGGTCTCAAGGACGGGCCGAGCCATGGTGCCAAGGTCTTCCGTGAAGCACTTGACGAGCCGAGGCATATCAGGGATATGGAGGTCTGCTTCGATTCGAGTCGTGCCTGCGGCGACATCCTGAAGCCAACCATCACTGAGGCCGGCGGCTGCCAATTCGGCCTCCAGACCGGGCAGCTCACGCTTCGGCTGCGAGGCGTGCGATGACGCTGCCTGCAGCACGGTCAGGTAGACCTTCAGACGATCGTTGGCGGACAAGGCCGCCTTGACCCAGGCTGGCAACATTAATCTGCGTTGGCCGAGAGAGGCCACTGCTGCGGTCTTTTGCATAGGTTCCTTCTATGGGCTGCTTCCAAGTCTGGGTTAGCCGGATGACGAAGATGTGACTAGCGGAGCGGCGTGGCTAAGGCTTGAGAGGCGTGTCCGGGATATGCTGCAGTTCTGCGATCGCGCCACGGCGTGAGCGCGACCGGGATTTCCGCACAATATGAAGCGATAGCGTATCAGACGGTCATGTGGATCAATTGTAATGCAATCCTCGTGCAAATTTGTGCGGCGCAGCTGAATACGGATCGCCAACGATGACACCACCTGATGCGGACGGCACGGACAGGGCTGCGGTGCAGGACGCGGGACCGGCGGGCGCCAGGCTCGCGGCGCCACCGGCTCGCCTGAAAGAGCCGCCGATCCCTACTAAGACGAAGAGCCAGAACATTCGGGTCGCGCCTGCGGTGCTCGACGCCGCCCGGAAGGACGGCGAAGCGCTGCTCCGCGACCTGCGAACGTCTCTCGCTGGCCTGACGCAAGCGGAGGCCGAAGAACGCACGCGCGCGACCGGTCCGAATGAGATCGCCCAGGAGCGTAAACAAGGCTGGCCCATCCGAGTTCTGAGGATCATTCGCAATCCGCTTGTGATCCTGCTGACGATTTTGTCGGCGGTATCCTTTTTTACCGGTGACGCACGCGCCGGCTCCGTGATGGCGATGATGGTGGCGCTGAGTGTGGGACTGCGCTTCTTTCAAGAAGCGCGGGCAGACGCCGCCGCAGAGAAGCTCAAGGCCATGATTCACGTGACCGCGACGGTTGTTCGGGACGGCACGGCGCGGGAGATACCACTCCGGGATTTGGTGCCTGGGGACATCGTCAAGCTCGCCGCCGGAGACATGATTCCGGGCGACGTGCGGCTGTTGTCATTGAAAGACCTGTTCGTGAGCCAAGGCAGCCTCACCGGTGAGTCGCTCCCGGTCGAGAAGTTCTACCAGCCTGAAACGGATAACGCGAGCTCACCCACTGAACTCAAGAACACATGCTTCATGGGGACGAGCGTCGAGAGCGGCACGGCGACGGCCGTTGTGATCACGACCGGCGTACGCACCTACTTGGGCAGTATGGCCCGCTCGATCACGGGAGAACGGACGCAGACCAGCTTCGACCAGGGTCTCAACCGCTTTACCTGGCTCATGATGCAGTTTATGGCCGTAATGGTGCCATTGGTTTTCCTCATTAACGGCTTCACCAAGCACGATTGGAAGGGGGCTTTCTTTTTTGCTCTGGCAGTCGCTGTCGGTCTGACTCCCGAGATGCTGCCGATGATTGTCTCGGTCTGCCTCTCCAAAGGCGCGCTCGCCATGAGTCGCAAGAGAGTGATCGTCAAACGGCTCAACTCAATCCAGAACTTCGGAGGCATGGACGTGCTGTGCACGGACAAGACGGGTACGCTCACGGAAGACCGTGTCGTTCTCATGCGTCACTGCAACGTCGCGGGGCGTGAAAGCGATGACGTGCTCCTCGACGGGTACCTGATCAGCTACTTCCAGACCGGCCTCAAAAACCTGCTCGACCGGGCGATTCTGGACAGTGTCGACTTTCACGGCAAGGCGATTGTCGGGAATTATAAGAAGCTGGATGAGCTGCCGTTCGACTTCACTCGACGCATGATGTCGGTCCTGGTGCAGGATCCCGAAGGCAAGGCGGTGCTACTCACAAAGGGGGCTCCGGAAGAGATCTTCCGCCGCTGCTCGCAATTCGAACTCGACGGCAAGTTGTCCGCGATGGACCCGGATCTGATCGTCGGGCTGAAACAGGAGTACGACAGCCTTAGCAATGACGGTTTCCGCGTGCTGGCAGTCGCCACCAGAGAGCTGCCAGGGAAGCAAATTTGCGCCAAAGATGACGAGCGAGAACTGGTACTCAGAGGGTACGTTGCCTTCTTGGACCCGCCGAAGGACACCGCGGCCCGCGCCCTGGCAGCTCTACACAAGCATGGCATCGCGGTAAAAATTCTCACGGGAGATAACCACCTGATCAGCCGCAAGGTGTGCAAGGACGTGGGCCTCCTGGCCGACCCGATGCTGCTCGGCGGCGACCTCGAGAAGCTGTCGGACGCCGAACTGGCCGAGGCAGCGGAGAAGGCGACGCTGTTCGCGCGCCTCTCTCCCGCGCACAAAGAGCGGGTCATCCGCATCCTCCGGGGCAAAGGGCACGTCGTCGGATTCATGGGCGACGGGATTAACGACGCACCCGCCTTGCGAGCCGCGGACGTCGGTATCTCAGTGGACACCGCCACGGACATCGCCAAAGAGTCGGCGGACCTGATCTTGCTGGAGAAGGACCTCATGGTGCTGGACGAAGGCGTGATCGAAGGCCGCAAGGTCTTCGCGAATATCATCAAGTACATCCGCATGGGGGCGAGTTCCAACTTCGGGAACATGTTCAGCGTGCTGGGGGCAAGTGCGTTCCTGCCCTTCCTGCCGATGGCCCCGATTCAGGTGTTGACGAACAATCTCCTATATGACTTCTCACAGGTACCGATCCCGGCGGACGCCGTGGACGAGGAGCAAGTCGCGCGGCCGAGACCCTGGAACATTACGGAAATCAGGCGGTTCATACTCTTCATTGGCCCTATCAGTTCGATTTTCGACTATACGACCTTCTTCGTCATGCTCTGGGTCTTCAACTGCTGGGATCCATCGCGTGCGTCACTATTTCAGACTGGCTGGTTCGTCGAGTCGTTGATGACGCAAACGCTTATCATCCACGTCATTCGCACCAATAAGATTCCGTTCGTGCAGAGTCGGGCGAGTTTTCCGCTGACGCTCACAACACTTTCCATCATGGCATTTGGTATGTGGCTGCCGTATTCGCCGTTGTCCTCGGCACTGGGCCTCACGCACCTGCCGCACATGTACTGGCCGATCCTGATGCTCACGCTGCTGAGCTACATGGGGCTTACGCAGATCATCAAAGTGTGGTTGCTTCGGAAGCATTGGATCTAAAAGAGAACTGCACTGCAAGACTGGCAGGCCGCCCTATCTCGGCGGTATCGATCGGCGCAGTCGGACCAACCCGTCAACTATCGCGTTGTCGCCGATCGCCCCATAGCCCAGGACCAGCCCCTGCATTGTCGGTCGTCCCGCATAGTACGGTCGCAGTGCGCCGACTCCTTTACCAGCTGTGCTGATCGCCGATGGGAGCGGACGCATCCTGCGAATAGTCGAAGGGGGCGACCTCGACACTGCCGCCGCACTGCGCACGGCCATCAACGCGCCATGACCGATCTCTAGCACATCTCTAGTACTCGGGGACCACAACCCGACGAGAAAGCAAGTGACATGAAGCTCACTATCCGTCCGCTCACGCCTGATCTCTGGCCGGGCGCTAGGCTACAGTGCCAGCGCCAGTCGCATGCCGGCGTCGACGTTCCGCAGTGTTTCAGATGCAAGACGGCCTACGCGCGCCGTCAGCAGCCGCTTGTCCAGGGTGATCAGTTGCGATACGTTCACCACCGATTCCCGAGCCAGACCGCTTACCTTGCGCGGTAAGCGAATGTTTCCCGGTGCGTCTGCCAGATGCAGATTCGATGTGACCACGGCGCAAATCAGGGTGCGAATCGCACTTTCGTTAAAATCGTCGGATTGAACGACGAGGACAGGGCGACGAAATCCGGGACCCGAACTGACGGGATCGCTGAGCGACGCCCACCAGATCTCGCCCCGACGCATTACCACTTCTCTTTGGGCAGCGACTGCGCCTGCGCCCGTTCTATGATTGCATCGAGCTCTGAATCCTCCGGACGTACTCTATACACGGCATCGAGCCGTTCGCGGACGCCGAGGAATCTTTCGCCTTTGACGTATTCGGCAACGGCGTTGGCGTACAGCTCGCTACGCGACCATCCGCGCCGCTTGGCCAAGCGCTCCGCTTCCTCGAATATCGAATCGGGAATGGAAATGGCGGTTTTCAGGAGTGCAGTATAACCCGAGTTATACCATGGCTCAACACGCCATGATCTGCTCCGCCTCTCGATCAGCAACAGCGGCTTGCCATCGCCCGTTTGAAGGCGGCTGCACCTGCTTCGGAGGAGATCACTGAGCGAATTCCCGAAGTTCGGACTTTGAGGGCAAGCTTTAGATAATTTCCTGCGTTATTACTATTGTAATAACGCTTGATGGAAAAAAATGGCCATACCGTCGCACTGACCGCTTCACTGTTGGCCATTGCAATCGGAAGATAGAGGGACCTTAAGGCGGACGGGCTATGACGCCTCGGCATGGGATTTCCCATTGGGGGCGGACGAGCGCGTCGACATCCGCTGCCGCCGGCTCAGTGTTGGCGTGCCCCGCTGCTCTAAGGTGTGACCCAAGGTCCAGCTCAAGCGCTTGTCATTGAAAATATCCGCTCGCGAGCCTAG
>DAIMZW010000030.1:0-5622 GCA_036733765.1 Steroidobacteraceae bacterium
CGAGCGCAAGAGCTCAGTGCGCGTGCCAGCCCGCTCGCGGCGGGGGACACGCTGGAGCTCGTCGCCGCCAGCACTCGCGATTGCGGCCAGTACTCGAGCGCGTCGAACTCGAGCTCAAAGTCCGCCGCCTGCAGCGCCGCAGCGCGCTCGCACAGCCCGGCGATGAGCGACTCATCGACCGCGCCGAGAAAGCAGAGCGTCACGTGCAAATCAACGCTTGCCATGGCTCGGCCCCCGCCCCCTGCATTCAGGGCCTGCGCGGCCCCGAGCAGCCGCTCGCACCAGCTTGAGTCTGGCCAGAGTGCAAAGAACATTCGCCGCAACGCCAAGGCTGACTGCTCAAGGCGCGGCGATGATGAGCCGCAATGCCGTGGCGACCGCGGCACGACGCACGGCCTCGCGATCACCGCTGAAGCGCTCTTCCAGCGCCGTGAGCGCACCAGCGCGCTGCGCACGCGCGAACCAGACCAGTCCGACCGGCCTGGTAGGCGTGCCGCCGTCGGGCCCGGCCACGCCCGTGATCGCGACCGCCAGCGCAGCGCCGCTGTAGTGCAAGGCGCCGGTGGCCATCTGTTCGGCTGTCGGCCGACTGACCGCCCCGAAGGTCTCGATGACGCTCGCGGCCACGCCCAGTGCCTGCTCCTTGGCCGCGTTCGAATAGGTGACGTAGCCGCACTCGAACCATTGCGAGCTGCCCGGGATGTCCGTCAGGCATTTAGCCAGCCAGCCGCCCGTGCACGATTCCGCCACCGCCACCCGGTGCTGCCTCGCAAACAACACGGCGCCCGCACGCTCGGCCAGGGCTCGCAGCGCCGCATCACTGATATCGTTCATGCGCCCATGGTAGCGCCTGTACACTGCGCCGCCATGGTGGCGGACCCCTCATCCGGCGTGCACACGCCGATGATGCAGCAGTACCTGCGGATCAAGGCGGAGCATCCGGACGCACTGCTGTTCTACCGCATGGGGGATTTCTACGAGATGTTCTACGAGGACGCTCGGCGGGCCGCGCAGCTGCTCGATATCGCCCTGACCTCGCGCGGCCAATCCGGCGGCGCCAACGTGCCGATGGCCGGGGTACCGGTGCACAGCGTCGAGGCGTAC
The DNA here is from genome assembly GCA_036733765.1 of Steroidobacteraceae bacterium. GTDB lineage: Bacteria > Pseudomonadota > Gammaproteobacteria > Steroidobacterales > Steroidobacteraceae > FEN-1191. The sequence goes on from DAIMZW010000030.1 coordinate 1,105, forward strand.
CTGGCAAGACTGGTGCGTCGAGGCGAATCGGTGGCACTGTGCGAGCAGCTGGGCGATCCGGGCCAGACGCGCGGACCCATGGAACGGCAGGTCGTGCGCATCGTCACGCCGGGCACGGTCACGGACGAGGCCTTGCTCGAGCAGCGCCGCGAAACCCTGTTGGCCGCGCTGTGGCGCGAAGGGGGCAGCTTTGGTCTGTCCTGGCTGGAGCTCGCCTCCGGCCGTTTCAGTGTGCTCGAGCTCAACAGCGTCGAGGGCGTCGAGGCCGAACTCGAGCGTCTGCGGCCGGCCGAGCTGCTGCTGGCCGAGCACCAGGCCCAGGAACTTGCGGCGTTGTGCCGGCATGAACCGGTCGTGCGCGCCCGTGCCCCGTGGCATTTCGAGCTCGCAAGCGCCTCGCGGCTGCTGACCGACCAGCTCGGCACCTTGGACCTCAAGGGCTTCGGCGTCGATGAGCTGCCGCTGGCGTTGCGCGCAGCCGGCGCGCTGCTGCAGTACGTGCGCGACACGCAACGATCCGCCCTGCCGCACATCCGCACGCTGCAGGTCGAGGAGCGCTCCGATGCGCTCGGGCTCGATGCCGCGACGCGTCGCAATCTCGAACTCGACAGCAGCCTCTCGGGTAATGAGGCGGCGACGCTGTTTGCCGTGATCGACTCGACCGTGACTGCCATGGGCTCGCGGGCCTTGCGCCGCGCGCTGGCGCGGCCGGTGCGCGCGCACGCGCAGCTGCGCGAGCGCTATCACGCCGTGGCGGCGTTGGCGGAATCGCGCCGCTTCGAGGCAGTGCGCGAGCTGTTGCGGGCCATCGGCGATCTCGAGCGCATCCTCGCACGCGTCGCGCTGCGCTCGGCGCGACCGCGCGATCTGGTGCAGTTGCGCGCCTCCCTGGGCGCGCTGCCGGCGGTGCGCGCCGCGCTCGAGTGCTTTGATTCACCGATGCTCCAGCGGCTGCGCGGCGAGATCGGCGAGCACGCTGAACAGCACGCGCTGCTGTGCCAAGCCATCGGTGCGCAGCCCGCACACTTCGTGCGCGATGGCGGGGTCATCGCCGTGGGTCATGATTCGGAGCTCGATCGGCTGCGCGCCATTGCGACCAACACCGACGAATTTCTGGCCGAGCTCGAGCAGCGCGAACGCGAGCGCAGCGGCATCGCCAGCCTGAAACTTAGGCAAAACCGTGTGCAGGGCTTCTTCATCGAGGTTGCACGCGCACACGCCGAGCGCGTGCCGAGCGACTATGTACGCCGCCAGACCGTCAAGTCAGCCGAGCGCTTCATCACCCCTGAGCTCAAGGGCTTCGAGGATCAGGTGCTCGGCGCGCGCGAGCGTGCACTCGCGCGCGAAAAGGAGCTGTATGAAGCGGTGCTGACCGCGCTGACCGCGAGCTTGGACGCCCTGCAGCGCACGGCGGCGGCCATCGCGCTGCTCGATGTGCTCGCGGCGCTGGCCGAGCGCGCGAGCACCCTGGGATGGAGCGAGCCGACACTGGTGGCCGAGACGCGTCTGATCATCGAGGGCGGGCGCCATCCAGTAGTCGAGCGATTCCTCGACACGCCCTTCGTGCCCAATGATCTCTCGCTGCACTTAGGAAGGCGGATGCTGATCATCACCGGCCCGAACATGGGCGGAAAATCCACCTACATGCGCCAGGTGGCGCTGATCGTCGTGCTCGCGCATCTGGGCAGCTTCGTGCCGGCGGCGCGGGCCGAGATCGGGCCGATCGATCGCATTTTCACGCGCATCGGCGCCGCCGACGATCTGGCCGGAGGCCGCTCGACCTTTATGGTCGAGATGACCGAGGCGGCCAATATCCTCAACAACGCCACCGAGCACAGCCTGGTGCTGATGGACGAGATGGGTCGCGGCACCAGCACATTCGACGGCCTGTCGCTGGCCCGTACCGTCGCCGAATATATCGCCACGAGGGTTCGCGCCTTCACCCTGTTCGCGACCCATTATTTTGAGCTGACCGCGCTCGCCGATGAGATCGAGGGCTGCGCCAACGTGCATCTGGATGCGACCGAGCACGGCGATTCGCTGGTGTTCCTGCATGCCGTCAAAGACGGTCCCGCAAGCCGCAGCTACGGTCTTCAGGTCGCCCAACTGGCAGGCGTACCGCGCGAGATCATCGCGGCGGCGCGCCGAACGCTTACGCAGCTCGAGGCGCGCAGCGCCCGCAGCGCGCTCGCGCACTCACCGCAGGCCGAACTGCCATGGTCGCCGCCGGAACCGACTGTGCAGGACGAGCGCGCGCGAGCACTTCTGGCGCGGCTCGCAGCGCTCGACCCCGACTCGCTCACGCCGCGCGCGGCGCTCGAACTGCTGTTCGAATTGCACAAGATCGCTCTCGACTAAAGACGAGGCAGCGACCCATCGGGCGCTCATTCGAGCTTGAGTTCCATCCGTACCGAACCCTCGGGTCCGCCGCCTGAGACCTGATTGGTCAAGAATACCCGTTCCGGTTTGAGTTCCGCATTGGCCAGTACCGCCGCTTGCACGGCCTGGGCGCGCGCCTGCGCCAGCGCATCGCGTTGCGCCGCGCTCGGCGCAAACTGTGGCAACAACTGCGTTTCGAGCCAGGTGACGCGGTCCACATCCGGGTCGCTCCCGCTCGTGGTTTCGGGCGGATACTCGGGCTCGGCCTTGAACTGTGCTCGATACAGCGCCGCCAGCGCCGCCAGACGCACCGCGGCCGGTGCGGCCGCTGCCGTATGCAGCGCATCCTCGAGCCCCGTGCGCTCGAGCGCGGTGTCGTCGTCGTCGCCCTGTGTGTGCAGCGGAATGTCGAGCTTGACCTGCGGCCGTTCGACCAACGCGTTCGACAGCTGCGTGAGCTTCTGGATTTGCGCCGGGGTCAGCGTCGCGACACCAGCCGGGAAATCGATGTACGACAGTTCCGGACCGCCGCCGAAGAGCGAACCAAGCAGCGCAAAGGGGGCAGTCACTATCTTCGTGATCAGCCCAACGAAAAGCTTCCAGATGATCGGGCCGACGCGAAAAGTCGGATCATCGAGGCTGCCGCCCACGGGCAGATCAAGCGTGATCACCCCATTGCGGTCCTTGAGCAAGGAGACCGCCAGCTTGATCGGCAATGGCACCGCCTGCTTGCTCTCGGTGGCATCGCCGAACTCGAGCTGATCGACCACGATGTGATGCTTGGCATCGAGCTTGCGGTTCTCGACGTGATATTGCATTTGCGTGCTGAGCTTGCCCTGGGCGATGTTGTAACCCGCAAACTTGCCGGAATACGGATTGAACGTGGGCAGCTCGATATTGCTGAAGCTCATCGTTATATCGGTATAGGCCGCTGCCGACAGCACGTTGATCTGGCCCTTGATCGATACCGGCGCGTAGCGATCGACACTGCCATCGAGCGTCACGGCCGCGCGCGAGGCCGGATCGGACGACAGCCCCACGATCGAACCCTTGAGGCCGTAGATGGCCGCAGAGAAAGTCGGCGTCACCGAATGATCGGTGAAATCCGCCACTCCGTCCTGGATGTCGATGCGCGCGATGCGCATGCGCATTGACGGTGGCTTGGCTGCGGCTGCGGCTGCGGCGGCCACCGTAGGCACAGCGGTATCGCTCTTGGCCCCTCGCGCGCGGCCCCTAGGCTTTGACGCGGCGACCGGCGCCGTGGTCGTGCTCGTGGTCGTGGCCACCTGCGCCGCCGCCGGGCCCTGCGCGTGCGCAGGCCGCATAATATCGGCCACGTTCAAGCCACCCTTGGCGCCGATGATGACCCGCCCGTACGGCGCGCTCGCCACAATGCGCTCGATGCTCAGCGCATCGGGCGCCATCTGATATCGCAAGCCATCAATGTGCAGCGAGCGCCAGCTCACCAAGTCCTCGTTCATCAGATTATCGCGCGTCGCCAGGTTCGCGACGTCCACCGCGAGCACCAACTGCAGCTGCGGCTGGCCGCGCGCGGGCGACTGCGCGTACGCCACATGGCCCTTGAGCCCGAGTCGTCCGCGGTAAAGCGTCAGGTCCGTGGTCTGCGAGATGTAGGGCTGCAGCGCCGGCAAATCAAATTCGCTTAAGCTCAGATCGAGCGCGGTATTGAGCGATGACAGCGTAACGGTGCCCTGCGTCTGCAACTTGCCGGTATCACCGAGCCCCAGATGCAGATCGAAGTTCAGCGGCGCGGAGCCGGCGCTCGAGTAGTTTTGCACCGTCAAGCCGATGGATCCGAGATGCATTTTGACCGCCGGAGTGATACTGCGGTCTTCCGCCTCGATGCTCGCATCCTGGAGCTCGAGCTTATCCAGCGCGATGCTCCAGGGCGGCGTTGCGGCCGCCGCGGCGGCGGCGGTTGGCGCTGAGCCCGCGGGTGTGGCCGTGCTTGAGGGCCCCATCAGCTGCCGCAGATTCAGGCTCCCATCCGCATTGCGCCAGAGCTGCAGCGCGGCCCGTTGCAATGTGACCTGGCCAATCGCAACGCGCCGTTCGTTGAGCACGACGGTCGTGTTGGCAACGTCCAGCTCCGGCAGCGTGATCCATGGCGCCTCGGCG
>DAIMZW010000030.1:5722-24776 GCA_036733765.1 Steroidobacteraceae bacterium
TTGACGCTCGGCAGAGTCAGCGACAGGGCGGTAGCCGGTGTGGCCACAAACTGGTAGTTGCCTTGCACGTCCAGACTGCCGCTGGTTAGCGCAAACGGCAGCGCATTCTGCAGGTAGTCGGCAATGGTCGATGCCTTCAACGCCGTGACCGTGAACTCCCCAGTCGAGCCGAGCGGCCGCACCGTGAATTGGCCGGCCCAGTCCAGTCGCTCTGCGACGCTGCTCTGGGCACTGAAGCGATATTTATTCTCGAACTTCGGCGCCGTGCGGAAATCGGTCAGGTCGAATTCGATCGGCGTCAGCGTGGCGGAGAACGGCTCACCGCGGCTCAGATCCTGGAAATGCACGCGGCCGCCATGCACGCCCAAGGCAGCGATCCGCAGCGCCGGCAGGGCGGTCGAGGCGGCCTGCGGCTTCTGCGGGGCCGGAGGCGCGAGTTTCGCGAGGCTCAGAGAGCCGTCGCGGTTGATCAGCACCTGCACGACGGGCCGCTCGAGCCGCACTTCATTCAAGCTCCAGGCCCGATGCAGCAGCGAGGCACTCAAGGATGCGCTGACCCGCAGCAGATCGAAGCTCGCGATCGGCTGATTGTCGGCCTCGGCCAGCGCGAATTGGCGGATTTCGACCGTGAACGTGAACGGGTTGAAGCTTAGCTGCCCGATCGATGCGTGCCGGCCCAGATCCTTTTGCACGTACTGAACGATGGCATTGCGAGCCAGTCGCGGCACCAGCAGAAAGCCGCCCAAGGTGTAGAGCAGCAGCAGCGCCGCCGCGACGATGAGTAGTCGCGCGTGCGAGCGCAGCCATCCAGGGCTCGAGCGCGCAGCCGATTTAGGGTCCGAATCGTCCATGTTCGAGGAAATTCCCTGCTTCCCGTGCCACGCGCGCCGACAGCAGCATCCCCGAGTGCGTCACCGGCAGGCACAGCCGGCTCTTCGCGCCCTCGAGTGCGGTCTCCGAGACCGCAATCGTCCCGTCGTTGGCTTCCTTGAATGTTAGCAGCAAATGGCCCAAGCCCACCGGCACGGTGCCGGCGATGATGCCCAGCTCGCGCCCGATCTCCCATCGGCGCGCACGATCCACCAGCAGCTCCTCGGACGCGGCGAGCCCGATTGCTCGGCGCCCAAGGCCCCATTGGCCGAGCCGCCGCGCCACGCCTGAACCGGTGCAGGGCGTGCCGAGGAACAGCACCCGGCCAGGTTGAGCCATGCTGTAGCGCTGCAGGTAGCGCAGGATCACCAGGCCCCCGAGGCTGTGGCCCAGCAAGTGGACCCGCGGCGCATCGATCCGCGCGACCATCTGGTGCAGCGCCGCCGCGATGCGCGTCATCGGCTCGAACATCGAGCGATAGTGAAACACATGCAGGCGGTACCCGCGCTCGGCGCCCAGCCGCCGGCGCAACAGCGCCGACTCGAAGCCGGGCATCCACAGACCGTGGACGTACACGACGGCTGCCGCGCTGCTGCTCAATGCTGTGCCGACTCCTAGCCGGACGGCGGTGGCGTGCGCACGCGGATGTGCAGCTCGCGCAGCTGCGCCTCGCCGACTTCGGTCGGCGCGTCGGTCAGCGGATCGGCGGCCGTCTGCGTCTTCGGGAACGCGATGACCTCGCGAATGCTTTCGGCGCCGGCCATCAGCATCGCCAGCCGATCGAGGCCGAAGGCGATACCGCCGTGCGGCGGGCAGCCATAGCGCAGCGCATCGAGCAGAAAGCCGAATTTCAGCCGCGCTTCCGCGGCCGCGATGCCCAGCAGCGCGAACACCGCCGACTGCATCTCCTCACGGAAAATTCGTACCGAGCCGCCGCCGATTTCCGAACCGTTGAGCACCATGTCGTAGGCACGCGCGAGCGCTTCCCCTGGCGCATCGCGCAGCGCGGCCGGATCGTCGTCCTGCGGTGAGGTGAAGGGGTGATGCATCGCGGCCCAGCGCCGCGCCTGCGCATCCCATTCGAACATCGGGAAATCCACCACCCATAGCGGCTGCCAGCTTGGGCTGACCAGCCCACGGTCGTGCGCGATCTTGAGCCGCAGCGCGCCGAGCGCATCGCTGACGACCTTGGCCTGATCGGCGCCGAAGAAGATCAGGTCGTTGTCGGCCGCGCCGCAGCGCGCGAGCAGCCCCTCTAGCGCTGCATCGTCGAGGAATTTGACGATCGGGGATTGCAGGCCATCGCGCCCGCGCTCGCGCTGATTTACTTTGATGTAGGCGAGGCCCTTGGCGCCGTAGCGCGCCACATAGGCCGTGTACTCATCGATCTCCTTGCGCGTCAGCGCGCCGCCGCCCGGAACGCGCAATGCCGCGACCCGGCCGTTGGCGTCCTGGGCGGGGCCTGAGAACACCTTGAAGTCGCAGCCGCGCACCAGATCCGCGACCTCGACGAGCTCGAGCGCCACGCGCAGATCCGGCTTGTCCGAGCCGTAGCGTCGCATCGCATCGTGGTAGCTCATGCGTGGAAACGGTGTGGGCAGCTGCACGCCGAGCACCTCGACGAACAGCGTGCGCACCAGCTCCTCCATGAGCTGCATGATCTGCTCCTGCGTCAGGAACGAGGTCTCGATGTCGAGCTGCGTGAATTCCGGCTGGCGATCGGCGCGCAGATCCTCATCGCGGAAGCAGCGCACGATCTGGTAGTAGCGATCCATGCCGGCCATCATCAGCAGCTGCTTGAAGATCTGCGGCGACTGGGGCAGCGCGAAGAACTTGCCGGGATGGGTGCGGCTGGGCACCAGATAGTCGCGCGCCCCCTCGGGCGTGGCCTTGGTTAGCATCGGCGTCTCGACGTCGATGAATCCCTTCGCATCGAGATAGCCGCGCATCGAACGCGTGAGGCGATGACGCAGCCGCAGCCGCTGGCTCATGATCTCGCGCCGCAGGTCGATATAGCGATAGCGCAGGCGCACTTCCTCATTGACGGTCTCGTCGAGCTGGAACGGCAGCGGATCGGAGCGGTTCAGCAACTCGAGTTTCGCCGCCACGATCTCGATCCGTCCCGAGGCCAGGTTGGCGTTGACCGTGCCCGCCGGACGCTCGCGCACAAGTCCGCGTACGCGCACGACGAACTCATGCCGCAATTTCTCGGCGATTTCAAATACCGCCTGGTGGTCGGGATGGAACACGATCTGTACCAACCCCTCGCGGTCGCGCAGATCGACGAAGATCACGCCACCGTGATCGCGCCGCCGATGCACCCAACCCGCGACACTGACGCTCTGGGCGATCAGTTGCTCGTTGACCTGCCCGCAATAGTGGCTGCGCATATATTTTTTCTAAAGTGCGCGAGCGGCCGGCATGACCACGCCCAGGGTCACGATCATCTTCATCGCCGCATCGACGCTCAGCTCGAGCTCGATCGTCTGCGAGCGTGGCACCAGTACGATGAAGCCGGAAGTCGGGTTCGGCGTGGTCGGTATGAACACGCAGACCTGCGGCTCGGCGCCCTGCGCTCTCGAGAGCCGGACGTCCGCAGCAGTCTGGAAACCGATGCTCCAGAGGCCCGCGCGCGGATACTCGATCAGCAGCACTTTCTTGAACGAGTTACCCGAGTTGGACAGTATTGTGGTCGAAAAGCTCTTGACCCCACCGTACACCGCCCGCACGAAGGGAATGCGGTTGAGCACATCCTCCCAGACGCGCACCAGGCTGCGGCCGATGATATTGGTGACCAGCAGCCCGGTCGCCAGCAGCAGCAGCACCGCGAGCACCGCCCCAAATCCCGGTATGTGCACACCGAGCAGCACTTCCGGCCGCACAGAGCGCGGCAGCAGCAGCAGCGTCTGGTCCATGAGATCCAGGATGAAGCGCACCACCAGCACCGTGGCGATGATGGGCAGCCACACCAGCAGTCCCGCGATCAGGTAGCGGCGCAGGATCAACTTGAGGACCGAACGGGTCAACGCCGGCCCCGGCGCTTGGCCGCTTTGGGCGGCGACTTGGCCGAGGCGCGCTTGGCAGCAGGCTTAGCCTTGGGAGCCGGCTTAGCAGGGTGTGATTTACGGGTGCTGGCGCTGGAGCGGCCCGATGCCGGGTGCTTGGCGCGCGCGGCTTCGGGCTTGGCCGCCGTGGGCTCGGTCTTAGCCGATGCCTTGCCGTCGCCTGCGGTATCGCTCTTGGCCTCGCTCGGGGCGCCAGCCTTGGTATCGGCGCCGGCGTCCGCCGCGCCGGCTGCCTTGGCGTCCTTGGCATCCTTGGCGTCCTTGGCGTCCTTGGCGTCCCCGGACGCCGCCTCCTTCTCACCGCCGGCCAGGTTGCGCTTGTGCTCCTGATCGGACTTGAAGTCGGTTTCGTACCAGCCCGATCCCTTGAGCCGGAACACCGGCGCCGAGATCAGTTTCTTGAGCGCGTTCTTGCCGCACGAGGGGCATTTCTTGAGCCGTGCATCGCTGAGCTTCTGTATGACTTCGAGGTAGTAGCGGCATTGGCTACATTCGTATTCGTATATCGGCATGGTGCTGACTGCGGCAAGAGTGGGTGATGCGGGCAATTATAGACGGCAGTGACGCTGGTACAGCTGCCAAAAGGCTGCCGCCGCCCGCGGCAGATTGTGCTGCCAATCGGAAGCCGCCGACGTATCGGCCCCATCGGTGACGTACTTGGCGCAGCCGAAACGCGCCCCCTCGAGGTGGCACACCTTGGCCAGTGCATAGGCTTCCATGTCGATGACCTCGCAATGCAGTTTCGCCACGCCCATCTGGAACGAATCGCCGCTGCCGCATAGCGCCGAGGGCAATTCCTCGAATACCGCCGGAAAATCCAGCTGCGCCGGGATGTCCTCGAATGGCGTGACTCCGAGCGGAAAGCCGATGCCGCTGACGTCCATATCGCGCTGCACGAACTGCCGGCAGGCCACGAGTGCGCCGGCCTGCAGGTTGTGACTGCCGGCGGTACCAAAATTCAGCACCAAGGGCAGCCGCTGCCCGGCATGCCGATAGTCCCGCAGCGCTCGCATCAGCGACAGGGCGGCATTCACCTTGCCCAATCCCGTGTACAGCACCGGGACGCCCGCGCGCTCGAACAGTCCCTGTGCCTCGATCTCCAGCGCCATCACGATGAGCGTCGGCGGCCGCTCAGTCATAGCGCAGCACTGCCCGCAATGGCAGCCCGCCCCACTGAAACTTCCCAGCCAATCGCAGATCGATCAGCGCGGCCAGGCCCCCGACCTCATAGCCGGCCGGTAGACACAACTGCGCCGCGGCCGCCATGGTGCCGCCGGTCGCGACCACGTCATCGATGAGCAGCAAACGGCCGCTGCCGCGCTGCATTTCGAGCACCCCGCTGCCGTACTCGAGCACGTAGTCCACTGCTTCGACCGGCGGGGGCAGCTTGCCCCCCTTGCGGATCGGCACGAATCCCTTGCCCCGCCGCGCGGCCAGTCCCGCCGCCAGGATGAAGCCGCGCGATTCGACGCCCGCGAGCGCATCCGTCGCGCTCCACTCATGCTCGTCGAATAGGGCCTCGAGCGCATCGAGCGTGCTCGCGAACTGCGTGCGCAGCAGCGGCGTGATATCGCGAAACAGGATGCCCGGGCGCGGAAAGTCGGGCACATCGACAATGTGGCGTTTGAGGTCGTGCATGGTCTCTCCCGCCACGGAAGCTTAGACGCTAGGAGCCTACCGCGCGCATTTGCCGTATTTTATCGAACACCAGCTCCGAGCCGCGCACGCTGACGCGCACCCGGTCGCCCGGCACCAGCTCGTTGCGCAGGATGCGTTGCGCCAGCGGATTTTCGATCTGCTGCTGGATCGCGCGCTTGAGCGGTCGGGCGCCGTACACCGGATCGAACCCGGCCTCGCCGATCAGATCGCGCGCCTTTTCATCCAATTCCAGCTCCATGTTGCGCTCGAGCAGCCGCCGCCGCAGGTACGCCACCTGGATCTCGACGATCGCGCGGATCTGCTCGGTGCCCAGGGGATGGAACACGACGATGTCGTCGATTCGGTTGATGAATTCGGGGCGAAAGTGCGTTTGCACGATTTCCATGACCGCGTTCTTCATGCGCTGATAGTTGCCCTCGCCGGAGAGCTCCTGGATCACCTGTGAGCCCAGGTTCGAGGTCATGATGATCACGGTATTGCGGAAATCCACGGTGCGGCCCTGGCCATCGGTCAGCCGGCCGTCATCGAGCACCTGCAGCAGTACATTGAACACGTCCTGATGCGCCTTCTCGACCTCATCGAGCAATACCACGGCATATGGCCGCCGGCGAATCGCCTCAGTCAGGTATCCGCCCTCCTCGTAGCCCACATAGCCAGGGGGCGCTCCAATCAGACGAGCGACCGAGTGCTTCTCCATGAACTCGGACATATCAATTCGCACCATGGCCTCTTCGGTGTCGAACAGAAACTCCGCCAGCGCCTTGCACAGCTCGGTCTTGCCGACACCGGTCGGACCTAAGAACAGGAACGAGCCGTTCGGTCGCCGGGGGTCCGCGAGCCCGGCGCGTGAGCGGCGGATCGCGTTCGAAACGATACGCACCGCTTCCTCCTGTCCGACCACGCGTTTCTCGAGTGCTTCCTCCATGCGCAGTAGCTTTTCCTTCTCGCCCTCGAGCATCCTGGACACCGGGATACCGGTCCACTTGGACACGACCTGCGCGATCTCCTCTTCGGTGACATTGTTGCGCACCAGCTGCGGCGCCTTCTGCTCGGCAAGCTGTGCCTGCGAGAGCCGCTTCTCGAGTTCCGGAATCCGGCCGTATTGCAGCTCGGCCATGCGCGAGAGGTCGCTGGCGCGACGCGCCTGCTCCAATTCCAGGCGGGCGCGCTCGAGCTCCTCCTTGAACTGCGCCGTGCCCTGCAGCGCGGCCTTCTCCGCCTTCCAGATCTCCTCGAGGTCGGCGTATTCCTTCTCCAGCCCGGCCAGCGTTTGCTGCAGGGTCGTGAGCCGGCCCTTGGATGCTTCGTCTTCCTCTTTCTTGAGCGCCATCTGCTCGATCTTGAGCTGAATGATGCGCCGCTCGAGCCGATCGAGCGCTTCGGGCTTGGAGTCGATTTCCATGCGAATGCGCGCCGCCGCCTCGTCGATCAGATCGATCGCCTTGTCGGGCAGCTGGCGGTTGGTGATGTAGCGGTGCGAGAGCGTCGCCGCGGCAACGATGGCCGGATCGGTGATCTCGACCTTGTGATGCACCTCATAGCGCTCCTTGAGGCCGCGCAGGATCGCGATCGTGTCCTCCACCGAGGGCTCATCGACCAGCACCGTCTGGAAGCGCCGCTCGAGCGCCGCATCCTTCTCGATGTACTTGCGATATTCATCGAGCGTCGTGGCGCCGACACAGTGCAGTTCGCCGCGCGCGAGCGCCGGCTTGAGCATGTTGCCGGCGTCCATCGAGCCTTCGGCGCGGCCGGCGCCGACCACCGTATGCAATTCGTCGATGAACAGGATGACCTGGCCTTCCTGTTTCGACAGATCCTTGAGCACCGACTTGAGGCGTTCCTCGAATTCGCCGCGGAACTTCGCGCCCGCGATCAGCGAGCCCATGTCGAGCGCCAGGATGCGCTTGTTCTTGAGGCCCTCGGGCACCTCGCCGTTGACGATGCGCAGCGCCAGGCCCTCGACGATGGCGGTCTTACCCACACCCGGCTCGCCGATCAGCACCGGATTGTTCTTGGTGCGCCGCTGCAATACCTGCACCGTGCGGCGAATCTCATCGTCACGGCCGATGACCGGATCGAGCTTGCCGCTGCGCGCGCGGGCGGTCAGGTCCACGGTGTACTTCTCGAGCGCCTGGCGATTCTCCTCGGCACCTGGATCATCGACCTTTTCCCCGCCGCGCACTTCATCGATGGCCTTCTCGAGCGCGGCGCGCGATGCGCGTGTGTCCTTGAGGGCCTTGGCCACGGCACCGCGATCTTCAAACGCCGCGAGCACGAACAACTCGCTCGAGATGTACTGATCGCCGCGCTTCTGCGCGAGCTTGTCGGTGACATTGAGCAGCCGTGCCAGATCGTTCGATATCTGCACATCGCCCGCGGTACCTTCGACCTTCGGCAGGTTATCCAACGTCGCACTGAGCAGGGTCCGCAGGCGCGTGACATCGACCCCGGACTTGATCAGCAGCGGCCGCACGCCGCCGCCCTGGGCGTCGAGCATGGCCAGCAGCAGGTGCGCGGGCTCAATGAATTGGTTGTCGCGGCCGACGGCCAGCGACTGCGCATCGGCCAGCGCCGACTGAAAGTGACTCGTGAGTTTGTCCATGCGCATAGCTATCCGCCTATGTGTGCTGTGCAACAGATTCGTGGGGGTGCGCAGAGCGAATTCAAGCCGCTCAGCCCAGCCAGCTTTCAGCGGCCGCGATGACGCCCACCCCGCAGCCGATCAGCACTACCTGCGCCACCCCGGCCCGTGCATCGACCCGCCGGTGCAGGCTCGGGATCAGATCCGCCACGGCGACATAAATCAGCGAGGCGGCCGCCACCGAAATGGCATACGGCAGCACATCGAGCGTGCGGCGCAGGGCAAAGTAGCCCAGTAGCCCGCCGAGGATCGAGGTCAAGCTGCTGGCCGCGTTAAACCACAGCGCGCGCACCGGGCTCATGCGCGCGTGCAATAGCACGGCCAGATCGCCGAGTTCCTGCGGTATTTCATGCGCGGTGATCGCGAGCGTCGTGACCACCCCGAGCTTCACATCGGTCAGGAACGCCGCCGCGATCAGGACGCCATCGAAGGCATTATGCACTCCGTCGCCGAACAACACGATCCAGCCCGCGGCGCGATCACGGTGGCTCTCATGCGGCGAGTGGGTCTCGCAGGACTGCGCATGACAGTGACGCCAGAGCACCATCTTCTCGAGTACGAAGAACAAGGCAATGCCGGCGAGCACCGCTGCACCGATGGCCTGTATGTGCTGCGGGCCGACGCTCGCAATGGCCTCGGGCAGCAGGCCGAGCAGAGCGGCCGCCAGCATGGCCCCGGTAGCGAAGCTGATCAGGTGCGGCAGCAGCCAGGAGCGTCGCGCTTCCGGCAGCAACAGAAAGACGCTCGCCAGCGCCGCGCTCAGCGCTCCACCGAGGAAGGTCGCTAATAAAATCCACACCAAAATCATGGCCGACTCTAGCATTAAGTCGCATGCAGCCAGATCAAGGCCGCCATGCGTCCGGTCGCGCCATCGCGGCGGTAGGAATAGAAACGCTGCGGCTGCGCGTAGCAGCAGCTTAGGTCGGCGTGCACCGAGTCGACCCCGAGCGCTTTGAGCCGGGCGCGCGCCAGCGCCTGCAGATTGCACCGCCAACCTCCCCGTGCAGTGGGCGTGAAGGCCGCAGCGGCCGCAGGTTCGTGCGCCACGAATGCACCGCGTACCTCCTCGCCCACCTCGAAATGGTCGGGGCCAATCGAGGGGCCGAGCCAGACCTGCAAGGGGCCGGTGCCGGCCAGCGCTTTCACCGTGGCCTCGAGCACACCCGCGGCGAGCCCGCGCCAGCCGGCATGCGCCACGGCCACCGCGCTGCCGTCGCGCGCCGCGAACAGCACCGGCAGACAGTCGGCGACCAGCACCGCCAGCACCGGTCCGCACTTGCGGGTGATCGCGCCATCGGCACGCGGGGGCGGCCCTTCCGGGGCGAGCTGGTCGGCGTCCACCACTTGCGTACCATGGACCTGCTCGAGCCACAACGGCTCGCGCGGCAGCGAAAGCGCCTGTTGCAGCAGGCCCCGGTTCTGTGCCACCGCGGCGGCCGCATCCCCGACATGCGCGCCAAGATTGAACGAGTCATAGGGCGCGCGGCTGACCCCGCCGGTGCGCAACGTGAAGGCCGCGCGCACGCGGTTCACGGCCGGCCAGCGTGGCCGCAGAACCTCACCGCCCATGTGAATCGGCGCGCAGCAGACGCAGCAGAGACACCAGATCGGCTGGCATCGGCGCCTCGAAGCTTCGCGCACGAGCGCTTGCGGGATGCGTGAGCTGCAGGCGCTGCGCGTGCAGTGCCTGGCGCCGGAACGTCTGCAAAGCGGCCTTGAGCGGCGGCGCGCCGCCGGCGAGCTGACGCATGCGGCCGCCGTAGACCGGATCGCCGACGATCGGAAAGCCGATATGCGCCAGGTGTACCCGGATCTGGTGCGTGCGGCCGGTCTCGAGCTGCACACGCAGCAGGGTGTGCGAGCGAAAGCGCTCCTCGATGCGAAAGTGGGTGACCGCCTCGCGCCCATCGCCGCGCACGGCCATGCGCGTGCGCGCGCTGCGGTGACGGCCGATCGGCTCATCAATACGACCACCGCCGGTCGGTTCCCCCAGGCATAGGGCCAGATACTCACGGCACACTGCGCGCGCGGCGAGCGCCGCCACCAGGCACGTGTGAACCTCGGGCGTGCGTGCCACCACGAGCACACCGCTGGTGTCCTTGTCCAGCCGATGCACCAGCCCCGCGCGCGGCACCCGCGCGAGCAGCGGATCGTGCGCCAGCAGCGCATTCTGCAGCGTGTGCTCGCGGTTGCCCGCGCCGGGATGCACCACCAGTCCCGGCGGCTTATTGAGCACCAGCAGCGCTGCGTCCTCGTGCAGGATGTCCAGCGGCAGAGCCTCCGGGGCCACGCTCAGATCGGGGGCGAACTCGGCTTCGACAATCAGCTGCTCGCCGCCCTGTACGCGATCGCTCGCACGGACCGGCTGGCCATTGGCGCGCACGGCCCCCGCACGGATCCAGCGCTGCAGCCGCGCCCGTGAATACTGCGGCAGCGCGGCGGCCAGCGCCTGATCGAGCCGCATCCCTGCCGCCGAAGGCGGCAGATCGAGCACATGGGTTTGGAACTCCGGGGGCACGGTGCGGGTCAGCTATACTTGCGCGCGTTCGGCCATAGCATCTGAAAAATCTTAAGGTCCAAACTTGAGTTCAAACTCCGCGCCTTCGAATCGCGCCCGAATCCTGGGCGCTGTGTTGCTCGCCACGCTGGCATTGCTGGGCGGCTGCCACAGCCGGCAGGCCAAAAACCTCAAAAAGGCCACGGCCCAGTCGCTGTACGCCAATGCGCACAAGGCGATGAACAACAATGACTTCGAGTATGCCATCAAGCAATACGAGGCACTGACCTCGCGCTTTCCGTTCACCGATCAGGCCCGCCAGGCCCGCCTCGACCTGATCTATGTCTACTACCGCAAGGGCGAGAAAGAGTCCGCCACGGACGCGGCCGACCAGTTCCTGCGCGAGAATCCGACCCACCCGCGCATTGATTACGCCTGGTACATGAAGGGCATGATCGACTTTGAGCGCATTCCCTACTCGATCGAGCGCTGGTTCGGAGTCGATATGGCGCGCCGGCCGCCCGCTTCAGCCCTCAAGGCCATTGCCGCCTTCACTACAGTCATCACGCAGTTTCCCAAGAGCGATTACGCGCATGATTCGCTGCGGCGGCTGACCTATCTGCGCAATCGGCTGGCCGAGTACGAGGTCAATGTCGCGCGCTACTATGTCAAGCGCGGCGCCTATCTGGCCGCTGCCCAGCGCGCCCAGGGCGTGATCGATCAATATGATGGCGCGCCGGCCGAGCGTGCGGCCGTAGACATTTTGCTGGATTGCTATCGGCGCCTCGGCTTCAACGAGCTGGCCTCGAACGTCGAGCGCGTCTACCAAGCCAACTACGCCAACGGCGCGCACGGCAGCGCCCCAAGCTCGAACCACCACTGGTGGGTCTTCTGGCGCGGCACCAGCTGAGGATCAGCGCCGGTAGCCGTTGGTGATCGGATAGCGCCAGTCGCGTCCAAAGGCGCGGGCGCTCACGCGCACCCCGGGTGGGGCCTGCCGCCGCTTGTACTCGGCGCGTTTGACCATATCGAGCACGCGCGCCACCACGGCTCGATCGAAGCCGCGCTCGCATATCTCCTCGACCGATAAGTCCTCCTCGATGAAGGCTTCCAGGATCGGGTCGAGCACCTCATAGGGCGGCAGCGAGTCGGTGTCCTTCTGATCCGGCCGCAGCTCCGCCGTCGGCGCGCGCGTGATGACGCGCTCGGGGATCGCGGCACCGAGCGTATTGCGGTAGCGCGCGAGCCGATACACCAGCTGCTTGCTGCAGTCCTTGATCGGCGCGAAACCGCCGGCCATATCGCCATAGAGCGTCGCATAGCCCACGGCCATCTCGCTCTTGTTGCCCGTGGTCAGCAGCATGCGCCCGGTCTTGTTCGAGATCGCCATCAGCAGCACACCGCGGCAGCGCGCCTGGATGTTCTCTTCGGTGGCGTCGGGCGCGCGGCCGGCGAATTCTTTCTGCAGCGCCTCGAGCGTGGCCGCGAACATATTCTCGATCGAGATCGAGCTCAAACTCACGCCGAGCGCCTGCGCCTGCGCCGCCGCATCCTCGCGGCTCATGCTCGAGGTATAGCGCGAGGGCATCATGACCGCGTGCACGCGATCGGCGCCGAGGGCATCGACCGCAATCGCCAGCGTCAGGGCCGAATCGACGCCGCCCGAGAGCCCGATGACGGCGCCCGTGAAAGCGTGTTTGTTGACGTAGTCGCGCACGCCGAGCACCAGCACGCGGTACACCGTCTGCTCGTCCGACCACTCGGGCGCGACGCTGCCTGGGATCGGTACCATGGCGCCGCCGCGGCGTTCGAACTCGACGCAATACAGGCCCTCCTCGATCGCCGGAGCGCGAACCGCGATCCGCCCTTGCGCATCCATCGCGAAGGAATTGCCGTCAAACACCAGCTCGTCCTGGCCACCCAGCAGATTCACGTACGCCGCGGGCACGCCCGTCTCGCGCACGCGCTGGCCGATCACCTGTTCGCGCTCGCGCTGCTTGTGGATCTCGTATGGGGAGGCGTTGATGATCAACAATGCCTCAGCCCCAAGCGCCCTGGCGCCCGCGGCCGGTTGCGGCTCCCAGGCGTCCTCGCAGATCAGCAGCCCGAGGCGGAAGCCGTCGAAGTCGACCACGGTCGCCTCGGTACCGGCCGTGAAATAGCGCTTTTCGTCGAATACCTTGTAGTTCGGCAGGCAGGCCTTGCGATGCTGCGCCAACACGCGCCCGCCGCGCATCAGGCAGGCCGCGTTGTAGATATGCCCTTGGTCGTATTCGGGGTAGCCGACCATCACGCCGATCTCGGGTACCGCCTGCGTGAGTTCCTTGAGAGCCTGTCCGATCTGCAGCCGCAGCCCGCGATGGAACAGCAGATCCTCGGGCGGGTAACCCGAGAGCGTGAGCTCCGGAAACAGCACCAGATCGGCCTGCAGCTCATCGCGCGCGCGTCGCGTCTCGCTGATCACGCGTTCGAGATTGCCGCGCACAGCGCCGACCAGCAGATCCAGCTGCGCCAGAGCGATTTTTAGTCGATCAGCGCGTACCACCGGCGCTCCGCCTGCCGTCGAGGCTGTCCGTGCCGCTCAACGATGCCTCGCCGGCGCCTTCCTGACGACTTTCCTGACTAGCTTCTTCAGCGTCTTCTTGAGTACCTTTTTGGGCGCCTTTTTCGGCGCGGGTTTGGCGGCTTTCCTGGCCGCTGCGGGCTTGGATCGCACACGCTTGGACAGCAGTTGCGCCATGGCGCTGCCGAGTTGCGCCGGCGATTTCACGGTGCGCACGCCTGCAGCCTCGAGGGCGCGATACTTGTCAGCGGCCGTGCCCTTGCCGCCCGCGATCACGGCCCCGGCATGGCCCATGCGCTTGCCCGGGGGAGCCGTAACGCCGGCGATATAGGCCACGACCGGCTTGGTGACGTAGTGACGGATGTGCTGCGCCGCCGCCTCCTCGTCGCTACCGCCGATCTCGCCGACCATGATGATGCCTTCGGTCTGCGGATCGCGTTCGAACAGCTCCAGACAATCGATGAAATTCATGCCGCGCACCGGGTCGCCGCCGATGCCGACACAGGTGCTCTGACCCAGGCCGTTGTTCGTAGTCTGCAACACCGTCTCGTACGTCAAAGTGCCCGAGCGCGAGACAATGCCAATAGCGCCTTTCTTGTGAATGAATCCCGGCATGATGCCAAGCTTGCATTCCCCCGGCGTGATGATGCCGGGACAGTTAGGACCTATCAGTCGCGTCGGCGAGCCGCTCAGCGCGGCTTTGACTTTGATCATGTCAATGACCGGCAGTCCCTCGGTGATGCAGACGACCAGTTCGATTCCGGCGTCCATCGCCTCGAGGATCGAATCGGCCGCGTAGGGGGCGGGCACGTAGATCATGCTGGCCGTGGCTCCGGTCTCGCGCACCGCATCGCGCACCGTGTCATACACGGGCAAGCTTAAGTGCCGCTCGCCACCGCGTCCGGGTGTTACCCCGCCGACGAGCTGGGTGCCGTAGGCCAGGCACTGCTCGGAATGAAAAGTACCTTGTTTGCCGGTGAAACCCTGGCAGATTACTTTAGTGCGCTGATTGACGAGTATGCTCATCGGGAAGCGTTCGCCGCAGCCACGACTTTTTTTGCCGCATCGGACAGGTCGGCGGCCGCGATGATGGCCAGCCCGCTTTGCGCAAGCCGCTCGCGCGCGGCTGCGGCGTTCGTGCCCTCGAGCCGCACCACCACCGGCACGTCAACACCGACGTTCTTGACGGCGTTCACGATGCCATCGGCGATCAGGTCGCAGCGCACGATGCCTCCAAAAATATTGACCAGGATTGCACGCACATTTGAATTGGACAGAATCAATTCAAACGCGGCCGTCACGCGCTCGCTGGTCGCACCGCCGCCGACGTCGAGAAAATTCGCCGGCCGACCGCCGTGCAGCTTGATCAAATCCATGGTCGCCATGGCGAGCCCGGCGCCATTGACCATGCAGGCGATATCGCCATCGAGCGAGACGTAGTTCAGATCGTGCTCGCTCGCTCGCCGCTCCATCGGATCTTCCTGGCCGAGATCGCGCAGCGCGGCCATGTCCTTCTGGCGGAACAGCGCGTTGGCCTCGATGTCGAGCTTGCAATCCAGCGCCACGAGGCCGCCGCTCTGGGTCACGATGAGGGGATTGATCTCGATCAGGCTGGCGTCGCGCTCCTGATAGAGCCGGTACAGCGCCAGCACGATGGCCTGAAATTGCTCGATCTGCTTGCCCTTGAGGCCAAGACCGAACGCCAGTTGCTTGCACTGGAACGGCTGCAGGCCCGCGGCCGGATGGACCGTGACCGACAAAATCTGCTCGGGCGTTTTCTCGGCCACTTCTTCGATGTCCATGCCGCCGGCGCACGAGGCCACGACCGCAATGCGGCCGCGCTCGCGGTTGAGGGTCAGACTTAGGTACAGCTCGCGCTCGATCTCTGAGCCCGATTCGACATACACCTGCTCGATCGGCAGCCCGGCGGCCCCGGTCTGCTTGGTTATCAGTCGCTGCCCCAGCATGCCTGCCGCAGCAGCGCGAACCGCAGCCTCATCCCGCGCGAGCTTCACGCCGCCGGCCTTGCCGCGGCCGCCCGCGTGGACCTGCGCCTTGACGACCCAGAGTTTGCCGCCGAGCGCCTGCGCGGCGGCGAGCGCCTCATCGGCGCTGCCTGCGACGCGGCCTTCGGGCACCGGAACACCGTAACTGGCGAGAATTTTCTTCGATTGATATTCGTGCAGATTCATTCGCGACCATCCGTAAGCCGAAAAGCAACGGATTGTCGCGGAAACAGGCGCCCGAGGCTAGGAGCCTGGGGCGCCTGAAGGCTCGTCAGTACTATTTGGCGGTGCTCATTTAACGCTGTAGCCGCGCGCCTCGAGGCAGGCGGTAATCGCGCGCTGATACTGTTCGCGAGTCGAAGCCGCCTGGTTACCCGGCACTGCCCCGCCCGGCTGCGTCGGATCGAAGCCGGTCTGGCCCTTCGACCAGGCGTGGCACTCGTAGCGATCGGCGGCCTGTTGCTCGGCGGTCTGGCCATTTCTCGGATAGACGTAGAAGTCATCACCGGGCGGTGCCGCGGCGGGCGGAGTGTCGCCCGCCGGCTGGTCGGCCCCTGGAGGCGGCGCGGCGACCACATAGCCGTTCATATCAGGCCGCCACTGATAGTAGACATCATCCGCGTAGTAGTACGGCGCCCCGCCGAGCCACAGCGTCGTATAGAACGGCGGCAGTACCGTCACGAACAGGCCGAAAGGCGGGCGCGTGACTACGAAGCCGTACGGACCGGGCGCATACCAGACGCCGGCGTTGAAGTAGAACCGGCTGCCACCGAATGCATACGGCCGGTAGCCCGGCGGCAGCGCACGAATGACTTGGCCCCGCGGAGGATAGTAATGGCCATGGTTGTAACGATTGTCGAGCACCTGGCCGTGACCGTCGCGCTGGAATTGCGGCGCCCGTTGGCGATCGTCGCCCCGTTGGTGATCGTCGCCCCGTTGGTGATCGTCGCCCCGTTGGCGATCTTCGGCAAAGCTTGACGCGATCCCCGCCAGCGCCAGGACCCACAGGCCGGATAGCACCAGCCATTTGCGGGTTGTCCTATTCATCTTCAGTTTCATCTGTGCTACGGCTCCTCAAGCTTAAGCTCACGCGGTCGTATAGCCGCGCGCATCCAGACAGGCACTGATTGCGCGCCGATAGTTCGCTGCCTCCGCGTCAGCGCCGGCACTGCTGCGATCGATGCGCGCCTGCTCGTAATTGGCCTGCGCCTGCGCATTGGCATCGCTGGCTGAACCCACGACGGCGCCCGTGATGCCGCCCAGGATCAAACCGGCACCCGCGTCGCGTGGACCGGCTATGGCTGCGCCCAGGATCGCGCCGGCGATGGCGCCGACCGCGGTGCCGGCGCCCGGCGGCGTTGCCGGCTCTACCAGCACGCGCTGACCGGACGGTACGCCCGAGCGGCTCGGATCGAAGCCCGACTGCTGCACGGCCCAGACGTGGCATTCATATCGATCGCGCTCGAGCTGCTCGGGAGTCTGCCCGTTCGCGGGATACACCATGATCGGCCTGGGTAGCGGCTGCGCCTGGACGACGGTACGCTGTGGCGGTGGCGCAACACAGGCCGCCAGAACCGCCGATAACGCCAAAATGGACCCGGTACGCAGATTAAGTAATGGAGTACGCATATGCTTCATAACAACGATCCAGCCCGTGGATAGGTTGACAGAAAGAGACTGAACACGGCCTGAACTATAGAGTGCGGCTTGTCCCAACAGTTTCAATGCTAGGTGGCCGCCCGTCATGAGTACTGCTGATGCGCCGCCCGCCGCGCCTTCGGGCGACCTGGCCTGGCGGGTAGTCGGGCTCGCCAATCTCTACCGGCTGCTGCTGCCACCGGTACTGTTCGCGCTGTATCTATTTACCCGCCCCACCCCGACCGTGGGCGGTACCAATCCGCAATTGTTCGTTCTGGTGTGCGTCGTTTATTGGGCGCTTGGGGCCCTGTTCGCTTTCGGCGGGCGCGGCCACTGGCCGAGCCGACGCGTGCTGGTGCTGGCGAATACCTTGCTGGACACCGCGGCGGTAGCGGCGTTGCTTTACTGTAGCGGCGGCGGCGCCAGCGGACTCGGGATCCTGTTGGTCATCCCAGTCGGGGCGATGGCGCTGCTGGCGGAAGGTCGCGGCGCCTTTGCCAATGCTGCCATCGCAGCCCTGGGCATCCTGCTGCAGCAGATCGCCTCCGTGGCCCTCGGTACGGCGCCCTCCTCGGACTATCCGCTGGCGGGCATGCAGGGCGCCGTGGTGTTTCTGGTGGCCCTCATGGCCTGGCCCGTGTCTACCCGTTTGCGCGAGAGTGAAGCCCTGGTGCGGCGCGCAGTGCTCGATCTGGCCAATCTGGCCCAGGTCTCGCAGTACATCGTGCAACACCTGCGTGAGAGCATCCTGGTGGTCGATCCGGACGACTACATCCGCCTGATCAACGAATCCGCCGCCCAGGTGCTCGGCGAAGCGGACGCGGTGCCTGGCGCGCTGCTCGGCGAGGTCTGCCCGAGGCTGCTTTATCTGCTCTCGACCTGGCGCGCCAACGATGTTCTCGATCCCGGCGCCGATGCCCAGACGCTTCTGGCCGCCGACGGCGCACGCTTAATCCGGCCTCACTTCGCCCCGCTCGGCGATAGCAATCCCTCGCCCGTGATCGTGTTCCTCGAGGACACCGGAGAGATCGCGGCCAAAGTGCAGCAGACCAAGCTGGCTGCCCTGGGCCGGCTCTCAGCCAGCATTGCCCATGAAATTCGCAATCCCGTCGGCGCGATGAGCCACGCCGCACAGCTGCTGGCAGAATCCCCGGGACTCAGCGGCGAAGATCGCCGCCTGACGCAGATCATGCAGGCCAATTCCAGCCGCGTCAGCGGCATCATCGACAACGTTCTGCAGCTCTCGCGTCGCGAGGCGCCCAAGCCGCAGGAACTAACGCTCGCGGCGTGGACGGCGCGTTTTCGCGATGAGTTCTGCGCCACCCTGGAGCTGCCGCGAACGCAGCTGCAGATCGACGCGGCTTCCGGGGACGTACCGGTGCGCATCGATGGCAGCCAACTGCATCAGATCATCTGGAATCTGTGTCAGAACGCCGTGATGCACGCGCTGCCCACGGCCACCGCTGCAGGCATCCAACTGCGCTACGGTCGACTCGGTGGTGTGGGCCGGCCCTATCTGCAGGTCGCCGATCGCGGCCCCGGGATTGCCACAGCCGATGCCGAGCGCATCTTCGAACCGTTCTTCACGCGGGCCCAGCGCGGCACGGGACTGGGGCTGTTCCTGGCGCGTGAACTCGCGGCCGCCAACGGCGCCACGCTGCTGTACGAGGCGCGCGAGGGTGGCGGCAGCGTCTTCCGGGTCGTGTTCGCCGACCCCAGTCGCTGGAACGACCTGTATTCCTGATGCATTCCACACCACAATGATCCCCGTATGTCGCTGAAGCCGACCGTACTGATCGTCGATGACGAGCCGGATCTGATCGAGCTGGTATCCCTGACGCTCGAGCGCATGAATCTGGCCACCGCGTCCGCCGGCGACCTGGCCGGTGCGCGCTCACAGCTTGGCGCGCACCGCTTCGGCCTGTGCCTGACCGATATGCGCCTGCCCGATGGCGACGGTCTGGATCTGGTCGCCTACATTCAGCAACACCACCCCGAGCTACCCGTCGCGGTCATCACCGCTCATGGCAACGTCGAATCGGCAGTGCGCGCTCTGAAGCTCGGCGCGTTCGATTTCGTGTCCAAACCGCTGGATCTGGGCGTGCTGCGCAAGCT
>DAIMZW010000031.1:0-15899 GCA_036733765.1 Steroidobacteraceae bacterium
ATGGCGTGGCCGCCATAGCGTCGATTGCCCAAGACGCTGCCGTGGCGGCGTATGACGCGCGCGGTCCGCCGCTAGCCTGATCCTGTCTGCTCACCCGCCGCGGTGAGCTCAAACCCTTGTCGGCTCACTACGGCTCATGTCCGTACGCGAGCCTGTCCCTATACAGGATTCCGACCTATGCGCTGTGCCAATGCCCGTTTCATACTCGTCGGCGCCGTGACCTCATTGCTGGGCACCGCGGCTGTGCAAGCTGCGCAGAGTAATGCTGATGCCGCGCCCGCAACCGATTCAACCGCCGATGCCAGTGGCGGCGTGCTCGATACCGTCGTGGTCACGGCCCAGCGGCTCAATGAGAAGCGCGCCGGTATCGAGACCCAGACCGGCGCGTCGACCTACACCATCGACGATGCGGCGATCGCGGCCACCCCCGGCGGCGACAACGTGCAGTTCAATCAGGTGATTCTGCAGGCACCCAACGTAGTGCAGGATTCATTTGGACAGTTCCACGTGCGCGGCGATCACAACGACGTGCAATATCGTCTCGACGGCATCATCCTGCCCGAAGGCATCAGCGTCTTCGGACAATCGTTGAGCCCGCGCCTGATCTCATCCATGAGCCTCGTCACGGGCGCACTGCCCGCGGAATATGGTCTGCGCACCGCCGGTATCATCGACATGACCACCAAGAGCGGCCTGCTCGAGCCCGGTGGATCGGTCTCGCTGTATGGCGGCAGCCACGGCACTTTCCAGCCCTCGATCGAGTACGGGGGTAACTCGGGAAATTTCAATTACTTCGTTTCCGCCGATATGCTGCGCAATGATCTGGGAATCGAATCGCCCGACGGTAGCTCCAATCCCCTGCACGATCACTCGACCCAGATTCATGGCTTCGGGTATTTTGAAGACATTCTCGATGCCGATGACCGCTTGACGCTGATCCTCGGCAGCTCCAACGGCAAGTTCCAGATCCCGAACCAGCACGGCCTGGAACCGGCGCTGGGGCTCACCGTCGACGCTCAGAGCGCATTCCCGAGCGCCGATCTCAATGAGAACCAGCGCGAACTCACGCAGTACGCGGTGTTAAGCTGGCAGCACTCCCAGGGCGCGCTCGACTGGCAGAGTTCCTTGACCACCCGCTATTCGAGCCTGACCTTCGAGCCCGACTTGGTTGGTGATCTGCTCTACAACGGCATTGCGCAAAATGCCTTCAAGGACGACGTCGCCGTGGGCTGGCAGACCGACGCGGCCTACAAGCTCAACGACGCGCACACGCTGCGCGCGGGGCTTTATCTGCAACACGACAGCTCCAGCAGCCAGACCGCCTCCCAAGTGCTGCCCATCGATGCCACCGGCGTTCCAACCAGCGACATCCCGTACGCCGTCATCGACAACGGCTCACAGACCCAATGGCTCGAGAGTCTGTATCTGCAGGATGAGTGGCAGGCGTTTTCGAACCTCACGATCAATTACGGGCTGCGGCTGGATCATTACAACGCCTTTTCAAATGGGGGCCAACTCAGCCCACGGGTCAACCTGGTCTGGCAAGCCCTTCAGGACACGACGCTGCACGCCGGCTATTCGCGCTATTTCACCCCGCCGCCGTTCGAGCTGGTCGGCAGCGAAACCTTCGCGAAATTCCTCAACAGCACCGCCCTGCCCCCCGGCTCGGTCACTGCCGATACCGCGCCCTCGGCCGAGCGCGCCGACTACTACGACGTCGGCGTGCAGCAAAAGCTGCTCGGGCGCCTGACGCTCGGAGTCGACAGCTACTACGAGCCATCGAAGAATCTGATCGATGAAGGCCAATTCGGGGCGCCGATCATTCTCACTCCGTTCAACTATCGCGACGGCCGCATTGCGGGTATCGAGTTCACCGCCAACTACACCAGCAATGGCTTTTCCAGCTACGGCAACCTCGCCTTTCAGAGTGCCAGGGGGCGCGACATCGTGTCCTCGCAGTTCAACTTCTCGACCCAGGAGCTCGCCTACATCGCCGGCAACTACATTCATCTCGATCATGAGCAGCGGGTCACGGCTTCGGCCGGAGGGTCCTATCTTTGGCAGGACACGCGCTTCAGCGCCGACATGCTCTTTGGGACCGGCCTGCGTTCCGACCTCGAGTTCGCCGACGGCTCTGATATTCCCAATGGCGATCACCTGCCGAGCTACACCCAATTCAATCTGGGTGCCAGTCACGCCTTCCATTTCGAGGGCAGCGGCGCACTGAGCGCGCGCGTCGATGTCGTCAATCTATTGGATAAGGACTACGAGATCCGCAACGGCACCGGAGTGGGTGTGGGCGCGCCGCAATTCGGGGCGCGCCGCGGCGTGTTCTTTGGTCTGTCAAGGGACTTTTGAGGTGTCTGCGCGCCCGATCGCGCAATGCGGCGGTGCCGCGCTAACATAGCGCGACACAGGATAGACAGGAACCCTTTACATGTCGGACCTCTGGCAGACGATAACCCTCGGCGTCATTGAGGGCATCACCGAGTTTTTGCCGGTATCGAGCACCGGACATCTGTTGATTGCCGAGCATTGGCTCGGCGAGCGCTCGGAATTGTTCAACGTGGCGATCCAGGCGGGCGCCATTCTGGCCGTGGTTTTCATCTATTGGCGGCGCCTGCTGACGCTGTTCACAGGCTTCGACAAGGCCGAGAATCGCGACTACCTCGCCAAGCTGACCGTCGCCTTCCTGATCACCGCAATCGTCGGTTTCATCGCCACCAAACTCGGCTTCAAGCTGCCCGAGGCCGTAAAGCCCATTGCGCTGGCGCTGATCATCGGCGGCATCGCGATCCTCGCGATCGAACGAGTGATCGCCAACCGCCCGCTGGCCACGACCGTGACGTGGAACGTGGCGTTCTGGGTCGGCGCCTGCCAGATCCTCGCGGCGGTTTTCCCCGGTACCTCGCGCTCCGCGGCCACGATCTTCGCGGCCATGCTCGCGGGCCTGACCGCGCGTCCCGCGGCCACTGAATTCGCGTTCCTGGTCGGCATTCCGACGATGTTCGCCGCCACCGGCTATGAGTTGCTCAAGACGCGCGGCCAAGCCGGCGATGAGGATTGGACGGCACTCGCGATCGGCTTCGTCGTCTCAGGAGTGGTGGCCTTCGTCGCGGTGAAGTGGCTGCTGCGTTACATCCAGACGCATCGCTTTACGGTGTTCGCGTGGTACCGCATCGCTCTTGGCCTCGCGCTACTGCTGGTGAACCTGGGCTGAAGTGCACCCCAGGTCGAGACCGCGACATTAAATGTTGTTAACTAATCACTGGTTAACGATTGGGACACTTAACTATCGCGCGCGGCGATCGTTAGGGTAATCGCTCTCGCATGATTGCACTCGACAGGTGCGCGCCGCATCGTTGGTTTGTGAATGGATAAAGCATGAACGCCCCAACTCTTGACGACGACGTAGCGGCTGGTGGTCCTGGCGAACGCAGGCGCCGGAAGAAACTCTGGTGGATCGTCGGCGTTGTGGCGCTCGTGGTGCTGCTCGTGATTGGGTTGCGCTACCGCGCCGGGCATTCCGTAACCGCGACCGGCCCCTTCGGGACCGGCGGACCGCTCGCGGTCGGCGTCGCCAAGGTCAGCACCGGCGATGTACCCATTACGGTCAATGCGCTGGGTACCGTGACCCCGCTCGCCACCGTAACGGTGCATCCGCAGATCAACGGCCCGCTGATCAAGATCGCCTTCACTGAAGGGCAGATCGTCAAGGCCGGCGAATTGCTCGCCCTCATCGATCCGCGTCCGTTCCAGGCCGCGCTCGACCAGGCGCAGGGTCAGCTCAAGCGTGATCAGGCGCTGTTGGCGAACGCGAAGATCGATCTGGCGCGCTACAAGACGCTGCTGGCGCAGGAATCAGTCTCCGATCAGACCTACGCGACGCAGGTCTCGACCGTCGCGCAGGATGAAGCCACCGTCGCCTTCGATCAAGCCGCGGTCGAGTCAGCGCAGCTCAATTTGGGCTATTGCCGCATCACTTCACCGGTGGCCGGCCGAGTGGGTCTGCGCCAGGTGGATATCGGTAATCTGCTTCAGGCCAATACCAGCACGATCGCCATCGTGACACAGATGCAGCCCATGTCGGTGCTGTTCACGGTGCCGGAAGACAGCGTCAGCACGATCCTGGACCATTTGCACCGCGGCGAGAAGCTCACGGTGGACGCGTTTGATCGCAGCCTCACCAACCAGATCGCGAGCGGCACGCTCAGCAACTCGGACAATCAGATCGACACCACCACCGGCACGCTGAAGCTGCGCGCGATGTTCGACAACTCCAAGCTCGAGTTGTTTCCGAATCAATTCGTCAATGCCCATTTAATTCTCGAAACCCTGCACCATCAGATTGTCGTGCCCGGTGCCGCTCTGCAAAATGGCTCCCAGGGCAGCTACGTCTATCTGGTCAATGCGGACAATACCGTGAGCATGCACCCGGTGGTCGCCGGCCCTTCCGCGGGCGATCTGGTCGCGATCACCAAGGGCCTCACGAGCGGGCAAACCGTGGTCGTCGACGGCGCCGATCAGCTGCGCGATGGCGCCAAGATCATGCTGCCGCAGGCGCCGGGCACCGGCTCCAGCGGTAGTAGCGGTAGTAACGGTAGTGGCGGCAATGGCGGCCAACACCACCGCCAGCGGCAGAACGGCGGCGACGGTGGCGCCAGGCCGCCACCGGGCGGTGGGTCGCCGCCTTCCTAGAAGACCGGCAGCGCTGAGCCATGAATCCGTCACGACCGTACATTCTGCGACCGGTTGCCACCTCACTACTGATGGCGGCGATTCTGATCGTGGGTGCGATCGGCTACTTTTTTCTGCCGCTATCGGCGCTGCCCGAAGTGGATTATCCGACGATCCAGGTGCAGACCTTCCTGCCGGGGGCGAGCCCCGAGGTCATGACCTCGACCGTGACTGCACCACTCGAGCGTCAGTTCGGCCAGATGCCGGGCCTCAAGGAGATGTCCTCGCGCAGCTCCGCTGGAGCCTCGGTCCTGACGCTGCAATTTGACCTGAGCCTGAATATCGATATCGCCGAGCAGGAGGTACAGGCCGCCATCAACGCTGCCGGCAACCTGCTGCCCAGTACTCTGCCGGCGCCGCCGATCTATGCCAAGGTCAATCCGGCTGATGCGCCGATCCTGACCTTGGCTGTGTCCTCGACCTCGATGCCGATCACCCAGGTCGAAGATCTGGCCGATACGCGCATTGCGCAGAAGATCTCGCAGCTCGCCGGCGTCGGCCTGGTCAGCATCAACGGCGCTCAGCGACCGGCCGTGCGCATCCAGGTCAATCTGCAGGCGCTGGCCGCCTATGGACTGAATGTCGACGATGTGCGCACGACCATCAGCAACGCCAACTCGGATGCGCCCAAGGGCAGCTTCGATGGCACCGCACGCGCCTACTCGATCGATGCCAACGATCAGATCGCGAACGCGCAGCAGTACCGCGACATCATCGTCGGCTACAACGCCGCGATCGGCGCGCCGGTGCGTTTGTCGGATATCGCGAACGTCACGCAAAGCGCCGAGAACAACAAGCTCGCGAGCTGGATGAACGCGACTCCGGCGATCCTGCTCAACGTCCAGCGACAGCCCGGCGCCAACGTGATCGCGGTGGTCGATCAGATCCGCAAGCTCTTGCCGAGCATCCGCAGTTCGCTGCCGGCGAACGTCGATATCACGGTGCTGACCGACCGGACCAACACGATCCGCGCCTCGGTCAACGATGTGCAGTTCGAACTCTCGCTCGCAGTGGCGCTAGTGGTGCTGGTGATCTTTCTGTTCCTGCGCAGCATCCCGGCGACCATCATCCCAAGCCTGTCGGTGCCCTTGTCGCTGATCGGTACCTTTGCTGTGATGTATCTGTGCGGCTTCAGCCTCAACAATCTATCGTTGATGGCGCTCACGATCGCCTCGGGCTTCGTGGTCGACGACGCGATCGTGATGATCGAGAACATCTCGCGCTATATCGAGCAGGGCGAGAAGCCCCTGGCCGCAGCGCTCAAGGGATCCGAGGAAATCGGCTTCACGATCGTGTCATTGACCGTATCGCTGATCGCGGTGCTGATCCCGTTGCTGTTCATGCGCGAGGTGGTTGGACGTCTGTTCCGCGAATTTGCCATCACGCTCGCCATCTCGATTCTGATATCTGCCGTGGTGTCCTTGACGCTGGTGCCGATGCTGTGCGCGAAGATGCTGCGCCCGCGCGAGCAGACCCGGGCCCGCCGCCAAAGCGCGATCGCCATCAAGGCCGAGCGCGCTTTCAACGAACTCGTCGCCCGCTACGATCGGCTGCTGACTCGCGTCCTTGACCATCAGACCCTGGTGCTGTGGCTGGCGGCCGGCACGGTAGTGCTGACCGTGGCGCTGTATATGCTGATTCCGAAGGGATTCTTTCCGCTGCAGGATACCGGCATCCTGCAAGGCATGACCGAGGCGGATCCCAAGATATCGTTCAATGCCATGGTACAGCGGCAGCAGGAGCTGGCCGATGCGATCCGCCACGATCGCGATGTCGCAAGCCTGTCGTCGTTCGTCGGCGTCGATGGCACCAACACCACGCTCAACACCGGCCGCTTCCTGATCAACCTGAAGCCTAAGGATGAGCGCAGCGGCAACATCACGCAGACCATGGCTCGCCTGCGACAGGCGGCGCGAGATGTGAGCGGCATCGCGCTGTCGCTGCAGCCGGTGCAGGATCTGACGACCGATTCCACGGTCGGTCGCGCGCAGTACCAGTTCATACTCGAGGCCGCCAGCAGCTCGAGCCTCAAACCCTGGGTCCCCAACCTACTCAACCGCCTCGCCCGCGCCCCCGAGCTCAGCAACGTCTCGACCAATTTCACCGACAACGGGCTGACGGTGCAGATTGATATCGATCGCGACACCGCCGCGCGATTCGGCGTGACCGCGGCCACGATCGACAACGCGCTCTACGACGCCTTTGGCCAGCGCATCATCTCGACCATCTACGCCGAGTCGAATGAATACCGCGTGATCATGGAGGCCGACCCAAAACTGCAGAGCACGGTCTCCTCGCTCAACGACATCTACGTACCCTCAGCCGGCGGCGGTCAGGTTCCGCTCGGATCGATCTCGCACGTCAGCGTGCAATCCGCGCCGCTCGAGATCGATCATCTCGGGCAGTTCCCGGCGGCGCTGTTTTCATTCGACGTCGCTTCAACGGCCTCGCTCGAGAACGCGGTCGATGCCATACGAGCCGCCGAGCGTGAGATCAATCTACCGATCAGCATCTCGACCACCTTCGAGGGCGCGGCGCTCGCCTTCCAGTCATCGTTGCGCAACGAAGTGTTGCTGATCCTCGCCGCGATCGTCACGGTCTACATCGTGCTGGGCGTGCTGTACGAGAGCTACATTCATCCGTTGACGATTCTCTCGACGCTGCCCTCGGCCGGCATCGGTGCGCTGCTGGCACTGATGATCGCCGGCCTCGAGCTGAACATCATCTCGATAATCGGCATCATCCTGCTGATCGGCATCGTCAAGAAGAACGCGATCATGATGATCGACTTCGCGCTCAACGCGGAGCGTGAAGAAGGCAAGCCGCCGCGCGAGGCGATACACGAAGCGGCGCTGCTGCGCTTCCGTCCGATCCTGATGACAACCGTGGCGGCGCTGTTTGCCGCCCTGCCGTTGATGCTCGGCACCGGGACGGGATCCGAGCTGCGCGCGCCATTGGGCATCTCGATCGTCGGTGGGCTACTGCTCAGCCAGCTGCTGACGCTGTTCACCACACCGGTCATCTACCTGTTCTTTGATCGACTCGCCGCTCGAGCGCGGCGACGCTTCCCGCGTCGCCACGAGGGCGGCGTCGAAGGCGGACGGCCGGGCGAGATAGGCGCATGAGCATCTCCGCACCGTTCATCCGCCGCCCGGTCGCGACCACACTGCTGACCATCGGTCTGGCCCTGGCCGGCGGTCTGGCGTTTTTCCTGCTGCCGGTCTCACCGATGCCCAATGTCGACTTCCCCGTCATCGTAGTGTCGGCGTCGCTGCCCGGTGCCAGCCCGGAGACGGTAGCGACCAGCGTCACGACCCCGCTCGAGCGTCATCTGGGCACCATAGCCGGCGTGACGGAGATGACTTCGCAGAGCGCGGTGGGCAGCTCGCGCGTGGTGCTGCAATTCGAACTCAGCCGCGACATCGATGGCGCCGCGCGCGACGTCGAAGCCGCGATCCAGGGGGCGCGCGTCGACCTGCCGACCTCGCTGCGCAGCAACCCCACATATCGCAAGATCAATCCGGCCGATGCCCCGGTGCTGATCCTGGCGCTCACGTCGGACACCTTGACCGGCGGTCAGATCTACGACTCCGCCTCGACCATCATGCAGCAGAAGCTGCTGCAAGTGCAGGGCGTCGGCGATGTCACGATCGGTGGCGGTTCGCTACCGGCGGTGCGCGTTGAGCTCAATCCGCGCGCGCTATTCCAGTACGGCATCGGCCTCGAGGATGTACGTGCCGCGCTGTCGGCCGCCAACGCCAACAGCCCCAAGGGCGCATTGCAACAGGGGGATCAGCGCTATCAGATCTATGTGAACGACACCGCCACGCACGCTGCCGACTATCAGTCACTCATCGTTGCCTACCGCAACAATGCCGCAGTTCGATTGCAAGATGTGGCCACCGTCTCCACCGGTGTCGAGGACGTGCGCAATCTTGGGTTAGCCGACGGCACGACGGCCATCCTCGTGGTGCTGCACCGGCAACCCGGGGCCAACGTGATCGACGTCGTCGATCGCGTGCGCGCGCTGATCCCCGAACTGCAGGCCTCGATTCCGGCCAGCATCCGCATCATCCAGACCAATGACCGTACCGAGACCATCCGCGCCTCGTTGCGCGACGTCGAACGCACGCTGCTGATCGCGATTGCACTGGTGGTGCTGGTCGTATTCCTGATGCTGCGCGATGCGCGCGCGGCGCTCGTCCCCAGCGTCGCCGTGCCGTTGTCATTGATCGGCACATTCGGCGCGATGTATCTGCTTGGCTTCAGCCTCGACAACCTGTCGCTGATGGCCCTTACGGTCGCCACCGGGTTTGTGGTCGACGACGCCATCGTCATGCTCGAGAACATTGCACGCCATGTCGAGCAGGGCATGCCGCGGCTGCAGGCGGCGCTGCTCGGCGCGCGTGAGGTCGGATTTACCGTGCTGGCGATGAGCCTGTCACTGGTTGCGGTGTTTCTGCCGATCCTGCTGATGGGGGGCCTGGTCGGCCGCACCTTCCGCGAGTTCGCACTGACGCTGTCGGTGGCCATCGCGATCTCGCTGGTGGTGTCGCTGACCACGACACCGATGATGTGCGCCTATGTGCTGCGCAGCGAGCGCCGGCGCCAGGGCCGCTTCCTCACGGCCATGGAACGCGGCTTCGATGCCATGCGCGATTTCTACGGGCGCACGCTGCGGGTCGCACTGGAGCATCCGCGCACGGTCATGCTGGTGCTGGCCGCTACAGTGGCCCTGAATTTCTACCTGTTCGCGATCGTGCCCAAGGGCTTCTTTCCGCAACAGGACACCGGCACGCTGATGGGCAACCTGCGCGCCGACCAGAGCATATCGTTTCAAGCCATGGTGCAGAAACTGCGCACCGCCATGGCCATCGTGCAGAGCGACCCGGCGGTGCAGGACGTGGTGGGCTTCACCGGCGGCGGCGGCGGCGGCGGCGGCGGACCGGGCGGTGCGACCAATACCGCAAACATCTTCGTCGGTCTCAAGCCGCTCGCGCAGAGAAAAGTCAAAAGCGATCGCGTGATTGCGCGGCTGCGCGCCAAGCTGTCGGTGGTGACCGGAGCGCGGCTGTATCTGCAGGCGATCCAGGACATCCGCGCCGGTGCGCGGCAGAGCAATTCCCAGTACCAATACACGATTCTGGCCGATAGCCTCGAGGATCTTCGAAAATGGACGCCAAGGATCACCGATGCGCTCAAGACCGTTCCGGAGCTGGCGGACGTCAATTCCGATCAGCAGGACAAGGGTCTGACCGTGGCCCTCAAGATCGACCGCACGACCGCGGCGCGGCTGGGCATCAACCTCTCCAACATCGATAACACGCTCTACGATGCCTTTGGCCAGCGACAGGTGTCGACGATCTACAACGACATGAATCAATATCACGTCGTCATGGAGGTCGACCCGAGCTTCTGGCAGAACCCCGAGACACTCAAGGAGGTCTGGGTCAGCACCACCGGTGGCGCGCTGAGCGGCACGCAGACGAGCGCCGCCGGAGTGGGCTCATTCAGCAGCGGCACGTCCACCACGAGCGCCGGCGGCGCGAGCAGCCCGGGGAGCCTCCCCGGCAGCATCAGCACCATTGCTACCACGGGCGCCACGGGCACGACCGGCAACACGACGCCGAGTGCCAGCTCTGGAACCAGCACCCTGGCCCCGACCGCCACGTCCGTTGCCGCACATAATCTCGCGCTCAACCAGCTCACCAACAGTGGTCGCGGCAGCGCCTCGACCGGCGCTTCGATCAGCACCAGCGCCGAAACCATGGTGCCGCTGGCGACTTTCGCCGACTATGGCCCCGGAACCACGCCGCTCGCGATCAACCACCAGGGCCCGTTCGTGGCCACGACTTTTTCCTTCAATCTGCCCGAGGCTGTCTCGCTGGGCACGGCGATCGCGGCCATCGGACATACCATGCAGAGCCTGCACGTGCCGATCTCGGTGCACGGATCCTTCGCCGGCACGGCACAAATATTCCAGCAGTCGCTGTCGAGCGAGCCGTGGCTGATCCTTGCGGCGATTGTCGCGGTCTACATCGTGCTCGGTGTCCTCTACGAGAGCTATGTGCATCCGATCACGATTCTCTCGACACTGCCCTCGGCCGGTGTCGGCGCGGTGTTGGCACTGCTGCTGTTCGGTACCGAATTCAGCCTGATCGCGCTGATCGGCGTGATTCTGCTGATCGGCATCGTCAAGAAAAACGCCATCATGATGATCGACGTCGCGCTCGAGGCCGAACGCACGCGCCACATCGCTGCGCCGGCGGCGATCTACGAGGCCTGCCTGCTTCGCTTCCGGCCCATTATGATGACCACCATGGCCGCTCTGCTCGGCGCCGTGCCGTTGGCGGTCACGACCGGCAGCGGCGCCGAGATGCGCCAACCGCTCGGCATCTCCATCGTCGGTGGCCTGATCGTCAGCCAGGTGCTGACGCTCTACACGACGCCGGTGGTTTATCTCTACCTGGATCGCTTTCGCGCCTGGTTGTCCAGGCTCTCGCGGCGTCGCCACAAGTTTCAGGACGGCGCGCAACAACAGTTCACATGATGCGCAAGAACCTTCGCTACCTGCCGGGTCTGATCATGCTGCTGCTGGCCGCGTGCAAGGTCGGACCGAATTATCGTCGCCCCGAGACACCCGTGGCGAGCGCTTACAAGGAAGACCAGGGTTGGAAGCCGGCGGCGCCCGCGCAGGTGCCGAACGATGAACCTTGGTGGGCGATTTATAACGATCCGTTGCTCGATGCGCTGGAGCGGCAGGTGGCTGTGTCCAACCAGACGCTCATCGCCTCGGAGGCCGCGTATCGCGCGGCGCAGGCTACGGTCTCGATCGACCGCGGGCCGCTGTTTCCGGATATCACGCTGACCGGCGTCAACACTCGCAGCGGCGGCGGCAGCGGGTTGAATCAGGGGGTCACGACCGGGACCGGCACCACGGTGACGACCAACAACAACTCTCGCGCCAACATCTACAGCACCGGGGCGCAGGCCAGCTGGCAACTGGACGTGTGGGGTCGTATCCGTCGCACGGTGGAATCCGATGTCGCCAAGGCGCAGGCCAGCGCTGCCGACGTTGCGGCGGCGCGGCTCTCGGCACAGGTAACCCTGGCGCAGGACTACTTTCAACTGCGTGCGGCTGACGAACAGCGGCAGCTCTATGCGACATCGATCAAGGCATTCCAGAGCTCGCTGACGATCGCGCAGAACCAGGTCAAAGCCGGCGTGACGACGCTCGCGGATGTCTACTCGGCCGAGACCGAGCTCGAAAGCACGCAGGCCGCGGACGTCAGCGTGGAGCTCACACGCGCCAAATTCGAGCACGCGCTCGCGGTGCTGATCGGCAAAAATCCTGAAGATCTCGCCATCGACCATGCCGGCCTGACCAAGACCGTGCCGGTGGTGCCCGCCGGGATTCCCTCGCAGCTGTTGCAGCGGCGCCCCGACATCGCCGCCGCGGAACGCACTGTGGCGAGCGCCAATGCGCTGATCGGCGTGGCCCAGTCAGCGTGGTACCCGAGCCTGACGCTGTCGGCTTCCTACGGCTTTACCGCGACCGCGCTGCCGGGACTGCTCAACGCCGGCAATTCACTGTGGTCGTTCGGCCCGGCTCTGGCGGAAACCGTGTTCAACGGCGGCACGCGCTTGGGCACGAATCGACAGGCACGGGCCAACTACGATCAGGCCGTGGCGAGCTACCGTGCGACGGTGCTCTCGGCGTTCCAAGCGGTTGAAGATGACCTTTCCAGTCTGCGCATACTGGAACAGCAGTCGACGCTGCAGACAACCGCGGTCGAGGATGCACGAAAGTCCGAAGCGCTGACGCTCAATCAATACAAGGCCGGCATCGTCGTCTACACCACCCTGCTGACCGCGCAGACCACGCGCCTATCGGCTGAAATCAGTCTGCTGAGCATCCAAAGCCAGCAGTTGGTCTCCAGCGTCGATCTGGTCGCGCAGCTCGGTGGCGGCTGGAGCACGGGGCAACTCGATCAACCCGATCGGGGTGCCGGCTCGCGTTGAGGCGCAACGCACTTGCCAAGCGGCGCAGGCGATTGATCTCATTGCCTGCGTCGTTACAATGCGTGGCTTTTCTTCCTGCCGCGATCACTCTGCTATGACGGGACTCGCCATGCCCGCAGCTGCCAAGCCCACTCGAGAACACGGATTCAAGCGGCTGCTGCGCGCACTGGGCCCCGGCGTGACCACGGGGGCCGCGGACGATGATCCGTCCGGCGTGGCCACCTACTCCGTCGCCGGCGCGCAATTTGGCACCTCCTTCCTGTGGACGGCGCTGTTCGTCTGGCCACTGATGGCAGGCGTTCAGATGATGTGCGCACGCGTGGGCATGGTGACGGGCATGGGGCTGGCCGGCGCAATGCGACAGAAGTTTCCGCGCTGGGTTGTCGGTCTGGTTGCTCTGTCGCTGCTCAGTGCCAATATCATCAACATCGCCTCCGACCTGGCGGGCATGGCCGATGCCGCGCACATGCTCGGCGCCGGGCCGAGCGCGCTCTACGTCTGGGTGTTCGGTCTGGGGATTTGCGCATTGACGGTGTGGCTGCGGTATTACCAGATCGCGAGCATCCTGAAGTGGCTGGCCCTGGCACTATTTGCCTACGTGATCACGGCCTTCCTGGTGCATCCGCATTGGAGGTCGGTCCTGTTCGATGCGCTGATCCCGAGTCTGCCGCGTGGCAATGAGGCCTGGGCCACGTTCGTCGCCATCCTGGGTACGACGATCAGTCCCTATCTGTTCTTCTGGCAAGCCGGCCAGGAGGTCGAGGAAGACAAGGCCAAGGGCCGGCGCCTGCTGATCGGCCGCCTCGGTGCCACGAAGGGCGAACTTACCGATCGCCGCATCGATGTAACCCTGGGGACGTTCTTTTCCAATCTGGCCATGTTCTTCATCATTTTGACGACAGCAGTCACGCTGCATCAGCACGGCTTCACGCATATCACGACCACCAAGGACGCCGCCGAAGCATTGCGCCCGCTGGCCGGCGACTACGCGTATTTTCTCTACACCATCGGCATCGTCGGCACCGGGCTGTTGGCCATACCCACGCTGGCCGGCTCGGCCGCCTACGCCGTGGCGGAAACCTTCGACTGGGCGTACGGGCTGGATGAGAAACTGGCGAATGCGGCGCAATTCTACGCGGTATTCATTCTGGCCACGGTGGCGGGCGTGGTGCTCGATTTTCTGAGGATCAATCCGATCAAGGCGTTGTTCTGGACGGCGATCATCAACGGCTTTCTGGCCCCTTTCCTATTGGTGGCGCTGCTGCTCGTGTCCACCGATCGGCGCGTCATGCAAGGTCAGGTCAGCTCATCGATTTCACGTTACGTCGTCATGCTCACGACACTGCTGATGTTCGTGGCCGCCATTGCCATGCTGGCACTCTAGACGTGGTGGCGGAACTCCAGGCCGGCATGGAACGGCTGTAGCGTCGCGACGCGGGGGTCGATGAAGCCCTCCCCGGCGGGCGAATGTCAGTCCTCAAAATTTGTACCCGAAGGCGAGGCCGATGATCCGCGGCCGAATCGGCGTCTGCGCGACGATGAACTGGTCGTCGCTGATGAACGTGCTGGCATTCGAATTGCTGAGGTTCTCACCGTCCACGGTCACATTCCAGGCATCCTTCGAGACGCCGAATGACGCGGCGTAGGTCGAGTAGGCGGGATTCTCGAATCGCAACCGGGACGTAGTGAGTCCGGCTTGCGCGATCGGCTTGCCGAAGTTCGCGCTGGCGGGATTGTTGTCGATCAGCGAGGGCGAATTCGTCTGGACGCTCTGATTCCAGGCGATCGATCCCCGCAGTGTCAGCCCGTTCGTGACCCGGCCGACCAGCGAGGTCTCGATACCCCTGATCCGAAAGTTCTGGCCGTTGGTGTCGAAGAAAATGTTGCCGGTCACACCGGGATCGAAGAAGGAGACCTGCACGTTGTCCCAGTTCTCCTGGTAGATGGCCCCGTTCCATTGCAGGCGATGGTCGAAGAATTCGGTCTTCCAGCCGATCTCATTGTTGGTCAACTTGTCGGACGAGTACGCCTTGGGAGTTGCGAACTGCGGCACCGCATCCGGGCCGGGGGCATAGGCAAAAACACCGCCGTTCTGGTTGAAGCCGCCCGGCCGAAAGCCCTGCGAGAAGGTGTAATACACCATGACATCCGGCGTGATATGCCAGGACAGATTGCCACGGCTCTTGAAGCCGGACTCGGTGTCGCGCAGATTCTGCGCGTTCAGGTTGTAAGAGTCAGCTAATTGGCATCCACCGGGCGGCACGCCCGCCTCGTAGCAGAGGAAACTGGACATGACACTGCCGGCCGACAGGTTCTCGAACAGGAAATGTCGCGTGCCCAGCGTGGCCGTCAGCACCTTCGGAATCAGGTCGAAGTCGACCGACGCAAAGAAAGCTATCTGTTTGGTTTGCCGAATCTGGTCCTGGTAGAAGGAGGTGTTGTTGCTTTGAACACCGGGATTCTGCACGGTCGTGCCGGGGAGCGTGCCGACGTTCGAGAGGCAGCCGGTATTGCCCGGCGTGCCCGGCGCGCCGTTCGAGGTACACGGGGGAATGGT
Source organism: Steroidobacteraceae bacterium (assembly GCA_036733765.1). GTDB lineage: Bacteria > Pseudomonadota > Gammaproteobacteria > Steroidobacterales > Steroidobacteraceae > FEN-1191. The sequence continues at coordinate 15,317 of DAIMZW010000031.1, forward strand.
CTTGTACATCCAGGCGGTCTGGTCGTACACCGTGTTGTTCTCCCAAAAAGCGCCCGCGATCGCCCGCAGACGCCACTCGTCCGGCGTGCTCAGGCGAAATTCATGCTGCTGGTGCGTGTTGCGCTCGCTCGAGTGCCAGGTGGCACTCGGTGAGAAGCAGGTTGAGGCGGTCACGCCGGGTCCCGGACCATAGCACTGGTAGTAATCGGCAAACAGGCCGCGCGCGTAATTGGTGTAATCGGCGTTCTGATCGACGTTGCGCACCAGATAACCGCCGGTATAGACGGCCTTCAGATCGCCGAACTTGCCATTCAGCGTCCAGGCGGTGCTCTCGAACCGGTCCTTGTCGTAGGCATTGTTGAACAGCGTGACCTCGAGCGGCTGCAGCGGCGCGCCATCCGAGGCATTGGGCTGCTGGTAGAACACCCCGTCCGCTTCCATGGTTTGGAACGACTGCGTGATCAGCGCGTCCCAGTCATCGTTGAACTTGTACAGCGCCTCGACGCGCATGCCCTGATAGGTGACGGGGTTGATGCCATTGGCAACCACGCTGTTGTTGTTGATGGCCGGGCTGCCGGGCGGC
>DAIMZW010000031.1:15999-21695 GCA_036733765.1 Steroidobacteraceae bacterium
GCGGCCTCAAGGCTTTGGTTTCGATTAAATCCGACCCCCTCCGGCGCCGGATTGAACGAACGCGTCGTCGGATTGTTACGGAAGCGCCGTTCAGCACTCCGGTACGTTGACTGCCAGGCCCCCCTGCGAGGTTTCCTGGTATTTCGATTGCCTATCGGCCCCCGTTTGCCGCAGGGTCGCAATGACCTGATCGAGGCTCACAGGATCCATGATCTTGTGCGCGGCTCGGCCCGACCGTATGCGAGGAGGAGGGCCCGATGCCGATCTGGAACAATTTGAAAGCGCTGATCATGGAGTCAGTTTTCAAATTCCCGGCCGACTTCGTGCAGCAGCTGCTGCACGTAGAGTGCGAACGAACGCCATACCTCGAGGTGGAATTCATCGGCGGCGGTTCGCCACAGCACGATCGGCGACTTGGCGAACAATGTGCGCGTGCACATGCCGACGGGAAAGGCTTGCGGGTGCAGATCGAGCGGGCAGCCGGCGCTGAGCACGTCCGCGGCGCGAGCGCCATCGATCTGCAATGCGATCTGGCGCTGACTGATGTCCACCAGGGAGTGTGGCATTCCACTAAGCGTCGAAGCGAGCGCGGCCAGCACGTCGGGCCATTGTGATTGCTGCACCAGCAGCAGCTGCTCATCGGGGCCCAGCCAAAGCGCCGCGCATCCATCACCCTCCCTCGCGCGACAGGCTTGGTCGGGCAACCTCAGACCGAACGCGACGCCGGCGGCTGCCAGGACCTCCGGCGCACCGCGTAGACTCAAGCGTCCGAGTCCGGACAACAGCGTGACCGTTGCACCGCCGACAGGAGTGGCTTCACGCATTGATGCGCGCTCCGGTTGGATCGTAGAACACGGGCGAAGTCACCTGCACGGCAATGGGCCCGCGCGGCATCGGCACATGCAACGTCTGCCCGATACGTGCCCGACCACCAGCGATGAGAGCCAAAGCGATCGACCGCCCAAGCGTGGCGCTGTGGTAGGCCGAACTGACGTGGCCGATCGGTTTGCCGAACCAAGCCGGCGCGGGCTCCAGCGCGATTTGTGCGCCCTCTTCGAGCACCAGCTGTGGATCAACTGTGGCGAGTCCGACCAGCTGCTTGCGCTCAGGCGCGAGCATGGAGGGGCGCTCGAGTGAGCGCTTGCCGACGAAATCGGTTTTGGCGTTGCCGATCGTCCAGCCCAGACCGGCATCATCGGGCGTCACGGTGCCGTCAGTGTCCTGCCCGACGATGATGTAGCCCTTTTCCGCGCGCAGCACGTGCATGGCTTCGGTCCCATAGGCGCCAATTCCGAAGTCTTCGCCCGCGTCAAAGATCGTCTCCCAGGCCTCGAGCCCGCGATCACTCGGCACGTTGACTTCAAAGCCCAGTTCGCCGGTAAAGCTCACGCGGAACACCCGCATGGGCGCGCCGCAGAACAGCCCCTCAAGCACGGCCATGTGCGGCATGGCCGCCGCATCGATATCGATGCCCCGCATGAGATCGGCGCCGATGAGCTGCTGCAGCACGGCTCGTGCCTGCGGCCCCTGCACTGCGATCACGGCCCACTGCTCGGTGGTCGAGGTCAGCCAGACGTTCAAGTCCGACCACTGGGTCTGCAGGTAATCTTCCATGAGCGAGAGCACGCGCGCGGCGCCCCCGGTTGTAGTCGTGACGTGAAAACGGTCTTCCGCGAGGCGCGCCACGACACCGTCGTCGATGATGAAACCATCCTCGCGCAGCAGCAGGCCGTAGCGCGCTCGCCCAGCCGGCAGCTTGCTGCAGGCGTTGACGTACAAGCGATTCATGAACGTCGCGGCGTCGGCACCGACCACTTCGATCTTGCCGAGCGTCGAAGCATCCAACATGCCAACGCACGCACGCACGTTCAGACACTCACGCGCGACCGCTTGCTCCATGCTCTCCCCGGGCTGCGGAAAATAGCGGGCTCGCTTCCACAGGCCGACGTCCTCGAACACCGCACCGCGCTCGGCGCCCCAGTCGTGCGAGGGTGTCGTACGCACGGGATCGAATAAGTCGCCGCGGGCGTAGCCGGCCAGAGCGCCAAACGTGACCGGCGTGTACGGCATGCGAAAAGTGGTCAGGCCGACCTCGGGAATCGATTTGCCGAGCGCTTTGGCCACGATCCCGAGTGCATTGAGGTTCGAGGTCTTGCCCTGATCGGTCGCCATGCCGGTGGTGGTATAGCGCTTGATGTGCTCGATCGAGACGAAGCCCTCGCGCATGGCGAGTCGCAGATCCCGCACCGTGACATCATTCTGCCAGTCGACCACGGCGGCATCACCGCCATCCGGGCGACCCTGCGGCAGCGCGCCGATCCAGCCGCCCGTGCCGGAATCGATCGCATCGACTTGTCGCCTCGGAATCGCTGCCGACTCGAAACCGATCGCCTTGAGCGCCGTTTGGGCTGCAGCCGCGCCGTCACCGAGGCTCGCTGCGAGGGATCCCATGCCTCGACAGGCCCCTGCCGAGCGCACGCGTTCGAAACCCGCGCCGGGCAGGTAGGCCTGCAACGCTTCGTCCCACACCAAGCGGCCGCGTGTTTGAGAAAACAGGTGCACGCTCGGCGTGTAGCCGCCGGACATCAGCACCGCATCGCATGGCACGCTCAGCGACGAGCCGGGCTGCACGCGACCCCCGGCATCGCAGCTGGCGAATGAGACCTGGCTGACGCGTAACCCGCCTCGCGTTCCGGTCACGGTCATTCGCTCGTGGATCGTCAGGCCCGCGGCGCGGGCGGCCTGCGGCAGTGCGCCGCTGGCCGTGGCGCGCACGTCAGCAATAGCCGCGATCTCTGCGCCAGCGGACTTCAGCTCCAATGCGGTCTGATAGGCGGCGTCGTGAGCGGTGACCAACACCACGCGGCGGCCCGGCAAGACGCCGTAGCGGTTCAAGTAGCTGCCGGCAGCGCCGGCCAGTAGGATCCCGGGCCGATCGTTGCCGGGAAAGACCAGCGGACGCTCTAATGCACCGCAGGCGAAGATCACTTCGCGAGCACGCACCTGCCACAGCCGCTCGCGCGGCCGATGGGCCGGTGGATCGCTCATGTGATCCTGCAATCGCTCGCACAGCGCGACGAAGTTGTGGCTGAAGTAGCCGAAGGCAGTCGTGCGAGGCAACACGGTCACGTTGACGCGCGTGCTCAGAATATTGGTGACGTGCTCGGCCCAGCGCGGCGCAGGCAGCCCCCCGATTACGGCGGCGGCATCCGACAGCAACGCGCCGCCCGGCTGCGCTTGCTCATCACAGAGGATCACACGCGCGCCGCTCACAGCGGCCGTCAACGCCGCGGCCAGCCCGGCAGCGCCGCCGCCGATGATCAGCAGGTCGCAATGCGCATAGCGATTGGCGTAGCAATCGGGATCCGGCTCGCTCGGCGCGCGTCCCAAACCAGCCGTGGCGCGAATGCACGGCTCGTAGAGCTTTTGCCACGCGCGCCGTGGCCACATGAAGGTCTTGTAGTAAAAGCCCGCGGGGATGAACGGCGAGAGCATGCTGTTCACGGCGCCCAGATCGAATGCCAGGCTCGGCCATCGATTCTGGCTGACTGCATCGAGCCCATCGTAGAGCTCGATCTGCGTGGCGCGCAGGTTCGGCGTAACGCGCGCACGATCGCGGCGCACGGTGATCAATGCGTTGGGCTCATCGACCCCGGCGCTCAGGATGCCGCGCGGTCGGTGATACTTGAACGATCGGCCGGTCAGGTGGATGCCGTTGGCCAACAGCGCCGAGGCTAGCGTATCGCCGGCGCACCCGTGCAACGGCTGACCATCGAAGGTAAAGCGCAGGGGCCGCGTGCGCTCGATCAGCCCGCCGGTCGCGGTGCGAAAACGGCTCACGGTGCGGCCGGCGCGGCCGGCGCGGCCGGCGCGGCCGCGCCGAGCTTCGGTGGCGCCTCGCCCACCCGGTAGGTCGCCAGGATCTGATCCGAGGTGGTATCGCGCAGCGCATTGAAAAAGCGCGCGCAGCCGTGAACGTGGCGCCAGCGCTCCGCGTGCACGCCTTTGCGGTTGCGGCGCATGTACAGATATTCGGCCCAGTCCTGATCGGAGAGCTCGGAAGGGTTCGCGGGGCGCGCGAGATGCGCCTGGCCGCCATAGCTGAATTCGATCTCCGCGCGCTCGCCGCAGTAAGGGCACTTGATCAGCAGCATCGCGGCGAGTCCTAGTGGGCCACGGCGGCCGCAGCCGCTTCATCGATCAGATGACCGTCGCGGAAGCGTTCGATCGTAAAGGGCGCGTTGATCGGATGGGGCTCGTCGCGCGCGATGGTCCAGGCAAAGACGTGCGCCGCCCCAGGCGTCGCCTTGAAGCCGCCCGTGCCCCAGCCGCAATTCACGTACAGGCCAGGCACGGGGGTGCGGGCGATGATCGGCGAGCGGTCCGGGGTCACATCGACGATGCCGCCCCAGTTGCGCAACATGCGCAGCCGCCGGAACTGCGGGAACAGCTCGCAGATGGCCTCGAGCGTGTGCGTATTCACGTGCAGTCCACCGCGTTGGGTGTACGAGGTATAGGCATCCGTGCCGGCGCCGATGACCAATTCCCCCTTGTCCGACTGGCTGATGTAGGCGTGAATCGTATTGGACATGACCACGCACGGAAAGACCGGCTTGACCGGCTCGGAAACCAGCGCCTGCAACGGATAGCTCTCCAGCGGCAGCCGCACGCCGACCATGTTCATGATCACACTGGTGTGGCCCGCCGCCGATACGCCTATTTTGCGCGTAGCGATGTTGCCGCGCGTGGTCGCGAGACCGCTGACGGCGCCGGTCGCGTCCTGCCGGATCCCGATCACTTCGCAATTCTGAATGATGTCGACGCCCAGGGCGTCGGCGGCCCGTGCATAGCCCCAGGCCACCGCATCGTGCCGTGCGGTCCCGCCGCGCCGCTGCAGTGCCGCGCCGAGCACCGGGTAACGCATGTTGGGTTCGATGTTCAGCGGCGGGCAGAAGGCTTTGGCCTCGGCCGCGCTCAACCACTCGTTGTCCACGCCGTTGGCGCGGTTGGCGTGCACATGCCGCTTGAAGGACTGCACATCGTGCACGGTGTGGGCCAGCATCAGCACGCCGCGCTGCGAGAACATGACGTTGTAGTTGAGCACCCGGGACAGGTGCTCCCAGAGCTTAACCGAATGGTCATACAGCGCCGCGCTCTCATCGTATAAGTAATTCGAGCGGATGATGGTGGTGTTGCGCCCGGTGTTGCCGCCGCCGATCCAGCCCTTCTCGAGTACCGCGATCCGGGAGAGGCCGTGCTCGCGCGCCAGGTAGTACGCGGCGCCCAGGCCATGTGCACCACCGCCGACGATGACGGCCTCATAGTCGGCCTCGAGCTTGGGCGAGCGCCATTGCACTCCCCAGCCCTGCTGGCCGCGCAGTCCCTCCCACAGCAGCGCCAAAGCCGAAAATTTCCGCATGTGAGCCCGATGTCCCCTGTGGTCGCGACGCATGATGCGCAGCGCCCCCGATCCGGCACGAGCATCAGGGCGCCGCAGTGGTTGAACAGAGTCGACATAGAGACCCGCAGCGCGATGGCGCCGGCAAATCGCCCCTATGTCGTTTTATTGAAAGAGCATGCCGCTTTCAGGCAATATCACAATCGCCCGCTTTGCGACACTTGTCCGCCCGCTCCCCTTTGAAGTCTCGAGGTCCGCATGATGACCGATGACGCCCGGCGACGCCTCTCCGATCTGA
>DAIMZW010000031.1:21795-24441 GCA_036733765.1 Steroidobacteraceae bacterium
CGGTGAGCGCGGCGCTCATGGACCTGGGCGCGCTCGGACACTTCGGTTTTCTGACGCTGCCCAATTACTCCATGATCGCCTGCGCCAATGCGATCGAGGCGCTGCGCATGGCCAACCGGGTCAGCGCCCGCAGCGCCTACAAATGGCAGCTGCTCACCCCGGATGGCGCTCCAGCGCGGGCCAGCAACGGCATGAGCCTGCATCCCAGCGCCTCGCTGGCCAGCGCGCACTCATTGGACATCGTGTTCGTCTGCGGTGGCCTCGACATCCGCCGCTCGACCGGACGCAGTGTGCTGTCAGCGCTGCGGCAGTTGGCGCGCGAGCACGTGCCGCTCGGTGCGCTGTGTACGGGCAGCTTTGCGCTCGCCGAAGCCGGCTTGCTGTCCGGATACCGCTGCGCCATTCACTGGGAACATCTCGCCGCCATCCGCGAGGAATTTCCGGATATCCGCTTCCTCGATGACCTCTACACGATCGATCGCGACCGCATTACCTGCACCGGCGGCATCGCACCGCTCGATCTCATGCTGACCCTGATCCGCGCGCGGCTCGGGGGCGGCATCGCCGAGCGCATCGCAGCACAATTTATCGTCGAACGCGGCCGGCGTCCCAACGAGCGCCAGCCGCTGTTGCCCGCGACACACTCAGGCGCCTCGCACGAGCGACTCGAGACGGCAGTCCGATTGATCCAGAGCAAGCTCGATGAGCGCTTACCCATGAGCGCCATCGCCGCCGAGGTCGGGCTCTCGACGCGCCAGCTCGAGCGGCTGTTCAAGCGTCATCTCGGGCACACGCCCGCCGTGCTGTGGAAGCGGCTGCGGCTCGAGCGTGCGCGAACACTGTTGACCCAGACCGCCATGCCGATCACCGATGTCAGCGTCGCCTGTGGTTTCGCTACCGCCGCGCACTTTTCCACCGCCTATCGCCATCAATTCGGGTGTACGCCGAGTACGGAGCGCGCCACGTCATGATCGCGCACCCAGTGCTATCACGAGGAAAAGGCGACGGGCGGCATCTCGTGGGACCTACACCGATAAGCCGCCCCGACTCACATGGCAAGCAGAGGAAAGTATGAAGAAGGTCGCACGCGTGGTGGTCATCGGGGGCGGCGTAGTCGGGGTGGGTACGCTCTACCACCTGGTCAAGAAGGGGTGGTCGGACGTCGTCCTGATCGAGCGCAAGGAGCTGACCTCCGGCTCCACCTGGCATGCCGCGGGGCTGCTACCGCTATTCAACGTCAGCTACTCGAACGGCCAGTTGCACAAGTACTCGGTCAAGCTCTACAAATCGCTGCAGGCCGAGACCGGCCAGGATGTCGGATTCCGGCAGGTCACCAACATCCGACTCGCCTGCTCCAGAGATCGGCTCGACGAGTTCACGTACTACGCCGGCGTGGCCTCGACGATCGGCGTCGACGTCAAATTCCTGACGGCCCGGCAGGTCAAGGAGATCTGGCCGCTGTGCAACGTCGATGGCGTGATCGGCGCGATCCAGCATCCTGATGATGGCTACATCCAGCCGGCCGACCTGACCCAGGCTTTTGCCAAGGCTGCCCGGGCCGGCGGCGCCGAGATCTATCGCTACACCACCGTGCTCGGCATTGAGCAGCGCCGGGGCGGCGAATGGCTGGTCAGGACCGACAAGGGCGATGTCGTATGCGAACATGTCGTCTCGGCGACCGGCAATTTCGCCCGCCAAACCGGCGCCATGGTGGGGCTCGACGTGCCGGTGATGCCGGTCGAGCACCACTATATCGTCACCGAGCCGCATCCCGCGATCCAGGAGCGCAAGCGCCAGGGCCTGCCCGAGATGGGCGTGCTGCGGGAGACCGACGCCTCCTACTACATGCGCGAGGAGGCGGGCGGACTGCTTCTCGGCCCCTATGAAAAGGGTGCCCCCTGCTGTTACGTCGATGGGCCGTCGGTGGAGGCCGAATACGAGCTCTTCCGTGACGATCTCGACCGGCTGGGACCGCATATCGAGGCCGCAATCCACCGCGTGCCAGCCTTCGCCGAGGTCGGTATCAAAAAAATCTACAACGGCGCCATTGCCTACACGCCCGATGGCGGACCGATCGTGGGACCGGCCTGGGACTTGCGGAATTTCTGGCTGAACGAAGGCCACAGCTTCGGCGTGACTGCGGCGGGCGGCGCCGGCTGGCAGCTCGCGGAGTGGATCATCGAGGGCGAGCCCAGCATCGACATGATGGGCGTCGACCCGCGCCGCTTCGGCCCCTACGCCTCGCGCGGATATCTGCGCCGCAAGAATGAGGAGGCCTATGCCGCAGTCTTCACCGTCCACTACCCGGACGAAGAGCGCCCCGGTGCCCGGCCGCTGAAGCAGTCGCCCTGCTATGACCGGATGACGGCCAAGGGAGCGGTGTTCGGCACCGTCTACGGCTGGGAGCGGCCGGGCTGGTTCGCCCCAAGCGGTTACGGGCTCGATGAGCAAGCGCTAGGCAAGCCGGACGTGCTGCTGAACGAGAACCACGCGCCGGCGGCGCCCGGCCAGCGTCCGCGCGAGCGCTGGAGCTTCCGCCGCTCTAACTATTTCGAGTATGTCGGCAACGAGTGCCGACACGTCTCCGATGCGGTTGGGCTCCTCGACATGAGCGCCTTCGCGAAATTCGAGGTCACTGGCGCCGGC
>DAIMZW010000032.1:0-23467 GCA_036733765.1 Steroidobacteraceae bacterium
CAAAGACTTCCGACTTGGTGGAACGGCGCGCCAGCGATGGCGGAGCCCGATGCACCGAACGCCATTGGACATCGGACAATGCCGCTTCGCGATCTATGGTGTTGCCAAATACGTCGAACATCCGCGAGAGGACCGCTTTGCCCACTGGCGCTTTCAACGGTCCGCCCGTGTCCTCCACCGCCGTTCCGCGAGCGAGACCTTGCGTGGGCGTCAACGCAATTCCACGCACGTGATGCGCATCTTGCTGCGCGAGCACTTCGATGACGATCTGCTTCTCCGGTCCCGCAAGCAGCACCGAATAAATGGGCGGCAAATGCGCATCGAACCGAATGTCCACGACACTGCCGCGCACCGAGACGATCACGCCGAGATTCGATAAACTGGATTGTTTTTCTTCAACCACGTAAGGAGCCTTGGGCTGGGTGGCATGAGGTTCCATAATGCGTGTTCCTTCTGTCTTTGCGATGTCCAGGGTTTCGTGAGTTGCGGGATAGGCACATGCATTGGGTGCGGCCCCACTTCCAGTTTTGAATTTCCGGCAAGTTTTGCCCGTGTTGGTCGACGTACAGCTGGAGCTCGATGATGTTGTCCTGCATCGAGTTGATGGATACTCATTTGTCGCTCGATGCGCCGGTACAAACGGCTTTTCTTGTACCACGAAAAGTCGCACTCGGTGCGTGCCCCCACTGAGCCGAGGACCATGTCCATATCGCCCCGATGCTCGAGTGCCAGATATCGGGTGAAGGAATAAATATCAATGGAATCCGATCTTTAGGGTCATGTCAGATCGGGACAGTGGATATCTGGTGGCGACGGGCGAGTCAACGCCCTCAAATGTTGAAGCAGACACAAGAACCCGGGGTGTCGCGATGAGCACAGCGATATCTGATCTCCACACGTGGCTGCCGTCGATGTCTCCGATCCTAGACAACCGCGACGAGAGCGCAAAATGAAAACCTCAAAAAAACAATCGGGCCGCTTCTCAGTCTATTGCGCAGCGCTGCAATGGTCCAACGCGTTCCAAAGCGATATCGGCAACTTTCGATTGAATCTCGTCAACACTACTGTATTGAGCGGCTGGGCGAGCCCATTGCGGATAGGCTTTGACGCTGTCGGCGACCGAGTCAGCGACGTGCTCCTTGGTGATCACGCCGGCAACGTCGCTCCCACGGGGGACCCCGCGCCTGCGCACGTAGCCGAGATCGACATGCGGCTCGACAGGATCCTGGACGCACACGACCGTTGATGATGCTGACAGGGCGGCCCTCGCCATTCATGCCTTGGCCGCGCCGGCCATTGGCGCTGTCATTGCGATGCTGGTACAGGGCAGCGTCACAATGTTCACAAGTCTGCGATTGGGAGGGGCTTACCGACCGTGCTTTGGGACAAAGCAATCCCGAGCAGCGCTCGTAACAGCAAGCATGGCCCAGCTCAGAAGTACCGCAAGCTGAATGATGCTGCTGGCTGCTGGCGGAGAACTGCCGCGCTCGGATCGGGAACCGCCGACGTTTGCTTGAGTAGAGCAGAGCAATCCACACCCCACTATTCGCCCAAAGTCGGCGTCTAACGCCGTGCCGCCGTTTGAGCAATCAATACGGCATTCGTGCCGCCGAATGCAAACGAGTTCGACAAGACGGTTCGCAGCATCATGCCGGTCCGTGCGCGGCCTGCGACATAGTCGAGATCACACGCAGCGTCGGGCGAATCGAGGTGCATCGTTGGCGGCACGACGCCTCGCTCCAGACACGTGACCGCAATCACAAACTCAAGCGCCCCGGCCGCGCCGAGCAGATGGCCGTGCATGGACTTCGTCGAGCTCACGGGCACGCTGTACGCTCGCTTCCCGAAAACCTCCTTAAGAGCGGCCGTCTCTACCGCGTCGTTCTGGAGCGTGCCAGTCCCATGAGCATTGACGTAGTCAATCGCGTCAGGATGGAGCCCGGCCGAGCAGAGCGCCGCGCGCATCGCGCTGGTCTGGCCTTCAATGCTCGGGCGCGTAATGTGCGTAACGTCGGTCGTCAGCCCATAACCTGATAGTTCCGCGTGGATCATGGCACCGCGGGCGACGGCGTGATCCCACTCTTCGAGCGCTACGAACGCCGCGCCTTCGCCGAGCACGAGCCCGGTTCGGGTGCGCGCAAACGGGCGACACGAGGCCGAGGGGTCTTGAGGGTCTTGCACGGCAAGGGTGCGCATTGCTTCCCACGCGCGCAGGACGCCGAACGTTAGCGGCGCCTCGGCGCCGCCAGCCAGCATGATGTCGACATCGCCGCACTGGATTCTGCGCGCCGCCTCCCCCAGCGCAACTGCCGAGGACGAGCAGGCGGTCGAGTAGGTGAGGTTTGGTCCGGAGAGCCCATAGTCAATGCCAAGCCACGACGCCGTCGCGTTCGTCATCGCGGCCAGTACGCTGTACGGCTTCACGCGATCCGAGTGCTCTGCGTAGACGGTGTGATACCCGTCTTCCGTGGTTTCAGCGCCGCCCAGGCTGGTCCCGACGCAGACGCCACAGCGCTCGCGCCGCTCGGCCGCGAAGTCCAGCCGCGCATCGGCGATCGCCTGAGCGGCGGCGACGAGCGCGAGCTGGCTGACGCGATCAAGCATCCGCAGCCGTGGGGCGCTGAAGTGTGCACGGCCATCGAATTGGACCGGCGCGCCTATCGGCGAGCGTAGCCGCTCACTCAGCGGAGCTGCGAGGCGGCATACACCGGAGCGGCCGGCCACAAGATTTGTGAATAGCTCGTCGACGCAGTTGCCGAGCGGCGCGACGACGCCGAGACCTGTTATCGCGACCCGACGCATCGTCAGGTTAGGGCGTGCAAGTCGGCGTCATCGGCGCCTCGCGCTGCGGGGCAACGAGTTTGTCGATGTAGACGACGACGTCGTTGACCGTGAGCAGGTTGGTCGGGTTGTCATCTGGGAGTGTTATGCCGAAGCGATCCTCGATCTGGAACATCAGCTCAAGCATGCCGAGCGAGTCTACGCCGAGTGCGCTCAGCTGTGCATCGGGCGCCAGCTGCTCGCGAGTGAGCTTGTATTCGCGAATCAGGAGGTCCTGCAGTGTCTCAAGCGTGCTCATGGGGTGTCCTCAGAAAGTGACGGTGGAAGGACCGCGCGCCGGGCTTTGCCGGCCAGACGCGCGGCCTCGGTCAGCAGTGTCGGCCAGCGCCGCAGCAGTGCGTACGTCGGCGCAGCGAGCGCCGGGCGCATCGCGACGTGCGCATAGGCGGTGGCGAGTCGCAGGCGCGGCGCGAATGCATCGCGCCACGCCGCGGCGTATCGACGCTGTAGCTCGCCGGCGCGGCGCGCATCGATGGTCGCAACGGGCCGCTGCGTGAGGCTATTCGCCAGCAGAGTCGCGGACTGCAGCGCCATGCTGATGCCTTCGCCGATCAGTGGGTGCGTCTCGCCAGCCGCGTTGCCGACGCGGAACGGGCCGTGTTCAGCACCGACGCGGATGCCGGGCTGCAGGGGGCCCACTGATAGCCAAGACCCGTCGCGCTGCGCGTCATTGAGTGCTTCGCGAACGCCGGGGCACGAGCGGCGCAGATACGCTTCGACCGCCTCGCCGGCTGTTGCATCGGGCACCAGCGCGCGGCACGCCGGCAGCGCGTCGCGGCGGATACAGCAGGCCAGCGTCGTGCGTTCGTTGTCGGCGACGACGATTCCGCCGTAGCCGCCATCGAGCGCGAGTACCGGCAGCAAGCCTGGCGTGAGCGTCGCGTTGCGGAAACTCGCTTTAAACGCAAACAGGTCGGAGCCACGTCGCGGCGCGCGGGGCGCGCCAACGGCACCGACTGCCGCAAATTTTGGTCCCGCTTCCCACGAACCATGCGCGTCGACGACGACCGCCGCACGCAGTGTTTGCACAGTGCCGAACCCGGCCGCCCCCTCGGCCGCGTCGTTCGTGAGTGCTTGGATCTCGCACTCAAAACGGCCCGGCGCGCCGCGAACCGTGCGCACTTTGGCCGGTTGCAGCACGACTACCCCGAGCGTTCGCGCGCGCAGCAGGAGTAGCCCGTCGAGGTGATCGCGGCCAAGGGCTCGACCGTAGCGGTAAGGGCCGTCCGTGCAGGGCGGCAGGTCAGCGACGACCGTCGCCGCGGCGCTCATCCACCCGACCTGCCGGAGCTCCGGTCCCGCCATCCGTCGAAAGGCGCCCCCGACGCCGAGCTCGTCGAGCACCGCGAGGCTGCCGGCAGCGATGCATTCGCCGCACACCTTACGGCGCGGATAGCTGTGCTGCTCGACAAGGACCACGCGCCACCCTGCGTTCGCGAGCAGGATAGCGGTCGACGTGCCGGCGGGCCCGGCGCCAATCACGAGGGCGTCGGCATTAGCGTACATGCTCAGCGTCGGGTGCGCGTGCGCTCGCGCGGGCGACCGCGAAGCAGTGCGTGAATGGCCGGGCCAAAAATTCATCGACGACCCAGACGCCGTCCGCGCGCGGCCACGCCGTTGTCAATTCCAGGCCGGTGAATCCAGCCGCGACGCTCTTGACTGCGTCCTCGCGCGTCACGTCGTTGGTCCCGAGTAGACCAATCAGCCGGCTGCCGAGCCGCGCGAAACCGTCTCGGCGCGGCTCGCAGGCAACGAACGCGTTCGTGCTCGCCGCAATGGCCGGCAACAGGACCTGCAGCTGCGCATCGTCGAGGTGATGCAGGAACAGCGTCGCGACGCATAGGTCGTAGCGTTTCGTCGTGGGCTCGAGCGCCCATGCAAGTGCGTCCGCGCGCACGACCGTCACACGCCAGTCGAGCCGGCGGTACGCCTCGCGCGTCTTTACTCCCACGACGTCGTGGCGGTCAAGAAGCGTCAACTCGACGCTGGTCCATCTGGGATGCAGCGCGCGCGCGAGGCGTAGCAGCAAAGTACCGTCGCCGGCGCCGAGCTCGACGATGCGCCGTGGCGGCGCTGCGAGTCGCAGCCGCGCAACCGCGCGTTGTAGGATCGACAGCGAACCCATCGCACGGTGCACCCGCCTTAGGTCACGCCGCGAGCGACGCGCGCGTGGATCGTCAGGAGCGAGATGGTCGAGAAGCTCAGGCCGCACGCAGCGGGGCGATCCGGTCATTGGCCGTCACTCGACCGCGAGCAACGCGCCGTGGCACGTGAAGCCGGCGCCGAAAGACGACATCCACCACCAGCCGCCGGGCGCTGCGTCGGCGAGCGCTGCGTCCAGCACGAAATACACGAACGCGCTGCTCAGATTTCCGTACTCGCGAAGCGCCTCGCGGCTGTACCGAAGCGCTTCTGAGTCCAAGCCGAAGCGTTCCTCGAGCGCGAGCAATACGTCGCGCCCACCGGCGTGCAAGATCCAACCGCGAACCTGGTCGCGCCTCAGGCCGGCGCGCGCGAGCGTAGCCACGAGAACCTCGTCGGCGTGCTCGGCCGCCAGGCGCGGCACCGCCGTTGTCAGAACGTTCCGAAGCATTCCGGCGCGGTGCTCGAAACGCAGCGATTCGCGTGCAGCTGGGTTGATCAGCGAGGCCGTTTCGCGCCACTCGACGCCGCGCCGGTTGGGCGGTCGCCGCCGGGACAGCACGGCAGCGCCGGCGCCGTCACCGAAGAGGCACGCGCTGATCAGCACGCCGGGATCGTCGTCGAGATACATCGCGGCGCTGCACACTTCGACGCATATCGAGAGCACGTGCTCGCACTGCTGGGCGCCAAGCAGCGCGCTCGCAAGCTGCCAGTTTGGAAGCGCGCCGGCACACCCTTGCCCGACCAGATCGAAGCCGAGAACGTGGCGTGACAGTCCGAGGCGCTCGACGACGTAGCCGCTGAGGCCCGGGCAGAGATAGCCCGTGCATGTCGTGACGATGACCGCACCGATTGCCTCAGGCGCGAGCGCCGCACGATGTAGCGCGCTACCACCCGCCTCAGCCGCGAGGCGCGGCGCATGAGTGGCAAAACGTCGGTGTAGCGTGTCCGCATCGATGGCGAATACCTCATCCAGCGAGTCGACGGCGAGCCAGCGAGCCTCGATCCCGTTGTCCCGCCGCAGCACCGACTTTGCAATGGCGTGTGAACGCGCGTTGAGGCGCCCGAACCAGTCGGAGGCGGTGAACGCTTCCCAGCAGTCGTTCTTGGTATAGCGTCGTTCTGGGAGCGCGGTCCCGACGGCGTGCAAATACATTCGTCGGCTCCGTGGCGCGCTCTCACGCCTCATTCATACTGTGATGTGAATACGATGTCGAGGGACGCAGTGGACCTGAGGTTCACTCTGATGGCGTCGGACGAGACATTCGGTGCGGTACCGTACACGGCTGTTTCACCTCCTAGCCTGCATGAAGCAACAGATTTTGCTACTCATGGGGCCGAGTATTGCGAAGTCGAGGCGTGATGTCGATGCGCGTCGGTGATTTTGCAACGGGTAGGCAGGCGGGCGTCGATTTTCGACGCTGGTGTTGGGCTGGGGCGAGATTTCGGCGACGAATCCAACGCAAGATCTCGTACCCCGTATTGGCGCAGATAGCTAAATGATCGGGCCATCGACCACGATGCGCGCCGTTTGCTTGCATGCGGTAGGCGATCTTCGCTTCGAGCAGGCCCCGACGCCTGGTGATTTGCCGCCCGACTGCGCACGGGTGCGCGTACGCGCTGCCGGCGTCTAAGGTTCCGATCTGCATAATTTCCGCACCGACCGATAGAGATTCTCGCAGAGGGCGCTCGTGTGGTCGATCTGAAGCCGGGTGACTTGGTCGTAGCCGATTCCCGTGTCAGGCCCTAGCGGAGCCGTTGGGGGTCTCGCTGCGCGTGGTGCGGAAGGCTCGCGGTGGTGGGGATCTTCACGGGGATCAGGCCGTGAACGCCAATGCCATCGTCGAGCGCGAATTGGAGATTCGAGGCTAGTGTGTTTTGCGACGAGTAACGGCAAGTCATGGAATTGTTGCCCGCGCTGAGCGCCAAACTCGAACCAGTGATCTCGCCGGGCATTGCCCTCGAGCAGTGGCCCCAGGAGTACGAGCGTCGACTGAGCGGGAAGTCCCGGTTCCTCAAGACGATCGTAAAGCCCTGAGGTAGAGCCCTCGGGCGCTGATGGCTGCCTCAAAGCGCCGCGAGGTAGCCGCCGTCGACATACAGAATCTGACCCGTGACATACGCGGCCGCCTCGGAACACAGAAATACGGCCGCGCCGCTGAGATCATCCAGCTGGCCGAAGCGCCGCTGCGGAATCTTATGCAGCATCAGGCGTTGCCAGTGCTCGTCCTGATAGAAGGGCTCTGTAAGCTCGGTTCGAAAGTATCCCGGTCCAATGCCGTTGACCCGGATACCCCGCGTAGCCCACTCGGTCGCGAGCGCGCGCGTCAGGCCGGCGAGCCCCGATTTTGAGGCACCGTACGGTGCCGCCCCGGCAACGCCCACTTCGGACGTGAGCGAGCACATGTTGACGATGCTGCCGCCGTGGATCATGCGCTGAGCCGCCGCCTGGGCGCAGAAAAAAGCGCCTTTAAGATTCGTGTCGACGATCCGGTCCCACAGCGTTTCGGTCACGTCCGAGGCCGCACAGGCCTCCTCGACGCCGGCATTGTTGATGAGAATATCGACTCGCCCCATCGACTTCGACACCTCTTCGAACATCGCCGCGATGCTCGAGAGGTCGCTGATGTCCGCGCGCACGCTCATCACTGCGCAGCCGAGCTCGGCCAGCGCGGCATGGCTTGCGGCCAGCGCCTGCTGATCCCGGCCCGTCAACACCACCGCAGCCCCAGCGTGCGCCAGTGCCGCCGCCAGCGAACTGCCGATGCCCCTCGAAGCGCCGGTGATGATCGCGACTTTGCCGTCTAGCGAGAAGTTCGGGCCTGGCATGACTGACTCGTTGTCCGCCATCGAATGTGTCTTATATTATAGCCATGAACGATCTGCAGAACCTCTCCGTGGAGAGCCACAGTATCGACTACGTGCCGGACGCCGAACGATACGGCACGCCGCTGCGCCTGTTCACCATCTGGTTCAGTATCAACCTGTCGATCGTCTGCGCCGCCGTAGGCACGATTGCCTCCGGCTACGGCCTGAGTCTCGGCTGGTCCATCGCTGGGCTGGCGATTGGCAATGCCGTTGGTTCGGTATTCATGGCGGCCCATTCCGCGCAGGGCCCGCATTTGGGCGTGCCTCAAATGATCCAGAGTCGCGCGCAGTTCGGAGTCCTGGGGGCCGGGTTGCCGCTGGGTGCGGTGGTGATCACCTACCTGCTGTATACGGCGGCGGACGGTCTGCTGGTCGAAGGATCGTTTCGCGCGCTGCTGCCGATGAGCAACACCACGGCATTGGTGGTGTTCGGCGCCATCACTCTGATCATCGCCTACGTCGGCTACGAACTGATCCACCGCCTGGGCGTGTTTGTCATGGTGCTTTCCGGGTTGCTGTTTGCGGTCGCAGCCTTTGTTCTGGTCAAACACGCAACGACGCCGGCTTTTGTCCCTGCGAGCGCTTTCGGGCATTTCAATGCATCGGCGCTGATGTTGACGATTACGCAGTCGGCGGCCTGGTCGCTGAGCTTCGGCCCGTACGTGGCCGATTACTCCCGATACCTGCCGCAGTCGGTGCGCGCGTCCAGCACGTTCTGGTACACCGGGCTGGGCTGCTTCCTTGGCGCCACGCTGATCATGGCCTTCGGCGTCTACCTCGGATTCACCGACCCGTCTCTGATCGCCGATCCAGGGACCGCGATTGCCGACACTTTCACCAGTGGGCGAGCGCTGGTGCGCATACTGATCATCATCGGCGTTCTCGAGGGGAACGTCATGAATCTCTACAGCGCCTACATGTCGACGGCGACCATATTTTCCGGCCTGCAGCACATGCGGCGCATCGGCCAGGCGCTGAAGTTTGCCGTGATGAGCGCTCTGATCGCCATCGCCACTGTGGTGTCGGTGGTCGCGCAGGATGATTTCCAGACCTACTTTGGCGACATCCTGAGCGCGATGATCTACCTGCTCGTGCCGTGGAGCGCGATCAATCTGGCTGACTACTACGTGGTGCGCAAGGGCAGCTATGTGATCGCCGATTTTTTCCGCCGCGATGGCCAATACGGGGCATTTCGCTGGCGAACCATCGCCGTCTATCTATTCGGCATCGCCGTCCAGGCGCCGTTCATGAGCCTGTCGTTCTTCAAGGGGCCGATTGCCGAGCGTATTGGCGCCGACCTCGCCTGGCTGCCGGGACTGCTGGTGCCCTCGGCGCTCTACGTGTTTACGGAACGACGTGGGAGTCGCCCAGATCCTTCCAGTCGTAGCGCGGCACCTGAACCCACTGGCCATCCTTGAGTTCCGGGACCTTGTGCACCTTGACCTGGTCCACGCTCATCGTGCCGTCTTTGTCGCTGACCCAAAAATCGATGTCGTAGATCTGGTCCTTGGTGCCGAGCACGCGAAAGTCGGTGCAGGCAAAGAAATGGCCGTTATCGTCGAGTTGCCGGATGGGCTGGTGGGTGTCGATGAACTCCAGATCCAGCACTTTGCCGGTCTTGTCATCCTTGAGTTTGAACACGCCGCCATTCTTCGCGCTTTGCGTGAGCGCACTCTGTTCGACTGCCGACATCACTTCCCAACCGCGCTTGTTCGCCACGTGGCCCGGATGCTCTGAGGCGGGAATCCACCACCACGGGATTGGCTGGCGAGCCATCGTGGTCCAGGTGCCCTCCGTCTGCAGCGGTTCCTTGTAGATCCGGATCTCCTGAACCTTGAGTTGCCCCTGAGCCGGTGCCACCCAGAAATCGATCAGGTATTTCTTCTGCGCGTCCGCCTGGTCGTGGAATTTCACATCCGGAAAGAAGCCGTAACCGTCGATGGTCCGGGTGAAATCGATGGCATCGAAGCTCAACTTCAGGTGCCCGCCGTTGAGTGGATCCTCCAGTGGAAATACTCCGTTGTTCGCCTTCAGCGTGTCGCTGATCACTCCATTGACCACCGTCTCGGCATCGCCGCTGTCGAAATATTGCATGACCTTTTCGGTGGATTCCACGCTGCTGGCGGCGATGAAGTCGTGCGCCTTCTGCAGATTCTCGCTCGGGCTCTCCAAAAACGACTTCTTGGCCGCATCGCTGCTGAAGCAATACACCTTGTCGTCCTTGTCGGTCCAAGTCAGCGCACAGTTGGTCATCACGTGCCGGCCCTGCGCCAGGCCTTGCGTGCACTGCCCGCCGAACTGCGCCTGCGATGCAGGCAACGCGCTGTCCGCGGCGTAGCTGCCGCGCGTCAGCAGCGCCAAGCACATGACGGCGACGGCCAGGGCAGTGCGCCCTAGGATCGAGGCCAATCCGGCTGAGAGTTTTTCGGCGTTGGGTATCATGATGCGAATTCTTCCTACGTGAAGCAGGTCCTACGTGAAGCAGGTCGACTGTGCCGAGGTGACGGCCAGGACTGTGAGATGCGGAGAGCGCGCAAGCTTCTGTGTTTGAAGCTACTCTCAATGACTTGCGATGATACTCCTCAAACGCGACGAGCTGTCAACAGTTCGCTGTCGGCAAGATGCAGCTCAACCTTGAGCGGCGGGCCGCTCCAGGGGAGAGGAAACATGCGTTTGATGTCGCGCTATCGCTAAAATTCATGGACGTGCCATTCACGCACGAGCCGGTATCGGTCTTCCGGCAGCTGCAGTGACTAGTACACGCCGGGAATCAGGCATTTGGTGCGAGCCATATAGCGCAGGTAGCTGTCCCCGAGCGCGCGCGCGAGCGCCGCTTCCTCGATCGCGATGCGTTGCATGAAGGCCAGCGACGTGGGGACGACAACGATGATCAGAGACAGCCAGTTGCCAAGGGAGATTCCCAACCCCAGGCACACCAGCAAGGCCCCGGTGTAAGAGGGATGGCGAATAGTGCGGTAGGGACCGGAATCGATGAGCGTGTGATCGGCAGCGATGGCCACGTTGACCGTGAAGAGCCGCCCCAAATAGAAGATGGCGTACCAGCGCAATGCCAGGCCGCCGACGAACAGCGCAGCGAGCCGCTGTCGGCGGACTCAGCGCTGCCGCGCGAGCGCTTCCAGAGGAGCAATCCGAACTCTGACAGGCCAAACAGAGGTCCTAGTCACTGCGGGCTCGAAAGGGTCATTGTGAGCATTATAACGGCTTGGCGAAGCTGATCCGGCGCCCCTCGTCGCTGCTGCGCCTGGTCGCCTCGATAATCATCAACACGCCGCGTGCCTGCTCCGCGGAAACAGGAACCGGCGCGCCTTGCTCAATGCTTCGTCGCATCGAATCATAGAACTCGCGCCATCGGCCGCATTCGGCAGACACGGCATCGTCGCGTTCAGAGTCGCCATGCACGAGCTGGCCCCATTGAGCTTGCGGTTCGACGCCGAAAGCCGGATCGGTGGGTGACATGCCGGCGCGCAGCTGCCGCTCTTGCACGTCCAAGCCGGTTTTCCGGTAGGAAGCCTTGAGGCCGTGCAGACGATAGCGCAGCGCATGGTCGGCGGCGAGCGAGCTCGCACCGAGGCAGATTCGCAGATTGTCCTTGCCCATGCGGATCTGGAAGCCGTCATCCACGACGGCTCCGGTGCGCTGCGTGAACACCTCAGCCTGCAGCCAGTCGGGCATGCCAAACAGGCACAGTGCCTGATCGATCAGATGCGAGCCCAGATCGTACAGGAGGCCGCCGCCATATTGCGGGTGTTCGCGCCATCGTTCGGCCACCACGGGACGGTAGCGATCCCAGCGCGCCTCGAAGGCGACAATGCTCCCCAACAGCTGCTGAGCCGCTATGCGCTGGAGGGTCAGAAAGTCGCTGTCCCAGCGACGGTTCTGGAACACCGCCAGTTTGCAGCCGTGCTGCGCCGCAGCCTGAATCAAGCTGTCGGCTTCGAGCGTCGACAGCACCATCGGTTTATCCACGACCACGTGTTTGCCGTGCTCGAGCGCCGCAAGAGCCTGAGGAAAGTGTGCGTGGTTGGGCGTGGCGATCACGACGAGGTCGAGCCGCGCAAGCGCCAGCAACGATTGAACATCCGTCAGTACGTGTGCTGAAGGCAGCGCCTCTCGTACCGCCGCATCCTGCCGCGTCACCACACCGACAATGCTCATGCCCGAACTGAGGATCAGAGGCATGTGGAGCGTGCGCGCGGAAAACCCGAATCCAACCAACCCCACTGCGATGGTCAACCGAGACTCCCTATCGGTTTACGGTGTGAGCACGACCTTGACGCTGGTGTCGAGCATAGTCCGATCGATGTAGGTGATGGCATTGGGATTTGTGGCCACCAGTTTCTTCGCCTCCTCGGCGTTGGCGACGGCCTTGGGCGGTTGGCCCCTGCCGGTGAAGATGATCTTCGACCAGAAGGCCTTGATCTGCGCCGCGGACATGTCGGCGTACTGACTATAGAACTCCTCGCGCGCCGCTGATCCCTCGCTCTGGTCGATCGGCACCGCCGAGCTGCCGTCGGGGAAACGCGTCCTCTTGCCCAGAAAAATAGCCATGACCTCGTTCTTGCTGAGGTTGGTGATCGGGCTCCTGGCTCCAACCACCGCGACCACATCGGCTCTGGTTGCAATGCTGGCCAAACCCAGAGCGAGCTCAATAGCAGCTATTGCGATGCGATTTAGCATTGGAGAGCTTCAGAATACGAAATCGATCGTGGCGCTGAACACATTGACGGTGCCGCCGGGCCGAAACCCAGGCTACGTGTTGATCAATGTCCCGGGCGAGCCGGGACCTAACCGAATGTGGTCGCATTGCAGTTTCAGATCGACGTTCTTGGCAAAATCCCAGCGCGAGCCGGCGGAAAGGGTCCTCTGAACGGGACGCGTTCCCAGGACCTCATTGAGGCCGGCGTTGAGGGCGGTGGCAGGCCCGGCCAGGAACGGAGGCAGCGCTGACAAGTTCAGACCGGGATCAGAGGTCGTTTGGACCGTGACCGCTGAATAAGTCAGATACGGGGTGAACTTCGCGATGCGGTAGCCGCCACTGACGTACCAGCCGGTACTGAGTCCGACAAAGGAGCGGGTGTTGATTCTTGTCCACTCGCCCATTGCGAACCACTTGCCCGGGTCGTAACTGGCCCCAATCGCCATGATGGTGGCCAGCTTATCGAGCAACTCATATTTGTCCGCGATGGCAATTCCCTGCGGCCCGAACTCTCTGAACGCATCGAACAGCGCAATGCTTGGCTGCAAGCTTGTGTGGGCCGCGACATAACTGAGGTGGAACAACGCGGCGCCGTATTCAGTGCTATCAAAAATCCCCCACAAATCCTTCGCCTCAGAGCTTTGGCCAGCGGGGTAGTTCGAACGGTAAGTTCTGCCGTAAGTGCCCCCGAGGGTGCTAATCACTTCGCCCAGGTGTAGACGATAGCGGAAGTCGACACCGTCGTTGTTGGTAATCGGCTCCACGCCATAAACCCCTAACGGCGGTCGCACCCACGGGTTGGTGTAACCGACATTGCGAAAATCCGACACCAAAAAGACCGGCAGTACGACCCGGCCAATCCGAACATCGAAATCCTGCGTGAACTGATACTTGATGTTCGCCCATTCGATGCTGGGACGGTAACTGTTATCGTAGTTCTGCTGCGCGATGAGCTGGATCACGGCCGAGATTTTCGGCGTGAAATTGGCCGTGAGCTGCGCGCCGATGCGGCTGTCGACATCCGCGCTCCATTCGTGGCTGTAGCCTGCACCGTTGGGTTGGGAGAAGGAGGAGGTAAAGTCCGCCTGGTCTTCGCTCGAATGGACCACACCCAAGGTGCCGAAGCCATTGAACGAAAACATGCCTGCGCCGAGCTCGACGGCCTGGGCACCGCTGCCATACAGCGCCGCCGCCAGCGCGGCAATGGTGATCGGTTTGAACAACGCTACCTAAACCATTGAGACCAGCGTTCGCTGGCGGACTCTGCAGACTAGTTCGAGAGAGCCCACCAGTATGTACGCTGCATAACAGAGGTCCGCCCTGAGGCAGCGCCGTGCGGAACTCATGCATAATCACGCGTGAGACGGGAATTGCGCATCCAATGGCGAAATCAATGGAAATAAAGGTCTTAAGCTCTTGATTATAAAAGAAAATTATCTGGCCGGCCGAGCCTAGTCTCGACATCCGCGGACGTGGCGAAACCGGTAGACGCAGCAGACTTAAAATCTGCTTCCCCAAAAGGGAGTGTGGGTTCGACTCCCGCCGTCCGCACCACATGAACGACATCAAGGCCGAAGACCTGCATCTGTGGCGCGGTGAAGTGCACGTGCTGCGCGGCTTGTCCTTTGTCGTGAACGGTGGTGAATGCCTGCAGGTCACCGGCGCCAATGGCTCGGGCAAGACCACGCTGCTGCGCGCGCTGTGCGGGCTCGTGCCGCTCGAACAGGGACGGATCTGCTGGCGCGGCGCGGACATCGCTTTCGATCCAAGCGCCTACCACAGCGAGCTCGCCTACCTCGGCCATGACAATGGCCTCAAGGGCGACCTCACGGCCACCGAGAATCTGCGCTTTGAGCTGGGGCTGCGCCGGCGCCTCGCCGCGACGGACTTCGCCGCTGCGCTCGCTCGCGTCGGACTGGGCGAGCAGGGCGGCTTGCCATTGCGGCGGCTGTCGGCCGGACAACGCCGGCGTGTCGCGCTCGCGCGCTTGAGCCTGATGGGGGCGGCCTTATGGATCCTCGATGAGCCCAGCTCGAATCTCGACGCCGGCGGTCAGGCGTTGCTGGTGGAATTGCTGGAAGCGCACCTGGGCGCGGGTGGTGCGGCCATCGTCGCGACGCACCAGGGACTCGATCTGCCCCCCGGCCAGCTGCGCACCGTGACCTTGCAATGAGTGCCCCTCGCGTCACATTCCCCACTGCGGCGGCGGTGCTGATGGCCCGCGACCTGCGCCTGGCGCTGCGGCGCACCGGCGACAGCCTGCTGCCCCTGGGCTTTTTCCTGGTGGTCACCACGCTGTTTCCGCTGGCTCTGGACCCCGAGCTGTCGCTGTTGCGAGACATCGCCCCCGCTGCCCTCTGGGTCGGTGCGCTGTTATCCTCGCTGTTGGCGCTGGATCTTCTGTTCCGCGATGATGGCCAGGACGGGACGCTCGAGCAGCTGGCACTGTCCGGGCAGCCGTTTGCGGGGCTGCTGCTGGCCAAGACCGCGGTGCATTGGTTACTGACCGGTTTACCCCTGGTATTGGTTGCGCCGCTGGCCGCGACCGCGCTCGGCGCACCCTATGGCGCCATGCCCGGCATCCTGGCGGCGGTGCTGCTCGGCACGGTCGCCTTGAGCCTGATCGGCGCGGTGGGAGCCGGATTGACCCTGAGCCTGCGGCGCAACGGTCCGCTGCTGGCGCTGCTGGTGTTACCGCTGGCCGTGCCGGTGCTGATCTTTGGCGCGCGCGCGACCGCGCTCGCGATTCAGGGCGAACCGCTGGCAGCGCCGTTGTACCTGCTCGGGGCAATCGCGGTGCTGTCCGCGACACTCGCGCCTTGGGCGCTCGCCGCCGCTGTGCGCATTGGACTGGAGTAGTATGTGGCCTGGGTTTGGTTCCATCGATTCGGCTCGCCGCCGCATTTCTACCGCCTCGCGAGGCGGCTGACCCCGTGGTTCGGCTGGCCGGCGCTGGTGCTGTGCCTGGGCGGGGTCATTGGGGGTCTGGGGTTCGCCCCGCCCGACTATCAACAGGGCGATGGCTTTCGAATTATTTACGTGCATGCGCCGTCCGCGTGGCTGTCTATGATGGTGTATGTCGTGATGGCCACGAGCGCCGCCGTGGGCCTGATCTGGCGCATGAACGTCGCGCATGCCGTGGCCGCGAGCTGCGCCCCGATCGGTGCGTCCTTCACCGCGCTCGGGCTGGTGACCGGTATGATCTGGGGGCGGCCGATGTGGGGCACCTACTGGGAATGGGACCCGAGACTGACCTCGGAACTGTTACTGCTGTTTCTGTATCTTGGGTATATGGGATTACGCAATGCGATCGACGATGTCTCCCGGGCCGATCGAGCCAGCGCGGTGCTGGCGATCGTCGGGGTGGTCAATGTGCCGATCATCCACTACTCGGTGACCTGGTGGAACTCACTGCATCAGGCGCCCAGTGTCATGAAGTTCGCACGACCGACCATGCCGGCCTCGATGCTGGTGCCCTTGCTGGCGATGCTGGCGGGCTTTACCTTGTATTTCGCCGCGCTGCTGCTCACGCGCGCGCGCGGTGAAGTGCTGCGGCGCGCGCGCGATGCGCGCTGGACCGCCGAGGCACTGGAAAAGGGTTGAGAGACGCTGTGAACATATTGCGATTCTTAGGGATGGGGGGTTATGCGGTCTACGTCTGGCCGTGCTATGCGCTGACGGCGCTCGTGGTCGGGCTTAATATCGTGTGGGCGCGCCGCTCGCTGCGCTCGGCCCAGCGCGAGGCGCGCCGTCGCATGAGCACGCTGAAGGCGGCGTGCGCGCCATGACCCCGCGCCGCCGCCGCTTGTATTGGGTGTTGGCGATCCTGGCCGGTGTGGCTATCGCGGGGGCGCTGGCGCTGCGCGCGTTTGAGCAGAACGTGATGTTCTACTTCGATCCGAGCAGGATTGCGGCCGGCGAGGTCAAGACCGGCAAGCGCTTCCGGCTCGGTGGCATGGTGCAGGCGGGCAGCCTGGTGCGCACGCCCGGCTCGCTCGATGTGCATTTTGTCGTGACCGATTTCCGGCACAGCGTGCCCGTGCGCTATGACAAGGTGCTGCCCGATCTGTTCCGCGAGGGCGCCGGGGTGGTGGCGCATGGCCGGCTCGATGAGCACGGCACCTTCATCGCCGATGAGGTGCTCGCCAAGCACGATGAGAAATACATGCCGCCCGAGGTCGCACGCTCACTGAAACAGGCGGCAGCCAGCGGCACTCAGGGCGCGCGCTGATGGTCGTCGAGCTCGGCCATTACGCTCTGATCCTCGCGCTGCTGTTGGCCGCGGCGCAGGCATTCTTTGGCCTGGCCGGCCCGGCGCTGGGCCGCGAGCGCTGGCTGGCGGCGGTACCCTCGGCGGCCACCGGGCAATTCGTGTTCCTGCTGCTGGCCGCCGGTGTGCTCATCAACGCCTTCGTGCAGGATGATTTCTCGGTGCGCTACGTGGCCGAGAACTCCAACTCGGCACTGCCCTTGTTCTATCGCGTCAGCGCACTGTGGGGCGCGCACGAGGGCTCGCTGCTGTTGTGGGTCGTGGTGCTCGGCGCCTGGACCATGGCGGTCGTGGCCCGCCTGCGCTTCCTGCCGCCGCTGTTCGGGTCGCGCGTGCTGGGGGTGCTCGGGCTCATCAGCTTCGGCTTTCTGCTGTTCACGCTGTGCACCTCGGATCCCTTCACCCGCCTGAACCCGGCCGTGCCGGATGGCAACGATCTGAATCCGGTATTGCAGGATTTCGCGCTTGCTGTGCATCCGCCGATCCTCTACACCGGCTACGTCGGCTTCGCCGTGAGCTTCGCCTTTGCCTGTGCGGCCATGATCGAAGGCCGGCGCGATCAGCTATGGGCGCGCTGGATGCGGCCCTGGACGGTGATTGCCTGGGCCTTCCTGGGTTGGGGCATTGCGCTGGGCAGCTGGTGGGCCTACTACGAGCTCGGCTGGGGCGGCTTCTGGTTCTGGGATCCGGTCGAGAACGCCTCCTTCATGCCCTGGCTGGTCGGTACCGCCCTGATTCATTCGATCGCGGTCACGGACAAACGCGGACTGTTCAAGAGTTGGACCTTGCTGCTGGCGGTGGCGGCGTTTTCGTTGAGCCTGCTGGGCACCTTCCTGGTGCGCTCGGGCGTATTGGTGTCTGTACATTCGTTCGCTGCCGATCCGCGCCGCGGCATTTTCATTCTGGTGTTCCTGATCGTGATGATCGGCGGCGCACTGGTGCTCTACGCCTGGCGCGCGCCGCGCATGATCTCGGCCGCAGGTTTCGAGCTCGTCTCGCGCGAGTCTTTCCTGCTGTTCAACAACCTGCTGCTGGTGATCGCGGCCATGGTGGTTTTCGGCGGCACGATGGCGCCTTTGATTGCCAGTACGCTCCACCTCGGTACGCTGTCGGTCGGGCCGCCGTATTTCAATCCAAGCTTCCTGGTGCCGATGCTGCCTCTGCTCGCGCTGCTCTCGCTCGGTATCCATGCGCGCTGGCGCCGCGGTGCCTTGGGCGAGGCGCGCCGTTCGTTGTTGCTCACGCTCGGGCTGTCGCTGGTGCTGGCGATCGCGCTGGCCTTTGGTCTATATACGCACCCATTACCGCTGACGCCGATCGGTGCCACGCTAGGCTTCTGGATCATTCTGTCCTCGCTGATCGATCCGCTGAATCGGCTGCGGCGGCGCCTGCGCGTGCCGGCCGCAATCGCCGGCATGACGCTCGCGCATATCGGCCTGGGTATGTTCGTGGTTGGCATCACCTTCGTGCAATCCAACACCATCGAGCGCGACGTGGCGCTCAAGCCCGGGGAGTCCGTGCAATTGTCCCACTACCGCTTCCGCTATGACGGCGTGGAGAGCATCGAGGGGCCGAATTACGAGGGCGTTCGCGGCATGGTCACCGTGACCCGCGATGGCAAGCCGGTAACGGTATTGCGGCCGGAAAAGCGCCGCTTCTGGGTGCAGGGCTCGGTGCAGACCACGGCCGCGATCGCGCCGGGCTTGAGTCGTGATTTATTGGTCGCACTGGGCGATGATGTCGGCGCCGGGGCGTACAGCCTGCGGTTCCAGTACCGGCCGCTGATTCGCTTCATCTGGCTCGGCGCACTGATCATGGCCATCGGCGGCGTCACCGTCGTGGTGGGCCGGCGCCAGCGAGGCGGCGCTTTGAGCGCGGTGACGCAGCCGTTGGGCCTCGCGAGCGGAGCGGGCCGCCCACAATGAACCGCTTCGTCCTGCCTCTGGCGGCGTTTGCGCTGCTGCTGCTGGTGCTGATCGCCGGTCTGCGCCATGCGCCCGAGAAGGGCATCATCGTCTCGCCGCTATTGGGCAAACAGGCGCCGCAATTCAGCTTGCCCGGTTTGCTCGACGACACGAGCCCGCTGCAGGCGCAGACGCTGCGCGGACATTGGTCGCTGCTCAACGTGTGGGGTACCTGGTGCCAGGAATGCCGCGCCGAGCATGAGACGTTGCTGCAGATCAAACATCAGGGCAAGGTGCCGATCTTCGGCATCGACTGGAAGGATGATGACACTCAGGCGCGCGCGTGGCTGTCCGAACTCGGCAATCCTTATGAGCGCGTCGGGGCCGATCGCGAGGGCCGCGTCGCGATCGACTGGGGTGTCTACGGAGCGCCCGAGAGTTTCCTGATCAATCCGGCCGGCACCGTGGTCTACAAACACGTCGGTGCACTGACGCCACAGATCTGGCAGCAGGAATTTCTGTCGCGTCTGCTATGAGAGCGACTGCACTGCTCGCTCTCGCTCTGCTGCTGAGCGCGCCGCTGGCGCTCGCGGTCGACAGCAGTCCGCCGTTGCCGGATCCGGCGATGCAACAGCGTTACCTGGCGCTCACGCATGAGCTGCGCTGCATGCAGTGCCAGAACGAATCGCTGGCGGATTCGCCCGTAGGGCTCGCCTCGGACCTGCGCCGCGACGTGCGCGAGTTGATGCTCGCCGGCCAGAGCGACGAGCAGATTCGCGATCACATGGTCGCGCGCTATGGGGAATTCATTTTGTTTCGGCCGCGCATGAATTGGCGCAATGCCTGGCTTTGGAGCACCCCCGCGGTGCTGATGCTGATCGGCTTGGGTATAGGCGTGCGCGTGCTGCGCAAGCGAACGCGGGGGGTTGGCCCGGACGAGCCAGGCGCGGACAACGAGTCGCTCGACGCATGACAGGATTCATCGCCGCTGCGCTGGTGCTGAGTCTGCTGGCCGCCGCCTTTGTGGCGCTGCCACTATTGCGCTCCAAGTCCGGCGCGCCGCGCGCCAGGTGGGCCGCGGCGCTAGCCGTGCTGGTGCTGATCGGCGCCGGCGCGGGCCTCTACGGCTGGCTCGGTGATCGCGGCTGGCTCAGCGGCGCTTTCCAGGGGGTCCCGGACCAGAGCATCGCGACACTCGCGCGCCACCTCGAGCGCGAGCCGCAGGATGTGCCCGGCTGGCTCGCGCTCGGCCAGGCCTACGGCGCGCTCGGCAACTATTCGCTGGCCTTGCGCTGCTTTCAGCGCGCCAATCGCCTTAGCGGCGGCGGCGATGCCACGGCGCTTGCGGGCATGGCGGAGGCCATGCTGCTGGGCGGGGACAGCGACGAAGCTGCCAAGGCGCCCGAATTGCTCGAGCGCGCACTGCAGATCGATCCGCACTCGCCCAAGGCGCTGTTCTACGGCGCGGTGACCGCCTTCCAGCAGGGCCATCTGCAGGTGGCGCGAGAACGCTTCGCGGCCATGCTCGCACTGTCACCACCGGAGAGCGCCCGCGCCGCGCTCCAACATCAGATCGATGACATCGACGCGCAGCTGCGCGACCCGGGTGGCGCCGCGGCGGGCCAGCCGGCGGGCTCGAAGATCGATGCCGCCACCGCAATTCATTTGCACGTCACGCTTAGCCCCTCGCTGACCCAGCAGGTGCCTGCCGACGCATCGCTGTTCGTATTCGTGCGCTCGCCAACGGGCGGGCCGCCGCTGGCGGTCAAGCGCAGTGCCGCGCGGCTGCCCCAGGATGTCGATCTCTCGGCCGCCGACGCCATGGTGGCGGGTCGTAGCGTGCAGCCGGGGCAGAATGTCTCGGTCGTGGCGCGTATCTCCGCCTCGGGCAATGCGCTGCCGCAGAGCGGTGACCTGTACGGGGAGATCCGCTACGTGGCCGGCAAGAGCGGCGCGCAAGCGCTGCAGATTGATAAACTGAATCCCTGAAGCGACTTTAGGACTACATCATGGGCAGCGGAGCGCTGGAGCGGCGGCTGCGCGCGGGTGAGTTTGCCATCACGGCCGAAATCACCCCGCCGCTCTCGGCCGATCCGCATGACCTGATGGTCAGGGCTTTGCCGCTGCGCGGCCATGCCGATGCCGTCAATGTCACGGATGGGGCCGGTGCGCGCGCCCATCTCGATACGCTGACGGCCGCAGCGCTGCTGGTGCGCGGCGGCCTCGAGCCGGTATTGCAACTGACCTGCCGTGATCGCAATCGCATCGCATTGCAGAGCCTGCTGCTCGGCGCGGCCGCACAAGGGATATCCAATCTGCTCGCGCTCAGGGGCGATGACCCCAGTGCCGGCGACCAGCCCGATGCCAAAGCGGTGTTCGATCTGGATGCCAGCGCACTGCTGCGCACGGCGGCGGTGATGCGCGATCGCGGGGAGCTACCGCCCGCGCGAGCACTCAAGGGCCGCATCGAGTTCTTCCTTGGCGCGGCCGATATGCCGATCGATCCGGCCGCCGATTGGCAGCCTACCTCGCTGCTGCGCAAACTCGAGGCCGGCGCACAATTCATCCAAACGCAGTTCTGCATGGACGCCGCGCTCTTACGGCGCTATATCGCTCGCCTCGCCGAGCATGGCATCCCCGAGCGGGTCTATCTATTGATCGGCCTGGCGCCCTTGGCCTCGGCGGCCTCGGCGCGCTGGATCCGCGATCGACTGTCCGGCTCGATCATCCCCGAGCTGCTGATCGCGAGGCTCGAGTCGGCCCGCGATCCGAAGGCCGAAGGGCACCGCATCTGCATCGAGCTGATGCAGGAGTACCAGCAGATCCCGGGTGTCGCGGGCGTGCATTTGATGGCGCCGCTCAACGAATCGGCCGTGCCGGCCGTGATCGCGGAATTCCGCGCCCTGCCGAATGCGCATTGCGGCGCAGCCGGACGCAAACGATAATCGCCCCCCGTCACGATCCTAAGGAGTCCACATGAGGCGCTTGACAGCACTGCTGCTGATGCTGAGCTGCGCGGGAGTGGCCATGGCGGCGCTGAAGCCGGGCGATAAAGCCCCGGATTTTACTACCCAGGCTTCACTCGCCGGCAAGCCCTTTAAGTTCTCGCTGGCCTCCGCGCTCAAGAAGGGGCCGGTCGTACTGTATTTCTATCCCGCGGCGTTTACGCCGGGTTGTACGGTCGAAGCGCATGATTTTGCGGAGGCAACCGCCGATTTCGAGGCCCTCGGTGCCACCGTCATCGGTGTCTCGCACGATAAGATCGACGTGCTCAACAAGTTCTCCGTGCGCGAATGCCGCAACAAGTTCGCGGTCGCTGCCGATCCGGACCAGCACATCACGAAAGCCTACGATGCCGTACTGAAGGAGAAACCGGTGTACGCCAACCGCACCTCGTATGTCATCTCTCCGGAAGGCACGGTGCTCTACAGCTACACCGATCTGAATCCGGACCAGCACGTTGCGAACACGCTCGCCGCAGTCAAGCAATGGAAGGCTGGGCACGCGAACTGAGCATCGCAGGCGCGCTATGGCTCAGCGCGTCGCTCTCACCGGTCGCCGGCGCGCAAACTCCCAGCGCGCCCGCGGCCGAGCAGATTGACGAGATCCAGATCATCGGCGAGCGGCCGGGTCCGCGGCTCTGGAAGGTAACGCGCGGCGATCACGTGCTCTGGGTGCTCGGCACGCTGAACCATCTGCCCCGAAAAATGATTTGGCGCTCGAGCGAAGTCGAGGCCGCGCTCAGTCAATCGCAGCAGGTGCTCGCGAGCGGCCCGTCGGTGTCGGCGAGCATCGGACCGATTGCAATGATTCGGCTCTATTTCCAATGGCGCAGCACGCAGAAGAATCCGAGCCGGACGTCGCTCAAGGACTGGCTGCCGCCGCCGCTGTATGCACGCTTCGAGGTGCTCAAAGCGCGCTTCGACCCGCATGATTCGAAAATCGAGGAGTTACGCCCCAGCTTCGCGGCACTGCGCCTGTATGAACAGGCGGTCGATGCGGCCGGACTGACCGGGCGCGATGAAGCCGAGAAGACGGTGCTCAAGCTGGCCGCGAAACGGCACGTGCCGGTGCAGCGCGCTGTGCTGGCAGTGCAGGATCCCTCCGGCGCGCTCAAGGAAGTCAGTGCGCTGCCGCCGAGCGTCGAGGTCAGTTGCCTGGAGACAACGGTCACACGGCTCGAAACCGACCTGCCGGCCATGCAGGAGCGCGCCAAAGCCTGGGCGGTCGGCGATGTCGATCGATTACGGCAGTTGAGCTTTCCCGATCAGCGAGAGGCCTGCATGAGCGCGCTGTCGAACGCGCCGCGGATCAAGGCACTGATCGAGCAGGCCATCACCGGCTGGGACAGCGCCGCCGAAGCGGCGCTCAGGACGGATCGAGTGAGCTTTGCGATGCGTCCGATCTACGAACTGCTGGCCGGCAATGGCCCGCTCGCGAAGTTTCGCGCTGAGGGCGATACGGTCGAAGGACCCTAGGTATATCTGCTTATTCTATTGGCGCTGAGGAAGGCGGATAATGCGCGGATGGCACGCGGTTGGCCGGGTAGACACGTCGCAGCAATGGCAGCCGAGAAGCGGATCGTGGCGGCGACGGGAACAAGGCACCGAACCAAACCAAAAGGAGATTATCTATGAGTTCCTCGAGTTCCGCCCAGGTCCGGACAAGCAGTCCTGCAGCCGCAGGTTCCATGAAACACAGCGCGTCCTTCGCGGCGCATCTGAA
>DAIMZW010000033.1:0-23303 GCA_036733765.1 Steroidobacteraceae bacterium
GACGCAGCTCTGGGGCGTCGGCACGACGCTGATCTACGGCTTCATCATGAGCATGATCATTCTCAAGGTGGTTGATATGACGATCGGATTACGGGTCACGGCCGATCAGGAGCGGGAAGGTCTCGATATCTCGCAACATGGCGAGAGCATTGAATAGTTATCGATGGACCGACGACACCGGGTTGACGTTATAGGAGACTGGGCCATGAAATTGATCACTGCCATCATTAAACCGTTCAAGCTGGATGACGTGCGCGCGGCGCTGACAGCGTTAGGCGTGTCCGGCATATCCGTGACCGAGATCAAGGGATTCGGCCGGCAGCGTGGCCATACCGAGCTGTATCGCGGCGCTGAGTACACCGTTGACTTCATACCCAAATCGCGCATCGAAGTCGCGGTGCGCTCGGAGCTGGCCGAGCAAGTTGTCGAGGCAATCGTGACATCCGCGAAGACCGGTAAGGTCGGCGACGGTAAAATCTTCATTAGCGATCTGCAGCGCGTGGTTCGCATCCGTACCGGGGAGACCGACGACGCTGCGCTGTAGCGCTTGACCTGAGGCGATTGATAGGTCACGACGCCCACCGGCGCGCGTTTGCGCGCCGGTGGCGCTTTTTCCTTAGCCTCGCGCAGAGAGGCGTGGCGAACCCGACCGCAGAATCTAAAGATCAAAGGAGGGCTATAGCCGCAACGGCGGGGAATTCCTAATCGGGGCATTAGCTGTCGCGGCGGGCGCTTTGCTACGATTTGACAGTTACACCGGGACATTGCCAGATTAGCCCATGAAAACCGAAGTTCATGATGCCGATCGGCAGACCTGGCACGCTCGTGCGCGCGCTGTACACCCGGGCGGCCTCGCGCTCATCAACGGTGCGCTCGTGCCCTCGCGGGCGGGACAGTCCTTCGACTGCATCAGCCCGATCGACGGCCGCAAGCTCGCGAGCGTGGCCGCCTGCGACAGGGAAGATGTGGACCTGGCGGTAGCCGCCGCGCGGGCAAGCTTTGAGCGCCGCGACTGGGCCGATCAGGCGCCCTCGGCACGCAAGCGCGTGCTGCTGCGCTTCGCGGAATGCGTCGAGACCGCGACCGAGGAGCTGGCGCTGCTCGAGACGCTCGACGTCGGCAAGCCGATCCGCGATAGCCTCAGTGTCGATGTGCCTGCCACCGTGCGTTGCCTGCGCTGGTACGCCGAGGCCATCGACAAGCGTTACGACGAAGTGGCACCCACGGGCTCCGAAACCCTGGCGCTCATCACCCGAGAACCGGTGGGAGTCGTCGGCGCCATCGTGCCGTGGAATTTCCCCATGCTGATGGCGGCCTGGAAGATCGCGCCAGTGCTTGCAGCGGGTAACTCGCTGGTGCTCAAGCCATCCGAGAAATCACCGTTGAGCGCGATTCGACTCGGCCAGCTGGCGCTCGAAGCGGGTGTGCCACCGGGCGTGTTTCAAGTCTTGCCGGGCTACGGCCACACCGCCGGTGCGGCCCTGGCCTCGCACATGGACGTCGACTGCATCGCCTTCACCGGCTCGACTGCGACCGGCAAGGCCGTCATGCGCTCTGCCGCGCAGTCGAACCTCAAGCGCGTCTCGCTCGAATGCGGAGGCAAATCGCCCAACATCGTCATGGCCGATTTTGACGATCTCGAGCGCGTGGCGCGCGCCGCCGCCTATGCGATTTTCTTCAATCAGGGCGAGATGTGCTCGGCGGGCTCGAGGCTACTGGTGCAGGAGTCGATTCGTGAGAGGCTATTAGAGCAGATCGGCCGGATCGCTCGCACGATGGCGCCCGGTGATCCGCTGGACCCCGCCACCACGCTCGGGGCCATGGTCGATGAGACC
Source organism: Steroidobacteraceae bacterium (assembly GCA_036733765.1). Classification (GTDB taxonomy): domain Bacteria; phylum Pseudomonadota; class Gammaproteobacteria; order Steroidobacterales; family Steroidobacteraceae; genus FEN-1191. The sequence continues at coordinate 1,836 of DAIMZW010000033.1, forward strand.
CAAACACGGCGCGTGCTCGAGTACATCGATTCAGGCACTCGCGAAGGTGCGCGTCTGGCGCTCGGTGGCGGCCGCGTGCGTATCGAAAGCGGCGGCTGCTATATCGAGCCGACGGTGTTCGATGCCGTGACGCCGCGAATGCGCATCGCGCGCGAGGAGATCTTCGGGCCCGTGCTCTCGACCATAAGCTTTCGGGATCTGGACGAGGCGCTGCAGATCGCCAACGATGTCAGCTACGGGCTCGCCGCCGCGGTCTGGACACGCGACCTCAAGAGTGCGCACCGCGCGGCGCGCGCGTTGCGCGCCGGCGTGGTCTACGTCAATTGCTACGATGCCGACGACATCACCGTGCCGTTCGGCGGCTACAAACAGTCCGGCTTCGGGCGCGATAAATCCTTGCATGCCTTTGACAAGTACACGGAGCTCAAGACCACCTGGATCGACTTGAGCTGAACACGCGTGGCCGCAGGCGACGATCAGCAGTTCTTCGCCACCGCGCCGCGCGGCTTTTCCGATCTGCTCGCACATGAGCTGAAAGCGGTGGGGGCCGGCGACGTACGCGAGCGCAGCGGCGGCGTGCGTTTTCGCGGTCCACTCGACGTGGGCTACCGCGCTTGTCTGTGGTCGCGCATCGCCAGCCGCATACTGCTCGAGCTCGCGGAATTCGAGGCACCGAATGAGGAGGGGTTTTACCGCGCCGTCGCCGACTGCGACTGGGCCGCGCATATCGACCCGGCGCGCACGATTGCCTGCGAGTTCACCGGGTCTCACCCGACGATCACCCACACCCATTACGGCGCGCTGCGGCTCAAGGATGGCATCTGCGACCGCTTACGCGCGGACACCGGGGCGCGACCCGATGTCGAGCTCGTGCGCCCCGCGGTGCGAGCCTACGCGCACGCACAGGGCAGCCGGGTCACACTCTCGCTCGACTTCGCCGGCGAAGGGCTGCATCGGCGCGGCTACAGACTCGAAGCCGGCGAGGCGCCGCTGCGCGAGAACCTCGCCGCGGGCGTGCTGCTGCGCGCGCGCTGGGATGAGGCCGCCGCGCGTGGCGAGGAGTTCCTCGATCCGCTGTGTGGCTCAGGCACGTTCGTGATCGAGGCGGCGATGATCGCCGCCGATCGTGCACCAGGACTACTGCGCGAATACTTCGGCTTCCTCGGCTGGCGCCGACACGATGCGGCGCTATGGCAGCGGCTGCTTGATGAGGCGCACGGGCGCGCGCGCAGCGCGGTCGACAGCCTCATACGCGGCAGTGACATGGATCAGCGCGCACTGACCACGAGCCTGGCGAATGCGCAGCGCGCGGGGGTCGCCGAGCTGGTGCGCTTCGAGCATCGGCCGGTCCAGAGCGTGCAGCCGCTCGGCGCAATGCCAGGTTTGATTTGCACCAATCCTCCCTACGGCGAGCGGCTCGGGGATGCGAGCCAAGCCGCAACACTGCACGCCGAGCTCGGTCGCGCGCTGCGCGAACACTTCGCGGGCTGGGACGCAGCGATCCTGACGACGAATGCCGCGGCGGCGCGCGAGCTGCGGCTTCGCAGCTACCGCGTGCACGACGTGTGGAACGGCGCCATCGCCTGTCGGCTGCTGCGCATCGATCTGTCTGCCCCCGGCAGTGTCGACGGCGAGGCCAGCCGACGCGAACGCGAGGCCGCGGTGGCGGGCAGTGCCGGGGCACAGATGTTCGCCAATCGGCTCGAAAAGAATCTCAAGCGGCTCGGCAAGGCGGCGCAGCGCGCCGCAGTCAGCTGCTATCGCCTTTACGACGCGGACATGCCCGAGTATGCCTTTGCGATCGACCGTTATGTCGAGGCCGGCAGCGCGGTGGTGCACCTGCACGTGCAGGAATATGCGCCACCGAAGGAAATTGAGATCGAGGACGCGCGGCGCCGGCGGCGCGAGGCGCTCTCGACGCTACCGCGGCTGTTCGCGATTCCGCCCGAACGCATTCACCTGCGCCTGCGCACGCGCCAGAGCGGCGCGGCGCAGTACCAGCCGGTGCACGCCGCCGGCGCCAGTCCGTTCACGGTCGAGGAGGCGGGACTCAAGTTCCTCGTCAACCTCGACGATTACCTCGACACCGGTCTGTTCCTCGACCACCGGTTGACCCGGGCCCGGCTGCGCGAACGCGCACGCGCCGCCCGTTTCCTGAATCTGTTCTGCTACACCGCCAGTGCCAGCGTGTACGCGGTCGCCGGGGGCGCCCGCAGCAGCCTCAGCATCGATCTGTCCAACCGCTATCTCGAATGGGCCGAGCAAAACTATGTGCTCAACGGCCTGGACGGAGCGCACCATCGCCTCGAGCGGGCCGACTGCCGCGAATGGCTGCGCGCCGCGGCGGAAGCTCAGTTCGAGCTGATTTTCCTGGATCCGCCGACGTTCTCGAACTCCAAGCGCATGCACGGGGTGCTCGACATCCAGCGCGACCACTTGCCACTGATCGAGCGCTGCATGCAGCGGCTCGCGCCCGGCGGCCTGCTGGTGTTCGCGTGCAATGCGCAGCGCTTCCGCCTCGATGAGGAAGTCGGGCGGCGCTGGCTGGTGCAGGACATTTCGGCCCAGACCCTGCCGTTCGATTTCGCGCGCAATCCCCGCATCCATCGCTGCTTCGAGATCAGGGCGCTGCCGGCATGCTGACAGTGTCCCCAATCTCTTCGCGAAGTCAGCTCCGCGTCGACCGCGTTACCGAAATCACCCATCACCAGCGCGTCATCACCTTGCTCAGCGATTTTCTGCGCGGCCTCGATGGCTATTGCGCGTCTTTCTCCGCCGCGTCGCGCTGTGCCGCGGCCGCCTGCTGCGCTTCCTGCAGTTTCTGCTCGACCTGCGCTTCGGTCTGTTTGCCCTCGCGCGCTTGCTGGGCCTCGGCGGCCGCGCCCGCTGCGGTACTGCTTGCGGTGCCTGCCAAGCCACAGCCCGATAGCACGGCGCAGCCCACCAAAACCAAAGCGCGAGGGTACGGAAACGTCATGGCCGCATGCTAAAGCAGATCACGCAGCCGATACCAGAGCATCGCCAGGGCGAGTGTTGGGCGGCGCAGCCCCATGCCGCCCGGAAACTCGCGGTGCGGCAAGCGCGCGAACACATCGAAGCGCTCATTGATTCCGGCGATGGCTTCGGCGGCCAGCTCACCGCCCATGCCGGCCAGTGCGATGCCGTGACCGGAGAAGCCCTGCAGGAAATAGACGTTGGGGCTCAGGCGCCCGAAATGCGGCGCACGGTTCAGCGTGATGTCGAGCAGGCAGCCCCAGGCATACTCGATGCGTGTGCCGGCGAGCTGCGGAAACACCTTGCGCATGCGCTTCGCCGTGGCCGGCCCGACCGCGCGCAGGTCCACCCCTGAATAGTTGACCCGGCCGCCGAACAGCAATCGGTGATCGCTCGAGCGCCGGAAGTAATCAAGTATCCAATTGGTATCGCAGACCGCCGCATTGTTCGCGATCAGCTGCCGGGCGCGTTGCTCGCCGAGCGGTTCGGTGGCGATGATATAGGTGCCCACGGTCATGAGCTTGCGTTGCAGCTCTGGCACGGTCTGGCCCAGCCAGGCATTGCCGGCAAGCACCAGCTGTGCGCACTCGACCACGCCCAGATCGGTGCGCACACGCAGCCGGCCGTGAGCTGCGCGAAAGTCCAATACCGGGCTCCCCTCGTGTATCTGTACTCCGGCCTGCGCGGCCGCCCGCGCCAGCCCGAGCGTGTAGCGCAGCGGGTGCAGATGGCCACCATTGCTGTCGTAGAGCGCGCCGATGTAGCGTTCGGTGCCGACAATCGCGCGCAGCTGCTCGCACTCGATCAGGCGCGTGCTCGCATAGCCATATTTCCCGGCGATCTCGCTCTGCCAGTCTTGCAGCGCCTGCCACTGCCGGGGCTTGATGGCCGTGAGCATCTGGCCGTCGACCCAGTCGCAAGCGATCCCATAGCGGCCGATCCGATGCTTGAGCAGTGCAATGCCGGCCAGCGAGATGTCCCAGATCTTGCGCGCATCCTGCTCGCCGACGAGGGCCTCGAGACTGTCCTGCTCGGCGGCCACACCAAAGATCACCTGCCCGCCCGAGCGGCCGGAGGCACCCCAACCTAAGTGCCGCGCTTCGAGCAGCACCACGCGATAGCCACGCTCGGCCAACGATAGCGCGGCCGAGCAACCGGCAATTCCGCCTCCGACCACGCAGACGTCCGCGTCGACCTGACCCTCCAAGGGCGGCGTGACCGGCAGCAACGGTGTCGAGACCAAGTAAAAGCTGTTGACATAATCCGGCAAGGGGGCGGCTGACATGCTGATCTCTTGCCAGAAATTACACATAAAATCAATAGCTTGATCTCACCACCCGATTCTGTGTCGTAGCTGCACAAATGGTCGTGTTCCAGGGCGTCGGCGCGGCGCCTATGGTCTAATAGGCACCGTTCAACCAAGGCAAGCGCGGGCAGGACTGTACATTCATACAGCTCCAACGCCCGTCGCGATACAATCATGGGTTCTAAGCGTCCTGTCATCGGCATACCGGCGGACCGGCGCATGCTCGGCCCGCAGGCCTACCACCTGGTCGGCGAGAAGTATGTAACGGCGGTACTCGATGCGGCCGGCGGCGTGCCGCTGATCGTGCCGGCCATCGGTCGCGAGCTGCAGCTCGAGGAACTGCTCGAGACGCTCGATGGGCTGCTGTTCATGGGCAGTCCCTCGAATGTCGAACCGCGCCATTACCAGGGCGAGCCGAGCGAGGACGGCACGCTGCACGACCGGTATCGCGATGAGACCACGCTGCCATTGATCCCGAGGGCGGTGGCGGCCGGCGTGCCGGTGCTCGGTATTTGCCGCGGCTTTCAGGAGATGAACGTCGCCTTTGGCGGCTCGCTGTGGCAGAAGCTGCACGAAGTGCCCGGCAACATGGATCATCGCGAGGATGCGGAGCTGCCGTTCGATCAGCAGTACGAACTCGCGCACGACGTGATCCTCGAGCCCGGAGGTCAGCTGCGGCGCCTGGCCGGGACCGATCGCATCCGCGTGAATTCGCTGCACGGCCAGGGCGTGCGCGAGCTGGGGCAGGGACTGGCCGTCGAGGCGCGCGCCCCGGACGGCGTGATCGAGGCCTTCCGCGTTGAACGCGCGCCGCGCTTTGCGCTCGCACTGCAGTGGCATCCGGAATGGCGAGTGAGCAGCAGTCCTTTCTCGCGCGCGCTGTTTGCCGAATTCGGCGCGGCCTGCCGTGCCAAAAGTTAAGGTGATTTATGGCTAATGAAATACAACAATTCTTCCGCGACCACGGTATCTCCGAAGTCGAGGCCATCATCCCCGATATGGCCGGCATCGCGCGCGGCAAGATCATGCCGGCGGAGAAATTCGCCGAAGACGAGGGCATGCGGCTGCCCGAGAGCATCTTCCTGCAGACCGTGACCGGCGACTATCCGCCCGACACCTCCGAGGCCATGAGCCCGGCGGAGATCGACATCGTGCTGCGCGCGGATCCGAAGACGGTGCGGGTGGTGCCCTGGGCGGCAGAACCGACCGCGCAGGTGATTCACGATTGCTTCTACTCCGACGGCCGGCGCGTGATGATGGCGCCGCGGCACGTGCTGCGTCACGTCCTCGAGCTCTACGAGCAGCGTGGCTGGGAGCCGGTCATCGCACCGGAGCTCGAGTTCTACCTGATCGAGCCGAACATCGATGCCGACTATCCGCTCAAACCGCCGGTCGGGCGCTCGGGGCGGGCCGAGCCCGGCAGGCAGTCCTACAGCATCGCGGCGGTCAATGAGTTCGATCCTTTGTTCGATGACATCTACGCTTTTTGCGAGGCGCAGGACATCGAGATCGACACGCTGATTCACGAGGACGGCCCGGCGCAGATGGAAATCAATCTGCTGCACGGGGCGGCGATGGATCTGGCCGATCAGGCCTTTCTGTTCAAGCGCACCGCGCGCGAGGCGGCGCTGCGTCACAAGATGTATGCCACATTCATGGCCAAGCCCCACGCCAAGGAGCCGGGCAGTTCCATGCACATTCACCAGAGCGTGATCGACAAGAAGACGCGCAAGAACATCTTCAGCAACGCCGATGGCACGCCCTCGGCGCTGTTTTTCTCCCATATCGCCGGACTGCAGCGCTATGTGCCGGCGGCGATGTCGCTGTTCGCCTCCAACGTCAATTCCTACCGTCGCATGACGCGCTACCTGTCGGCGCCGATCAATGTGCAGTGGGGTTACGACAATCGCACCGCGGGCCTGCGGGTACCGATGTCGAGTGTCGAGGCGCGCCGCATCGAGAATCGCGTGGGCGGTGCCGATGCCAACCCATACATCGCCATTGCGGCCTCGCTGGCCTGCGGTTACCTCGGCATGGTCGAGGGGCTGCAGCCGACCGAGCCAATCTCGGGCAGCGCCCATGAGCTGCCCTATTCCTTACCGCGATCGCTCGACGAGGCGCTTGGAAGGCTGCGCGCTTGCGAGCCGCTGCTGCAGATCCTCGGCGAGCCGTTCGTGGCCGCCTATACCATCGTCAAGCAGGCCGAGCACGAGGTGTTCCTGCAGGTGATCAGCTCGTGGGAACGTGAGCATCTGTTGCTGAACGTGTGAGCGGCTGAACAGGGGGGCCTTTCGGTTGCCGGCATTGCCACCGATAATAGCGTGCCGCTACCCCCACTGACGCAAGAGGGCCGCCGATGAATCGCTGCGTATGGCGCGCTGCTGCTCCGCTCTGGCTCGCAATGCTGCTCGCCGCCTGTGGCCGCGAGAACCCCCCGCAGGCAGCGCCGGCCTTGGCCGCGTCCGCCCCAAACGCCGCCGCGTCGGGCGCCGCCGCCCCAAACGCCGCCGCGCCGGGCGCCGCCGCGCTCGCCGGCATCCCCATGGACAATCAAAAGGTCCTGAACGTCTACAACTGGTCGGATTACATCGACCCGACCGTCGTGCCGGCCTTTGAGAAGGAATACGGCATCAAGGTCAACTACGACGTGTTCGATTCCAATGAGGTCGTCGAGACCAAGCTGCTGGCCGGACGTACCGGCTACGACGTGGTCGTGCCCTCGGCCTCGTTCCTGCAGCGACAGATCCAGGCCGGCGTATTCCAGAAGCTCGACAAGTCGCTGCTGCCGAATCTCAAGAATCTCGATCCGATGATCGCGCAGATCATCGAGGTGCACGACCCCGGCAATCAGTACAGCGTGAACTACCTCTGGGGCACTTCGGGGGTCGGCTACAACGAGGCCAAGATCGAGCAGGCCATGCCGAATGCGCCAGTAGACAGTCTTGCCATGTTCTACGACCCCAAGGTGGTCAAGAACTTCAAGGCTTGCGGGGTCTCGATCATCGATGCCCCGGATGAAGTGGTCGGCACCGTGCTGATCTATCTGGGCCGAAATGCCAACAGCGAATCCGTCGATGATCTCAAGGCCGCCGAGCAGGTGCTGCTGTCGATCCGGCCCTACGTTCGGTACATCAATTCCTCCCGCTACATCGATGATCTCGCCAACGGCGATCTGTGCCTGGCCTTGGGCTGGAGCGGAGATGTCGGCCAGGCGCGTGCGAGGGCCAAGGAGGACGGCAAGGGCGTGCAGATCAAGTACAACATCGCGCGCGAAGGCGCCATCATGTTTTTCGACATGCTCGCAATCCCCGCCGACGCGCCACATCCGAAGAATGCGCACTTGTTCATCAATTATCTGCTGCGGCCCGATGTGGCGGCGAAGAACTCGGCGCTCATGCATTACGCGACCAGTAATGCCGCCGCCTACAGCCTGATCGACCCGGCGATCTACAACGATCGCGGCGTCTATCCGAGCGAGGCGCAAAAGGCGCACCTGTATCCGAACGCGGCCCACAGCCTCGCCTACTCGCGCGAACTCAACCGCACCTGGACGCGCTTCAAGACCGGACAGTGATGGCCGCCTATGTCGAGATCGAGCAGGTCAGCAAGCGCTTCGGCGATTTCGTAGCGGTCGACAACGTTTCGCTGCAGGTCGAGCGTGGCGAGATCTTCTGCCTGCTCGGCGCCTCCGGCTGCGGTAAGACGACGCTGCTGCGGCTGCTGGCCGGTTTTGAGACTCCGAGCGCCGGCCGTCTGCTGATCGACGGCCAGGACCTGGCCGCCGTGCCTCCCTACGAGCGGCTGGTCAACATGATGTTCCAGTCTTACGCGCTGTTTCCGCACATGTCGGTCGAGCGCAATGTCGCCTTCGGCCTCGAGCAGGAGCGGTTGGGCAAGGCCGAGATCCGGCGCCGCGTGGGCGAGATTCTCGAGATCGTCAAAATGGGGCCGTACCTCAAGCGCAAGCCGCACCAGCTGTCGGGCGGCCAACGCCAACGCGTCGCGCTCGCGCGCGCCCTGGTCAAGCGGCCGAAGCTGCTGCTGCTCGATGAGCCGCTCGGCGCCCTCGACCGCAAGCTGCGCGAGCACACGCAGTTCGAGCTGATCAACATCCAGCAGCAACTCGGCGTGACCTTTGTGGTCGTGACGCACGATCAGGAGCAGGCCATGACGCTGGCGACACGCATTGGCGTCATGAACCAGGGCCAGATCGCGCAGATCGGCGCGCCACGGCAGATCTACGAGTTTCCGGCGACGCGCTTTGTCGCCGACTTCATCGGCTCGGTGAACCTGTTCGACGGTCGCCTGATCGAGGATGAGCCGGATTACGTGCGCGTACAGTGCGCCGATTTACCCACGAGCGTACTGGTTGATCACGGTATCAGCGCCCCGCCCGATGCGCCGCTATGGGTGGCGGTGCGACCGGAGAAGATCAACCTTTCGCGCCAGGCCCCGACCGCTGCGGACAACTGGGCTCGCGGCGTGATTCGCGAGATCGCCTATCTGGGGGAGATGTCGGTGTTCCTGGTGCGCCTCGAGTCCGGCCGGGAGGTGCGCGCAACGCTCGCCAACAACACGCGCAAGCGCGAGGAGCACTTCGGCCGCGAGATGCCGGTGTACCTTTCCTGGGACGCGTCCAGTCCCGTCATCGGCAGCACCTGAGACTTTAGGTCACCGCATGATTGAGCGATTGCGCAACTCCTGGCACGCTCTGCGTCTGCAGCGCTTCGCGCGCACGGCCGTGAGTTCGGTGCCGATGGTGTGGCTGCTGCTGTTCTTCCTGGTGCCATTCGTGATCGTGCTGAAGATCTCGTTCTCCGAAGCGCTGCTCGCCATGCCGCCCTATGCACCGCTGCTCGCCTGGACGCATGAGCGAGTCCTCTCGATCCAATTGCATCTGGCGAACTATCACTTCCTGTTCAGCGACGCGCTGTATCTGGATTCGTTTCTCTACTCGCTGAAGGTGGCGGCAGTGTCCACGGCGCTGTGCCTGCTGCTCGGCTATCCCATGGCACTGGGCATCACACGTGCGACCCCGGCGCTGCGCAATCTGCTGCTCATGCTGGTGATCCTGCCGTTCTGGACCTCGTTCCTGCTGCGAGTCTACGCGTGGATCGGACTGCTCAAGGACGACGGACTCATCAACAACCTGCTCATGAGTGTGCACCTGATCGCGCAGCCGATTCCGATGGTCGCCAGCCCTTTCGCGGTCTATGTCGGTATCGTGTACTCCTATTTGCCCTTCATGGTGCTGCCGCTGTATGCCAACCTCGAAAAGCATGACCGCTCGCTGCTCGAGGCGGCCGCAGATCTCGGCGCGCCGCCATGGAAGGCGTTTCTGCGTGTGACCTGGCCGCTGTCGGTGCCAGGCGTCGTGGCCGGAGCGCTGTTGGTTTTCATCCCGGCAGTGGGCGAATACGTGATTCCGTCGCTGCTCGGTCCGTCCAATCAGCTCATGATCGGGCGGGTGCTGTCGGACGAGTTCTTCGAGAACCGCGACTGGCCGGTCGCCAGCGCCGTGGCGATCGTGATCCTGATCATACTGCTCGGGCCGATCATCATGTTCCAGCGCTATCGCAGCCGCGAACTCGAGGCCGCGCAATGACAGTCCGCCGACCGCTGCTGTTGCCGGCGATGCTGGCGTTCGGGTTTGCGTTTCTGTACGTGCCCATCCTGTCCATGATCGTCTATTCGTTCAACGCCTCGCGACTGGTCACGGTCTGGGATGCCGCGCATTCGCCCACGCTCAAGTGGTACGGCGCGCTGTTCGGCAACGCCCAGATCATGGACGCGGCCTGGCTGTCACTGAAGATTGCCGCCATGAACGCGACCGGCGCGGTGATCCTGGGCACCATGGTGGGCTTTGCGCTCGCCCGCTTTGGGCGCTTCCGCGGCCGGGGGCTGCTCGCGGCCCTGAGCACCGCGCCATTGGTTCTGCCGGAGATCATCACCGGCCTGTCGCTGCTGTTGCTGTTCGTGGCCATGGAGCAACTCATCGGCTGGCCCGCTAGCCGCGGCGTGACCACGATTACGATTGCCCACATCAGTTTCTCGCTGTCCTATGTGGCCGTCATCGTGCAGTCGCGACTGGCGGGGTTCGAGCACTCACTGGAGGAGGCGGCGCTGGATCTCGGGGCCAGACCCGCGATCGTGTTCGCGCGTATCACTCTGCCGCTGATCGCCCCGGCGCTGCTCTCGGGCTGGCTGTTGTCGTTTACCCTGTCGTGGGATGATGTGGTGGTATCGCAATTCGTCGCGGGGCCGGGTTCGAGCACACTGCCGATGGTGATCTTTTCCAAGGTGCGGCTGGGCGTCAGCCCGGATGTGAACGCGTTGGCGACACTCATGGTGATGATCGTCGCCGTCGGCGTGATCGGTTCGGCGTGGTTTCTGCAGCGGCGCGAGCGCCGGCGTGCGCGTGAAATGCAGCTCGCCGCTGCCGCGGGGATTTGAGTCATGGCCGAACGGATCCTGCTGGGTCTGGACGTGGGCGGCTCGGTCAGCGAGCACTTCGCTGCGGCCCGAACGCAGCAGCGCTAGACGACGATATGGGCTTGCGCAGCAAGTTGCCGCAGGTCGGCACGACGATCTTCAGCGTCATGTCGCGCCGCGCGGCCGAGTTGGGCGCGGTGAACCTGGGGCAGGGATTTCCCGACTACGACATCGACCCGCGGATCGGCGAGCTGGTCGGGCAGGCGATGCAGCAAGGCTACAACCAGTACGCACCGATGCCGGGACTGCCGCGGCTGCGCGAGGCGATCGCGGCCAAGCTCGAGCGTCGTTATGCGATACGCGTCGATCCGGAGCTCGAGATCACGGTCACGCTGGGCGCGACCGAAGCCATCTTCTCGAGCGTGCAGGCTCTGGTCGGGCCGGGCGATGAGGCGATCGTGTTCGATCCGGCCTACGATTCGTACGACAGCTCGGTGCGACTGGCCGGTGCGGCCTGTGTGCACGTGCCGTTGGAGCCGCCGCATTTCCGCTACGATTGGCAGCGTATCGGCGCGGCGATTACGGCGCGCACTCGGGTTCTGATCATCAATTCGCCGCTCAATCCGGGCTGTACCTGCCTCACCGCCGCGGACCTGGAGGCGCTGGCCGCGCTACTGCGCGGGCGGGAGATCTATTTGATCTCGGATGAGGTCTATGAGCACATCGTATTCGACGGCCTGACGCATCGAAGCGCACTGGCCTATCCGGAGCTGCGCGCTCGCAGCGTCGTGGTGTTTTCGTTCGGCAAGACCCTGCATGCCACCGGACTGCGCGTCGGCTATGCGGTCGCGCCTGCGGCGCTGACCGCGGAGCTGCGCAAAGTGCACCAGTTCAATACTTTTACCATCGCGACGGCGCTGCAGCAGGCGATTGCTCGCTACCTTGAAGAGCGTCCCGATTGCGGCGAGGATCTCGGCGCATTCTTTGCGGCCAAGCGCGACCTGCTCGCCGGCGCGCTCAGCGACAGCGGTTTGGTGTTGCCGCGCGCGGAAGGTTCGTTTTTCCAGCTGGTGGACTACGGCGGCCTAAGCGCCGCCGGCGATCTGGATTTCGCCGAGGAGTTATTGACGCAGGCGCGGGTTGCGACGATTCCGTTGTCGGTGTTTTATGAGCATCCGCCGCCCATGACGCTGTTGCGCCTGTGTGTCGCCAAACGCGATCAGACTCTGACCGAGGCCGCGTCACGGCTCGTGGCCTATATGCGCCGGAGCGCCACGTGAAGAACACGACGCGCGTGAATCACCCGCCGGCGGTCGAAGTACCGGCGGACAACCGGCCGGTCGTCGCGCCGATTTATCAGACGGTCAAATTTGAATTCGAGACGGTCGATGAGGCCATGCGCTCTCAACGCGGCGAACGGGCCGGGTTCTCGTATCTGCGCACCTCCAATCCGACGACGCGGCAGCTCGAACTCACGCTTGCGCAACTGCAGGGCCGCGAGGACTGCGTCGTGTGCTCATCGGGGGTCGGGGCTATCGCGCAAACGTTGCTGTCGCTGACGCGTCAGGGCGATCACGTGCTGGGCTTCATCGAGACCTATGGGCCGACGCGACATCTGCTGCATCGCACGCTCGCAAAATTCGGAGTCACGCACACGCTGTGTTCGATCGAGGATCTGGCGGGCGTCGAGCGCGTGTTGGCCTCGCGACCCACGCGGTTGGTGATCTTCGAAAGCCCCACCAATCCGATCAATAAAATTGCCGATATCGGCTCGCTTACGCGCTTGGCGCGTGCCCATGGAGCCCTGACGCTGCTCGACAACACCTTTGCGGGTGTGCATCAACACGGCCAGTACGATATCGACATCTTTCTGCACAGCCTGACCAAGTTCGTGTCCGGACATGGCGATGTGATGGGCGGTGCCGCCATCGCGCAGGAGAGTCTGATCCGGGGCCTGCGCGCGGATTTCACCGTGCTCGGCGGCGTGCTCGATCCGCACGCGGCGTTCCTGCTGCAGCGGGGTTTGAAGACCTACTTCGTGCGCTATCGTGCCCAATGCCAGAGCGCGCAGCGCGTTGCCGAATTCCTCGAGAACCATCCGGCGGTGGAGCGCACGCACTATCCGGGCCTGGCGGGGGATCCAGGTCATGCGCTGGCGCGTGCGCAAATGAGCGAGTTCGGTGCCGTGGTCAGCTTCAGCCTGCGAGGCGGCGCCGCCGCCGGAATGAGATTCACCGATGCACTGCGACTGTTTGCGATGGCCGCGAGTCTGGGGGCCACGGATTCGCTGGTGCTGCCGCCGCAGATGCTCGCCAGCCGCGGTCTCAGCGAACAGCAGCAGCGCATCGCGGGAGTCGGTCCCGGCACCGTGCGCCTGTCGATCGGCCTCGAGGACATCGATGATTTGCTCGAGGATATCGCGCAGGCGCTGGCCGCGGCAGACGACCCGCAATCGTAGCGCCGGCAGCTGGGGCGCGCAGCTCGATCGCACCGGTTACAATAGATACGCCGCTGCCTCGCGGCACAATACTTGCTCCGATTACCCGTATGTTTCGACGTCGATTCCTTCAAACCGGTGCGGCGCTCGCTGCGGCCGCAATCCCGTGGCCGGACGCGCTCGCGGCGCAGACCGCGCGCCCGTCGTCCTTAAAGCGCCTGGGGGCCGCGGTACCATTCGACTATGCGAGGCTCAAGGGCCTGGCGCGTTCGATGGCCAGTGCGGCCTATCAGGGGTCGACTTCGGAGCTGCCGCCGGCGATCGCCAAGCTGACCTGGGACCAATGGCAGTCGATCCGCTTTCGCGATGATCACTCGCTGTGGTTCGGTGAGGGGCTGCGCTTTCGGGTACAGCTGTTTCACCTGGGCTTCACGATCAAGAAGCCGGTGCGGATCTACGGCGTCGAGAATGCGCAGGCGCAGGAGCTGAGCTTCGATCCCGCCCTGTTTGACTACAGCAGGAGCGGTGTGGACGCTCGCACGCTCGCCGCCAATCTCGGCTTTGCCGGCTTCAGGCTGCTGTTTCATGGCGACTGGAAGCGCGATATTGCGGCCTTCCAGGGTGCCTCGTATTTCCGCGCCGTCGATGGCGAGCTGCAATACGGCATGTCGCAGCGTGGCCTCGCGATCGATTGCGGTCTGCCGCGACCCGAGGAGTTTCCGGACTTCGTCGCCTATTATCTGGAACGCCCCGCCAGGGATTCCAGCCAGCTCACCGTGTACGGCCTGCTCGACTCGCCGAGTCTCACGGGTGCGTACCGTTTCGTGATCGACGTCGACGACACGCTCGTGATGGATATCGACGCGGCGCTGTATCCGCGCAAGAGCATCGAACGGCTGGGTATTGCGCCCGGAACCAGCATGTTTCTGTGCGGACCGAACGACCGGCGCGTCGACACGGACTGGCGGCCCGCGATCCATGATTCCGATGGCCTGCAGCTGCGAACCGGTGCCGGCGAGTGGCTATGGCGTCCCCTGGTCAATGCGCCCGCGTTACGCGTCAATTCGTATGCGGATGAGTCGCCGCGCGGCTTCGGGCTCATGCAGCGCGACCGTAATTTCGACCACTATCAGGATGACGGCGTGTTTTACGATCGGCGCCCCAGCGTCTGGGTCGAGCCGAAGGGCAACTGGGGCCGTGGCTCGGTCATGCTGGTCGAGATTCCAGCCACGGATGAGACCTTCGACAATGTCGTCGCGTTCTGGAATCCGTCGGACAAGCCGCAGCGCGGTCAGGAGCTGCTGTTCGGATATCGCCTGTACTGGTGCCGTTACAACCCCGCCAGCTGCCCGCTGGCGCAGGTCTATGCCACGCGCGATGGTGTGGGCGGCATCGTCGGCCAGAAGCACAGCTACTTCTCCTGGCGATTTGTGGTTGATTTCGCCGGCGGGGACTTTTCCCTGTTGGGCGAGGAGGCGCACGTGGAGCCGGTGATCAGCGCCTCGCGCGGCACGATCGAGATCGCCTCGGCGCGGCCACAGCGAGCGATCAATGGCAGGCGCGCCATGTTCGATCTCAGGCTGGCCGACGACAGCCTCGAGCCGATCAATCTGCGAGTGTTTCTGGCCTTGAACGGTCAGCCGTTGACGGAGACCTGGATCTACCAGTACACCCCGCCGCCGCCGGAGCAACGGCGGATTTGAGGAGACGCTGACCGCCAGACTGAATGACCCGGCTCTCGATCAGAGGTTGCGAATCAGCGCGTCGCCAAATTCGCTGCACTTGACCTTGGTCGCGCCCTCCATGAGGCGGGCGAAATCGTAGGTCACGAACTTCTGGGCAATAGACTTGTCCATCGAGCTGATGATCGCATCCGCCGCCTCGGTCCAGCCCATATAGCGCAGCATCATCTCGCCCGAGAGAATGACCGAACCGGGATTGACCTGATCGAGATCGGCGTACTTCGGCGCCGTGCCGTGCGTGGCTTCGAACACGGCATGCCCGGTCAGATAGTTGATGTTGGCCCCGGGAGCGATGCCAATGCCGCCGACCTGGGCGGCGAGCGCATCGGACAGATAGTCGCCGTTGAGATTCAGGGTGGCGACCACGTCGAATTCGTCGGCCCGTGTGAGCACCTGTTGCAGCGTGATGTCCGCAATGGCGTCCTTGATGAGCACCTTGCCGCCCTTGAGTGCCGCAGCCTGCTCATCGTTAGCCGCCTTTTCGCCGGCGGCCGCCTTGGTGCGTTCCCATTGCAGCCAGGTATAGACCTGGTCACTGAACTCGCGTTCGGCCAGGGCATAGGACCAACTGCGAAATGAGCCCTCGGTGTACTTGAGAATATTGCCCTTGTGCACGATGGTCACGCTCTTGCGCCGGTTCGCAATGGCGTACTCGACGGCCGAGCGAAACAGGCGCTCGGTGCCCTCAATCGACACGTTCTTGAGCCCCAATCCGCTGGTGTTCGGGAAGCGGATCTTGGCGTAGTGGCGCGGAAAGCTGCTCTTGAGGATCTCGAGGAATTTCTTGTTGTCCTCGGTGCCTTGCTCGAACTCAATGCCGGAATACAGGTCCTCGGTGTTCTCACGAAAGATCACTATGTTGACCTTCTCCGGCGCCTTGACCGGGGAGGGCACACCCTTGAACCAGCGCACCGGACGCAGACACACGTACAGATCCAACAGCTGGCGCAGCGCCACGTTCAGGGAGCGAATGCCGCCGCCGATCGGTGTCGTGAGCGGACCCTTGATCGAGACCAGGTATTCGCGGCAAGCCGCGACCGTTTCGTCCGGGAGCCAGCTCTTGAAGGCGGTGAATGCCTTCTCGCCCGCGTAGACCTCCATCCATTGAATCCGGCGCCGCCCGCCATAGGCCTTGTCCACCGCGGCGTCGAGCACGCGCTCGCTGGCACGCCAGATGTCGCGGCCGGTACCGTCACCCTCGATGAACGGAATGATCGGCTGGTCCGGCACGGTCAGTTTGCCGTTTTTGATCGAGATTTTCTGGCCGCCAGGCGGCGCGACCGGCCTAGGCGAAGTCGGGGTCGGGTTGGTCATTTCGGCGCATGCTAGCACAGCGCGCTGTGCACGATGCATTGCTAGAATCGCGCGCCTATGTACCGCACCTTGGCAACGACACCGGCCACTGACGGCTTCTGGATGCCGGCTGAATTCGAGCCTCACGAGGGCTGCTGGATGCTCTGGCCCGAGCGGCCCGACAATTGGCGTGCGCGCGCCGTCCCGGCGCAGCGAGCCTTCGCCGCGGTCGCAGCGGCGATCGCGCGCTTTGAGGCCGTCACCGTCGGTGTCTCGGCCGGGCAGTATGCCCAGGCGCGTGCGCAGCTGCATGCGGGCGTGCGCGTGGTCGAGCTCTCGAGCGACGACGCATGGATGCGCGACGTGGGGCCCAGTTTCCTGATCAACTCCGTCGGTGAGTTGCGGGGCGTGGATTGGGGTTTCAATGCGTGGGGAGGCCTGTACCGGCCTTACGGGCTCGACGACGCCGTGGCGCAGAAGGTCCTGGAGCTCGAGCGCGCGCCGCGCTATCGCGCGCCCTTCATCAACGAGGGTGGGGCGATTCACGTTGATGGACAGGGAACGGTGCTGGTCACCGAGCAGTGTCTGCTCAATCGCAACCGCAATCCGACTCTAAGTCGCGCGCAGATTGAGGCGCAGCTGCGCCGGTATCTGGGCGCATGCTGCGTAATCTGGCTCGGCAAGGGCGTGATCGCTGACGAGACCTCGGGTCATATCGATAACCTGGCGTGCTTTGCGCGCCCAGGCGAGGTCTGCCTGACCTGGTGTGCCGATCCGCACGATCCGCAGCATCGGGTATCACAGGATGCATTCGAGCGGCTCATGGCCGCGCGCGATGCCCGCGGGCGACGTCTCAAGGTGCACAAGCTGCCCTCGCCCGGGCCGCTTTTCATCACACGCCGCGAGTCGGCTGGCATCGCGCGAGGGCGCCGCATACGTTCATTGGCGGCGGGTCTCAGGCTGGCGGGCAGCTACGTGAATTTCTACCTGGCCAATGGGGCGCTGGTCCTGCCGCTGCTCGATGAGCGCACCGACGCCGCGGCGCGGCGAGCGCTGCGCCGAATATTTCCGCGGCGCCGAATCATCGGCGTCGGCGCGCGCGAGATCCTGCTCGGCGGCGGCAACATCCATTGCATCACACAGCAACAGCCCGCCCGCCATCGAAAGCGTCCGCCGCCTTAAGTCTCACAGCGTCGAGATCTCGCGCTCGGCGATCGATAGCCATTCGTGCTGCATGTTGCGGTAATAGCGCGGGGCGAATCGGGCGTGCTCGAGCAGTTCCTTGAGCACGCGGCGCGCCTCCTCGGTCCTGCCGCAAGCGCGCAGCAGCTGCGCGTAGCGCAATGGCGCTTCGGCGCCGGAGTAGTATTTGGTCAGCTCCAGATATTCCTCGAGCGCCTTGTCGCGGTTGCCTTCGCCTTCGAGCGCGCGCGCATACAGCAGATGTCCCTGCGGGGAGCGGAAGTTGGGATTTCGTGCGATCAGGGAATCGAGGGTGGCGCGGGCATCAGCGAATGCACCGGCGGCAAATTGCGCCTGCGCCAGCCCCAGCAGCAGGTTTGGATCCGAATCGTATAGCCCGGTCAGAGCTTGGCTGTAGACGGCGATGGCATCGACGGCTCGGCCCTGGCGGGTCAACTCGTCGGCGTAGCGTTGGCGACTGGCGACATCCCCGGTCATACGCGCCTCGGCCTCGAAACGGCGCAGATCCTGCCCCGGGTCGAGCGCTTTGCGCACGCCCCGGACCGCGAGGCGCGTTCCGCGGCTGCGAAACAGTCCCGGCAGAATCTCTACCAGCACGTATGCGATCGGGCCGGCCACCGGCAACAGCGCGATGGCCCAGATCCACAAGGTGTTGCGGCCGCTGCGGATGCAGTGAACGATCAGCAGCACCTGGATCACGATCGAAATGATGGAAAAGCGGAATGTCGGGCTCATGCGCTAAAGCTTAATGCCTCACCGGGCAGCGCGATAGCGCAGGCGCCTGTGGCGCGGACCATGCGTGCTAAGATCCTGTCGCGGTGCAATCCGCCGCGGCCAGTGCATGCACACAGCGAGAATATTCCTACTGACGGCATTGCTGCTCTGCTGCGCCGTGGGCAGAGCGCAGGTGCCCGCCAGCGAGGATGCCCCCAGGCGGCCACGTATCGGCCTCGTACTCTCAGGCGGCGGCGCGCGCGGCGCCGCGCACATCGGCGTGCTCAAGATGCTCGATCGCCTGCACGTGCCGATCGACGCCATCGCGGGCACGAGCATGGGTGCGGTCGTCGGCGGGCTCTATGCGAGCGGCCTGTCGGGTCAGGAGATCGAGCAGGCGATGGCGTCGGTCGACTGGCAGTCCGCGTTTCGCGACCGACTGCGCCGCACCGAGCTGGGATTTCGCCACAAGGAAGAAGATCGCGACTTTCTGGTCAATCTGCCCGTGGGACTGCGCGGCAAGAAGCTCGTCATTCCCGAAGGGCTGGTGCAGGGTGAGAAATTGACCGAGACGCTGCGGCAGTTGACGCTGCCGGTGGCCACACTCACCGATTTCGATCAGCTGCCGACGCGCTTTCGCGCCGTCGCCACCGATCTCGAGACCGGCGCCGCGGTGGTCATTGGGGACGGCGATCTGACCACGGCGATGCGTGCCAGCATGTCGGCGCCCGGGGCGTTCGCGCCAGTCGAGTATCGGGGTCAGCTGCTGGTCGACGGCGGCCTCGCAGAGAATTTGCCGGTGGACGTCGCACGCGCCATGGGTGTGGACGTATTGATCGTGGTCGATGCCGGATTTCCTCTACAGCCGCGCAAGGATCTGGTCTCGCTGCCCAGTATCACCAACCAGGTGCTGGCGATTCTCCTGCGGCGCGATACCGAGCGGCAGCTGCAGACGCTCGCAGCCGTTGACATCGTGGTCAGTCCGCAGCTGGGCGACTTTTCCTCCTACGATTTCATCGATACGCTCAAGATCGTCAACGCCGGAGAAGTAGCCGCGAATGCGGTGGCGGATCGACTGCTGGGCTTGGCGTTGCCGCCGCAAGACTATGCGCGCTATCTCCAAGCCCGCAACGCAGCGCGCACGGGGCTGCCGAAGGTAGAGTTTATACGCATTGATGCCGATTCGACGCTGTACAAGCGTCAGATCGAGGACATGTTCGGACAGTTTGTCGGCAGCACGGTCGATCCCGGTGCGCTCAAGGCGCAGACCGACAGGCTCTACGGCCGCGGCGATGTCGAGTTGCTCGACTATCGCCTGGTCCAGGATCCGACCGGGCAATCCGGCCTGGATTTCAAAGCGCAGCGCAATTCATGGGGGCCCAACTACCTGCGCTTCGGGGTTTCGCTGCAGGATGACTTCCACGGTTATACGATCTTCAACGCCGCCGGTCGTCTTGATTTCACCGAGCTCAATTCCCTGGGAGCCGAATCGCGCTGGAACATGCAGGTGGGCACGGCGCCGTTATTGGGCACGGAGGTGTATCTGCCACTCTCCAACATCACGCGCTATTTCATCGCGCCGCAGCTGCAGGTTGAGGCGCACAACGTAGCGCAGGATGAGAACGGCCGACAGGTAGGGGAGTATCGCGTCCGCAGCTTCGATGAGGGCATCGGCTTCGGCCAGGAGCTCAGCAATTGGGGCGAGCTGCGCTTCGGCGTGCTTGAGACCCGTGGCAGCTCGCACGTAAGTCTGGGCGATTTCAGCGTGCCGGCCTCCGACTTCAACTTGGTCCGTTACTTCACGCGCTTTGGCTACGACACCCTCGATAGCGCGAATTTCCCGCATTCCGGGCAGGCGCTCACCGCGCAGCTGAGCTTCGAGGGCAACGGCGGTGGTGAGCGGGGCAGCAACCAATTCACGCTCGATTGGCGCGCGGCCCATTCCTGGGCCAGAAATACGCTCGTGGCCTGGTTCTCGAGCGGCACCACGATCGGCGGCAGCGAGACCAATGTGCGCACATTCTTCCCGCTCGGCGGCTTTTTGAACCTATCCGGTTTGGGGGACGAATCGCTGGCGGGGCCACAGTACGCCATAGCGCGAATCATTTATCTGCACAAGGTGGGTAACGGTGGCGAGGGCATTCTGGACGTGCCGGCTTATGTCGGTGTGTCGCTCGAGGACGGTAACGTCTGGAGCAGCCGCAGCCAGATCAGCGCCGGCAATACGCGTAAGGATGCTTCAGTGTTCTTTGGCGCCGATACCTATATCGGGCCCGCCTACTTCGCGGTCGGATACGATGAGAGCGGATCCATTGTGTTCCACATTTTCCTCGGGCGCACTTTCTGAGCTTACAGGCCGCGGCTCGCGGCGAGGTTCTCGACCTTTTCGAACACCAGCGCTGGCTTGTCGCCGATCCGGGAATACTCGTGCTTGCGGCTCATGTCCAGCAGCTCGGCGTCGCGTTCGGCCACGGTTGCGAACCAATGGACGCGATGCCATTCCGCGCCCATGATCTTGCGAAATGGATCGCCAGGCCGAAGACTGACGCGCACCCCGTATGGTTTTGGGCCTTGGCCGAGGAAGGGACGGGGCAGGTTGTGAGGCTGGCAGATGGCGGTCATGTCGACTCGGCCGCGAGGCTTGAGTTCGGTTTGAACGCCACAATTGTACCGGCATTGAAGCGCAAAGCACGAGGGTTCAGTTATGAAGGGTCCCGAGACGCACTTTGCCAACGGTCATCGTACCCAGCCACCGTTCCCGGACGGGTTGGAGCGCGCCCTGTTCGCGTTGGGCTGCTTTTGGGGCGCTGAGAAGACCTTCTGGAACGTTCCAGGCGTCTATTCGACCGCGGTCGGCTACGCCGGTGGGCACGCCCCTAACCCCAGCTATCAGCAGGTCTGCACCGGTCTGACCGGGCATGCCGAGGCGGTCTTGGTCGTGTTCGATCCCAAACGCATCGCTTACGATGAGCTGCTGCGGGTGTTCTGGGAGTCTCACGATCCCACGCAAGGCATGCGCCAGGGCAACGACGTCGGCACGCAGTATCGCTCCGGGATCTATGTCTTTGACGACCAGCAGCGCGAGAGCGCCGAAGACTCCCAGCGTCTGTACCAGCAGGCGCTGACCAACGCGCATCGCGGGACCATCAGCACCGAGATTCGCGAGGCACCGCCTTTTTTCTATGCCGAGGATTACCACCAGCAGTATCTGGCGAAGAATCCGGACGGATATTGCCCGGATCACTCGTGCGGGGTGCCCTTCAAATCCGCAGAGTTACACGTGGGGGAGAAGGCGTGATCACTGGTTTGACCCTGTTTCCTGGGTAGAAACAGCGCGTTAGGGTCAG
>DAIMZW010000034.1:0-16967 GCA_036733765.1 Steroidobacteraceae bacterium
GCGCATCGGCGCGATTACGCACAGGTCGGTGCTGCCGTGGCCCGGCTGCAGCCGGTGCTGCGCGAATTGACCCAGGTCACGCCCGCCGCGCTCGACGGGCTGGATCGCTCGCGCTATCTCGGGCGTTGCGCCGGCTACAGCGCCATGGGACTACCGGTGCGCCTGGCCGAAAGTCTCGCGGCCCTCGAGCCGCTGCAGGTCGCTCCCGACCTGGTGGAACTCATGCGCGAGTCTGGAGCCGGCGCGCGCGCGGTCGCGCGTGCGCATTTCGGCCTCGGCGCCAAGCTGGGCCTCGACTGGCTGCACGCCGCGATCGACCAGCTGCCCGCCAGCGGCAGCTGGGGCAGCGCGGCGCGCGCCCGCCTGCAGAACGTGAGTCTCGCAGCCCACCTGCGCCTGAGTGCGGCGGCGCTATTGCCCGCCTCGAGAGCCCCCAGTGCCGCCAGCAGCGGTGCGGCGCGCAGCGCGCTCGAGCGCTGGGAGCAGGTGCTGCGTGATCTGCGCGCGCTCGCCACTCCGGATCTCGCGGCGCTGACGGTCGCGGTTGAGACGCTCGAATCCCTCGCCTCGACCAAAGCCTCGGCGCGCCTGCCATAGTCCCTCGGGTCTGCTATAAAGCGCGTCTAATCAAGCCAATCCCCTGGAGCGAGCCGTGGCGGGAAAACTGGTAATGGTGCGTCATGGTCAGAGCACCTGGAACCTCGAGAACCTGTTCACCGGCTGGACCGACGTGGATCTCACGCCGCTCGGCTGCGATGAGGCACGACAGGCCGGGGGCGAGCTCAAGCGCGAAGCGCTGGTGCCGGATCTGGTGTTCACCTCGGTGCTCAAGCGCGCAATTCGAACCCAATGGCTCATGCTCGATGAGCTCGATCTGCTGTGGTTGCCGGTTGAGCGCCACTGGCGGCTCAACGAGCGCCACTATGGTGCGCTGCAGGGCCTGAACAAGGCGCAGACGGCTGAGCGTCACGGCGAGGCACAGGTCCAGATCTGGCGACGCAGCTACGACGTAGCGCCGCCTCCATTGGATGTGGACGATCGGCGCCATCCGCGTTTCGATCCGCGCTACCGCGATGTCGCTGCGGCCGATCTTCCTGCCACGGAATCGCTCAAGGATACGCTCGCGCGCGTGCAGCCCTATTGGGAGGAGCGCCTGGCTCCGGAGCTCAAGCGCGGCCGGGTGGTGCTGCTGGTCGCGCATGGCAACAGCTTGCGGGCGCTGGTCAAGATGCTCGACGGGCTATCCGAGCAGGCCGTGGTCGAGTTGAACATTCCGACCGGCGTGCCGCTGTTGTACGAGCTCGACGATGCGCTCAAGCCGCGCAGCAGCCGCTACCTCGGCGACCCCGAAACGATCCGCGCCGCCGCCGAGGCGGTCAAGCGACAAACCGCAAAGCAGCCCTGACCTGCGCGGTCACTTGCGTCCCGGATCGGTCATCCAGCCATCGTAATGGCCGCCATACTGCTCGGCCAGCAGGCGAAAGCGCTGCGAATAGTCCTGCATTTCCGTCACCGATATGCGCAGCATCTTGTGCGCATGCAGCGAATAGCCGCTAGCGCCCTCCCCGCCCATCACGCGCGTGTCGATGGCAAAGCCCTCGGGTTCGAGCGTGCTGCGCAGCGCGGCGCAGGCCGCCTCGTCAGGCAGATTGAAGAAAAAGTCGACCTCGTACGGTGTGAAGGAATTGCCGCCGGCGGCACGCAGGTTCTGCACCATTCGCGCATCCCAGTCGTCATGCGCCTGGCCGCGGTTGCGGCGCACCGCGCCGATGATGCGCGCCGCGGCCAGTACGGCGACGGCGACGGCGATCAATACCAGAAATGCCGAGCGCATGGCGATCCGTATTTCGACGCAGGCGCTGCTACTCTTCCGGGGCGATCGTGACCTTGAGACCCGAAAGCGCGTCATTGAGCACGATCTGGCAAGAGAGCCGCGAATTCGTTTGGCGGCCGCTCAGATCGCCCAGCATATCGCCCTCATCGGACATCGGCGGCGGCAGCTTCGACAGCCACTCCGGATCGACGTAGACGTGACAGGTCGCGCACGAGCACATGCCCCCGCAGATGGCCGCTACCCCATCGTCCATGTCGCGCAGCGGCTCCATCAGCGTCGCGCCGCTCGGGGCCTCCACGGCTCGTTCCACATTATCGCGATCGATCACTCGCACCGTCGGCATGATCACTCCTGGGATTCAAGGCGCGCTAGTTTGCCGGCCGGACCGCCGGGATGCCAGTCCCTGCAGCGCGAAGCGCGCTCAGGGCGCACTCGAGCGCTCGCCGCGGGCCAGATGCCATAGCCAGGCCAGCGCCCGATAGATATAAACCCGCTGTGCCAGCCCCTCGCCCTGCGCCGCCGCACTGAGGCCGGCCGCCGCGGCCAGTTCAGCGCCATGCCGCTGCGCAGCGGGGTAATAGGCCAGCACGCAAGCCAGATCCATGAGCGGATCGCTTCGCTGCGCATACTCCCAATCCAACAGCCACAGCTGCGAGCCGTCGAGCAGGTTGCTCTGGGCAAGATCGCCATGCACGATGCTCGCCGCCGATGAGGTCTCGCCCAGCGCCGCACAAGTGCGCTGCAGGCGCGCGAGCGGCTCGACCAGCTGCTCCGGAGGCAGCCAGCTCGGGCGTGAATTGTTGATCTGCCGAACATAATCCTGCGCGACCGACCAGGGATCGAAGTCCGGGACATCCGGCGGGGACAGCCCATGCAGCGCATGCAGCCGCTCGCCCAGCCGCCGCAATGCTGGTACGTCCTCGTAGTCCTGCTCGCACCACAGCCGACCCTCTTGGTATTCGGTGATCAGCAAGCCCTGCGCGCCCGGATTGGCGTGCACGATCGCCGGCGAGATGCCGGCCGCCGCCGCGGCGCGCTGCAGCGTCAGCTCACGGCCGCGATCGACGCCCGGACGCCGCCAAGCCGCACCGTTGAGCCGCAGCACGAAACGGCCGTGCAGGCTGTCGACGCGAAAAACCTCATTGACGCTGCCGCCGGCGAGACGGGTGAGCTCGCGCGGCGGCTCGCCGCGCTCCAGTCCCGGGACGCACGCGAGCGCCCATGCCGGCGGGGCGTTCAGGCGCTCTGCAGCCGGTATTTGTGCAGCCATTCGCGAAAACCGAACACGGCAATCACCATATAGGTCAGGAACAGCGCCGCGGTGAATGGATAGCCCTGTGCTGCAAACAGATACGCCATGACCGAATCGGCCGCGATCCAGTACAGCCAGTTCTCCAGCTTCAGGCGCGCGATCAACCAGGTGGCAAACAGACTGATCCAGGTGGTCATGGAGTCCAGATACGGCCAGGCCGCATGCGTCTCGCGACGCAGCCACTGCGCTGTCAGCGCGCTCAACAGCGCAATCGCGAGCAGCGCGAGCACATGATTGCGCACCGGCAAGCGCCCGATACCACCGCCCTGCTGTTGTTGCGCGCGCGTCCAATTGCGCCAGCCGTACACACTCATGACGACATAGCAAAACTGCAGCATCGACTGCATGGGCAGATGTGCGCGCGCAGCCAGATACACATAGATGATGGAGCTGGCTGCTCCGGCCAACCAGCCGAGCCGGTTGCACTTGAGGATCAGCAGCACATAGCTCACACCCAGCACGACGGCGACAAACTCCGCTGCGCTGGTCGCGTACAGCTCGCGCAGCAGCGCGTCGATCACGTTGCCAGCGGCCCCAGGATTTTCAGCACGAACACAGCCTTGTCGTTACCATCGAAGCTGGTGCGCACTTCGCGCAGCAGTCGCTGCATCACCGCATCGTACTCGCCAAAAATCTGCGTGCTCATGCTGTTGGTCACGACGCGCAGTGCGCCGTCGGCGTTCACGCGCGCGATGAAATCTCCAATCGGCGCCAGATACTGCTGATGCAGTGGATAGAGGCTGATCTCGACACCGATGTCCATCGTCCACTCCTTGGCTCACGAGCTGACTCGGGGCTGCATTCTAGACGACGCCGGAGGCCTAAGAACGGCGAGCTTGCAAAGGGCTCGCGGTTGCTCGATAGTTCAGCACGCAAACCTTGGGGTGGTCCGATTGGGGCCTGAGATGCCGGTGACCCGGCGAACCCGTTGAACCTGATCCGGTTAGTACCGGCGTAGGGAGCAGGTATGACGATTCAAAGGCGATACTTCGGGTTGCTGACACTCTGGTGTCTGACGACGCAGCTGGCCCTTGCGTCCGACGACACGCTGGATGAGGTGGTCGTCACGGCGAGTCTGCGTCCCACCAGCGTTGCCAGTCTGGCACAGAGCGTGACCGTGCTCGATAGCGACACCCTGCAGAGGGCAGGCGTTCAGCATTTTGAGGATGTGCTCGGACTGATTCCGGATTTGAACTGGGCCGCCGGAACTTCGCGGCCGCGCTTCTTCCAGCTGCGCGGCATCGGCGAGGTCGAGCAGTACCAGGGAGCGCCCAATCCGTCCGTCGGCTTTCTGATCGATGACATCGATTTTTCCGGCGTCGGCATGCCGGCGACGTTGTTTGACACCAAGCAGATCGAGGTGCTGCGCGGACCGCAAGGTACGAGCTACGGCGCCAACGCACTGGCCGGACTGATCAGCGTGCGCACGGCCGATCCGGGCACGGACTTCGAGCTGCACAGCGAATTCACCGGCGGTACTTACGATACGCGTGCGGCCGGCATCGTCATCGGCGACGGCCTGGCCGGCGGCGAGGCCGGATGGCGGCTGGTCGCTCAGCAGTATCTGAGCGACGGCTTCCGTCACGACGCGTTCTACGACATGAACTCCACCAACGGCTATGACGAAGGCACGCTGCGCGGCAAGCTGCACTGGCAGTTTAACGCCGCCCTGCAGGCCGATCTGACGCTGATGCACGTGAACATCAACAATGGCTACGACGCCTGGTCGATCTACAACACCACTACGACCTATTCCAACCAGCCCGGTCGCGATGAGCAGCGCTCCAATGGTGTCGCATTGCGATTGCTCGACTCGATTGACGGAGTTGGCGAACTGCGCAGCATCAGCAGCGCGGCGAGTTCCGCGATCGTGTATTCGTTCGACGGCGACTGGGGCAACGACACGCTGTGGGGGCCGTACGCGCCATACGATTATTTTCAAAGCGATAATCGAGACCGGCGCACCTTCGCCGAGGACCTACGTCTCACGGGCGATCCGTCACGGGCGCTGTTCGGCGTTCTGCGCTGGCTGGCGGGCGTATATGCCTTGAGGCTCACCGAGTCGGATCACCTGGTGTACGTCTACGACAATACCTATAACGGCGCCGGCAGCAGCACGCTCGACAGCCAGTACGGGGCCACCAACCTGGCCTGGTACGGGTCCTTGGATGCCGATCTCGGCACACGCACGAGCGTCTCGGGCGGCCTGCGCGTCGAACGACGCGAGGCCGATTATGCCGACAGCGCCGATGCCGCGACACCGTTTCCGCAGCAGACCAACGACATGATCGGTGGCAATCTGTCCTGGATGCGCAATACTGGCGATGGCACGCACCTGTACGTGACGCTGGCCCGCGGCTACAAAGGCGGCGGTTTCAACATCGGCTCCGAGATTCTCTCCGAGCAGCGCAGCTTCGGTCCGGAGTCGCTCTGGAGTCTGGAGGCCGGGCTCAAGTACGCGCGCCCCGACAGCCCCCTGCAGCTGCAGGCGGATGTGTTTTATATGCGCCGGCAACACATGCAGGTCTACCTCTCCGAGCAGCTGCAGCAGAACAACCCGCTCGACTATGTGTTCTTTACGCAGAATGCCGCCGACGGGGAAAATTTCGGTTTTGAGTCGCAGGGCAGCTACCGCCTCGGCACGCGCTGGCAGTTCTCGGGCAGCGCCGCGCTATTGCACACGCGCTATCTGGGCGTCGACGGTGTGTTCACGAGTCTCGGAATCGACGGGCGAGCGCAGCCGTTCGCGCCCGGCTACGAAGTTTCCGGGGCGATCGAATACCAGGAGCCCGGAGGATGGTTTGCGCGCCTGGATTCGCACGCGCTCGACAGCTTCTACTATTACACCAGCGATGCGCAGACCTCGCACTCTTATCATCTGGAAAATCTGCGGGTCGGTTACCGGCGCGGCGCCTGGACCGCAAGCACTTGGGTGCGCAATCTGTTCGATGTCCATTACGCCCAGCAGGGCTTCTATTTTGGGCTGATACCACCAAATTTCCCGAACCAGTCCTTTCTGCAGCACGGCGATCCGCGGCAGATCGGGATCACGATCAGTTACGATCTGCCCCATGAGCGCTAGCGTACGCGTGTTCCAGGTCGATGCCTTCACCTCACAGCGCTTCTGCGGCAATCCCGCCGGCGTCGTGCTCGATGCCGACGCCATGTCGGAGCAGGACATGCGTGCGCTGGCCCGCGAGCTCAACAACGGCGACACGGCATTTTTGCTTCGGCCGGACGCGCCGGATCACGACCTGCGGGTAAGATTCTTCACCCCGCGCAGCGAAGCGGCATTCGTGGGCCATGCCACGTTGGCGGCGCACGCGGTGCTGGCATCGCTGCAGATCGCTCCGCGCCGGCGGCAAAAGCAGAAATCTGGCCTGGTCGAGATCGATACCTTCCCCACCACCCCGCCGCGCATTGCGATCCGTCAACCGCCGCCGGCCCTCGGACGCTTGCTCAAGCCGCAAGAGCTCGACGCCGTGCTCGCAGCACTCGCACTCAGACGCGCGGATCTGGATCCGCGCTGCCCGGCCATGATTGCCGGTCACAGCAGCACCCGGCTGCTGCTCGGAGTGCTCGAGGCCGCAGTGCTGGGCCGGGTGCGTGCGGATCTGGCGCGCCTGAAGGCACTGTCGGCGCAAATCGGAGCACCGGGGTATTTTTTGTTCACGCTGCAACCCTCGCAGGCCGGAGTGTTCAGCGAGGCTCGCATGTTCTGCCCGGCTCTTGGTATTGACGAGGATCCGGTCAGCGGCAACGCGCATGCGTTGCTCGGCGCGTATCTGTTGCATCACGATCTGATCGCGCCAGCGGCCGTGGGCGGGGCGGCGCACTCCGACACGGTCGAGTTCACCGGTGCGCAGGGGCATTACCTCAGTCGACCGGGCCGCGTGAGCGTGGCCCTGCAGCTCGAGCAGCGCGTGCTGCGCTCAGTGAGCGTCATCGGTGAGGCCGTGGTCGTCTTTGCTACCACGCTCGATTTCTAGAGGTTTTGCCGCGGCCGGCAAGAATTAAAAGCCTGGATCCAACCGGCCCCTCTCCCGTAGCATTGGCCCATGGCCACGAGCGAGGATTGGGAGGTGCCGCAGCCGTTGCGGCCGCGACCGGAGAGCCTGCAGTTCGATCTGCAGACTGTCTATCGCTCGGTCGTGCTGCTGCATACCGAGACCAGCGAGGATGCCTACACGGCCTCGATTCTCGGCACCGATCGCATCGGTCACGGAGTCGTGATTCGCAGCGCCGAGCGCAAGCTCGTGCTCACGATCGGCTACCTGACCACCGAGGCCGAATCGATCTGGCTCACCGACTACGACGGCAGAGTGGTCGAGGCCTATCCGCTCGCGCTCGATTCGGTCAGCGGCTTCGGCCTGGTGCAGCCCTTGGGAGCGCTCGACGCGCCGGCTATCGAACGCGGCTCAGCCAGCGCGCTCGCGGTGGGCGACCGGGTGATCGTCGCCGGACACGGCGGTGCGCGCCACTCGCTCGAGGCGCGCTTGATCGCGCGCCGCGAATTCGCCGGCTATTGGGAATACCTGCTCGAGGAAGCGCTGTTCACCGCTCCGCCGCACCCGCAATGGGGCGGCACCGCGCTGGTAGGCGAAGACGGGCTGTTGCTTGGTATCGGCTCGCTGTTCGTCGAAGAATCGATGGCGCAGGAGCGCTTCGATGCCAACATGTTCGTGCCCATAGACCTGCTCGGGCCGGTGCTGGAGGAGATGATCGAAATCGGCCACCCGCGGCGCCAGCCACGGCCTTGGCTGGGCATCTATACCGCGGAGCAAGCCGATCACGTGATCGTCGCCGGGCTCACTCGCGACGGACCGGCGCACCGTGCCGGCCTGCACCTCGGCGATGCGATCGTCGAAGTCGCGGGCCAGCGCGTGTTCTCGCTGCCGCAATTTCTGCGCGGCGTCTGGAGCACCGGCGGCGCCGGCGCGCAGGTGGCTTTAACGCTCACACGAGGCCGTGAGTCGCTGCACGTCGATGTGCACTCCGCCAGCCGCGAGGACTTTCTCAAGAAACCGCTCAAGCATTAGCGCCGGACGCGGCGAGGCCGGCCGCGACGGCACGCAGCTCGCGCCGATAGCTCTGCATGCGCGCCTGATAGTGCGCCGCCCCCTGCGCGATCATCGACAGATCTGCAGCCGTCACGCTGCGTACCAGCTTCGCCGGCGCACCCATCAGCACCGAGCCGTCGGCAATCTGCCGGTCCGGGGGCACCAGCGCACCGGCGGCAATGATGCAGTGCTTGCCGATGCGGGCCCGATCCATGACGATCGCGCCGTTGCCGATCAGCGTTTCATCGCCGATCAGGCAGCTATGCAGCAAAACCATATGCCCGATGGTCACAGCGCGCCCGATCACGCTAGGTGCGCCGGCGTCCGAGTGAATGACGCTGCCATCCTGAACGTTGCTACCGGCCCCGACTTCGATCAGTTCGTCGTCGGCTCGCAGCACGCAATTGAACCATACGCTGGCGCCGGCACGCAGTATCACCGAACCAATCAACTGCGCGCCCGGCGCAACGTAGAAGTCCTCGCCCGCTGTCTGCGGACGTCGCTCGCCCAGGGCATAGATGCCTGCATTCATGGCTGATTGTCCCCGGTTGACGACGCATGGGCCCGCGCGCGCGTACGGTGCCGGCGATGTGCCGCCAGCATGCACCAGGCCGCCTGCAGCGTCACTAACCCGCCCAGCAGGAACGGCGCGCTGGGTCCAAAGCGCTGAAAGATGGAGCCCGAGACGAACGGCGCGACCACCCGCGCCAGCGAGGTACCGAGCTGATAGGTGCCCAGAATTGCGCCGCGGTTATGCGCCTGCGCTTCGTGCGAAGCCAGTGCTGAAGCGCTCGGCGTGAACGCACCCGCGCCCAGGCCGCACAGCACGAGTCCGGGCAGCACCAGTAACAAACTGCTCGAGGCCGCGACCGCGAACATGCCGCACACCCAGCAGGCGATACCGACCCATGCAAGCCGGTACTCCCCCAGGCGTGGCACCAGCCGCCGCACTCCGACCGTCTGCATTCCGACGGCGACGATGGCCAGTGCCAGCAGCGCCAGACCGACGGTGCGCGGCCCGACGTGATAGCGATCCATGGCCCAGATTGCGAACGTCGAATCCAAGGTCGATTGCGAGAAGGTGACCAGCGTCGCGCCGAACGTGAGCCAGCGCAGCACGGGTCGTTCGCGCAGCAGCGCGAAGCGTGAGCTGCGCGCCCCGAGCGCATGCTCGCCCCGCCGCCCGACACTGCGGCTCTCGGGCAGCATGAACAGCACCAACAGCACGGCCACCACGCTCAAGGCGGCCGAGACCAGCGCCGGGCGTAAAAAATTCGCGCTCTGCAGGTGCTCACCGGCCAGCGCACCGCCGATGGCCGGCCCGAGCATGAAGCCGATACCAATTGCGGCCCCAACCAGCCCCAGGCTGCGAGCGCGATCAGCGTTCGAGCTGATGTCCGAGGCATAGGCCATTGCCGCCGAGATGTTGCCGGCCATGAATCCGGCGAGCGCGCGCGAGACAAACAGCATCGGCACCGTAGCGGTCGCGGCCAGCAGCAGATATGACCCGCACGCGCCGAGCATGCTGGTGATCAGAATCGGGCGGCGTCCGTAGCGATCGCTCAGGGCCCCCCAAAGCGGTGCTCCCAGCAACTGGAACAGCGAGTAGGTGCCGAGAATCGGCGTGATCAGCGCCGGTGTGGCACCGAACTGCGCCCCCATGTACGGGATCAGCGGAATCAGAATCCCGAATCCCAGCACATCGATCACGCAAATGACGAACAGAGCGCGCAATGCGGTCAGACTCTGCTGCGCATCTTAATGACCTGGTACCAGTCGCTGCAGATCCGTGGCATCCCCACGCTGCAAGCTCCGATCGGATACCGCACGGATCACCAGGTT
Source organism: Steroidobacteraceae bacterium (assembly GCA_036733765.1). GTDB lineage: Bacteria > Pseudomonadota > Gammaproteobacteria > Steroidobacterales > Steroidobacteraceae > FEN-1191. Next base: position 10,049 of record DAIMZW010000034.1, read on the forward strand.
GGGCAGACGCGTTTCATCCCACATTGCCGGCGCGTCGGCGCCCGGCGCCGCGGCGCCGCGTGCATCGGCGCCGAACAGCACCGCCAGTTTCAGCTGCGGCACCAGCCAGAGTCGCCACCGTCCCGGTCCGCGCACAAAAAATACGCCGTCGGCGGCGAACGGCTCGGCACCGTGCGCCGAGGCGGCGAGTTCCACGCCGAAGCCGCGTACCGCGTCAAGGGAAATCGGCCGCGCCATGCGCTGCACCCATCCGGGCGGCACGAGCTGCTTGCCCTCGAAGCGACCGTCATCCACCAGTAGGCTGGCGATGCGCATCCAATCGAGCACGCGCGCATGAAAACAACAGTCCGCCGGCGTCGCGGCGCCACTCACCGGCAGTGCGATCCAGGCCGCCGCGGCGTTGAGCCGACTCCACAATTTGCGCGACAAATAGACCTCGTAACGCTGCTGCGTCCCGGCTTCGATCGCCGCGCGCAGCGCGCTCGCATCAAACCCGTGCAGCGCCGGTGCCGGTAGCGCTCCTTGCTTCGCGGCCACGCCGGCGGCGAGTGCCACGAGCACCTGCGCGAACGGCCCGGAGTCGACCACCGTGTCAGCCGTGAACCCGCGCTGATAGCGTTCGAATACGATGTTATCGTCGCGCATGATGACGAATACCTGCAGAGCGCCGGCCGCGCCGTCCTGCACTGTACGCTCCAGCGCCGCGGCATCGAGCCGCTCGTCCGTGGGCTGCGCCCGCGGCAGGCCACCGCCATCGCCACCGCTGACCTCGACGCGCGGTTGAGCCGGCTGGCGCGCGAGGAACAGCCGGGCACTGAGCAGGGCGAGCGCGAGCAGCGCGAGCGCGGCGACGCCCACCAGCATTGCGCGCCGATTCATGATCGCCGCGCTCCGCCGCGCCTTGGGGCCCGCCTGTTGGGCCCGCAATAGATCGCTCGGCCGCGCGCGAGCTCGAGCTCATGCGTGGCGAGCGCAGGCCACTCGTCGCTGTGGTGCGTTGTCATTACCGCGGTCACTCCGGCAGCGATCGCCCGCTCCACCAACGAGCGCAGCGCCATGCGTGTGCGGGCATCGAGGCCGGCATAGGGCTCATCGAGCAGCAGGATATCAGGCTCATTGACCAATGCGCGCGCGAACAGCACCCGGCGCAGCTGGCCGTAGGACAGGGTGCGCAGCGTGCGAGCGGCCAGAGCTACCGCGCCCACGCGGCGCAACGCGCGCAGCACGCGCTGCCGCTCACTTGCGCCGACGCTCTCATTGAGCCCGACGCTTGCATGGATGCCGGACGCGACCAGGTTCTCGACCGACAGATGGCGCGGATAGATTGCCTGCAGCTCCGGCGCGATGAAGCCGACGCGGCGCTGGAAAGTCTGCAGTGGAACACCGGGTTCCATGCCGGCGCGGACAATGGTACCGCCACGCGCTACGCCGAGGTCGCCGTAGAGCATCTGCATGAAACTCGATTTGCCGCTGCCATTCGCGCCGTGCATTAGCCAGCAATCGCCGCAGCACACATCGAGTGAGATATCGCGCAGTACCGGCGCGCCCTCGCGCCATGCGCTTGCGCGCCGCAGCGATATCATCGCTGTGCCAGTGGCACGCGGTCTCGGCGCCGCGCGCACGCGCGCGCCACCCTGGTCGGCCGCCGTAGATTGGCGGGCAGCGCGGCGCCACTGGGCCGTCAGTCTGCCCTGCGTGATGATTCTGCCGGCCTCGAGCCGACACAGATGGGTCGCGAAAGCCGGCACGTCTTCGAGACGATGAGTCGAGAGTACCCAAGGCAGACCTAAGCGGCCGAGCCGGTGCAGACCGTGTGCCACGCGCTCATGATTGTCCGGGTCCAGACCAGTGAACAGTTCATCAAGCAGCAATAGCTTCGGCCGCCAGGCCAGGGCGCGCGCCAGCAGCACCAGGCGCCGCTCGCCATAGGACAGCGTCAGAAAACGTCGGCGCGCCAATGATTCGATACCCAGCTGCGAGAGCAGCCCAGCCACGTGACGCCGATCCTCGGCGCTGAGCGGCGCGAGGGGAATGTCGGTGCGATGCAGACCGGTCGCGACGATGAGCTCGACGCGATCATCGCACTCGTAATGCTCGTAGCGATCCTGGCGTTCCGCGCCGAGATAGGCCAACTCCTCTTTGATCCCATAGGGATCATCGAAGCTCTCGAGGCCACAGCGATAACGCCGCAGTCCCCCGCGTCCGGGTGTGGGCCAGACATCCCCGGCGAGCAACTTCAGCAACTGCGTTTTGCCAGCGCCGTTCGGGCCCATGAGCATCCAGCGTTGCCCGGGCCGGATGTGCCAATCGACACCGCGCAGTACCGTGCGGGCACCGAGCTTAAGTCGCACGCGGCGTAATTCGACCTCGATGAAGCGCGCGCCTGAGCGCGAGCGGCGCTGGAGCAAATCCGACTTCCTGAACGGTCCAAAACCGCCACTCTAGCACCGTGGCCAGGTCGTCCACCGCAATCGTGCGGGCAAAAAAAGACGCTGCCGACATTCGGCGCCCACCGCGGGGGGGTGTGAGATGAGCGCTACTGCCGGCAGCGTTGCCGTTGGCCTGGATCAGGCCGCACTTGCAGACGAAATCGCCTGTTGCAGTTCTGAATGCAACCGATATGCCAGCGACTTGCTCTCGACCCCTCGCCAGGGGCGCGATGCGCTGTGGATGACTTTTTTTCTATTCTCAATAAGGGCTTGAGAGCGATTAGGGCCGCAACGCGATTGCCATCGGGCAAGCGTCCGATGGCGCGGAATTGACCCGCAACGGCGCAATGGCGAGCCGCCACGCACCATCGCAGGGAATCCAGGGCCTACGGTCGGCGAGCGCTGACCCCGATCTCGGCCGGCCTGACATCGCGGGCCTCGTCTTGGCTCTAGGCTCTACCTGCCCCGGTCACTAATTGGAGCACTGGCAGGCGGACGCTGGTGGCACCGCCGGCGGCGCGCTCCTTGCGCAGCAGTTGCTCGCGCATGCTCGCGAGTTCCTCGGCGTGCCCCGCTTCAACGGCGAGGATGGATTCCAGCAGCTGCCGCGTAGTGGGGTCGTTGGTGCCCAGATACTGCACAATCTCGCGATAGCTTTCGATCGCAATGCGCTCGGCGATGAGATCCTCTTCGAGCATATCGGCGAGCGTGCCGGCTTCGATATCCTCGCAGTCGCCGGCAGCGTGCAATGCCAGCGGATTTAAATTCGGTTCGCCCCCAAGCTGCACGATCCGCTCGGCGATCCGATCGGCATGCCCCTGCTCTTCCTGCGCGTACTTCAGGAACTCGCCCCGAACCGTCTCGGCCTCCGTGCCACCGGACATGGCGCAGTGCCTGCGATAGCGCACTACGCAGATCAGCTCGGTGGTGAGCGCCTCGTTGAGCAGCCGCAGCACTGTCAGCCGGACCGCCTCGAAACCCGCCGTGACGGCCCCGGCCTCAATATGCTGGCGCGCGCGGCGGCGCCTATCGGCCACTCCGCTCAAAAATGGATACATCCTGTCCAGCTCAGGACTGTTGAGATCAGCTGACATGGCCGGTACCCCCCACCCAATAGGTTATGCCTCTCCCTTACTTACCAGCAGTTAGCGAATAAATCTGCGCACCAGGTAACGGTTTGCAACACTGCGCAGCAACAGCGCCGCCAGGCGTCCCACGGCCGCCACCCAGCCCGGACGCAGCAGCGCCAGGCTCAACGCCGCTCCGGCCAATAGGGTCCGCCCGGTACGGCCTGTGGCAGCACGCATGATTGCGCTGCGCGGGAAGGCAAGGCTGCCTTGCGGCGTATCGCCCTTTAATTCCTTTGCCAGCGCTATGATTTCGGCCCGTGAACGGCGCAGGCGCTCATGTGGCGTTTCGATCGAATCCATCGCTACCTCAATCGCCATGCAGCTCCCGCGCCGCGGCGGCTGGATCTTGCTCCACGCCGGCCAGCGATGGATAGAGCGCTGCGAGCTGGCGCAGATCCTCGCGCCATTCCGCGCCCAGACGTTGGAACGGTCGCGGCTGTCCGCGCGGCCTACCGCGGTTCGCATACCAAACGCCGCTCAGGGCGATCAGCGCGAAGCCGATACAGAGAGCGCCAATGGCGTGCAGTCGGTGCGGACCGTCCCAGGTCGCTGCAATCACCCACACGCAACCCATCAGCGCCGCCACCACCCCTGCCCCCAGAACAACCGCCAGAGCAATCAGCTGCCGCCGCAGCTCGCGCACTGCATCGCCCGCCTCAACGCTCAACAAATCGCCATAGGCCACGAAATGCCGCAACAGCGCCGGAATCAGTCGAAACAGCACGTCGAGCATGTACGGTCACTGGGCTCGAGCTAGCGGCGGGAGGACACGGCGGTCACGCCGACCCCAACGATCAGGCCGATTGCCGCGGCCAACCCGATTGCGGTCCACGGTCGGTCGTGGACGTATTCGTCCGCCTGACCGGCCGCCGCTCGCGCACGCTCGCGCAATGAGTCCGTGGTGTCGCTGGCCAGCCGGCGCACGTCACCCAGGGCGCCAGACACCTTTGCGCGCACACGGGCGACATCGGCATCGGAGACATTCCCGACCCGTTTCACCAAGTCCTCGACATCGGCGATAAAAGCGCGCAGCTCATCGCCGGCGTAGTCCTTCACATTGCCGGCTCGCCGGCGGAAATCGCTGGCCCCTTCCTTGCCGGCGCGATGCAGGTTGTCAGCTGTCTCATTGGCATTCGCGTTCATAAAAATTTTCTCCGAATTTCGTTCCACTCGTTCAACACTATAGTAACCGAGTAACGGCCCTCAGGTGCAGCCGATTCCCCCGACCAGCAGCGCGACCACTGCACCGATCAGGAAAAAGGAAAACAGGATGCGTGCGATGCTCGCCGCGCCGGTAGCTATGCCGGTGAATCCAAGCACCGCAGCAATGATGGCGATGACCAAGAATAGCGCTGCGTAGTAGAGCTTTTTTCTCCTCCTGGCAGATCCATTGCCACTGTCTGCGCAGCCAGCATGCCATTGCGCATTGGGCTATATTGTCCGCCCGGCGCCGCAAGCGCTGTAGGATAAAGCTCACAGCCGCAACGCCATGATTCGTCCGAGTCGATTCTTCCGCACGATCGCTCTATCGATTGCCTTTGTGCTGCTGGCGGCCTTGGTAATCATCGCCGAGATCGCACAGGGCGGCCAAAAAGAGATCGATGGGCGCATCGGGCTGTCGCAGAAGCGGCAGATCCTGCTGGCCGAATTGCTCGAGCAGATCTCGCAGGCCGAGGCGGGACAGCGCGGATATCTGCTGACCAGCGATGAGAAATATCTGCAGCCCTATCAGAGCGCACGCGATCGCATCGAGCCGACGCTCGATCAATTCGGCAACCTGTTGCGCGATCGTGATGATCGGCAACTGGCCAGCATCGAGCAACGCAACACGCTGCGGCATCTGCGCGTGCTGATCGGTGTCAAGCTCGCAGAACTGGCCGCGTCGCTGACGTTATACACCTCACAGGGCCCGGAACAGGCGATGGCGCTGGTGCGCACGGATCTGGGCAGCAGTGCGATGAACGATATTCGCGCCGCGGCCGTAACGCTGCGCGAGGCCGAGCGCAATGAGGTCAATAGCGAAATCGCGCGCGCCGAGCGCCTGCGATTGGTCTCGCGGGCGTTGATGGGCGGGGTGGTGCTGCTCAATATCATTCTATTGATCGTCTCCGCGGCGCTGCTCGCGCGTCAGGCACGTCGGCGCGCCGAACTGACCGAACAGCTGGCAAATGAGAACGAAGAGCTCGAGCGGCGCGTGCGGCGCCGCACTACCGAGCTGTCGGCGCTCTCGAGCCATTTGCAGCAGCTCTCAGAGAAGGAAAAGGCCTCACTCGCGCGTGAGCTTCACGATGAACTCGGCGGCCTGTTGATCGCGGTAAAAATGGATGTCTCCTGGCTGCAGAAGCGCTGGCCGAGTGCTTTGGATCCCGACATCCAGACACGCTGGATACGTGTGCTCAAGGTGTTGGACGACGGCGTCGACTTCAAGCGGCGCATCGTTGAGAACCTGCGCCCGACACTGCTCGACAACATGGGCCTGCTGCCCGCGGTGCGCTGGATTACGCAGGAGACCTGCAGCCGCGCTGGTCTGCATTGCACCGAGGCCTATCCGGAGCTCGAACCGCTGCTCGCCGACGACGCCGCAATCATGGTATTTCGGCTGGTGCAGGAATCGCTGACCAACATCGTCAAGCACGCGCATGCGAGCGAGGTCCGGGTCGAGATAGCGATGAGCGAAACCGAGCTGACGGTATTGATTGCGGACAACGGCCTCGGGATAGCGAGCGAGCGGCGCGAGGCGGTCGGTTCCCACGGCCTCGCTACCATGCGCCATCGCGTGCGCAGCTTCGGCGGCACCTTGGAGATCGACGCGCTGGCGCCCAGCGGTACGCAACTGCGGGCGCGATTGCCGCTGGCGCTGATACTGCGGCCGCAACAGACGGCACCGATTCAGGCGGCCGCGATCCGCTGAGGCGCGGCACGCGCCGCAACGCAGCCGCCGAATTCAGTTGAGCTTATCCCCGTCCGGCGCGTCGGGTATCTCGGCGCCGATCTGCTGCAGTATGATCGGCAGGCGATCGAAGTCACGCAGCTTGTCCAGGAAATGTTTCGCTCCGAGCGCTGCGGCGGCGCGGCGGTATTCGGCCAAGTCATAGTTGGTCAGGACGATGACCACAGTTTTCTTGACCTGATCGCTCGGAATCGCACGCAGCACTCCGAAGCCGGTGCCCTGACGCAGATGCAAATCGAGCAGCACCACATCGACCGGTTGGCGCTGCAGCGCAGCCACAGCATCGGCCTCGCTGTCGACCGTACCAGCCAGCTGCACACCGGGCACGCTGAGCAAAGTCTCGCGCAGCCGCTCCGCCAGCACCCGCGAGTCTTCCACCAGCAGCACCGAGAGATTACGCGAGCTCATAT
>DAIMZW010000034.1:17067-23186 GCA_036733765.1 Steroidobacteraceae bacterium
CCCATCGCGCGGTCACTGGATAATCCCATTTCGCAATGCATAGGTCGTTATGTCTGCATTGGTCGCCAAACTCATCTTCTCCAGAATCCGGGTACGGTAGGTGCTTACGGTCTTGACCGAGAGGCACAGTTCATCGGCAATCGAGGAAACCGTCCGGCCGGCCGCCAGCTTGCAGAAAATCTGGAACTCACGCTCGGACAGGCGCCGGTGCAGCGGTTGATCGTTGTCACCGTTGAGATCCGAGAGCAATAACTCGGCGAGATTGGCGCTGACGTAGCGGCGTCCCTGCATGACTACCCGCGTGGCTTTGAGCAGCTCCTCCGGTGCGCACTCCTTCGGCAGATATCCACCCGCGCCGGCCTTGAGCACGTTGATGGCGTACTGGCGCTCGGGAAAGCCGCTGACCACCAACACCTTCGTGTCCGGATAGCTGGCGCGCACATATCGCAGGATATCCAGTCCACTGCGATCGGGCATGTTGATGTCCAGAATCACGAGATCCCAGCTGCCCGAGCGCAGCTGATCGAGCGTCTCGTTGCCGGAAGCCGCCTCACCGATTTCGGTGATGCTGCGGTCCTCGCTCAGAAACTGTCGCAGACCGGCCCGGACCATCGCATGGTCATCAGCGATTAAAACCTTTGACATGAATTCATCCTCCCCGGGCGAGCGTGGTATCTGTTAAATGGAAACTCGAGAGCCCCCTGGGGAATATCAAGCCTGGGTTCCGATTCCCTGGCGTTCGTAGGCTTGCAGCTTGTTACAGGGTTTTCAGGCGGTATCCCACTGTCCTCGGGGCGCGATCGGCGCTGGATGGCACTCGAGCGGCCGACCCTGCAATCTGACATATCAGTCATTCCTGTCTCCAGTGTTCGGGAGCGGGCGATCGGAAAAACCTGCGCGCCCTTTGTAACAACCGCCACTTCTCGACAGCAGCAGTCCCGACCGAAGCGATCGTCAGACCATGAAAAATTTTCCGTCAGTGTCCGTCCTACACAAAACGCAATCTGGCCGTTCGGCAACGATTAAGTCGCGGCTGGCCTATGCATTGCCACCCCCGGCGTTGCCGGCAGCGTCCAGGGCGTGCGCGCGCCCGGAGAGATTCGAACTCCCGACCCTCAGGTTCGAAGCCTGATGCTCTATCCAACTGAGCTACGGGCGCGTTGTTTGAGCATGGTGGCATGATCGGGCCGGGAGAACCACACGCGCGCGAGGTAACATGCCTGCATGCTCGATCCGCAAGCCGCAGAAAAGCTTATCAGCGCACACCTGGCCTGCCTGCCGATTGAATCGCTGCCGGTCGGCCAATGCGCCGGCGCGGTGTTGCGCGAGAATGTCTACGCCGAGCGCGATCAGCCGCCATTTGACCGCGTAACGATGGACGGCATCGCACTCGCCGCGAGTGCGGCCGCCGGCGGTCGGCGACGCTTCAGGCTGCAGGCGACGCAGGCTGCCGGGGACCCGCCCACGGTGCTCGCCTCGGACGAACATTGCATCGAGGTCATGACCGGTGCGGTGTTGCCGGGCGGCTGCGACACCGTGGTGCCGGTTGAAATGCTGCGCAGCGCCGAAGGCTACATCGAGCTCCAGGACGGTTTGGTTTTGGCGCCGTGGGGCAATATCCATCGACGCGCCAGCGATCGCCGCCAGGGAGCGCTGTTGCTCGCGGTCGGCAGTGTGCTGCACGCGCCCGAGATTGCCGTCGCGGCCTCGGCCGGCATGGCGCGTGTGCGCGTCAGCAGCCAACCGGCGATCGTCGTGATCTCCACCGGCAATGAACTGGTCGAGCCCGGCGATCCGATCGAGCCACACCAGGTCCGGCGCTCGAACGCGTACGCGGTCGCTGCAGCATTGCGCCAGCGCGGTTTCCACCGCGTGGCCGACGACCACGTGCCCGACGATGCCCAGCAGCTGCGCGAGCGGCTGCGGCTGCACTTGAACACCCACGAAGTGTTGATCCTATCGGGCGGCGTGTCGATGGGCCGGTTCGACCTGGTGCCCAAGGCACTCGAGGACATCGGCGTGCGCTGCGTACTGCATGGGATCGCGCAGCGCCCGGGCAGGCCGATGTGGTATGGCACCTCGAGCGAAGGCCACTCGGTGTTTGCGCTGCCGGGCAACCCAGTCGCAACGCTGGTCTGCCTCGCGCGTTATGTCGTGCCGGCGCTGTATCGCGCCATGGGGGTGCCGGTGGTTGCGAGCGAGCGCGTCGCCCTGGCGGCGCCCATCCGCTGGCCCGCCACGCTGACCGGCTTCGTCCCGGTGCGCGTTGCCCACGACGACTGGGCCCGGCCCTGGGCAACGCCCTGTCCCACCAACGGTTCGGGGGATTTCGTGTCCCTGGCGCTGACCGACGGCTTCATCGAGCTGCCCCCGGGGCCGGCCGACTTTGCCAAGGGCTACGTGAGCCGGCTCTATCGCTGGTGATCGGCCGCGATCTGCTAGCCTTAGGCCCATGAGTAGCGCACCGATCTCCCCTCTTCTGCCCCGGCGGCGCGTGCACGACAGTTTGAACCGGCCGCTGCGGGATCTGCGGCTGTCGGTGACCGACCGCTGCAATTTCCGCTGTCCTTACTGCATGCCACGCGAGCGCTTCCATGAGCAGTACCGCTTCCTCAAATCTGGCGAGCGGCTGAGTTTTGACGAAATACTGCGCCTGGCGCGGCTGTTCCTGGAGCTCGGTGTGGTCAAGCTGCGCATCACCGGCGGGGAGCCGCTGTTGCGTGCCGGGCTCGCGGATCTGGTCGGCGATCTGACTTCCCTGCCTGGCGTCGAGGATGTGGCGCTGACGACCAATGGAGTATTGCTGGCGCAGCAGGTTGCGGCGCTGAGCGCTGCGGGCCTCAGGCGCGTCACAGTGAGCCTGGATAGTCTCGACCCCGCCGTGTTCGCGGCCATGTCCGGGGGTTTTGGCACGGTCGAAGACGTATTGGATGGGATTGCTGCCGCCCAGCGCTATGGCCTCTCACCGATCAAGCTCAACGCGGTCATAGAGCGCGGCCTCAACGATCACACGGCCATCGATCTGGTCGAGCGCTTCCGCGGCACCGGCATCATCGTGCGCTTCATCGAATACATGGACGTCGGCAATCGCAACGACTGGGAGCGCTCACGCGTGGTGCCCTCGCAGGGACTGCTCGAGCGCATCGCTGCGCGCTGGCCTCTGACGGCGCTCGAGCCAGCCTACACCGGTGAAGTCGCGCGCCGCTACGCCTTCAGCGACGGTGCCGGGGAGATTGGGTTCGTGGCCTCCGTGACGCAGCCTTTTTGCGGCGACTGCACGCGCGCGCGGCTGTCCTCGGACGGCAAGCTCTATACCTGTCTGTTCGCCGCCGATGGGGCGGACCTGCGCGCGCCGCTGCGCGGGGGCGCCACCGATGCAGAACTCAGCGCTCTGATCCGCGCCGTATGGGAGCGGCGCGCCGACCGCTACAGCGAGCTGCGCGACGAGCTGCGCGCTCGCCACGTGCAGCATGTCGAAATGAATCACGTCGGGGGCTGATGAACCCATCATGGCCCGCCTAACGCACCTTGATGCGCGCGCTCGTCCCACCATGGTCGACGTCGGCGCCAAACCCGTCACCCATCGCGTTGCCGAGGCCGAGGCGCGAGTGCGCCTGCCGGCGCTCGTGGCCCGGGCACTGCAGCGCACGGGCCATCGCACCAAGAAGGGGCCGGTTTTCGACACCGCGATCCTGGCCGGCGTCATGGCGGCCAAGCGAACCTCCGAGCTGATCCCATTCTGTCATCCGCTCGCGCTCGAGCAGTGCCAGTTCGACATCGAGCTCGAGCGCGGCAAATCCGGGGCCGCGGTGGTGATCTTGCGTTGTCGCGTCGAGGTGCACCACAAGACCGGCGTCGAAATGGAAGCTCTGACGGGCGTCACGGTCGCGGCCTTGACGATCTACGATATGTGCAAAGCGCTCTCGCACGATATTCGGATTGAGCGAGTGCGGTTGCTGTCCAAGAGCGGCGGCGCGCGCTCGAAGGCTTCCGCATGAGCGCCGCAGAGCTCTACGGTCTGGTGCTCGCGGGTGGTCGCAGCACGCGCATGAAGCGCGATAAGGCGAGTCTGGAATATGCCGGCAAACCGCAGCTCGCCCGCGCCATGGCGCTGATCGGTCCGCTGGTCGCACGCGCCTTCGTCTCGGTGCGGCCCGATCAGCTGCACGATCGGTATCGCACCGCCTACGACACGATCACAGATCTGCAGCCGGACCTCGGCCCGCTGGCCGGCATTCAAGCCGCGTTGCGAGCCCATCCCGGACAGGCCTGGCTGGTGCTGGCGTGCGATCTGCCGTTCCTGAGCCCTCAGACACTGCAGCATCTGATCGCGCGGCGTGCCACTGCGCGCCTGGCGACGGCCTATCGCAGCCAATTCGACGGCCTGCCGGAACCGTTGTGTGCGATTTACGAGCCGGCAAGCCGCGGTGCGCTCGAGGCCTGGATCGAGCAGGGACAGCGCTGCCCGCGCGCGTGGCTGTCGAGCTCCGACGTCGAGCTGCTCGATCTGCCCGAGCCGCGCGCGCTCGACAACGTCAATACGGCGCAGGAATACGCGGCGGCCAGTAGCGCCGTCAGCACGGCAAGCGTGCAGCGGCGGCGCGTGAATGTGCGCTACTTCGCGCTGCTGCGTGAACAGGCCGGGCGCGGCGCGGAGTCAGTGCAAACTGAAGCGCGCACGCCGCAGGAACTCTACGAGCAATTGCGGCGCGAGCGTGGCCTGCAGCTGGCCCCGCGATTCCTGCGCGTGGCAGTCAACGATGAGTTCGGCGACTGGCATCAGCCGTTGGCTGACGGCGATACCGTAGTCTTCCTGCCGCCGGTGGCCGGCGGATGAATCGCTTCAGCTTGCACGAGCTCGCGCTCGCACCGCAACGGCTGCATGAGGCCTTGCGGCACCCCGCCTGCGGCGGCTACGTTGCCTTTGAAGGCGCTGTGCGCGATCACAATGAAGGCCGCACGGTGCGGCGGCTCGAATATGAAGCCTTTGCGCCGCTCGCGCTACGCGAAGGCGAGCGCATCCTGCAGGAGGCCTGCGCGCGTTTTGGCGTCGAGCGTGCCTGCTGCGCACACCGCATAGGCACCCTGCAGATCGGCGAGCTCGCGGTCTGGGTCGGCGTCGGCGCCGCGCACCGCGGCGAGGCGTTCGATGCCTGCCGCTACATCATCGATCACATCAAGCAACGCGTGCCGATCTGGAAGAAGGAATACTACGAGGACGGCGATTCCGGCTGGGTCAACTGTGAAGGTTGTGCCGCCGCGCACCAACACGACTGATCGCCCGGTCAGGGGCGTACCTGTCCCGTGCCCTGCACGCGATACTTGTAGCTCGTGAGCTGTTCGACGCCCACCGGCCCGCGGGCGTGAAAACGATCGGTGGAGATACCGATTTCCGCGCCCATGCCGAACTCGCCTCCGTCCGCGAACTGAGTCGAGGCGTTGTGCAGCACGATAGCGCTGTCGACGCGCGCGAGAAAGCGTTCCGCGGTGGCCTCATTGGCGGTAACGATCGCGTCGGTGTGCGCCGAGCCATAGCGCGCAATGTGCGCGATGGCCTCGTCGACGCCCTCGACCACCCGCACGGCAATGATCGCGTCGAGGTACTCGGTTGACCAGTCGGTCTCGCTCGCCGGCTTGACGCGCGCATCGATCGCCTGGACGGTCGCATCCCCGCGCACCTCGCAGCCGGCCGCGAGCAGATCAGCGACCAGCGGCGCCAGATGCGTCGCGGTACAGGCGCGATCCACCAGCAGCGTCTCGGCCGCGCCGCATATGCCCGTGCGCCGCATCTTGGCATTGAGCGTGATGTGGCGCGCCATCGTGAGGTCCGCATCGCGATCGACATAAACGTGGCAGTTACCCTCGAGGTGCCCGATCACCGGCACGCGGGCCTCGGCCTGCACGCGCGCCACCAGGCTCTTGCCGCCGCGCGGCACCAGCACGTCGATGAAGGCCTGCATGCCGCCGAGCATCTCGCCGACCGCCGCGCGATCGCTGATCGGCACCAGCTGTATGGCCGCGGCCGGCAAGCCGGCCGCCTGCAGACCCTGCAGCAGGCAGGCGTGGATCGCCGCGCTCGAGCGCCGGCTTTCGGATCCGCCGCGCAGAATCGCGGCATT
>DAIMZW010000035.1:0-10809 GCA_036733765.1 Steroidobacteraceae bacterium
CGCAACCACAGCCGCCGCCCACGCATAATCGCCCCGGGTTATTGAGCAGTTACCGCCGGCCTTACCACGACCGTGATCGCTGGCGCTGCGGCGCCTGTCCCAATTCGGGCCTGAGACACAAAACTGAAATGTGTTCGTAATACCTTAGCCGGCCAGTCGCCGGAGAAAAAGCTATGAACACCAACGCAGCGACCATGCAGGCCACTCACTCCCCGGTCGGTCCTCGCCTGGACTACAAGCCCGGGCCAGCCACGGCCGTCATTTTCGTTGGACTGCTGGCGACCGGGCTGCTGTACACCGCCTATAGCCTCATGCGCGATGTCAGCGCGGCGGGCGTCAGCATGACCACGTATGCGCCGTTCCTGCTTTTGGGCGTAGCGCTTTTGATCGCGTTGGGCTTCGAGTTCGTCAACGGCTTTCACGACACCGCCAATGCCGTGGCGACCGTGATCTACACCCATTCCCTGCCACCGCACGTTGCCGTGCTGTGGTCCGGCTTTTTCAACTTTGCGGGCGTACTGGTATCGAGCGGCGCCGTGGCCTTCGGCATCATCTCGCTGCTGCCGGTCGAACTGATCCTGCAAGTCGGCTCGAGTGCCGGCTTCGCGATGGTATTTGCGTTGTTGATCGCAGCCATCCTCTGGAACCTGGGCACCTGGTCGCTGGGCTTGCCGGCCTCTTCCTCGCACACACTGGTCGGCTCCATCGTCGGCGTGGGCGTGGCCAACGCCCTCATGCACGGTCGCAATGGCACCAGCGGCGTCGATTGGTCGCAAGTCACCAAGATCGGCGAATCCCTGCTGCTCTCGCCACTGGTGGGTTTTGCGGCCGCGGGGTTACTGCTGTGGGTGTTGCGCATCGTGATCAAGAACCGGCAACTGTTCGATGCGCCGAAAAGCAACGCGCCGCCGCCGTGGTGGATTCGAGGCATACTGGTGCTCACCTGTACCGGCGTGTCGTTCGCCCACGGCTCCAATGACGGGCAGAAGGGCATGGGCCTGATCATGCTGATTCTGGTCGGTACCGTGCCGCTGGCGTATGCGTTGAATCGCGCCATGCCCGCCGAGCAGGTAGGCCAATTCGTGGTGGCAGCCCAAGCCACTCAGCAGTCGCTGGCCAAGAATCTGTCGGGCCGGGCGCTGACCGCGCCCGTGGCGCAGTCGCGCGCGACCCTGTCGGACTACGTGCGTACGCGGCAGTTCCAGCCTGATGTGCTGGCGGCCCTGGCTGACATGAGCGGCAGCATTGGTGCGCAAGTCAAAAACACCCACGACTCGCTCGCGCAAATGCCGGCAGCGGCAGTGCCCAACGTCCGCAATGACATGTACCTCGCATCGGAAGCCATCCGGCTGATTCAGAAGGACCATAACGTGACGCTCGACGCGACCGCGGCGAGCAATCTCAAGACATTCAAAAAGCAGATCGACGCGGCCACCAAATTCATTCCGCTGTGGGTGAAGGTCGCCGTGGCGATCGCCTTGGGGCTCGGAACGATGGTGGGCTGGAAGCGCATCGTCGTGACCGTCGGCGAGAAGATCGGCAAGACGCACATGACCTATGCGCAGGGCGCTTCGGCCGAAATCGTGGCCATGCTCACGATCGCAGCTGCCGATAGCTTTGGCTTGCCTGTGTCCACGACCCATGTGCTGTCCTCGGGCGTTGCCGGTACGATGGCCGCCAGTGGATCGGGTTTGCAGAGGGCGACCGTGCGCAACCTGCTGCTGGCCTGGGTACTGACGCTGCCCGCGGCGATCCTTCTGTCCGGTTCGCTGTACTGGCTGTTCGCGCGGATGTTCTAATCGCCCGACGACGGGGCCGCCGCTGGCCTGGTCGGCACAGCGGAGGTGTCCCGATGCGATCGCGCGCTCGCGCGCAGCTGGCCGTGCTGCTCGCCATAAGCTTAGGTCTGGCAGAGATGCCAGTGCTGGCCGCGGATGCGCCCAGCAGCGCAAATCCGGCCGCGAGCGCGGCCAGCACACACTTCGATGCCGACACGGCCACGGCGGCCTACCTGGCAACCCTCTCGCCGCAGGCCCGAGCCCGGTCCGACGCCTATTTCGAAGGCGGCTACTGGCTGGTACTGTGGGATTTCATGGTCGCGCTGCTCGTGGCGTGGCTGCTGCTGGGCACGCGGCTCTCGGTGCGCATGCGAGACTGGGCGCAGCGATGGGCGCGCTGGCGCGCTCTGCAGAGCGCCCTCTACGCGATCCAATACATCGTGCTGACCGCGATCCTGACGCTGCCCTGGGCGGCCTATGAGGGCTACTTCCGCGAGCACCAATACGGCATGTCCAATCAACAACTGGGCGGCTGGTTCGGTGATCAGCTCAAGGCACTGCTGCTCGCGATCATCTTCGGTACCGTGGCTGTCGTCGCGATCTACGCCGTCATCCGCCGAGCGCGTCAAACCTGGTGGCTATGGGGCGCCATGGTGCTGCTGGCGCTGCTGGTGTTTCAGGCGACCCTGAGTCCGACCTATCTCGAGCCCGTATTCAACAAGTTCTATCCGTTGCCCGACAGCCCGCTCAAGCAGCAGATCCTATCGCTCGCGCGCGCCAACGCCATTCCGGCCAAGCAGGTTTACGAGTTCGACGCCTCCAAGCAGACCACGAGGGTGAGCGCGCATGTCAGCGGTCTATTTGGCAGCGCGCAAATCAGCCTCAACGACAACCTCATGCACCGCGCTTCGCCCGAGGAAATCAAAGCCGTACTCGGCCACGAGATGGGTCACTACGTGATGAACCACATCTACCAGGGCATCGTGTACTTCGGGCTCATCATCGTCATCGGCTTCGCCTTTCTGGCCTGGGCCCAGCGCGGCATTCAGGCCCGCTTTGGGCCGCGCTGGGGGCTGCGCGATGTCAGCGATGAGGCCGGCCTGCCGCTGCTGATTGCGCTATTCAGCGTCTATGGCTTCGTATTGACGCCGGTGCAGCACAGCATCACGCGCAGCATGGAGGCGGAGGCGGACGCCTTTGGGCTCAATGCCGCGCGTGAGCCCGACGGCTTCGCGCAGGCGGCGTTGCAGCTATCCGAGTACCGCAAGATGCGCCCCGGTCCGATCGAGGAATTCATTTTTTTTGATCACCCGAGCGGCTGGAATCGCATCCATCGCGCCATGGTGTGGAAGGCGGAGAACATCGACACGCCGGACATCCAGGCCTACGACGCGAGCCATAGCGCGCCAGCGATGCCGAACCAGTGAGCCCTTACGACCGGGCTCTCAGCCGAGCCGCTCGGACAGACGCTCTAACAGGCGACCAAAGCGCGAGGGCTTTCCCTTGGCCGGCTCCGGCGAGGGCGCGCGCGGCGCACTGTCATTGATCAATGCACGGCGGCCGTCGTCCATCTCGAGCTTTCCGGCACCAAGAATCTCCAGCGTTTCCTCGAGCGTCATGGGTTTGCTCTTGGCTCGGCCATTGACCTGTCGGCCTGCGCGCAGCTTGGCCCGCTTGCCCGGCGCGCCGCGAGCGGGCCGCATGACCGATTCATCGCCAGCTCCCGCAGGGCGCGCGACCGGCGGCGGCGGCTTATCCTCGATGAATTCGAATCCGGACGTCACCGGCTTGGCCTCTTGCGCGGGAGCAGCGGCCGGCGCCGCTGCGGCGACCGGCGTCGCATCCGGCCGTGTGGAGGCGAGCTTGGCACGCTCGCATTCGCGCACCGTGACCGGCACCACCGAGACCGTCGAGAAATCCGAGCGCACGTAGTGTGCCACCTGCTTCGCCGAAACCGCGTCGGTAAAGAAGCCGAGGCGCACGCCATACCAGCGACGCCCATCGCGATTGCCTTCCGCACCGTAGAGCGTATAGGCGCTGAAGATCGCGAGCTGCGGTATCTGCGCCATGTCGATGGGTTGCACCGACCACAATAGCTGCACGGCGTAAGCGGTCTTTTCACCGCGCGGCCGCGCACCGGCCGACGCCTGGGGTACGGCGGTCTCGGCAGATTGCGGGGCTGCAGCCTTGTCGATTGCTGGTAATCGCGGCTGGTTTACAGTCGTAGCGCCCGCCGCATCGGCATTGCTCTCGAGCACGCTGAGCGCCGCGGAATCGCTGAGTTCACGCGCCGCTTCACTGGCTGCGGGCGCCTTGAGTTCCGGCAGCGGCGCCAGAGTCGGGGCGCTGGCATTGGTGTCATCGAGCGCGGCGATCGCGGCGCGCACGTTGCTGAGCGCGAGCGCTGCGGCTTCACTTTCGCGCGCAGCGGCTGGCAATGCGGACACTCGACGTCCTTCGTCCGGCATCAGCGCCAGTGCCGGCTCCGCGAGCGGCGTCGATGCTGCTATGGGCGCCGCGGCTGCAGCCACCGGCTCCAGGGGCGTATTGTTGGCCGGGCTCTGCGTTGCGGCTTCAGCAGCGGCTTCGGCGGCGGCTTCGGCGGCGGCTTCGGCTTTAGCATCCGCTTGAGCCTTCGCACGCAGGCGCAGACCCGGCGACAGCCCAGCCCAGGCGCCCGGATAAATTTCGCGCACGATGTCCAGCAGTTTCTCGGCCTCTTCCTGGCTTTCGAAATACCCCATGTGCAGACGAAAGCGTTCACGACCTTCCTCGCGCCGACGCGAAACAAAAAAGGTGAAACGCTTGAGCCCGGCATGATCGGGTGGCGTGAGCGCCACCGGCGTAGTCGAGCCGCAGAGATTGATGACGAACAGATTTCGCAATGTGTCTGGCGGCATCGAGTTGCCGCTCGGTGCCGAGGAGTTTGGATTGTTGGCTGCTGTGGCCTGCTGCATACGCTGTTCCCCTGTCTCTCGAATGGGACTGCGGCGTCCGGAAGACATGCAGCGAGGAAGACACGGGGCCCAATACGCGCACCTTGTGCGCAATCTGCGGCTTGTGGCAACCCCGCTATCCCTTCACGAGTCCGGGACCGGTGGCTTTGCGTCCCTGTCTTGCGACAGGTTTGCTCTTAAGTCACGCGACCGAGTGTGACACTTTGAGACAGCGCGTCAAGGCCAAACTATTAGATGAGAGTCACATTGATATACAAAGTGCAATGCAACGAATTTCATTCTGTCAAAAATTTCATTCTGTCAAATGCATGCAAGAATCAGCCAGCGGCGCTCTGCAGCCAAGGTTCAGCGGGTCGGCGCGCAGCGAGCAAATCACTGACTTCGGCGACTGTCGAGGGTCGTGCGAGCACGAAGCCCTGTGCAATGTCGCAACCGCGTTCGCGCAGAAAATCGAGTTGCTCGAGCGTTTCAACGCCTTCGGCAATCACTTGCTTGTCGAGCGCATGCGCCATGTGAATGATCGTGGCGGCAAGCGTGGCGGCTTGCAGACTCTCGGGCACTTCCCGCATGAACTTGCGATCGATCTTGATCGCGTGCACTGGATACTGCCGCAGATAATTGAGCGAGGAATAGCCGCTGCCAAATTCATCGAGTGCCAGCCGCACGCCCAGTGCTGCTAGTTGACGCAGTGACACTCGCGCCTCCTCCTCGCCAAATACTGACTCGCTGATTTCGAGCTCGAGCAGCTGCGGCTGCAGCGCATGCCGCTGCAGTGTGGCGCCCACGA
Organism: Steroidobacteraceae bacterium; assembly: GCA_036733765.1. Lineage (GTDB taxonomy): Bacteria > Pseudomonadota > Gammaproteobacteria > Steroidobacterales > Steroidobacteraceae > FEN-1191. The sequence continues at coordinate 5,523 of DAIMZW010000035.1, forward strand.
GGCTGGCAAAATCCGGCATGCGCAGCTGCTGCACCGACACGTTCAGCGCCAGCCGTGGCGGCGCGATGCCTTGGTCGCGCCAGAGGGCGAGCTGGTGGCAGGCGCTCTCGAGTGCCCAGGCGCCGATGTCGACGATGAGGCCACTCTCCTCGGCTGCTGGAACGAAGTCCTTCGGCAGGCGAATACCGTCGCGAGGATTCTGCCAACGCAGAAATCCCTCCAGTCCCACCAACTCGCCGCTGCGCAGCGCATATTGCGCCTGGTAGTACAGTGAGAATTCGCGCCGACGCAGCGCGCGGAACAGGCCGCTCTTAGCCAACGGTACCGGTGCCCGGGCCATCATGCTGTCAAAGAACACGGCGCGCGAGCGACCGCCATCCTTGGCCTGATACATCGCCAGATCGGCATTGCGCATCAGCTCTTCGATGGTGTTGCCGTCATCCGGGAACAGCGTGATGCCGATACTCGCGCGCACGTAATGGTCACGGCCGGCGATGCTCACCGGCCGTTGCAGTGTCTCGATGATGCGCTGGGCGATTTCATTGGCGGTCTCGACCGAGGCGAGATTGCGCAGAATGACGGTGAACTCATCGCCGCCCAGCCGCGCCACCGTATCGCCGTCCTTGACGCACGAACGCAGACGTTGTGCCACGATGGTCAACAGCTGATCTCCGGCGATGTGCCCGACTGAATCGTTGACCTTTTTGAAGTGATCGAGATCCACGTACAACACGGCGCCGCGCTGCGAGCCGCCGGCGGTACTGGCCAGCTCCTGCGACAGGCGGTCACGGAACAGCAGGCGATTCGGCAGCGAGGTCAGTGAGTCGAAATGCGCCTGGCGATACAGCTGCTCGTCGCGTGCGCGGTTCGAGAGTGCGATGCGCAGGCGCTCGGCGCATTGCAGGCCGTAGGCGGCCTGCTGCGCCGGCAGCGGCGAGATATTGCGCGAGCCAACCGACAGGATGGCCGCGACCTCTTCGCCCACCACAATGGGCCAGAGATTGAACTGCGTGGCCTCGAGCGCGTGCAGCGGTGCCAGAAAGCCGAATCGTTCGGCTTCGGTGTGACTGACGCTCAGCCCGTTTGCCTCATGCACGAGGCTCGCGAGAACCTCCTGGTCCAGATTGATGCGGCTGACCGGATAATCGGCGCCGTCGGCACCGCCGACGAACGAGCGCGCGTAACCTGGTGCGTCGCGATCGATCAACAGCACCGCCGCCACATGCGTGCCGGTCACGGCGCAAACACGTGGCAGCATCGCATCGAGCGACTGTTCGAGTTCCATGGCCTCGAGCAGCAGGCGGTCGATCTGCGCCAGCCGCGCCTGCGCACCGACGCGCTGCTCGACCGCGCTGAGCGCAAGATTGAAGCCCTGCGCCACCGCGCGCGGCGCATCGATCGCACCCTCGGTATCGACGCGTTGGAATTTGCCCTCCTGCAGCGCGCCCAATGCCGCGTACAGGCGCGCCAGCACCGGCTCCCAGCGCCGTCCGAGGAAGTAGCTCGCCAGCGCCGCGCACGAGGCCGCCAGCAGCAGCATCGGCAAGATCAACAGCAGGAATGAGCTCAGCATCGGCCGCGCGTCCGTGAGTCGAACGTAACAGACGACATTCCAGGGCATCGCACGCAGATGCGCGGCGCCCGTGAAGTCGAGTCTCACGACCGCGCCGCGCCAGCTCACGCCGCCCTGCTGCCAGTCGCGCTGCACGGGCCGCAGCGGATCGCGCTCATCGATCGCAGTCAGCGCGAATTTCCGGAACGCGTCGAGCGGCAGCTCCCCGCCGCGATAGATGATCCTGCCCGCGGTATCGACCACGGCGATCGCAGTCTGGCCGGAAGTGGCCTCGGCACCCTGCCAGAACCAGTTGGGCGCCAACTCAAAAAAAGCGATCTGCCTGATCCCGGCACTGCTCACCATATGCGCCAGGTAGATACTCATGCCGCCGCTGGCGGATGGGACCACCTTGAGCAGGCTCTGCCCACCGCTCAGCGTGAGCCGGTCGGACGGCCCGAAACTGGGAAGATTGGCGTCTGCGGCGGCTTCGGCATCGGCGTCGGCATCGATGAAATTCGACTGCCACGGCACAAAGAACACGCCGCCGAAGGTGTCCGAGGCCAGCACGCGCTGGCGCAACACCGAGTCTTCGGCACCGGCGTCGGCGGCTGACAGATATTGCACCAGCGCATTGGCCATCTCGAGCCTGGACAGCAATTGCTGTGCGAAACCCGGGGCCAGGCCACCCACGCGATCGGCCAGGTCGGCATCGCGATCAGTGGCGATCACAAGCACGGCGATCCAGCTCGCCGCCGCCAGTGCAACCAGCACCACCAGCGTGACCACCAAGACCATGCGTCGCCGCATCGATAGGAATGAAACCGGCCCTGCTTGCATACTTATAGTGCCGTACACGGCACGGCCGTGGCTTTAAGCCTCCTTGATTTCCCTGCAGCGGATTTAACGCCAGCACACCATTGCATTGGAGTGCGTGCGCCCGGATTCGGTGAAAAGCTTAAGGACGGAATGTCGACTGCGTCACAGTCGCGGCAAGAGTGCGCATGTCTTTGTAGGTATAGCGATTTATGCCGCGCCGACCGCGACGCGCTGCAGCCAGCATGGCCGCCGCCACGGTGCCGGCTGCAATCCCCCGATACTGCGCCCAGCTACCCAGGATCAGGGGATTCAGCGTCCACAGCGCCCCTTGCACGAGCAGCTCGAGCGGCCGCACGCTGCGACGCACGCCCAGCAGTACCGAGGGGGCCATGATGTCCAGGGCACGAAAGCGCAGTGCCTCGAGCGCCCGCTCGGTCTCTGCCTTGACGCGCAGATAAAAGCTGCGCGAGGCGCCATCGGCTCCTACGGCCGAGATGATCACGAGGCGCTCGGCGCCCGCAGCCAGCGCCAATCGCGCAAACTCCAGCACCAGATCGTGATCGATGGCGCGGAACGCGGCCTGGCTGCCGGCATCCCGAATGGTCGTACCGAGGCAGCAGAACGCGTCCTGGCATTGCAACCCTTTAATTTGCGTCTCGAGCCCGGCATCGAAACGCACGATGCGGTTGGCCAGTCGCGGGTGATCGAGGGGCAAGGGCCGCCGTGAGAGCGCATGCACCCGCGTGTACTCGCTCGCATCGAGCAGCAATGGCAGCAGCCGCGCACCCACGAGCCCGCTACCGCCGGCCAGCAACGCCGTCCGTCCTGCACTGTCCGCCATGCCGCCGATCCTATCAGCGCAGGACGCAATGCGCGGCGCACCATGTGGCGGGCGGGCACTAAATCCCCAAATTCAACTGACCGCCGCGGGTGGGCGGCGCGAAATGCGAGCACGACAGTTCGCGCGTCCGACCCATGGACAAGCCGTGGCGCTTGCACGCCAAGGCGAAACGGTCGCTCAGCAGCTGCGCCCAAGCTCCGCTGCCGCGCATGCGACTGCCGAAGCGCGCATCGTTTTCCAAGCCCGCGCGTGCAGCGCGAATCAACGACATCACGTGCTCGGCGCGCTCCGGCAGATGTTGATCGAGCCACTGCCGGAACAGCGCCTTGAGTTCGTGCGGCAAGCGCAGCAACACGTATCCGACTCGGAACGCCCCGGCGGCGGCAGCGGCGGCGATGATGCGCTCGAGCTCCCAGTCGTTGACTGCCGGGATGATCGGCGCCACGAACACGCCGGTCGGAATGCCCGCGGCCGCAAGCTCGCGGACCACGCGCAGTCGCGCCTTTGGCGCCGCTGCGCGCGGCTCAAGTGTGCGCTTGAGCTCCGCATCGAGCGTGGTCACGCTGATGAATACGTTGACGAGTCCGTCGCGACTCAAGCTCCGGAGCAGGTCCAAGTCCCGCAGGATCATCGTACCCTTGCTGATCAGACTCACCGGATGGCGTGTGCGTTCGAGCACTTCGAGCAACGAGCGCGTGACGCGCAAGTCCCGCTCGATCGGCTGATAGGGATCAGTATTGGCGCCGATCGTGATTGGCTTGACCACGTAGGACGGCCTGCTGAGGTGTTCCTCGAGCAGTCGCGCCGCGTCGGCCTTATAGAAAATCTTGGTCTCGAAATCGATGCCTGGCGACAAATCCATATAGGCATGCGAGGGCCGCGCATAGCAATAAATGCAGCCGTGCTCGCAGCCACGATAGGGATTGATCGACTGCTCGAACGGAATGTCGGGCGAATCATTGTGCGTAATGATCGAACGCGCGGGCTCGGGCCGCACCTGCGTCGCGATCGACTGCGCGATCTCCTCGCGGTACCAGCCATCTTCGAGCCGTTCGGTGGCGCGATCCAGAAATCGCGGTTGCGGATTGCTCAGCGCCCCGCGGCCGCTGTACCCGCCGCGCGGATGGTTGGACTCGTCCATGGGCAGTACTGTACATCCATACAGTGCTACCGTAAACGGTCCAACCGCCGCAGCTGCGGGAACAGCCCCATCCAGCCGCCAACCACCGCGAGGGTCAAGACACCGCCCAGCAGCACCGCGCGCACGGCGCCGAACCAGCGCGCCGTAACGCCGGATTCGAACTCGCCGAGCTCGTTCGAGCCGCCTATGAATATGGAGTTGATCGCGCTGACGCGCCCGCGGATCGAATCGGGCGTATTGAGCTGCACCAGAATCCCCCGGACGTAGACGCTGAGCATGTCACCGCAACCGAGCACAAACAGCGCCGCGACCGATAGAACCACGTTGCGCGACAGAGCGAAGACGATAGTGCAAAGGCCGAATACTCCAACACCGGCGAACATGTAGACGCCCGCGTGCCGGTTGATCGGCCGCAGCGTCAGCAGTCCGGCGGTGACGGCAGCGCCCAACCCAGGCGCGGTGCGCAACAGTCCCAACCCAACCGGGCCGATGCGCAGCACCTCGCCCGCGAAAATCGGCAACAGTGCCGTCGCCCCGCCGAACAGCACCGCGAACAGATCGAGCGATATGACGCCGAGCACCAGGCGCTGGTGCAGCACATAGCGCAGTCCCTCAAGCAATTGATGTCCGGTGCTCGTAGGCGCTGCCGCGGCATCGCGCAGCGCTCGATGCGAAGCCAACGACAGCATCAGCAGCACGGTGGCCACGAACAGTGCCAGGCATACGCCGAACACCACGCTCGGGCCAAGCAGGAACAGCACGCCACCGAGCGCCGGGCCGGTGATCACCGCGACCTGGAACAGCGTCGAGTTGATCGCCAGGGCGCGCGGAAACTCCTCACGCGGCACCAGAGTCGGCACGATCGCCTGCATTGACGGCGCATAGAAGGCGCGCGTACTGCCAAAGGTGGCGATGACCAGGTAGATCGGCCACA
>DAIMZW010000035.1:10909-22696 GCA_036733765.1 Steroidobacteraceae bacterium
GATCGGCCACATGGCCGCCGATCAGGACCAGGCACAGGAATGGCAGGAATTCGCTCAAGCCCACGAGCCCGAGCGCTAACGGATCGTGGGTCAGCGCGTAGACCTGCCAGGCCACGGCTACGGCGAGCATCTGCCAGCTTAAGGTCGCAAACAAGCGGCACAGCGCAAAACGCGCGAATTGTCCATGCCGCAGCACCGCCAGCCCAGGAAATCGCTGCGCAGCGGCCACGGGCGCCGGTGAGCTAGCCATTACGCGCCGAGGAACATGCGGTAGGCGGCGTTGGCGGTTTCGTCCGTGTACGGATAGTGCAGTGCGTTCAGATGGTGCAGGAATTCCTCGCGTTCCGGCTTCGGCACTTCGATGCCCGCCAGCACGCGGCCGTGATCGGAGCCGTGATTTCTATAATGAAACAGACTGATATTCCAAGCCGTGCCGATCGATTGCAGAAACTGCAGCAACGCGCCCGGTCGCTCCGGAAATTCGAAGCGATACAGCAGCTCATCATGGCCGTGTTCGGCACCGGGGCGCGCGTGGCCGCCGATCATGTAGCGTATGTGCAGCTTCGCGATTTCATTACCGCTCATGTCGGTGACCGCGTAGCCGGCGGCACGCAGCTGCGCGATCACGGCCACGCGCTCATCGTGGCCGCCAGCCAGTCCGAAGCCGACGAAGATCCGCGCGCGTTCGCTGCCCTGACCGCGGTAATTGAATTCGGTGATGCTGTGCTGGCCGAGCTCCTCGCAGAACTGCAGGAAACTACCGGGCCCCTCGGGCAGCTCAACCGCCAGCAGCGCCTCGCGCTCGGCGCCGAGATCGGCGCGCTCGGCCACGTGCCGCAGACGATCGAAATTCAAATTCGCGCCGCTGTTGATCGCCACCAGACGCTGATCGCGCCAGCCGTTGCGGGCTATGGTGTGCTTGATGCCAGCCACCGCCAGCGCGCCGGCTGGCTCGGATATCGAGCGGGTGTCCTCGAATATGTCCTGGATCGCAGCACAGATCTCATCGGTATTGACCAATACGATCTCATCGACATAGCGCTGCGCCAGCGCGAAGCCCTGTTCGCCGACGCGGCGCACCGCGACCCCGTCGGCGAACAGGCCGACCCGCTCGAGCGTGACGCGCTTGCCGGCCTGCAGCGATTCGTACATGGCTGCGGAATCCTCCGGCTCCACGCCGATGATCTTGACCCGCGGGTAGAGTTGCTTGATATAGGCGGCGATGCCGGCAATCAGTCCGCCGCCGCCAACCGGCACGAACACGGCATCGAGCTCGCCAGCCGTCTGGCGCACGATTTCCATGCCGATCGTCCCCTGCCCGGCGATCACATCCGCATCGTCGAAGGGATGGACGAATACCAGATGGCGCTCGGCTGCGATCATCAACGCGTGCTCATAGGCGGCATCGTAGACATCGCCTTGCAGGACGATCTCGGCGCCAAGCTCGATCACGGCCTGCACCTTGATCGCCGGCGTAGTGCGCGGCATCACGACCACGGCCGGGATACCGCGATGGCGCGCGGCCAGCGCCACGCCCTGCGCGTGATTGCCGGCCGAGGCACAGATGACTCCGCGCGCGGCGATCGCCGGCGACAGGTGCGCGATCTTGTTGTAGGCACCGCGCAGCTTGAACGAGAACACGGACTGCAGGTCTTCGCGCTTTAGCAGAATGCGATTGCCGAGTCGGCTCGAAAGGCGCGGCGCCGCATCGAGCGGCGACTCGATCGCAACATCGTAGACGCGCGCCTTGAGTATGCGCTGCAGATAATCTTCGGTCATGGGCTTACGCGGCTTACGGCATGAGCACGTAAGCTTAAGCGATTCCCCGCCGCGCGCGCAGCCCCGTCCTCAGGCCGGCGGCTTGTTGACGCTGAAGCGAAACTCGGTCTTGCCCAGTATCACCAGGTCCCCGTCCTTGAGCGTGCGCCGGTTGACGCGCTGGCCATTGACAAAGGTGCCGTTGGTGCTATTGAGATCCTCGATGACGGTCCTGGCGCCGGCGCGCAGCGCCACGGCATGGTGGCGGCTGATGAACTCCGCATCGATATGCACATCATTGTCTGGCGTCCGGCCGATCGTGGTGCGCTTCCCAAGCAGGTGCAGGATTCCGGTTTCGCCGTCGGTACGCACCAGCAGGTGCGCCTGCTCCTCGGCGCCAAAGTGCTCGAGATTGTGCTGAATATTGCCGAGCATGGCGACGCTGCTGGCGGCCTCGGCCTCCACGCGCTCGATCAGCGCGTTGCGTTGCGCAAGGGAATCGCGCACCGCACCGAATTGCACACGCAGCTCGTGCAGGCCCTCGGCTTGTTGCCGGCCTTCCGCTTCCAATGTCGCTATGCGCTCGCGCGCGGTGGCCGCGGCCGCATCGGCCGTGGTACGCGCCGCTTCCAGCTCGGCGTTGCGCTGCTGTTGCGTGCGCAGCGCCGCGTTCAGCTCTTCCTCGCGCGAGCCCGTCTGAGCGCGCAGCGCGCTCAGGCTCTCGGTTTGTTTATGAGTTTCGGTTTCCAGCGTCGCGATGCGATCGCGCGCGGTAGCGGCGGCGGCATCGGCCTCGGCGCGCGCCGCGGCGGCGAGCGTATCGGCCTTGGTACGCGCCGCATCCAGCTCGGCGTTGCGCTGCTGCTGCGTACGCAGCGCCGCGTTGAGTTCTTGCTCGCGTGCGCCGGTCTGTGCACGCAGCTCGCGCAATTTCTGGTCTTGCATGCCGGTTTCGGCCTCAAGAGCGGCGATGCGGTCGCGCGCGGTGGCGGCGGCTGCATCGGCGCGGGTGCGCGCCGCATCGAGCTCACGCACGCGCTCCTCTTGACCGCGCACCGCAATGCGCAGGTCTTCCTCGCGTGCCCCGACGTGGCGCTCGCGCTCGGCGGCCTCGTGCTCCAGCGCCGCAATGCGCGCCTCGCGCTCGGCAATCATGCCGTCGTAAAGTTCGCGCCGGCCTTCCAGGCTCCGCAGGGTCTCCTGGTAACGCTCGCCGCGCGAGCGCCATTGGGCCAGATCGAGTTCGGCCGACTGCGATCGCTGCAGCAGCTGTGCGCGCTCGGCCTTCAGTCCCAGTAGCTCGGCCGCCTGCGATTCGTTGCGCGCCCGCACGGCCTCACCGTCCGCGCGGGCCGTGGTCAGCTCATCGTGCAATCCGCTACGTTGCGTGTTTACCGTCGCGAGTTCGCTATCGAACTTGGACTGCCGCGCGTTGAGATCGGAATCCAGCTGTGCAATGCGAGCCTCGAGTTCGGCGATGCGCCGATCGCGCTGTCCGACCTCGCGCTCGTATACCGATAGTTGCTCGCTCTTACGATTGAGCATCTGCTCGAGTTCGCGCAGATTACCGCCGAGGCTTTGCAGGTCGTTCTCGAGCTGGCCGCGACTTTCACTGACCGAAGCCAGATCGGAACGCAGAGCACCGATTTCGGCCTCGCGCAGGCTGCGCTCCAGCGGCTCTGCGTCCGCACGTGAGCCGCGCGAGCGCTGCTGCGACAGTGTCGGCAGGGTCCCCGTGTTTTCATCGGGGAGCGCGGGGGATATCCAGGCATCGGTAGCCGACAGCGGATCGATGCCCGCCGCCATGGACGGGGTCAATTGGGGCAGCTCGGCCGTCTCTTCGAGATCGACCGTCGGCGGCGTATTGGCTTTTGTGTTCGTGGACAAGATATTTATTCCTCGGCACTCAGGGCCGCTCAGGCGAGCCCCAGGAATTCCCGCAATTGCGCTGCAGGCCGCTCGAGCTCGGCGGCGCTGCAGCCACGCTCATCGACGGCTCGCAAATCAATGACCAGCGACGGATGGCGTAAGCCGCGCGCCTCGGCACGGACCGTTTCGGTATCGGGCGAGAGCACGACGCGATCGACCTGTGCCGCGCGCTGCTGCAGCATCGCCGCCGCGATCGCCACGCCGCTGTCGTGCGCGAGCAGATCGACGTGGCGCACATGCATCGAATCCAGGAAGTCACCGAGCGATTCGGCGAGTGCGGCGCTCGCGAGAGGCTCGCGGGGACCATCCGATTCACCGCAGCCTGGCAGATCGGGTGCGTACACCGAACGGTCGCGTCCGAGCGGCAACAACAGCGGCGCGAAAAATCGTCCGGAGCCTGGCGCACCGGGGATGCACAGCAGCGTGGTCGCCTCATCGAAGCCCCCACCGGCCGGGATCGCATAACGCATATGCAACTGACCATAACGGCAATCGAAATAGGCACGGCGCAGACGCGGCTCCATCTGCATGGGACCTGTGGCGCGACGGGCTTTGATCATGGACGTAACGCACCCCGTTGAGACTGGAACGGCCCGATTATTCCTCAACCGCTCGCCCCGCCCTGCGACCCATTGCCCAACTTGCGCGACCCATCGGCCGTGGTGGGCCACTTTATGACATAATGCTGGTGACGCACTGCAACATCGGCGCCATGGTCGCCGAGGTGCATCGAATTCTATTGCGGCCACGCTGAGTTGACGTCGCACGCCGCACAGTGTACCGATGGCCGTGATGCACGACCTGCGCGCGCTATTCCTCGCCGGCCTGCTGTGCAGTGCCGGGCACCCGCTGGCGGCCCAGGCATCGGATGCGCCGCTCGATGCGGACAGTGCAATCACCGAGTCGCTGCCCCCCGACGCGCAGCTCGAAGCCTCCGGCGCCCGCATCGGCGACATCCAGATTCAAATCAAGGAGATCTTCGATCTCGACGATCCCAAGGAGAACAATTGGCTGTTCCGCACCGCCGATCACCTGCATGTGCGCACTCGCGAGTCGGCGATCCGCGCCCAGCTGCTGTTTCGCAGCGGCGATCCCTATTCCCGGCGCGTGCTCGAAGAGACCGCACGCAACCTGCGCCAGAACTCCAGCTTCATGCGCGAGCCTGAAATCCATCCGGTGCGCTATCACGACGGCTTCGTGGACCTCGTGGTCGTCACGCATGACGTATGGACATTGCAGCCGGGCATCAACTTCGGGCGCAGCGGCGGCACCAATACCGGCAGCATCAAATTCACCGACGACAACTTTCTGGGCTACGGCAAGTACATCGAACTCGGTCATAGCGAGAATGTCGATCGCAGCTCGAGCTTTGCGCAGTGGTCGGATCCGAACGTCTGGGGCAGCCATTGGCAGGATACGCTGGCGTACCAGGACAACTCCGACGGCAAAGTCTGGAACCTCGGCGGCAGCTACCCTTTTTTCTCGCTCGAGACGCGCTACGACGGCGGCGGCTCGACTGGAGTGTCCCGTTCGGTGGTCACGCGCTATAGCCTCGGCAATCCCTATGATGCCTATCAATTCGACTGGCGCGTGACCGATTTCTACTTTGGCCAGGCGCTGCTGATCGATGGGCTCTGGACCGAGCGGCTGCTGTTCGGCTTTCGCCACGACCAGAGCGTATTCACGCCGGCGCTGAACCAGACCCTGCTCGCGCCGTTGCCGGCCGATCGCAACCTCGCCTACCCGTACCTGCGCATGCAGTGGGTGCAGAACAACTACACCACCACGCGCAACCTCGATCTGATCGCCTTCACCGAGGACCTGCATTTCGGCCTCGACGCGAGCGTCGGGCTGGGTTGGGCCACGCCAGCCTTCAGCGCGGATCGCAAGGCACTGCTGGCCGATGCCGAGATCGGTTACAACTGGCGCCTTGGGCCGAATAGTTATCTATTCGTCTACAGCCGCCTGTACTCGCGCTTCGAAACCGAGCGCATGGACGACAGGATCGTCTCCGGCAACGTCAGCTACTTCCTTACAACCTCCGAGCGCAGCAAATTGCTGGTGCATCTCTGGGCCGATGCGGGCCACAATCTGGACGCCGACCACTACCTGCAAATCGGCGGCGACACCGGCCTGCGCGGCTATCCGCTGCGCTACCAGAACGGCGATGGGCGCGCGCAGTTCACGGTGGAGGAGCGGCTCTATACCAACTGGTTTCTGTTCCAGCTGGTGCATGTCGGCGGTGCGGCGTTCTTCGACATGGGCCGCACCTGGGGCAGCACGCCTGTGCCCACACCCCAGCTCGGCCTGCTCAAGGATGCCGGTGTCGGCCTGCGGCTGGGCAACGCCCGCTCATCCTTCGGCAGCGTGATTCACATCGATCTGGCCACGCCGCTCAATGCAAACAGTTCGATCAGCAGACTGCAGTTCCTGGTCAGTACCGAGCAGACCTTCTAGAACATGCTGGACGGATCGATGTCCCCCGGGGCCGCACCCTGCACTCGCGCGGCGATGAACTCGCCGGTGATCATGGCGTCATAGCCCAGGCCAGGGCCGACCATTGGATAGACGCCGGCATCGGGGTCGATGATGACTTCGAGAAACGCCGGGCCCTTGAAGCTCAGAAACTCTTCGATGACGGCTGCCACATCCTGTTTGCGATCGAGCCGCCGCGCCCATTTAAAGCCATCGGCGCTCGCCGCGCGTACGAAATCCTTCTTATGCAGCGACTTGTCGCTGCCCGACAGCCGACCCTTGAAGAACAGCTTCTGCCATTGCTTGACCATGCCGTCGCCGAAATTGTTCAACACCACGACCTTGATCGGCAGATCGTAGGTGGTCACGGTTTCGAGCTCGCCGATGTTCATGCGAATGCTCGCATCGCCGTCGAAATCGATGACCAGCCGTCCCGGGCGGGCGACCTGCGCGCCGATTGCCGCCGGCAGGCCGAAGCCCATCGTGCCCATGCTGCCGGAAGTCAACCATAGCCGCGGGCCGCAGAAATCGAACATCTGTGCCGCCCACATCTGGTGCTGACCGACGCCGGTGCTGATGATGGCCTCACCGCGCGTGCGCCGATTGATCTCCTCGATCACGTAGTGCGGCTGCACCAGCTCGCTGCCGCGGTCGTAGTTCATCGCGTGCGCGCGCTTGAGCTCGGACAATTGCCGCTGCCACGGCCCAAAATCAGGCTTCGATTCGAGCCGGGCGCCGTGGGCCGTCAGCACCCGCAGCGCTTCGGGCAGCAGACCGACGTGGCTCCAGTGCGAGTTCTTGACCTTGTTGATCTCGGCCGGATCCACATCCAGGTGCGCGATTCGGCGCGCATTGCGCGCGAATTTGAGCGGAACGCCGGCGACGCGATCATCGAAGCGCGCGCCGACCGCGATCAGAAAATCGCAATCCTCGACGGCGTAGTTGGCAAACGCCGCGCCATGCATACCCAGCATGCGCATCGACAGTGGATGGGTCGTGTCGACGGCGCCGATGCCCATGAGCGTGGTCACGACCGGGATGCCGAATTGCTGCGCAAACTCGGCCAGGGCGCCTGCCGCACCGCCGTTGATGACCCCGCCGCCGGCGTAGATGAGCGGCCGCTGCGATTGCGCGAGCAGCTCCAAGAAGCTCGCGGCTTCGCCATCGCCCAATGCGCTCAAGGTCAGCTCGCGCAAGCGCTGCCGATAGCCGGGAATCGCGAGCTTGCCTTCGCCCAGAAACACCCCCGCCGCGGTCTGCACGTCCTTCGGAATGTCGATGACCACCGGACCTGGGCGGCCGGTGCGCGCGATCTCGAAGCCAGTCCGCATGGTCGCTTCCAGGCGCTTCGGATCGGTCACCAGAAAGACATGTTTGGCGACCGAACCCATCAGGGAAGCCACGGGCGCCTCCTGGAAGGCGTCGGTACCGATCGAGGCGGTCGCGACCTGGCCGCAGATGACGACGATTGGGATCGAGTCGGCCATGCAGTCGCGCACCGGCGTCACGGTGTTGGTCGCGCCGGGACCCGAAGTCACCAGACACACCCCGACGCGCCCGCTGGCGCGCGCATAGCCCGCGGCCATGAAACCCGCGCCCTGCTCGTTGGCCGGCACGATCAGCGGCACCTGCCGTGCGCCGGCGTGTTTCTGTTCCTCGTTAAAGGTGAATACGGCGTCGTAGGTCGGCAGAATCGCCCCGCCGCTATAGCCAAAAATCGCCTCGGTGCCCTCATCCGCGATCACCTGGACGATCATCTGTGCGCCGGACATGGCCTTGCCCGCGAGCGGATGAACTCCAGGATGCACCATCTTTGCGCTATCAGTCATCAGCCGATTATGGCCGACCCGGCCTGCAATTGGCTATTCTGGCGCCATGCGACACATTATCGGTATTTTGCTCCAAAATGAGGCCGGCGCGCTCACGCGGGTGGCCGGCATGTTTTCCAGCCGCGGCTACAACATCGAGTCGCTGGCGGTGGCCACCACCGACGATCCGACGGTTTCGCGCCTCACGCTCGTGACCAGCGGCTCGGAGGCGGTCATCCTGCAGATCGCCAACCAACTCAAGAAGCTCATCGACGTCGTCAGCGTCGAGGACATGACGCGCGGGGAGCATATCGAACGCGAACTCGTGCTGATCAAGCTGCGCATCGATGCAGCACGGCGCGACACCGTGCGCGGTTATGTCATTCGCACCGGCGGTCGGGTGCTCGATCCTTCCAGCGAATGCTTTATCGTCGAGCTGCTCGGCAGTGAAGCGGAAATCAACGGTTTCATGCGTGACCTCGCCACGCATGCGGAGTTGATCGAGGTCGTGCGCAGCGGCGCGTTGGGTATCAGTCGCAATCAGCGCACTCTCAGACTGGTGGAGTAGCGCCGGGAATCAGCACCGAGGCGCCGACGGTGCGGCGCATCTCGAGATCGCGATGCGCCTGCGCCGCCTCTTTGAGGGCATAGCGTTGACCGATCGGCACGCGCAGCGTGCCGGCCCTGACCAGCGCGAACATCGCACGCGCGGCGGCCTCGAGCTCCTCGTGTTTGGCGATGTAATCAAACAGCGAAGGCCGGGTCAGGAATAAGGATCCGCGGCGCGCGAGTTCCAGCGGTGCAATCGCCGGCGCCGGTCCCGAGGCATTGCCGAAGCTGACCATCATGCCGCGCGGACGCAAGCTGTCGAGCGATTCAATGAAGGTGTCCTTGCCGACTGAATCGTAGACGACATGGGCCATGTGGCCGCGCGTATAGCTACGCACCGAGGCGACGATGTCATCACGGCCTGCCACGAACACCCGGTGGCAGCCTTGCCGGCTCGCGATCGCGGCTTTGGCCTCGCTGCCGACGATACCCATGACCCGCGCGCCGAGCGAGCGAGCCCACTGCGACAACAGCGAGCCCACGCCGCCGGCAGCGGCATGGAGCAGAACGTAGTCCTTAGGTTGCACGCGGTAAGTCCGGCGCAGCAGGTATTCGGCCGTGAGACCTTTGAGCATCAGTGCCGCGCCCTGCTCATCGCTGATGGCGGCCGGCAACTTGACCAGTCGCGCGGCCGGAATATTGCGCTGCTCGCAGTACGCCCCGCTGGCCGCCTGTACGTACGCCACGCGTTGCCCTACGCGCAAGCTGCGCACGCCGCGCCCCAGCGCGATGACGACCCCGGCGGCCTCGCGCCCGGGTATTTCCGGCAGCGGCCGCGCATACAGGCCGCTGCGGTCATAGATGTCGATGAAGTTGACGCCGATCGCCGTATGGCGCAATTGCACTTCGCCACGCGCCGGAGGCGGGAGCTGCTGGCGCTCCCACTTGAGCACCTCGGCACCGCCGTGCTCGTGGAAGACTATGGCGTTGGAGGAAACCGGTTCCACAGCGCGCGTTACAATGCGGCGTTGTCGGTCTCGCCGGTACGGATACGAATTACCCGATTGATGTCGGTAATGAATATCTTGCCGTCGCCCACCTTGCCGGTTTTGGCGGCCTTCAGCACGGCCTCCACCACCTGATCGACCAGCTCGGCGCGAACCGCGACTTCCACGCGCGTCTTAGGCACGAAGTCCACGACGTACTCTGCGCCACGGTACAGCTCCGTGTGTCCGCGCTGCCGGCCGAATCCCTTGACCTCGGTAACGGTCATGCCCGAGACGCCGATATCGGACAACGCCGCGCGGACATCATCGAGTTTGAAAGGTTTGATAATTGCCGTAACCAGTTTCATGCGAGAACTACCGCCTCCATTCTTGTTCGCCGGCCACTTCCCCGTCCGGAGAGGGTGCACCTTTCGTGCCACGGCCCCGCCCCCCAAATGCGCCGCATTGGCTGTCATTCCCAGCAGCGCTCGCCTTACCCTAGCACCAATTCAGAGCAAATTGACTCAGGCAAGCTCGTTTATAACGCGGATTGCCCCGCCAACCCGGCTTGCTCGCGTTGGCTCAACGCAACACGACCAGCAGATCCTTGGCATCCACCTGCATCGCCGGCTGCACCAGCACTTCGGCCACCTCACCATCGATCTCCGCGCGCACCGCGGCTTCCATTTTCATGGCCTCCAGGGTCGTGACGACATCGCCGCGCGCGACGCGCTGTCCGACTGCGACGTTGATCGTCGCCACGGTGCCCGGCATCGGCGCGCCGATATGGCGCGGATTGCCGGCATCGACTTTACGCTGCGGGGGACGTTTGGGCTTCTGGCTGCGGTCGCTGACGCGGACCGATCGCGGCTGCCCATTGAGTTCGAAGAACACGGTGCGCGTGCCGTCTTCGTGCGGCTCGCTCTGCGTCACATAGCGCACGATCAGGGTTTTGCCGCGCTCGAGATCGACGCTGATCTCCTGCCCCGGCTGCATGCCGTAGAAAAATACCGGCGTGGGCAGAATCGCGACGTCGCTGAATCGTCGCCGGTCGGCGGCGTAGTCCGTGAACACCGTCGGATACATCAGATAAGAAGCGAACTGCTGATCGGTCACGGGCCGCGCGGCGCGCGCGTTGGCTTCGATGCGCAATTGCCCGAAGTCAGCCGGCGGCAATTCCTCGCCCGCGCGCCGCCTGCGGGGCGCAGCGCCCTTGAGCACTTTGCGCTGCAGGTCTTGCGGAAAGCCGCCATGGGGCTGTCCGACATCGCCGCGAAATAACCGCACCACGGATTCGGGGAAGGCGATCTCGGTGTTCGGATCGAGCACCGCGGAGCGCGTGAGGCCGCTGGTCACCATCAGAAGCGCCATGTCGCCGACCACCTTCGAAGTCGGCGTGACTTTGATGATATCGCCGAACATGTCGTTGACCTCGGCGTACGCGCGCGCCACCTCGGGCCAGCGCGTATCGTCGATTCCCAGCGAGCGCGCCTGCTCGCGCAGGTTGGTGTACTGCCCGCCGGGCATGCCGTGCACGTAAACCTCGGAGGCGCCGGCGCGATTGTCGCTCTCGAACGCGGCATAGCCCCTGCGCACCTGCCCCCAGTAGTGGGAGATGATACGGATGTGCTCGGTATCCAGACCCGGATCGCGCGGTCCGTAGCGCAGCGCCTCGGCGATCGAGCCCAGATTCGGCTGCGAGGTCATGCCGCTCATCGAATCCATTGCCGCATCGACCGCATCGGCGCCGGCGGCAATCGCTGCGAACACGCTGGCGGCGGCAATACCGCTGGTGTCGTGGGTATGAAAGTGCACCGGCAGGCCGGTCTCATCTTTGAGGGCCTTGACCAGATCGTAAGCGGCGCGCGGCTGACACAGGCCGGCCATATCCTTGACGCCCAGGATGTGCGTACCGGCGCCCTTGAGTTCGCGCGCTAGCGTGCAGTAGTAGTCCAGGGTGTACTTGCGCTCGTGTGGACTGCTCAAGTTGCCGCTGTAGCAGATGGCCGCTTCGCACAGCCGGCCAGTGTCTAGCACCGCGTCGATGGCCACGCGCATGTTCTCGACCCAGTTGAGCGAATCGAACACGCGGAACAGATCGATGCCGGCCGCCGCCGACTGCTGCACGAAATAGCGCACCACATTGTCGGGATAGTTGCTGTAGCCGACCGCGTTGGCCGAGCGCAGCAGCATCTGCAACAACAGGTTCGGCATCGCTTCCCGCAGCGTCGCGAGCCGTTCCCAGGGATCTTCCTTGAGGAACCGCATCGCAACGTCAAAGG
>DAIMZW010000036.1:0-22551 GCA_036733765.1 Steroidobacteraceae bacterium
CGGGAGAGCCGCGCCTGCCGGTAGGAAACCTGCTGCTCGATCGTCTGTATGGCGTTACCGTGCATACCATCGATACCTCGCCGCGATGGGAGTTCGGTACCGCCGTCGATGATGTGGCCGCGGATCTGCGGCGTCGTGGAAAGCGGCCGTTTGTCGTGCCCCTGGGCGGTTCAGGTCCCGAAGGCATGGCCGGCTATGTCAGCGCGACCGAAGAACTGCTGGCACAGCTTGAGGAGCTGAAGCTGCGCCCCTCACGCCTGTACGTGGCAGTGGGATCGGGGGGCACATATTCGGGCTTGCTATTAGGTGCGCTCAACCAGGGCGCGCCCTATCAGGTCGTGGGGATCAGCGTTAGCCGCAACCGCGAATATCTATTGGAACATATCCCGCTGGCCGCTGCGGCAGCTGCCGCGTCGCTCGGGCTCGCGCGTTGGCCGAGCAGCGCGGAAATTTGTGTGGATGACCGCTATATTGGTGCAGGATATGGCGTTATCACAGAGGGCTGCCGCAATGCGATCTCGATCGTAGCCCGCACGGAAGGCGTGCTGCTCGATCCGGTGTACTCCGGTAAGGCGATGCACGGGCTCATCGAGCATATTCAGACCAGTCAGATCTCATCGGACGAGAGCATCATTTTTTTGCATACGGGTGGCTGGCCGGCGCTGTTCGCCTACGATGCCGCGGCGCTGGGCATCGGTTGAAGCGCTGATGAGTAAGCCAGTGCGCAAGATGATCGAGGGCAAACCGGTGCTGCTCGTCCTCGATGGGCAACAGAGCGGCCTTGTCCGCACTCCACTGCTGATTGAAGCGGCTCGCCGGTGCCAAATGCCGATAGTGTTTGCGAGTAATGTCGTCACGGTGGTAGATGATCAGATCACCCCGCGGTGCAATGAATATTGGATCCGTCCGCGACGCTGCTCGGTGTTTTTTGGAACGGAGCTCTCAATTCTTCTCAAGGACCTTGGCGTGCGCACGCTGGTTCTTGCCGGAGGCCAGACCAGTGTCAGCGTTCACTATTCCTTTGTAGACGGCCATCAACACGATTATTTCTGCCGGGTGGTCGAAGATTGCATGGCTGGCTCATCGCCCGCGGCACACGCAGCAGCGCTGCAAGCCATGGAATACATGCAGACTGGAGCCCGACAGAAAAGCGAGGCCGTGATGGCAGAGTTCAGAGCCTTTCGGGACGCTTCCAAGTCACGGTGAGTAGGTATTGCGTGAGCACCGAGAATAATCAAACCTCTCAAGTATTTGGCAAGCCGGCACTGCTAGTTATTGATGTGCAGGGTGATCTGACGACGTCGCGTCACGATGCGGTTCGCGACTTTCCCATGGCGGGTTACAACGATTACATGAGACGAATCCCAGCGCTTATCACAGCGGCCCGAGAATGCAAGCTGCCGATTATCTATATGCAGGAGGTGCATCATCCCAGCTTGGTCGACTTCGGACGGGAACTCGATGGGTTTGAGCGGGTGCACTGCCTTGAGAATGTTCCGGGCACTGCAATTTCGGCTGAAGTGGATCCGCGGGCGGATGATTTTTGGGTCCGCAAGCGCCGCTATTCCTGTTTTTTTGGGACCGATCTGGAGATTCTGCTGCGCGGCCTCGAAGCGACAACCTTGCTGCTGGTGGGCGGATTCAGCGACGTCTGCGTGCACTACACGTTCGCAGACGCGCATCAGCGCGACTATGTGTGTCGCGTAGTCGAAGACTGCGTGGCGGGATCTTCTCAGGCTGCGCATGAGGCAGCGCTTGCCGCGATGGACTACCTTCAACCCGGCTGCCGATGCAAGCGCGATGTCCTGATCACCAATCTGCGTGGCCAGACAGTGGCATAGCCCACATAGTCGTTTCGGGCAGCGAGGTGGTCACCGTTCCATCTTCGAGGAGGCCGATAAAGGCACCATTGAGCCGGGGCAGATTGCGTATCAGCGCAGCGGCCTGAGCGCATTCCGAGCCGCGCTGCCTTAGATCCATGCCGATATAACGGAGCACTGGAAAATGTCTCTATATCCGGAGAGTTTGGGCGATCCGATTGTATGTGACATGACGCTGCCTCAGAGTCCGGCGGGTCCTCTGGAAACGCCTGAATTTGACGCCGCCATGCAGGCACGGGCAAATGTCGGAGTCACGTTCACATCAGTCACGATAGCCAGCGACGAACTGGCAGGTGGCGAGATCATTCGTTGGATTGGAGCGGCGCGGCAGTATTTCCTGAGCCATCCGTCCCGGTTCGTATTGGTAGAGAAGGCCACTGACATTGAAGCCGCCAAAGCTGCCGGCAAGATGGCTGTCAACCTGCATTTTCAGGGTTCCAACCCGCTGATGGGCGACCTCAATCTGGTTGAGGTATATCGTCGTCTCGGGGTAGGCCATATGTTGCTCGCCTATAACTACCGCAATCTCAGCGGCGACGGCTGCCACGAGACTCAGGATGCTGGGCTGAGTCAATTCGGCAAGGAATTGGTCTCGGAAATGCAGCGTGTGGGCATGATCGTCGATCTATCGCATACCGGCACGCGCACCGCGATGGATGCGATTGAAATCTCAACGCGGCCACTGATCATATCGCACAGCAACTCGAAGGTCGTATTCAACCACGACCGCAATATACCGGACGAGCTCGTGAAGGCAGTGGCTGCCACCGGTGGAGTCATTGGCGTGAACGGCGTGGGACTGTTCTTGAGCGCCGCGCGTCACGATATCTCGGCCGAGGTGATTGCGAGTCATGCCCAGCACTTCGCAGATCTTGTGGGACCTAGCCATGTAGGCATTGGTCTGGATTCAGTTCCGGACCTGCGCCACTTCCTCGAGCAATTTGCACGCAAGAACGCGAGCCGCTATCGGGTGGGGGGCTATCTTAAGTCGAAGACGCCGCAATTCGCGGGTCCGGACGTGATCCCTCAGCTGGCGGCAAGCTTGCTAACGCGGGGCTGGTCTGCCGAGGATGTGCGCGGCTTTCTGGGAAAGAACTGGTTGCGTGTCATGCAGACGAGCTGGTGAGTCAATCGCCTGCTTTTTGACGCCGTTCAGATTAGTTGGGAAGTTCTGGGAATCTTGCGAGGGACTATGCCGATGATGAGAACTCCAGGCTGTGGCGCAAGGCGCGAGCGGCAGGTTAGAGCGCTTTGCTACCGGCTCGGTCAGTTGCTAGTGTTTCTTCCAAGCCTTGCCATGGCGGGGCAGTCAGCCGACTTCGTATTTAGACACGGTGCCGTCTATACGGTGGAAAATGACCAGTCATGGGCCGAGGCAGTTGCCGTGAAGGGCGATCACATCGTTTTCGTCGGCACTGAGACAGGCGTCACTGGCTACATCGGCCCGCGGACGCGGGTCGTCGATCTTGCGGGCGGAATGCTGCTGCCTGGCTTCATTGATTCTCACGCGCACATTTCCGCATCCGAGACCGTGGCGGATGCCGCACTGACTTCTCGCGGCCAACCCCCTGAAGTCGTGGTTTCCGCGTTGCAGCGCTACGTCGCTGCCCATGCCGATAGTCGTATGATTTTAGGGAGCGGCTGGATCTATGAGGCGTTTGCCACCGAGGGCCCCACAAAAGAGATGATCGATCCGTTCATCCGACGCGGCGGATGACGACATCATGCCGCAACCCAGTCAGCGGGTGAACATCCCCGATCTGATTCGCAGCTACGCGATCAATGGTGCTTACATGCTTCGGCGCACGCACGGTTTTGCCCCGCTGCAGATATTCGACACCGAGCGCGCGCCGTGCCTCGAACAGGATGCGGGCGGCCGCTGCGCCAGTCTCGACGCGCAGATTGCCGCGTCGCATGGCCGGCTGGAGAAATGCCACCGCCGTCGACTGGCGCTTGCCGTGCAGCCGATTGGAATCGAAGTATCCGAGTCCCTCCGGAGCCGGCCCGTTGAAATCTTCCGTGACGGGCAGACCGCTCTCACGTCCCGCGGCCATGAAGGCGGCACATAAGGGATTGCGGATCGTCGGCGGCGAGACAGGCAACAGCCCCGAGTCACCGTGCAGCGAATCGGCGCCGCGACGGTTCGCCTCGGATTTCTTGAAATATGGCAGGATCTCCGCCCATGACCAGCCTTAGGCATTGCAGCATGACTTCGCATCAAGAACAAGAGTTCGTATTTCGTACAGGAAGCCCCGAAGCTTCCAGTGGCAGGTCGCTCTGGCGAACAAAAACGCCCGTATTGCGTGGCGACTGATGTCCAGCGAGGAAACGTATAACCTATAAAGACTGTCACGCAGCGGCCTGAGAAGTTCCGCCGCGCTGCCAACAGTGATGAGAATGAGGCGCACGAGTCCCATCAGGGCCCGGCGTGCAAACAATCACACCACAACAAGGCCGAATGGTTGCACGCATCGGATCCGTGCGGCGCCAGAGAGAAAAGTTCGCTCGCAACGTCGGGAAGGTCTATGTACAGCGCTATGGCGCAACAGATCGCGGTCCGAGCGGTACCGCGTGCCGACTATCCGGTCTGCTATCTCGAGGATCTGTACACGCTCGAAGCGGCGCGCGGCCAGGGCGTCGCCCGCGCGCTGATCGAGGCGGTCTATGCCCGCGCACGCGAGGCCGGGGTGCGCAGCGTTTACTGGCAGACCCACGAGAGCAACACGGTGGCCATGCGGCTGTACGATAAGATGGCGGCGCGATTCGGCTTCGTCGTCTACGATAAACTCCTATGATGCGCTGCCAGGGAGGTAGCCGTGCCGCCAAAAATCGACATCCTCTACGGCACCGCCTGGAAGGAGGATGACACCGAACGGCTGGTCCGGCGCGCGATTGAAGTGGGATTTCGAGGCATCGATACCGCCTGCCAGCCCAAGCATTACAACGAGGCTGGCGTTGGGGCAGGCATTGCGACCTGCCTGAACGCCAGACTGACCCGCGCGCAGCTGTACCTGCAGACCAAGTTCACGCCGGTGTCCGGCCAGGAGCCGCGACGCATTCCCTACGACGCGGCAGCCCCTTTGCCCAAACAGGTGGCGCAGTCCAGCGCCGCCTCGCTCGCGAATCTGCGCACCGACTATCTCGATTGCCTGCTGCTGCATTCGCCGCTCGAGGACGCGCAGCAGACCGCGCAGGTTTGGCAGGCGATGGAGGCGCTCGTGGACAGCGGACAGGTCAGGCAGCTCGGGATCAGCAACTGCTACCAGCTCGAGCAGATCGTGGCGCTGTGCGCCGTGGCCCGCATCCAGCCTGCGGTATTGCAGAACCGTTTCCACGCCGAGACCGGCTACGATCACGAGCTGCGCGCCTTCTGCACGCCACGGCACATCGTCTACCAGAGCTTCTGGACCCTGACCGCCAATCCGCAGCTTCTGGCGCATGACACGGTCAGGGGCCTGGCGCGCCGTTACGGGCGCACACCGCCGCAGATACTGTTTCGCTACCTGACGCAGATCGGGATCGTACCCTTGACTGGCACGCGTTCGGCTGCGCACATGCGCCAGGATCTGGCGATCTTTGACTTCAAGCTCAAGGCGCCCGAGTGCGAGGCGATGGCCGCGCTGCTGCGGACCGAGCCGCCTTAAGCGAAATCTTGAACGAGGGCCGTATGCGAATCATCGGTATATCCGGAAGTCTGCGCCGAAGCTCATTCAATACCGGACTGCTGCGCGCGGCCGTGGCACTGATGCCCGAGGGCGCCGCGCTGGAGATCGCCGCCATCGATGAGATTCCGCTCTATAACTACGACCTCGAGGCCAGCGCAGGCATACCGGCCAGCGTCGCGGCACTCAAGGACGATAAAGTGCGCGCGCAGCTGCGCGATTTCGTACAGGGTTTCGTTCAGTTCGTGGCCGCCTCGCGCTCGCCGAAGTCGCCCAGCAGCGCCTGAATCGTCGAGAGCGCCGCGAGCGGCGCGGTCTCGGCGCGCAGGGTGCGCGGACCGAGCCGGCAGGCGATGAAGCCGTGGAGCTGCGCGATCGCCAGCTCCTGCGCGCTCAGGCCGCCTTCAGGCCCGATCAGCAGGCTCAAGGACGCAATCGCGCCGGGCGCCGACAGCGCTTTGGCGGCGCTCGCCAGGGTTTGTGCGCCGGCGGGGGCCAGCAGCAGAAGTGCGCCAGCGCCCGGCGCGGTGGGGCCGCGAGTCTCGGCGCAGGCACGCTCGAAGGTGACCGGCGGATTAAGCTCCGGGATGCGATTGCGGCCGCATTGTTCGCAGGCGCTGATCGCCACCGCCTGCCAGTGCTGTTGGCGGCGCTGTGCGCCCGCCTCATCCAGGCGCACGATGCTGTGTTCGCTTATCACCGGCACGATCGCCGCCACGCCGAGTTCGGTCGCCTTCTGCACGATCCAGTCCATGCGCTCGCCGCGCGCGAGGCACTGCAGCAGCGTTACCTTCACCGGGGCTTCGCGTTCGATCGCGCGGTGCGCGCCGATGCGCACGCGCACGCCGTCGCGCTCGAGCGCGAGGATCTGCGCTTCGAATTCCCCGCCACGACCGTCAAACAAGCTCAGCGCGGCGCCCACGCGCAATCGCAATACCTTCGCGATGTGCGTCGAGGCGCCGGACGGCAGCATGAGCGTCGCCTCGCTCGCTAGCGGCGCCGGGACAAAGCAGCGCCTCAGGCGCATCGGCGCTCGCGGCGCTGATCTGGCGCTGTGCTCAGGGTCGCTGTGCTCATGGTCGCATTTTGGCATCATGCGGGCCTGCCATGATCACCACTGTGCGCATCGATACCGGGACCGGGCTGCTGCTCGCCGCGCGCCAGGTGTTGTCGCCGCATTGGGATGCGCGCCCGGGCGGCATGCTGCCGGAGCTCATCGTCGTGCACGGCATCAGCCTGCCGGAGGGGGAATTTGGCGGGCCGTGGATCGACCGGTTGTTCTGCGGCAATCTCCCTGCCGCCGCGCACCCGAGCTTCGTGGATGTCGCCACGCTGCGGGTGTCGGCGCACGTGGTCATCCGGCGCGATGGCGAACGCACGCAATATGTGCCGTTCGGCGAGCGCGCCTGGCATGCGGGGCGCTCGAGCTACGGCGCTCGCGAGGCCTGTAATGATTTTTCGATCGGCATCGAGCTCGAGGGCGCCGATACGGTGCCGTACGAGAGCGCGCAATACGAGGCGCTGGGGCAGCTGATCCGCGCGCTGTGCGCGGCATACCCAAGTTTGAGCACGCAGCGCGTGGTCGGGCACAGCGATATCGCACCCGGCCGCAAGACCGATCCCGGGCCGGCCTTCGATTGGCCGCGACTTCGAGCGCTATGGGCTTGAGCCGGTCTCGCTGCCGTTGGCCTCGCCGTGGCGCGCGCGATTCCACATCGGTTCGCTGCCGCGCTCGGCACGCGCAAAGCGCCGCGCCAGCACGAACAGCAGGTCGGAGAGCCGATTGAGATAGCGCAATGCCGCGGGCGCCAGCGGCTCGCTGCGAGCCAGTGTCCAGCAATAGCGCTCGGCTCGCCGACACACGGCGCGGGCGATGTGGCTGGCGGATGCGGCCGTGCCGCCGCCCGGCAGCACGAACTCCTTGAGTGGCGGTAGCGAGCGATTGAACAGCTCGAGCTGCGCATCCATCCACGCCACGCGCTCCTCGTTCAAGATAGAGCTGCCCGGAATCGCGAGCTCGCCGCCCAGATCGAACAGGTCGTGCTGCACCTCAGTCAGGCACGCGACCGCCGGTTCATCGTGCAATTCATTCGACAGCAGCACGCCGAGCGTGCAGTTGAGCTCATCGACGCTGCCCATCGCCTCGATGCGCGCCGCATCCTTCGGTACCCGAGTGCCATCGCCCAGACCCGTGCTGCCATCATCGCCGGTGCGCGTGACGATTCGTGAAAGTCGATTGCCCATGCGCGTACTTTACAACGCCAGGCGCACGCCCGCATAAATCGCTTGACCCAGATAACCGTAACCGGCCGCCGGCTCGCTGCGATTCTTGAACAGGTTATCGATGCGCACGAGCAGCTGCGAACCGCCGCCGAGCCCATAGCTGCCGTACACGCTGACGTTCTCGGCCCCCACCAAGGGCACGGTATTAGCCGCGTCATCGAAGCGCGCCCCGGTGTAGCCGTAACTGGCGCCGAGCGATGAGCCGGTCTTGCTCGACCAGCTCAGGCCGGCGTTGCCCGTGACGTGCGGCCGGCGCGCCAGGTCCAGACCCGTGAGCTCATCGATCGCGGTCAGGTTGGTGTAGTTCAGCCAGGCGCTCCAGCCGCCGGCCGGATGCGCGAGCAGGCCGGTCTCCACGCCACGCACGTGCGCGCGGTCGACGTTGAAGTAATAGCCCAGCGGCCGCAGCACGCAGCCCGGATCGCTGGTGAAGCATTGGTCGAAATCGATCAGGTCGTGCTCGCTGCGGCTGAAATAGGTCAGCGAGGCGCGCACGCGTTTATCCAGCAGGTCATGGTCGAGACCGACCTCCCAGCCCGTGGCCTTCTCGGGTTGCAGGGACGCAAGCGGATCGGAATAGCTCGAGAACAATTGGTACAGCGTCGGGGCCTTGAAGCCGTTGCCATAATTGGCCCGCAGCACCGTCGCGCCATCACCCAATCTCCACGCGCCGGCGAGCTTATACGAGGTGTGAGCGCCGAATTCCTGATCATCGTCGTAGCGCAGGCCACCGGTCAGCGTGAGTTGCTGTGCCAGCGTGCTCTGCCATTGTCCGTAATAGCCGGTCAGGCGATCGCGGCCGGTGGTGGGCACCGGACTCGTGTCGTCGATGCTGTAGGTGTTGATGGTGCTGAGCTGGGTCTCGGCGCCGTAGGTGATTTCGTCGGTGGCGTCGGCTTCGATGACGCCCTGGTATTCGGCACGCGTGGCGCCGCCCTGGGCGTAGAAATTCTCCACCGGGGTGAAGGTGTAGGGCGGGTCTGGCGCGAACACACCGTAGAAGCGCCGGTCGCTGTCGCTGCCGACCAACGCTATGCGCTGCGTCACGCGGCCGTCCAGCAGCGATAAGGTCGCGGCGGCGTAGCCGGCCAGCAATTGATTACGACCGAACTCCGGATCGTCCTGAAAGTTGAAATTCGGCGGCGGGTAGCCGTCGATGTCGGTGCGCGACTTGGTGTAGAAGCCATGCAGATCGATGCTGAGCGCGTCGCTGGCGTGGTAGCGCAGGTTCACCGTGGCGCCGAAGTTGCGATAGCCGTCCGGCTCGGTGTTACCGTCGCAGGCGCAAGCCGCGGAGATGCCGCGGGTGTCGTAGTAGTTCATGGCGCCGCCGTAGTCCAGCGCACCGACGCTGCCGTGGGCGGCGCCATTGAGGCGATAGGTGTCATAGGTGCCGCCCTCGGCCTGGAGCGAGCCTTGGAAGGGCTGCGGGCCGCCGCGCTGGGTCAGCACGTTCACGACCCCGCCGATCGCATCGCTGCCATAGAGCGTCGACTGCGGTCCGCGCAGTACTTCAATGCGATTGATGTTGTTGACCAGCAAGTCCCCCAGCACCGCTTCGCCGTCCGGCGCGCTCGGATCGTTGATGCGGATGCCGTCAACCAGGAGCAACGACTCACCGGCCTCGGCGCCGCGAATGTACAGGCTCGTGGTTTGTCCCGGCCCGCCGTTGCGCGTGACGCTCAGGCCCGGAGTCTGGGCCAGCGCATCGCTGACGAACAGCGTTTGCTGCGTAGCGAGATCTTCGGCGCTGATCACCGACATCGCGCTGCCGGTGCGGTCCAGCGGCTGTGCCGTGCGCGTGGCGGTCACGACCACGGGATTCAGATCGTCGCCGCTGCCGTTAAGGCTGTCGGGCGGGGAGTCGGCGCAGGCGCCGTGGGCCGCGAACGCGCAGAACAGCGCGGCGCAGCGCGTGCGCAACGCGCCCAATCGCTTAGGGGACATCGTCGTAGCCTTTCCATGCACGCCCGCATGGTGCTCAAGCCCAGAGGTACTGCTCGGCAGGCCGGTCTCCGGGCTTGCGAACGAGATCCCTTGAGGATCTGCTGCGTCACCTTCCCACGCCGAAGCGCAGTGGTTTTTGACGCAGTATCGAATCGCTTACCGTTGCGGGGGCAGCGTCGGAATGGCGCGAATAGCGCGCGTCACCGACTTCCCGAGCACCTGACGACGCCCGGACTCTAGGCGTGTGCCGTGATGGATGTCAACGTGCGTGAGCGCATCGTATAGTCGCTCATGGCTTCGAAAGAACTGCAGGCGGCGCTCGATGCGGCCCGCGCCGCCGCTGAGGTGATCCGGGAACTTTATCAGCGCAATCTCGCGGTCACGCTCAAGGCCGATAAATCGCCGGTCACCGAGGCCGACGTGCGCGCCGAGCAGGCGATCCGCGCCGTGCTGTGCGCACGCTTTCCGGACTACGGCTTTTACGGCGAGGAGACCGGCCGCCATGCCATGGACGCTGACAACATCTGGCTGGTCGATCCGATCGACGGCACCAAGAGCTTCGTGCGCGAGTGTCCGTTCTTTTCCACGCAGATCGCCCTGATGCGCGGCGGGCGGCTCGTGCTCGGTGTCTCGAACGCCGCGACCTATGGTGAGCTGGCCTGGGCCGAGGAGGGCCTTGGGGCTTTCCTCGACGGCAAGCGAGTGCGCGTGAGCACGATTGGGGATCTGGGCGCCGCGATTCTCTCGACCGGCAATCTCAAGACTCTCGCGGCCTCGCCCTCGCGGTGGTCGCGCTTGGGCGCACTGGTCGGCCGGGTCAATCGGCTGCGCGGCTACGGCGATTTCCTGCACTACCATCTGCTGGCCCGCGGCGCGCTCGAGGTCGTGCTCGAATCGGATGTCAATATTCT
The DNA here is from genome assembly GCA_036733765.1 of Steroidobacteraceae bacterium. Lineage (GTDB taxonomy): Bacteria > Pseudomonadota > Gammaproteobacteria > Steroidobacterales > Steroidobacteraceae > FEN-1191. Next base: position 10,684 of record DAIMZW010000036.1, read on the forward strand.
GGACATCGCGGCACTGACCGTGATCGTGCGCGAGGCCGGCGGGGTCGTGACCGATCTCGACGGCACGGCCGTCGGCATGGCAACCACCTCGGTGCTGGCGGGCAATGCCGCGATGCATGCCGCGGTGCTCGCGGCCTTAGCTTGACGCTTAAGCCGGGATAAATGCGCGGCGCGGCGCGCTGCCCAGCGCCTGCATCGGCGTCAGATACAGCGCCGAGAGCGACTCGCAGTTCAGCACCTCGGCGGCCGGCCCGAGTCGATGACGGCCGTCGCCATAGAGCAGCAAGACGCGATCGGCGAAGCGCTCGGCCAAGGTCGGATCGTGCAATGTGGCGATGATGCTCGCGCCTTGCCCGCACAGATCGCGGAACAGCGTCAGGATTTCGATCTGATGATGTGGATCGAGATGATTGCTCGGCTCATCGAGCAGGTAGATCTGCGGCCGCTGCGCGAGCAGTGCGGCCATCGCCGCGCGGCGCTGCTCGCCGCCCGAGAGCGTCGTGACCAGGCGCGTGGCGCACTGCGCGAGTCCGAATCGCTCGAGCGCTGAGTGCGCAATGGCCACATCCTGCGCGCCTTCGCGCTGCCAGAACTGCAGATGCGGATGGCGGCCGATCATGACCGACTCCAACGCGGTCATGGCCAGGGACTCTTCGCGATCCTGCGGCAGCAATCCGAGCTCTCGCGCGATTTGTCTGCGCGAGAGCGTGCGCAGGTCCGCTCCATGCAATAGCACGCGGCCGGCGTGTGGCGCTGCGAGGCCGGCCAGAGCATGCAGGGTCAGGCTCTTGCCGCAGCCGTTGCGGCCGAGGATGGCCAGGAACTCGCCGCTTTGCAGCGACAAAGACAACTCGTGCACTAGCACGCGTGTGCCAGCCGCGATCGTCAGCGCCTCGGTACTGAGCGGAACGGGCCCGGCCGCGGTCCCGTCCGAGGTCAAGGCTGCAGCCGCATTGCGCTCCAGCTGCCGGCGGTGAAGCCGGCGGCGCTGGGCTCGAGGATGCGCGTCCAGCGCGCACGATCGTGCAGGCGCGCGGCCCCATCGACCCACAGTTCGACCGCTTCGGCCCACAGTTGATAGCCGCCCCAGTGCGGCGGTCGCGGAATCGGGATGCCGGGATCGGCGCAGTCGTCCGCGCTTTGCATCGGCGAGGGCACGCCGAAGCGCCGCGCGGCGCGATCGACCGCTGCGGCCAGCGCCGCGCGCGAGGGCACCGAGGTGCTCTGTTGGCTCGCCCAGGCGCCGATGCGGCTCTGCCAGGGCCGGGAGGCGAAATAGGCATCGCTCTCGCTAGCGCTCGAAGGCACCACAGGGCCTTCGATGCGCACCTGGCGCCGCAGGCCGTCCCAGTACATCACGAGCGCTGCATGCGGGTTGGATGCGAGGTCGATGCCCTTGCGCGATTCGTAATTGCTGAAAAAGGACAGGTAGCCCGGATGCGGCCGGATCTCCTTGCACAGCACCACGCGCGCCGAAGGCCGACCGTGCTGGTCGGCGGTCGCCAGCACCATGGCGTTGGGGTTCGGCTGCACCGCATCGCGCGTGGCCTCACCGAGCCATGCGGCAACGAGTTCGAGCGGCTCGGCCGGCAGCAGTTCGGGCAGATATTCTTTTTGCAGGCTCATTCGCGCATGGTAGCCGCCGCTTGCGGTGACGGCGAGTCTACCTATACAAAGGGGGACCCGTTCGAGCAGGAAGCGGCATGAATCTCGACGAGCTACGAAGACAACTGGATCAGCTGGATCAGCAATTGCTGCAAATCATCGCCGCACGGCAAACCACCAGCCGCGAGATCGCGCGGGTTAAACGCTCCACCGGCTATCCGACTCGCGACTACGGCCGCGAGCGCGAGGTGTTGCTCGGGGCGCGCAACTACGCTGAGAATCTCGGTATTTCGCCCGATGTCGCCGAGACGGTCATGCGGCTTCTGATCCGCTCGTCGCTGACCACGCAGGAGCGGGCCAGCGTTGTGGCACAGGCCTCCGGCAGCGGCCGGCGCGCGCTCGTGATCGGCGGCGCCGGCAAGATGGGGGCGTGGTTCGTCCAGTTCCTGGGCTCGCAAGGCTTCAAGGTCGAGGTCGCGGACCCGAAGGCCGCGGCCGCCGGCTTCGAGGGAATCGTTGATTGGCGCGAGTCGCCGCTGGACCACGACCTGATCGTCGTGGCCGCGCCGCTCGGGACCACCAATACCATTTTGAGCGAGCTCGCGGCGCGCAAGCCGCGCGGCGTCGTGTTCGATCTGGGATCGCTCAAGTCGCCATTGCGCGCCGGGCTCGAGGCGCTGCGCAGCGCCGGGGTCGCGGTGACATCGCTGCATCCGATGTTCGGACCGGATACCGAGTTGCTGTCGGGCCGCCACGTGATCTTCATCGATCTCGGACACGCCGAGGCGCTGCGCCAGGCGCGCGCGCTGTTTGCCCCGACCATGGCGGAACAGGCGGTCATGGGGCTCGATGAGCACGATCGGCTCATCGCGTACGTGCTCGGGCTCTCGCATGCACTGAATATCGCGTTCTTCACCGCGCTTGCGGAGAGCGGCGAGGCCGCGCCGCGCCTCGTGCGGCTCTCGAGCACGACCTTCGATGCCCAATTCGACATCGCCAGCAAGGTCGCCGAGGAAAGCCCGGAGCTGTATTTCGAGATCCAGCGCCTCAACGACTTTGGCGCCGAGTCGCTCGATGCGCTCGCGCGCGCGGTCGACACTGTACGCAGCGCGGTCCTTGCCGGCGATCAGGCGCGCTTCACCGCGCTCATGCGGCAGGGGCATGAGTACGTGCGGGGGCGGCGAGATACCGCTTCGCGCCGCCTCTAATGGTCAGTGCGGGTTGCTCACCGCGTCTGCCGGCGCAGCAGCACGATGAACACCGGCGCACCGATCAGTGCCATGATCGCGCCGACCGGCAGCTCGCGCGGCGCGGCCAGCGTGCGGCTCAGGAGGTCGGCCAGGCACAGCAGCACGCCACCGCTGAGCGCCGCGGCCGGGGCGATCACGCGATGATCGCTGGTGCCGAACCCTAAGCGCACCAGATGCGGCGCCACCAGGCCCACAAAGCCGATCATGCCGCCGCCGATCACGGCCAGTGCGGTCAGGGCCGCGCTCAGGATGAACACCACGAGGCGCGCACCGTTGGTCGGCAGCCCGACCGCAGCGCTGCGCAGCTCGCCGGCGCCGAGCACATTGAGCCAGCGGCCGCCGAGTGCTGCGGCCACCAGGGCGATCGTCGCCGCGAGCAGTTCGAGCGCGGGGCGCTGTGCCCAGCTCAAATCCCCGGCGAGCCAGAACACCATGCCGCGCAGATGGCCGTTGTCGGCCAGTGTCAGCATGACCGTGATCAGCGCACCGCAGGCGCTCGCGAACACCACGCCACACAGCAGCAATCGTGTGGCGCCGCCGCCGCGGCCGAGCAATAGCACCACCATCCCGACCAGGGCGCCGCCCGCGGTCGCATACCAGTGAAGAGCCAGAAAGCTGGCACCCGCGAGCATTCCGGCGAGCGCACCGACCGCGGCCCCGCCCGAGACGCCCAGTACCAGCGGATCGGCCAATGGGTTACGGAACAGGGCCTGCAATAGCACGCCGGCCAGCGCCAGCAGGCCGCCAACCGCGAAAGCGGCCGTGGCGCGCGGCAGCCGCACGGTCCAGACGATCAGGCGGCTGAAGTCATCGCCGCCGCCGAGCAGCGTCTGCCATGCGCGCCCAGACCCCAGGCCGGCCGAACCGATCAGCAATGCGGCACAAAAGGTCGCCGCCGCGAGCACCGCCAGGCTCGCCAGTCCCCACCCGTAGCGTCGGCGTAACATATGACAAGCCTACCGGATGGCGTCTCAATCCGGAGCGGCGCGGATTGGCTTGCGAGGCCTGCACTGGTAAAACAACGCCATGGGCGACCTCATCGATCGCGACGGCTTTCGTGCCAATGTCGGCATGGTGCTGATGTCGGACGATGGCCAATTGTTCCTCGCCCGCCGGGCCGGCGGGCGCGGCTGGCAGTTTCCCCAAGGCGGCATGCGGCGCGGCGAGAGTCCCGAGGATTCCCTGTACCGCGAGCTCAACGAGGAGATCGGACTGCAGGCGGGCGATGTGGAGATCGTGGGGCGGACGCGGTATTGGTTACGCTATCGCCTCCCGCAACGGTATCGGCGTCATAATGTGCAGCCGCTGTGCCTGGGCCAGAAACAGCGCTGGTTCCTGCTGCGTCTGCGCCGGCCGGACCCGGCGTTTCGCTTCGACCTGACGGCCGAGCCGGAGTTTGACCGCTGGCGCTGGGTCGACTACTGGCAACCCATCCGCGAGGTCATCTATTTCAAGCGTGCGGTCTATACCCGGGCATTGCACGAGCTCGGCGTATCGGCCTTCCCGGAGGGCCTGCCGCCTTATCCGTCATGGTGGCGCGCGCGCGCGCCGAGCGATGCGGCGGCCTCGCCGGCGACCTGAGATAAGACCTAAGGCAGATGGAGATCCCCGGCAAGTTGGTGGTCCGCACCTACGCCCCTGCGCGCCGCTGGGTCACGCTGGCAATCCTGCTGCTGCTCGCGGGGCTGGCCCTTTATGTCATGTTCGAGCTCGGCCGCTACAAGGCCGGTTACGACGCCATGCAGGCCGCGGCGCAGCGCGATGGCTTAACGCAGCAGATCGATAAGCTCGAGCGCGTGCAGCGTGAGCTGCGCGTGCAGCTCGCCGCGGCCGAGCAGACGCGCGTCGGCGAGGGGCGGGAGCGCGCGGAGGTGGCGCGCACGATCGGTGAGCTGCAGGCGCAGGTGGCCCGGGATCAGCAGGAAATGGGGTTTTATCGGGGCCTCGTGGCGCAACCGGGGCAGCCGGTGGGCGATGCAGTGCGGGTGCAACAGTTTCGCATCTCGACGCTGCCGGGCGATCAGCACTATGCGCTGCGCTTCAGCTTGAGCCGATTGCAGCGCCCGGAAGAGGCGATCAACGGCACGATCGTGATCACCGTCGACGGCTCGCGCGATGGCGGCGCGGCCAGCGCCGATCTTAAAGACCTGACGGGCGGCAAAAACGAGCTGGCGTTCAATTTTCGTTATTTCGCGGCCATTGAGCAGCCAGTCACACTTCCCGAGGATTTCAAACCCGAACGCGTCACGATTGAAGTTCGACCGGGACGCAAAGGCGTGGCACCCTACCGGCAGTCTTTCGTCTGGAGCGCCGACCCGAGCTCGTAGATGTTCAAACGACGTGAGAAAAACGGTGATGCTCGCATCGACACGCTGATCGGCAAGAGCGCCAGCGTCCAGGGCGATGTGGAATTCTCCGGCGGCTTGCACATCGATGGCCACATCACGGGCAGTGTACGCGCGATCCAAGGGGCACCCGCCGCGCTCTCGGTCAGCGAGCATGGCGTCATCGACGGTTCGGTCGAAGCCCCGAGCGTGGTGCTCAACGGCCGCGTCAACGGCGATATCTTCGGCAGCGAGCGCGTGATCCTGGGCGCCAAGGCGCGCGTGCAGGGCAACGTGCACTACTGCATCATCGAGATGGCGCTCGGCGCGGAGATCAGCGGCAAGCTGGTGCCACGCAGCAACGGCCCATCCTGATCGGTCTGCGATTTCCTCGCGCGGCATGTGGACACTATGGATGCTGGCGCTCATGCCGCCGGCGATCAGTGTCGCGGATGACATGTCGATGCCTGGAATGAGCATGAGCATGCCCGGGATGTACGGCCCTGACACGATGGCGCGCGAAGCCTCGGGCACGAGCTGGCAACCGGACTCGACGCCGATGGCCGGCGTGCAGCGCATGAGTGAAGGCTGGATGACGATGTGGCACGGCATGGCCAATCTGATCTATGACGATCAGGGCGGTCCGCGCGGGGAGACCAAGACTTTCTCGAACAGCATGCTGATGTTCATGGCTCGGCGCGCATTGCCGAATGGTGCCTTCGGCCTGCGCGTCATGATCTCGGCCGATCCGCTCATGGGCAAGAACGGCTACCCGGAGCTGTTTCAAACCGGAGAAACCGCCGATGGCGTGCATCCGCTGATCGATCGGCAGCATCCGCACAATCTGTTCATGGAAGCCTCGAGCAGCTACAGCCTGAACCTGTCCGAGCACCGCGCTGTGTATGTCTATGCCGCGCTGGCCGGAGAGCCGGCACTGGGGCCGCCGGCATTCATGCATCGCTTCTCGAGCGAGGACAATCCCGAGGCACCCTTAAGCCACCATTGGCTCGATTCCACGCACATCAGCTACGGCGTGGTCACGGCGGGCTACGAGTGGGATCGCGTGAAGCTCGAGACCTCGGCCTTCAACGGCCGTGAGCCGGACCAGAAGCGCTACGACGTCGAATTACGCGGTCTGGATTCCTATTCGGCGCGGCTTTCGTACAACCCGCTGCCGGATCTGGCGCTGCAAGGCAGTTTCGGTCGGCTCGCAAGTCCCGAGCAGCTCGAGCCCAAGACGTCCGTGCGCCGCAGCACTGCCTCAGCGAGCTACAACCGCATGTTCCCAGCGCTGCAATGGCAGACGACCTTCGCCTGGGGACGCAATGAGCCGCAGCCCGGCGCGGCCAGTGACGCCTGGCTGCTCGAGTCGGCAGTACGTTTCGAAGGCGCGCACACTTTTTTTGGCCGCGTCGAGCGCGTGGGCAAGGACGAGCTGTTCACGCCCGGACAACCCCTATACGGCCCGACGTACGCGATCAACGCGTTGTCGCTGGGTTATATCTACGATTTGACGCACTTGGGGCCGGTGCAGGTAGGCGTAGGCGGCATGGGCACGGTGTACCGCTATCCCACCGTACTCGAGCCGGCCTATGGTGAGGGGCCGACCTCGGTTCTGCTGTTCGTACGCGCACGGCTGTAGAGAACTGTGAGCAACGTTATGCCCGGGACTTTGACGTCTTGAGCCGCTCCGCCTACACTGAGGCATGAGCGAAGCAGCCACAGTCGATGCCATCGAGAGCGAGGCCACGCCGTTGGTTTTCACCGATGCGGCAGCGCGCAAGGTGGGCGCATTGATTGCCGGGGAAGGCAATCCCAAGCTCATGCTGCGCGTGTTCGTGCAGGGCGGCGGCTGCTCCGGACTGCAGTACGGATTCGAGTTCGATGAGGTGCTCCAGGACGGGGACACCTGCGTCGAGAACCAGGGCGTCAAGCTCTTGATCGATCCGATGAGTTTCCAGTATCTCGGTGGCGCCGAGATCGATTACCGCGAAGGTCTTGACGGCGCACAATTCGTGATCCGCAATCCGAACGCTCAGACCACCTGCGGATGCGGTTCTTCGTTCAGCGCCTGATCGTCCCAGCGGCCTGAAGCCGCGATCTTCGCGCCATGGCCGATGTCATAGCGGCGGTTGACCTCGGCTCCAACAGTTTCCACATGGTGGTCGCGCGCTATTCGCACGGCCAGCTGGTCATCATCGACCGGCTGCGTGAAGTGGTGCGCCTGGCCGCGGGCGTCGGTGACGACGGCCGCATCGACAAGAACGTGGCGGCGCGCGCTCTGGCCTGCCTCGAGCGCTTCGGCCAGAGACTGCGCGACATGCATGCGCGCAATGTTCGCGTCGTCGGTACCAACGCGCTGCGCATCTCGCGCCGCAAGCAGGCATTTCTCGAACGCGCCCGCGACGCACTCGGCTTCCCGATCGAAATCGTCTCGGGCATGGAAGAGGCGCGCCTGATCTATTCGGGCGTGGCGCATAACCTGCCCAATGAGTTGGGCCGCCGCCTCGTGATCGACATCGGCGGCGGCAGCACCGAGATCATCATCGGCGAGCGCTACGAGCCGCTCGAACTCGAGAGCCTGCAGATGGGCTGCGTGTCCTTGAGCCAGCGTTTTTTCGGCGACGGCCGTCTGTCGGCCAAGCGCATCGAGCGCGCGCGGCTTGCGGCACGGCTGGAGCTCGAGCCGATCCAGGCGGCGTTCCAGCGCCGCGGCTGGGAGCGCGCGGTCGGCAGCTCGGGCACCGTGCGCGTCATCGCCGACAGCATTCGTGAAATCGATCCGGCGGCGAGCAACGTCACGCCGGAGGGGCTCGAGCTGCTGCTCAAGCGGCTCGCTGAGAGCGGGAGCCTGCGTGAGCTCGATCTCGATGCCGTGTCCGAGGAGCGCCGCCCCGTGTTTCCGGGCGGCACCGTGATCCTGGCCGAGATCATCGCGGCGCTCGGCATCGCGCAGATGCGCTTCGTCGAAGGGGCGCTGCGCGACGGGCTGCTGTACGACATGGTCGGCCGCATGACGCGCTCGGATGCGCGCGAGCGCACCGTCGGCTCGATGCAGCGCCGCTATCACGTCGATATCGAGCAGGCCGAGCGGGTCGAAGGCACCGCGATGGCGTTCCTGAATCAGCTCAAGACCGCCTGGGGGCTCGATGATCCGCTGGCCGAACTCAGTCTCAAGTGGGGCGCGCGATTGCACGAGATCGGTCTCGATGTGGCCCACAACGGCTACCACCGCCACGGGGCCTACCTGCTCGAGAACGCCGATATGCCGGGCTTCGCGCGCGAGGAGCAGCAGCTCATGGCGCGCCTGGTGGGTTCGCACCGCCGCAAGTTCACGCTCGAGCGCCTTGAGGATCTGATCCCGCCCTGGGATCGACTCGCGATCTACCTGATCGTATTGCTGCGGTTGGCGGTGCTATTGCACCGCGGCCGCAGCGCCGTGGCATTGCCGAACATCGAACTCGCGGCGCGCGGCCGCACGCTGGAGCTGCGCTTTCCGGCGCGCTGGCTCAATGAGCATCCGCTCACCATCGCCGATCTGCAGCTCGAGATCGAGTACCTGCGGCCCGAGGAGGTGCGTCTTCGGGTGTTTTCGGGCGGCCGCGCCAGCTGACCCAAGCCGCGCCAGCTCAGAGCGCTCATGCCTGGGACCCCGAGACGCCGGCGTAGCGCTCGAGCAGCAGCGCCTGCGAATCGCTGGCCGAGGCGTTGCCCGCGGTCACGCGTGCGTAGGTACCGTCGGGGCACAATTCCCAGGCATTGGTGTTGTCCGCCAGATAGGTCTCGAGATCCTTGAAGATGCGTTCGCGCAGCTCCTTGCGCAGCACCGGGAAGGCGATCTCGACGCGGCGAAAGAAATTGCGCTCCATCCAGTCCGCGCTCGAAAGGTACAGCTCGTGCTCGCCGGCGTTCTCGAACCAGAACGCGCGCGAATGCTCGAGGAAGCGGCCGATCACCGAGCGCACCGTAATGTTCTCGGACACGCCGGCGATCCCTGGACGCAAGGCGCACACGCCGCGCACGATCAGATCGATGCGCACGCCGCTGCGGGCGGCGCCGTAGAGGGTCTCGATGATCTGCGGGTCCACCAGCGCGTTGAGCTTGACGATAATACGGGCGGGCTTACCCGCGCGCGCATGCGCACTCTCGCGCTCGATCAGCGCCTGCAGCGACTCGTGCAGATTGAACGGCGACTGCAGCAGGCGCCGCAGCTTCGAGGTGCGCGTCAGACTGGTCAGCTGCAGGAAGATCTCATGCACATCGCTGCCCATGTCTTCATCGCAGGTGAACAGTCCATAGTCGGTGTAGAGGCGTGCGGTGCGCGGATGATAGTTGCCGGTGCCGAGATGGCAGTAGCGGCGGATGCCTTCGGCCTCGCGGCGCACGATCAACGTCATCTTGGCATGCGTCTTGTAGCCGACCACGCCGTACATGACGTGCGCTCCGGCCTCCTGCAGCCGGGTCGAGAGCTCGATGTTGGCTTCTTCGTCGAAACGCGCCCGCAGCTCAATGATGACCGTGACGTCCTTGCCGGCCATCGCGGCGGCCAGCAGCGCCTCGACGATCGGCGAATGATCGCCTGTGCGGTAGAGCGTCTGCTTGATCGCGAGCACACCCGGATCGCTGGCCGCCAGGCGCAGCAGGTCCATGACGGGGCCGAAGCTGCGGTACGGATGATGCAGCAGCAGGTCGCGCTGGCGGATCACGGCGAACAGGTCCGTGGCCCCAATCAGCCGCGGCGGCAGCCCGGGCGTGAAGGGCGGATATTTCAGATCGGCGCGCTGTGCCAGATCGTAGATCGCCGAAAAGCGGTTCAGGTTGACGGGTCCTGGCACCTGGTAGCAATCGAGCGGCGTGAGCGCAAACTCGTGCAGCAGGAACTCGACCATGTCCTGCGGGCAGTCGGCGGCCGTCTCCAGGCGCACCGCTGCCCCGTACCGGCGCTGCGCGAGCTCGCCTTCGAGCGCGCGGCGCAGGTCGTCGACTTCTTCATCATCGACAAACAGGTCGCTGTTGCGCGTCAGGCGGAACTGATAGCAGCCGAGCACCTGTACGCCTTCGAACAGGTGCTCGACCATCGCCTCGACGATCGCCGAGAGCGCCACGAAGCGCCGGCGAGTGCCGCCTTGGGGCAATGGCAGGATGCGCGGCAGTGAGCGCGGGGCCTGCACGATCGCGAGCTCGCTGTCGCGCCCGTAGGCGTCCTTGCCGGACAGGCGCACGATGAAATTGAGGCTCTTGTTCTGGATGCGCGGAAACGGACGCGCGGGATCCAGACCCAGCGGGCTCAACACCGGCTCGACTTCGGCGGCAAAGTGGTGCTCGACCCAGGCCCGCGTCGCGGCATCCCAGTCCTCCGCATCGAGCACGTCGATGCCGGTATCGCGGAGCGCCGGCAGCAGCACGTCGTTCAGGCAGGTGTACTGATCGCGCACCAGGTCCTTGGCGCGCGCATGGATGGCAGCGAGCTGCTCCGCGAGCCCTAAGCCGTCGGAGCCGATCTGGGCCGAGCCGAGCTCGAGCAGCTGTTTGAGGCCGGCGACGCGGATCTCGAAGAACTCATCGAGGTTGCTCGAGGAGATGCACAGGAAGTTCAGCCGCTCGAGCAGGGGCACCCGCGGATCCAGGCTCTGCGCCAGCACCCGCTGATTGAATTCCAGCGACGAGATCTCGCGATTGATGAAATGCTGCGGTGAGCGCAGCGCCGGCGCCGGCTGATCCACGTGGGGGGCCTGTTTTTTTGCTGCAGTCGTGCGTCGCGTCATTCGCGCCATTGTAGCCGCGCGGGCGGTTACGGCGCTGTTACAGCGTACTGCCGCGGTATAGCGCCCCGAGCGGCACGGCGTGGCGCGCACCGGTCACCGAGGGCAGATTGCCGGGCAGGCCGCTCAGGTAGCGGTGCGCGAGCCAGGCGAATCCGGCCGCCTCGACGTGCTCTGCGGCGATGCCGCACTCGGCCGTGGTGGCGACCCGTGTCTGCGGCAGGGCCTCGCCAAGCCGGCGCAGCAGGTCGGCATTGAAGGCACCCCCGCCGCAGACGTACAGGCTCTGCGGCACCGGGCCGCCGGCCGGGCACAACGCCGTGGCTATGGTGGCGGCCGTGAGCTGCGCCAGGGTGGCCTGGACGTTCGCCGGCGCGAGCGAGCGGCCGCCCAGCGCCAGCTGCAGCCAGGCGTCGCTGAAAGTCTCGCGACCGCTGCTCTTTGGCGGCAGGCGGGCGAAATACGGCTCGGCGAGCAGCCGCTCGAGCAAGGGTGCATCGACGCTGCCGCTGGCCGCCCAGGCACCATGGGCGTCATAGGCCCTTTCTAAGTGAGCGCGGGCCCAGGCATCGAGCAGGCAATTGCCGGGACCGGTGTCGAAGCCGATCACGCTGGCATCGGCCGCCAGCAGCGTGACATTGGCTATACCCCCGATGTTGACCACGGCCCGGGTCTCCCCGGTAGAGCCGAAGGCAGCGGCGTGGAAGGCCGGCATCAATGGCGCGCCCTCGCCGCCGGCGGCAAGGTCCCGCCGGCGGAAATCCGCCACCACGTCGATGCCGAGCCGCTCGGCAATGATGTTGGGATCGCCGATCTGCAAGGTGAACGGCGCCTCGCCCTGCGGCCGATGCAGGACCGTCTGGCCGTGGCTGCCGATGGCGCGCACGGCGCTGGCAGGCACCTGCGTGGCCCTCAGCAATTGCTCGG
>DAIMZW010000037.1:0-14095 GCA_036733765.1 Steroidobacteraceae bacterium
ATGGAAGCGCGTAAACGTTTTTCATAATGTGCCCGCCGGAGTTCCGAAACGCTGCCTACTTCACGGTTTCGCGCCCCGCGGGTCAGTCAGACGCCTTCCAGTGCATACTGAACCAGCAGCTCAGGCTGGGAGGTCTGTGGTGGTGAGGGAACTCAGCATACGTCGAATTTTAAAGCGTCTGACGCTACTCAGCGCCCCGCTGCCCTGGGCCGTGGCGTGCCTCGCGGGCGATCCGATTAGCGCCGTGCCCAGTGCGCAAGGGCCTCGAATCATGCTGTATTTCAATCAGCCCATCGGTCCAGTAGGAGCGGCCCGCGTTGTCGGCCTGCGCATTGATCAGGCTTCGACCTCGCCGGCGCCGCCGGGGACGGCCGCCGTCGGTCCGCTTGGCCGGCGCGAGCTCGTGAATCTGCAGATCGGCGCGCACGCGAACGTCCGTATCGATTTTGCGCGTCGCTTGAGTTGGGACTTCGGCCGAAAGCAATTCAATGTGCCGGGCGATCATCAGTCGGACATGGCGTTACGGTTTCCGACCCACGTGCCTGCGTCGCCGTAACGGCGTGTCATTCCGCCAGCACCGGCGATGCCTCGGCAGAGCCCACCGGCCGAGCCAGGCTTTCGCGTACGAATCGGATGTGTTGGCGCAGGCCATAGAGTGCCTCGGCATGTGAGCCGGGTATTTTGACGGTGATAACGGATTTTTCGATCTCATCGACCCGATCGAGAAGTGCCGCCCGCCGTTCCGGCGACAGGTCCGCGAGAGCGTCCCGCTCAAGTGCCATGAGCTCGCCGTAGCGGCGGTGGATGCGGCTCTTGATGCGCCAGTTGTACAGTTGCGGCAGGTATCGCAGCGCAGGGATCACTACCACGCATATCGGTACCAGCACGACCAACGTGCGATTGAGCAGGCTCGCTAACCAAAACGGCAGGTAACGGTACGCAAAGCTCTTGCCCGACTTGTAGTAGCGCGCGGCTTCGGTGCTGATCGGAAAATCATGCACCAAGGGAGTCGGGAACTGGCCGGCGTTCTGCAGCAGCGAGGAATGGCCATGCACCTCGATCGCCGCTTCGATCAACAGGTCGGACAAGGCAGGGTGCAGACCCGATCGCGCCAACAACTCAACCGTCGGGGCCAGCATGTGCAGGGCGGACGGTGGCAGATTCTCCCCCAAGTCAAACGCGCCCGCGGGCAACTCGAGCTTGCTCAAGTAGGGAAAGCGACGCACATAGGCATCGGCCTGGGAAAAATCGAACAAACGAATACCCTCGGCGTGGAGCATTTCGCGAATGGTCGCCGGCGAGGCCGAGTCGCCGGTCAGGAATATTGCGTCCACCTGCTTGTGCAACAGGGCGCTTCTGGCTGCCTCCCCTTCCAGATCGAGCAGCTTCGTGGACCCATTCGGCTCGATCTCATTGGCCTTCAGCAGCGCTAAGGCTAGAAACCGGGTGCCGCTGCCTTCCGGGCCGATCGCGATACGATCGGCGTGCAGTTCCGACAGCCGGTGCAGCACCTTGCGGCTGCGATAGAACACCGTCACCGGTTGGTAGAACACGCTGCCGAGCGACACCACATCGCTCGTGTCGCCGAGGCCCGGGACGCCGGATTGTACCAAACCCACATCCACGCCTGAATTGGCATCGGAGAGCCGCTTCAGGTTGTCCAGTGAGCCTTCGGATGTGACGATCCTGAGCTCGATGCCATTGCGCGCCAGGATCTTCTGGTATTGCTCGGCCACCGTGCTGAATGTGCTTCCCTCGGGACCACTGCTCAGGGTCAGCGTGCTGGGGGGCGCAGGACGCACAAAGTGCAAGGCCACCAGAATGGCAACGGTGCTCAGAATCAGGATCGGTCCAAGGGTCTGTGCGAGATCCCACCAGGACACCGCCGTGACCTTCAGCGGCAGGCGAAGCGCTCGCCTGCGCTTGGGTTTATTCTCGCTCGCTGGGTCATCAGGTGCCATTCATGGGCCCGCCGACAGCAGCGCTAACGTGGCATCGTAAAAGCGCAAGGCGCCTTCCAGGTCATTGGTCCCCAGGCAGACGTACGTGAACATCAGGATGGCTGCAGCAGCGTGGTTTCTGCGGGCCGCGTCATGCGCTTGCTGTCCATTACGGTATGACGCAGATTGATGCCGGCGAGCTCATAACCGCGTTTGAAATCCCGAATGTGTTTGGCCATCCAGGTCTGCGCACCTTCGCTGTCGCGAGCCTCCACTGCCAAGGTAAGGCGGCGTTGCGCATCGATGATACGCGCGCGAGCCTGTGTCACTTTGTCGATCATCGCTGCAAGCGAGGGCTCGAGCAGTTGGATCAGGGGCTCTTGTGCCAATACCAGCGCGGGATTCCCGCTCGCCTCCCCGAGCGCGCGAAAAAACTCCGCCACATGAACGACCGTCTGCGGGGAGGCTTCAGTCTCACATACGCTCTGCGCCGCCTGAGCCAGGAGTTTGCAATCCGCGGCGCTGCGGCGCGTCGCCGCCGTGGCGGCCAATGGAGGCTCTAGAATCATCAACGCCTCCCAGACATCCAGGAAGGTCACATCGTGCAGCACCAGCGCCCGGCGAACCCCTGCACCCACATGCCCAGTCCCCGGACGAATGACCATCATGCGTTTGGAGCCGCGGCGTCGCCCGAGCAGCCCGGCGCTGTCGAGCTCGCGCAGGGCTTCGCGAACCGTAGAGCGATTCACGCCAAACTGGCGCGCAAGCTCGAGTTCGGGCGGCAGATGATCGCCTGCTTGCAGTCGACCTGCGACGATGTGTTCGACCAGCGCACTGGCGACCTTGCGGTAGGTGGGCTCAACCGGAATGGGTTCGAACTGCAGGTTCATGCGGTGAGCCGAAACAGTTCGCGACCAATCAGCATACGGCGGATCTCCTGCGTGCCGGCGCCGATTTCATAGAGCTTGGCGTCGCGCAGCAGCCGACCGGCCGGATAATCATTGATGTAGCCGTTGCCGCCCAGGGACTGGATCGCCTCCAACGCCACCTGCGTGGCGCGTTCGGCGGCGAACAGAATGGCCGAGGCCGAATCCTGCCGAGTGCAGCGCCCCGCGTCGCAGGCGCGGCCGACCGCGTAGACATAGGCTCGCGCTGCGTTGAGACTGACGTACATGTCGGCCACCTTGGCCTGCATGAGCTGAAACGTGCCAATGGCATGTTGAAACTGCTTGCGCTCATGGACGTACGGCAGTGTGACATCGAGCGCGGCGGCCATGAGGCCGAGCGGGCCGCCGGCTAATACCGCCCGCTCATAATCCAGTCCGCTCATGAGAACGCGGATTCCCTCATTCAGCCCGCCGAGCACATTCTCCGCGGGTATCTGACATTGCTCGAACACCAGCTCGCAGGTGCTCGAGCCGCGCATGCCGAGCTTGTCGAGCTTCTGCGCCGTGGAAAAGCCGGCAAAATCCTTCTCAACGATGAAGGCGGTGATTCCGCGTTCACCCGCCTTGGGATCGGTTTTGGCATAGACCACCAGCACGTCGGCATCAGGGCCGTTGGTGATCCACATCTTGTGGCCGGTCAATCGAAAATGATCGCCGTGGCGCGTAGCCTGCAGCGCCATCGCGGTGACATCCGAGCCGGCCCCGGGCTCAGACATGGCCAGGGCGCCGACGTGTTCGCCGGACACCAGGCGCGGCAAATAGCGATCTCGCTGCGCATCGGTGCCGTGCAAGGCGAGTTGATTGACACACAAGTTGGAGTGAGCCCCATAGGACAGACCGACCGCGCCGCTGGCGCGCGAGATTTCCTCCATGGCGATAATGTGCGCCAGGTAACCCAGGTTGGCTCCGCCCCAGCGCTCCGGCACGGTCAACCCGAGCAACCCAAGGCAGCCGAGCTGTGGCCACAGTTGCCGCGGAAACTCATTGCTGCGGTCGATTGTCTCGGCCAATGGCGCGATCTGCTCGCGGGCAAAGCGCCGGACCTGCCAACGCACCTCCGTCAGGGTGTCACCGAGCCCGAAATCCAACTCGCAGGAGTCTAAAACGCTCATGGCGGCTTGCCCCGACGTCATTAATTGCGCTATTGTCCGACAATCTGTTCATAAAATGCAAGCGGCTTGCGGGGCTCAACCGTGGCGACGCTCTCCAGCACTGTGAATCCCAAGAGCCAGGAATTCCTGGCCAATCGCGACGCCATGCTGGCATTGGTGTCCGAACTGCGAGCCAAGGTGGCGCAGGCGGCGCTCGGCGGCGGCGCTGCAGCGCGCGCGCGGCATGTGGCCCGCGGCAAGCTCTTGCCACGCGAGCGGGTGGAATTGCTCCTGGACCCCGGCTGTCCATTTCTGGAGCTCTCGCAACTGGCCGGGTTCGGTCTGTACAACGACGAGGCACCCGGAGCCGGCCTGATTACCGGCGTGGGACGCATCTCGGGGCGCGAATGTCTCGTGATCTGCAATGACCCGACCGTCAAAGGCGGCACTTACTATCCCGTCACGGTCAAGAAGCACTTGCGGGCACAGGAGATTGCCCGCGAAAACCGCCTGCCGTGTGTGTACCTGGTGGATTCGGGCGGCGCGCACTTGCCGAGCCAGGATGAGGTATTTCCCGACCGCGAGCATTTCGGCCGTATCTTCTATAACCAAGCGACCATGTCAGGTGCGGGCATTGCCCAGATCGCCGTAGTCATGGGCAGCTGTACCGCGGGGGGAGCCTACGTTCCGGCCATGAGCGATGAATCCATCATCGTTCGCAATCAAGGGACAATTTTTCTGGGTGGCCCACCGCTGGTGCAGGCCGCCACCGGCGAAATCGTCAGTGTTGAAGATCTCGGCGGCGGCGATGTGCACACGCGCCTTTCGGGCGTGGCGGACCATCTGGCGGAAAACGACGCGCACGCACTGGCGATCGCGCGGCGAGCCGTCGCCAGTCTCGCGCCGGCGGAGCACAACGGGCTTGATATCCGCGAGCCGGTGCAGCCGCGCTACGCCGCCGATGAACTCTACGGCCTGATCCCCGCCGATCCGCGCAAGCCCTACGACGTGCATGACATCATCGCGCGTCTGGTAGACGACAGCGAGTTCGCCGAGTGGAAGGCACGCTACGGCCGTACGCTGGTGACCGGATTTGCGCACCTGTGGGGCATCCCGGTCGGCATCATTGCCAACAACGGCATTCTGTTCTCGGAATCCGCGCAGAAAGGCGCGCACTTCATCGAACTGTGTTGCCAGCGGCGCACGCCGCTGGTGTTCCTGCAGAACATCGCGGGATTCATGGTGGGACGCAAGGTCGAGCATGAGGGCATCGCCAAGCACGGCGCCAAGATGGTCACGGCGGTCGCCGGCGCCCAGGTTCCGAAGCTCACCGTGATCATTGGCGGCAGCTTCGGTGCCGGCAACTACGCCATGTGCGGTCGAGCCTATGGCCCGCGATTTCTGTGGATGTGGCCCAATGCGCGCATCAGCGTGATGGGTGGCGAACAGGCGGCACGTGTGCTGGCAACGGTGCGCCGGGATGCCATCAGCGCCAAGGGCGGCCAGTGGAGCGCGGCCGAAGAGGCGGAGTTCACCGCGCCCATACGCGCCCAATATGAACAGCAGGGACACCCCTACTACGCCACGGGCCGGCTCTGGGACGACGGGATCATCGACCCGGCCGACACACGCATGTGCCTCGGCCTCGGGTTGGCGGCGAGTCTAGCCGCACCCATTCCGGAGACGCGTTTCGGCGTGTTCCGGATGTGAGGGGCAAGATGTTCAGCAAGATCCTGATTGCCAATCGCGGCGAGATCGCCTGTCGCATTGAGCGCACCGCTCACCGGCTTGGCGTGCGTAGCGTCGCGGTGTATTCCGACGCCGATGCGAACGCGCTGCACGTGCGTCTCGCTGATGAGGCAGTGCATATCGGCCCAAGCGCGGCGCGCGACAGCTACCTGCGCGGCAGCGTTATCATCGAGGCGGCCGTGCGTGCGGGGGCCGATGCGATCCACCCGGGCTATGGATTCCTCTCTGAGAACGATCAGTTCGCGCAGCAATGCGCACAGGCCGGCGTCGTATTCATCGGGCCTCCCGCCGCAGCCATTCGCGCCATGGGTTCCAAGTCGGCCGCCAAGGCCCTCATGCAGCAGACCGGTGTCCCGCTGGTGCCCGGCTACCACGGTGAGGAACAATCCCCTGCCCTGTTGCAGCAGCACGCGGATCGAATCGGCTATCCGGTATTGATCAAGGCCAGTGCCGGTGGCGGGGGTAAGGGGATGCGGCGCGTGGACAGGTGCGCGGATTTTCCCGCCGCACTGGCATCCTGTCAGCGCGAAGCGGCCGCCGGCTTTGGCGATGCGCGCGTGCTGATCGAAAAATACCTATTGCGCCCGCGGCATATTGAAATCCAGGTATTTGCCGATACCCAGGGCAACGGCGTCTATCTCTTTGAGCGCGACTGCTCGGTGCAACGCCGACATCAGAAGGTCATCGAAGAAGCCCCGGCGCCCGGCATGGATCCGCAGCGTCGCGCACAGATGGGCACGGCAGCCCTGGCCGCCGCCAAAGCCGTGGGCTACGTCGGCGCCGGCACCGTTGAGTTCATCGTTGAACCCGGCGGCAACTTTTATTTCATGGAAATGAACACGCGACTGCAAGTCGAGCACCCGGTGACCGAGATGATTACCGGGCAGGATCTGGTCGAGTGGCAGCTGCGGGTCGCCGCCGGCGAAGCGCTGCCGCTCCGCCAGGAACAATTGACGCTGCAAGGGTCCGCCATCGAGGCGCGCGTCTACGCCGAAGACCCGGACCGCGGATTTTTGCCTGCCACGGGACGAGTGCACTACCTGCGCACACCGGCGCTGTCGGACTTCGTTCGCATCGACGCCGGCGTGGCGCAAGGTGATGTGATTTCCCCCTACTACGACCCGATGATCGCCAAACTGATCGTCTGGGGCGAGACCCGTGCGGCCGCACGCGCACGCATGGTGCAGGCTCTGGGAGAATTTCAGATCCTTGGCGTCGCCAATAACGTGCAGTTCCTGTCCCGATTGATGGCGACACGCGCCTTTGTCGGCGCGGATCTGGATACGACATTGATTGAGCGCGAGCACGCGCAGTTGTTTCCGGCGCAGTCCATCGCGCCGGATTCAGCCATCGCCGCTGCAGCACTCGGGGTTCTCCGACTGCAGCGTCTGCTTGCCGGGCGCGGCCTTGGGGCCGCAGTCTGGCGCAGCGGTCAAGCCTGGCGGCTCAATGCGCAGTCGGATCAGCGACTGCGCTTCCAATCCAAAGATGTGGAAAAAATCGTGTTCGCGCGCGACGTGGCCGGCGGTTATGAGCTCCGGCTCGGCGAAACCGTGGTACTCGCCCCGCTGCCGAGTCGAGCCGACACGGGCGTGCGGCTGACGATCGATGGCCAGGTATTGAAGGCCGACGTCGTCATTCAGGGCGAACGCTGCGATGTGTTCATCCATGGCGAGCACCACGTCATCGAGCGAATCGACCCGCTCGCCCATGTCGGAGAGCTGGCCGTGGCCGAGGGCGGCATTCGTGCGTTGATGCCCGGCCGAGTGGTGGCCTTGTTAGTGCAACCCGGCGCACGGGTGGTCAAGGGCGAGCCGCTGCTGATCCTCGAAGCGATGAAGATGGAGCACACCACGTGCGCGCCCACCGATGGGGTGTGCGAGGCGTTCAATGTGGCTGTCGGTGACCAGGTGAGCGAGGGCAGTGAACTCGTGCAGTTTATCAGTGAGCCCACCAAGACCGGTTGTTAAACAAGACATGGCCCACCGCATCCGCACGGGGCTGCGGCGAGCGGATGCCGCTATATAATAAATAAGATTAATTTATAGACATATCTCATTGTTTCAGATGATTTTTATTTTCCATAGACATCCCCACCATCCGCTCGCACGATCGCGCCTTACCCTTGATCTGACCTGCGCCGCGCGCACCCATCCGGCGGCCGAGTGCGCTGCGACAATGTTGCCCTGCGAGGTCCAATTGTGCCCGCTCAGATCAGGAGCGATTTCACGTTTTCGGATCGATACTTGCGGACTGGTACACAGGCTGCGCGACGCAAATCTTAGTAGGGTGACCCCATGGCCTTCACCCTAAAGGGCAAGCTCGGCATTCCCGACTCCCGCTATGCGGCCGAGTTGAGCAAAAGCTCGTCTGATGTCAATTTCGCCCCTGATCTCGAAGAGGAATACGACGGCTTCTTCCTGGCCGAGCGTCGCTCCCAAGTGCGCTCATTCAACGGCATGCTCTGCGCCGTGTCGGTGTGGGCGTTCCTGCTCTCACTCGGGCACGATCCGACACACGATGCGCTGCAACGACTGCGGCTGGCCGCGATAGCTCTCGGTTGTGCCTCGCTCACCTGGGCGGCCTTCAGCCGGCTCTACCAGCAGATGTACCTGAGCACGGCCCGATGGGCCTCGCTGCTGATCGCCATTCTTGGCTCGTTTGAGATCGCCCACCGGGTCGCCGCTGGACAGGGCGAAATGCTCGCCTGGCTTGTGGCCTACGGCATTGGGTTATTTTTCATGACCGGAATGCGCTTTAGCGCGGCCCTGCAGGCGAATCTCGCCCTGGTTGTGAGCTTCATCGCGGCACTGATCTGGAACGGGCAATCGCCTGCGCAAATCACGCACTCGGCGGGCATTATCGCGATAATACTGATGATCGTCGGCGTGGCCTGCTTTCAGCAGGCCACTCGCTATCGCAAAGCATTTCTCGAGCGCGGGCTGATTGCCGATTTGGCCGCGCGTGACGGGCTCACGGGACTCAAGAATCGCCGAGCCTTCGACGAGCACCTGATCCGCTCCTGGCAGCAGGCGCTGCGTGACCGCAAAACGCTCGCTGTGATGCTCATCGACGTCGACGCCTTCAAGAAATTCAACGACCGCTACGGTCACAAGGCCGGAGACATCGCGCTACAGCGCATCGCCGGCGTCGTGCACAGCATAGCGAAACGGGCACTCGATCTGGCCGCGCGCTATGGTGGGGAAGAGCTCGCGGTGATTCTGTATGACGTGCCGCGCGAATCCGCCGCGCAGTTGGCCGAAGCGATGCGCATTGCCGTCATGAATCTCGGTATCGAACACCTCGACGGCACGCCGCTGAATGTCGTGAGCATCAGCATCGGCGTTGGCATTGTGCGTCCCACCCTTGCGCGCAGCCCAGACGGCGCGGTGCAGCTCGCGGACGAAGCGCTCTATGCGGCCAAGCGCAATGGACGCAACCGCGTGGAGCTGTTCGAAAGCGAGTACGACGCCCTGTCGACCGGAACCTTCCGGACCCGTTAGCCGCGCCGGAGCCGTTGGCCTTCCGGCCCTCAGGCTCCTGCCAGCACCATGGCTTTGAGCGTGGGCACCGCCGCGCCACCTTTGACCTCTTCCGTGACGGCAAACTGATTGGCGCTCTGAATCGGTCGGCGCGCTTTGAACTCCACCCGGCCGTTGCCCGCCTCGTCCACCTGCATAACGCCCGCATCCACCGGCGAGGGATAGCGCGGATCGATGATCCAGAGCTGATAATCCTTGTCTTTCGGTGGCGGCTTGAGGTGGTGCACGACCATGACGCCAGTCTGGCGCTCGTTGTCCCACACGCTCACGGCCACCGCTTGCGGGTCGGTCTTCAGCTGCGCGTTCAGCACGGCAATGCGCATATTGGCGAGGCGGTTGCTCTGCCGCAGCGTGAGCACGGATTGGCGCAGATCCGCGCGTTCGGAGCGCAGCGTGTTTGCAAGCTCATTGAGTTCATCGGCGCGGTGCTGCTGCGCATCGAGCTGCACGCGCAGTGCGTTGGCCTGCCAGGCAAAGATCATGCAGAGGGCGGCGAAGCCCGCCGCCAACGCCCATGGCAGCCAGGACTGATAGCCGCGCCGCGCGACCGGATGCAATTGCCGTCGATCGCCCAGATCCACGAGCAGCTTCGCCCTGAGTGCCGCCGGGGGTTGCAGCAACGGCGAGGTGCCACCGAGCAGTTCGCTCACGCCGCGCAGTTCGGCTACCAAGCCGCGAAGTTCGGCGTCGCTTTGCAGTTGCCGCTCGACCAGTTTGACGTCCTCGGCATCCAGGGCGCCGATGACATAGGAGGCGGCGAGTTCTTCAGTGCGTTCGTCGATCAAAGCGCGTCCCCCAGCTGTTCACGCAGCCTGAGCATGCCGCGTCGAATTCTGGCCTTCACGGTGCCCAGCGGCTGCTCCAGACGCACTGCGATCTCGCTCTGGCTCAGGCCGGCGAGAAACGCCAGCTCGATGACCTGGCGCTGGTCGGAGGACAACTCGTTGAGCGCCGCCCGGATGCGCTCTGCGCGTTCGCGGCCATAGAGCAGCTCATTGGCCGAGGTGGCCGGTGCCTCTTCGGCCTGATCGGCGGAGATGGCAATCTCCTCGACCAGACGACGCCGTCGCGTCGAGGCTCGGACGCGGTCGATCGCCTTGTTGCGCGTCAGCGTCACCGCCCAGCTGGACAGCGTGCCCAGCTCAGCGTCGTACCCGGAAGATTTGTGCCAGATCTGAATGAAGACGTCCTGCAGCACATCTTCGGCCTCGCGCCGATCGCCCAGCACCCGCGCCGCCACCGACAGCAATAGCGGCGCGTAGCGATCGTAAAATTCGAGAAAAGCAGCGCGGTCGCCTGCGCGGATGCGGCGGATCACCTCCGCGTCACGTTTGCTGCCAATCGAGTCCTGATCGTTCACATGCACTCGCCATGGCCCCATCGCCAGCCAGTTTGCGGCTGCCCGCCGGGGGCCCCTGTCCAAAGCGGCACGTTCCTTCATAACAGACCGATTCGCCACCCACAAGGCGTCACTACCTGATAAACGCCCCAGCCGCGAGGGCGGACGCATCCGATCGCCCCACCGCTGCGATATATTGGACAAGAGCTTCCAGCGAAGAATAAACATATGGATACGTTAGCGATCATCGGCACAGGGATTGCGGGTCGCCGCAACCTGCTCAATGCAAAGCTCTGGAAGATGCTGCTGACTATCAATCGCTTCAATCAGCGGATGCTGCAATTCCCGGGTGCGCGCAAGTCATGAGTGATGACGAGCAGGCTCTGCGCGCCTGGTGGCGCCGACGCGTGCTTGATGTGACCGTGGCGCAGCTGCGCCAGGGCATCACGCCACAAAAGATCGCGCTGACCATCGCGCTGGGTGCGGTGCTCGGGCTATTTCCCATTCTGGGCACGACTACGGCGCTGTGCCTGCTCGTCGGCTTGTACCTGAAGCTCAATCAGGCCGTCATTCAGCTGGTGAACTGGATTGCGGCGCCGTTACAGTTGCCGGGGATCTATTTTTTTGTGCGCGCCGGCGAATGGCTCACGCATACACCGCCGGTGTCATTTTCGATCACGGCTCTGTTGGCCGCGTTCAAGGCCTCGCCGCTGCATTTTCTGCAGCAGTACGGCACCACGGGCCTGCGCGGTGTGCTGGCCTGGGTGCTGATTGCGCCGGGCATCGCCGCGCTGCTGTATGCGCTGGCGCTGCCGCCGTTGAGGCGCATGAGCGGCCGCGTCCTGGAGCATTCTTCGTGGCACTAGAGAAGTTACTGGAGCGGGACGCACTGCCGGACACGCTGCTGCGAGTGGGCATACGGGGTTCGCTGTCGCTGTGGCTCGCCGAGCACTACCCCGGGGCACGGATTACCGGCGTGTCCAACTCCGCTACGCAAAGACAATACATCGAAAGCGAATGCGCCCGCCGCGACATACAGAATCTGCGCATCCTCACCTGCGACATGAATCGCTTCGCCACCGCCGAGGCCTTCGAGCGCGAGGCCACGCGCTGGTGGGTATATTGGCGCGTGTTCTACATGGCCTGCGCGGAGCTGTGGGGCTTGCGCGCCGGCCAGGAATGGCTGGTGTCGCATTATCTGTTCCGCAGGCCGATTACCGGGCGGCCACGATGAGGCAAGCCGAGCCTCGCGCCCTCTACTACGGCTGGAAGGTGCTGATCGCACTATTTCTAGCCGGATTCATGGTCTATGGCGGCGGCCTGTACAGCTTTGTGCTGTTTGTCGTACCGCTGACCCAGGAATTCCACTGGAACCGCGCGGCCACCGGCGGGCTCGTGACGGCGTTCTGGCTCAGCGCGCCGCTGATTCTGTTCGGTGGATTCGCGATCAAGCGCTTCGGCGCCAAACGCATGCTGATCGCCGGCATCCTGCTCGAGGCGCTCTGCGTCGCGCTGCTCTCCACCGTCTCGAGCTTCTGGCAGATGTACCTGCTGCGGGCGGCGATGGGCTTGGGCAAGATCATGTTCGCCGTCACGTTGCCGTATTCGATCTCGCGCTGGTTCTCGCGTCATTATTCGTTTGGGCTCGGTATCACCTGGGCGGGCTGGCATGTGGGCGGCCTGGTGCTCGCGCCGCTGACCGGGTGGATCATCGGACACTTCGGCTGGCGCGCAGCCTGCCTCACGATCGCTGTCGGCCTGCTGACCGTTGGCCTCGTGCCGACGCTGCTGACTCAGCGCGCTCGCTCACCGCGCCAGCTCGGGCTGGGACTGGACGGCGATCCGCTCGAGCCGGCTGCCAGCGGCGCGCTGGCGCCCGAGCAGCACGACACTCCGCCCGGAGCGCTGGGCGATCTGCTGCGCTCGCCGATGTTCTGGCTGATTGCACTGTTAACGCTGCTGTTCTATGTCACGTATGGCGGCCTCCTGACCCACCAAGGCGCCATCGTCGAAGCTGCGGGATTCACCGCCACCCTTGCCTCGCTGGTGCTGGGCTCGACCGCCGGGTTCGCGGCGGTCGGCAGCTTGAGCGTCGGATGGATATTGGATCGCTACTCGATCCGCGCGGTCGGCATCGCCTTGTGTCTGCTGTTGCTCGCCGGCGCGCTGTCGCTGCTTTGGGTCGCGCGAGCACACTCGGCCGTGGCGCTCGTGAGCTATGCGAGCTGCTTCGGCGTCACGATCGGCGGCTCGGACCTGTATTTCGTCGCCTTTCTGCGCCACCGATTCCCGCACGTGAGCGTCGCCTACAGCTACAGCGCCTGGTATTTCTGCCAAATCCTGACGCTGCTGCTGGCCGGCCCCGCGGCCGGCCTGGTGTTCGATCTGACCGGCAATTACGACCAGACCCTCGGACTGCTGGCCGGCAGTGCCGCGCTCGCGCTCGCGCTCGCGTTGTCGCTGTTCGTCATGCGTCCTGCCAGGCTCGAGCCCCGAACCACGACGCAATGACGCATGGCGTCCCTAAGGCTGTAAGGATAGGGCCATACGCCGCCAGCAGCACCACCGCGCTGGGCGATCATGCCGGCGATCGTGTAACCAGTATTGCTTTACGCGGAGAGGATGAAAAAGGCCGCCACGGGGCGGCCTATTTGATGGAGCAGTGCCGGCCCAATCCCGAGATTGCCGAGCACCGACGGAGGCGCCATCATAGTTGGCGAGAGCCTGAAGAATAGCCACGTTACTTTGCGTTGCAACCGACGCGAATGTACGCTCTACGAAGGGCGTCTTTCGTACCGGTCTACCAGTCAAGCATCAAGCATGAGCACGATCCTGATCGCCGCGAACGCCGCTGCTGAGACCGACCACGCCTTCCTGGGCCATCCCCGCGGACTTGCCTATCTCGCTTTCACCGAGGCGTGGGAGCGGTTCTCTTACTACGGTATGCAGACCCTGCTGGTGCTGTATATGGTCCGCCAGTTACTGCTTCCGGGGCACATCGAGCGCATTGCCGGCTTCACGGGATTCCGCGCCGTCATCGAACATGCCTATGGTGGAGCACTCTCGACGATCGCGCTCTCTTCGGCGATTTTCGGACTCTACACAGGCCTTGTCTATCTGACCCCGATCGCCGGCGGCATCATTGCCGATCGCTGGCTCGGAAGGACCCGAACGATCACGCTGGGCGCGCTACTGATGGCGGCCGGCCATTTCCTGATGGCCTTCGACGTATCGTTCTTGATTGCGCTTCTGTGCCTGTTGACCGGCGTCGGCTGCTTTAAGGGCAACCTTGCCAGCCAAATTGGCGCGCTCTACGCGCCGAGCGATCTGCGGCGCGCCGATGCGTACCAGATCTACTATCTGTTCATCAGTGGCGCCGTCATCGTCGCGCCGCTGATCGCCGGTACGCTCGGGGAGTTGTATGGTTGGCATTACGGCTTCGGCGCTGCCGGTGTCGGCATGCTGATCTCGCTCGCCATCTACCGGT
>DAIMZW010000037.1:14195-22163 GCA_036733765.1 Steroidobacteraceae bacterium
TACGGCTTCGGCGCTGCCGGTGTCGGCATGCTGATCTCGCTCGCCATCTACCGGTCCGGTCGAAGATGGCTGCCCGCCGAGCGCACGGCCACACGCGCCCGATCGATTGCGCGCCCGCGCTTAAGCCGCCAAGAGCGCAGCGTCGTCATCGTGCTGATTCTGCTGCTGCCCGTCCTGGCAATCGGCACCGTGGGCAATCAACAGATCTTCAACGCCTACCTGCTCTGGGTACCGAATCACGTCGATATGGTTTTCTTCGGTCGCACGATGCCGACCACGTGGCTGATCACCGTCGACGCGGTCGTGAGCATCGTCGGCCTTCTCGCCACCGTTGCCTTCTGGCGCCTGTGGTCGAAGCGTTTCAGGGAGCCGAGTGAGATCATCAAAATGACGCTGGGGTTCGCTTTCTCGGTCGGCGCATTGCTGTCGCTCACGGGAGCAGCCGCGATCGCCACCAGTGGCCGTAAGGCCAGTATCGGCTGGGTGCTCGCGTTCGAGGTCCTGAATAGTATCGGCTTCGCTAACGTGCTCCCGGTCGGGCTGGCCCTCTATGCGCGCGCGTCCCCGAAAGCGGTTGCAGGCACGATGATCGGTGTTTATTTCCTGCATCTGTTCATGACCAATAACCTGGTCGGCTGGCTCGGTGGACTTCTGGAGCGCCTGCCGGGTCCGCAGTTCTGGGCGCTGCACGCTGCACTCGTGGGCACTGCGGGCGTCCTGACGCTAGGCGCCGCGCGCCTGTTTGGACAGCTGCTCACGCCCACCGGCGCGCCCAGCAGTGATGCAGCTGGTGCGGAGGGCGACGCGCAATTGCCGTGAGCCCGGGCCTTTCAGGGCAGTGCGTTTCACGTGCCAGAGCGCCGCGTGAGTCCTCGCGTCTCGATCGCACCCAAGAGCGTCTGCTCGCCCAACGACACGTACAGAGTTCGATCCGAGACTGACAGATCAAAATCCATCCGCCGCTCCAGGCGCGCTACCAAATCTGTCAACAACGTGCGGTCTACCACGAGGATTTCCAGTGTTTCGGCTCGGTGGATGCGCTCGCCCTGCAGGCGCGCCAACCACGATTCGATGTCGCGGTGGGCGTAGACCACCACACGCGGCGCCGCCTTGCTGGCTTTGTGCAGCCGCGCCGCTTCGGGGGCCCCGATATCGATCCAAGCCTGCAGCGTACCGGTCAGGTCCCGGACGGCGATGGCCGGTTCGTCCGGATCCGACAGGCCCTTGGAGAAGACAATGCCCTCGGTGTACTCGAGGCAATACGCCAGCAGACGGGTGACCAGATACTCCGCGCTCTCCGAGGGGTGGCGCGCCATGCGCAGCGTGAGGGTCTGGTACACGCCTCGGTCGGCATCAGCCAACCGCACTGTGAAGACGTATACCGTTGCGCTCAGCGCCATAGGGGGCATTTACACATACCCGAAGATCTATTTCCACGGCCCCGCAAGGCGCGCGGCGAAGATGCTCTCGGCCCATGATTTGCAGCTCATCATCCTGGCGCTCACCTACCTGCAGGAGACCGGGCTCGCGATGTGGGAAATGGAAGGCAGCAAACGGCGCTTTCGGATCACGCACGCCGGCGCCGGCTATTGGGCCAGCCATCGCGCCACCGCGGATGAATTGATCGCGCAGTTGGCCCGTCCTCGTGTTCGCGTATCGTGACGCAACGTCCCAGCGGCGCGCTCGAGCACTTCGATGTGCTCGACTACCTGCTGGTCGCTACCACGGTGATTTCGCTCTCTATGATGTATTTCATCAGTCGCCGCATCGACGGGCTGGCGGCGGTGCCCGCGCACTAGCCGTTCAGGACGCCCCCCAATTCGATCCAACAGGCGAAGATCGCATGACCCCCGATCCTCATCGGCGGGCCCGCGCGGTGTGCCTGAATGCCCAAGCGTCGAATCAACCGCTCGATGCCCACAGGGGAGACCGTGATGAGCCGTTCGGCGCCGCGCGCCGCCGCGCAGGCCATCGCTCCACGCATGAGCAGTGCCGTCGCCGAGCTCGAGAACTGCGCCAGCGGTATCGCGGCCGGTTGGTTGAAATCCATCGCGGCGAAGCGAGACAGTTCCCAGATGCAGGGATCGCGGGGCGCGGATAAGCCATTGAGCAGCTGCGGGAAAATCTCGCCCAGCAGATACGGTTGCGTGGTGGGTAACAGCCGCGCGCAGCCCGCGATTCGACCCTGCTCGTCTTCGACCGCTACGTAGACCGTGTCGGTCCGGTCGAACTGATCGCTTTCGAAGCCGTCCTGGGCGTCGAGGTGCCAACCGAGCTGCTCCACGAAGACCCGATGCCGGTAGTGGGCGACTCGTCCGAAAAAGCCATCCGGAAGTCCGGATGACGCACCGGAGATGACACGCATGGCGACCTCGCTTTTCGCTCAGCTTAGCGTAAGTCCTTTCCTGATCAGATTGGGTGTTTTTGACTAAAACCGCGAAAAGTCAATTTGTATCACTATCAACATTACTGATGCGTTCGGCTCGGTGCTGTGCCAGCAATTCGGCGGCCAGTAAGGCCGCATCGTCGCCGCGCTTGCGGCGGATTCCGACCACGAGTTCACGGCCACCGGGGTCGGTCAGTGCGTCGAACTTGCGCTGCAGCGTGGCGGCGGTGGTCTCGGCATAGTGACGCGTCGTGGTGATGCTCTCGTGACCGAGGAAGCGCTGCAGGTCGGTGATGTCCATCCCCAGCGCGAGCAGACGCGTCGCGACTGTGTGCCGAAGCAGCTGCGCCAGCTCGCGTCGGATCGGCACCCCACGGCGCTTGGACCCCTTGCCGCGCCGGACCGTGACGACGCGCTCAGCAAGGTCAAATTTTGGACTCCGGTTACACTCGGAACCTGGTCAGAATTGCACGCCCGTTTACACCCACACCGCGACTCAGCACAATGACCGCATATGCCCGCATCCGGCGACAATTTCGGCACTGTTCCAACTCTCATTCGCACGCTCGTCAGCGCCGCCCTGCTCTTATGCCTGTGTGTGGTCGTGCTGGGCGCGTACGTTAGACTGAGTAGCGCTGGACTCGGCTGCCCGGATTGGCCGGGCTGTTACGGTCATCTTACGCCCTCCGGCGCGGCGGCCGACACGCGTGTTCTCTCCTCCCCCATGGCAGGACGGCCGCTCGAGGTCAGCAAGGCCTGGCGCGAGATGGTGCATCGCTATGCGGCCGGCACGCTCGGGCTCCTGATTCTGTCGTTGGTGTTCATCGGCGCCTCCAGACGGCGCGAACGAGTACTGCCTCTGCGCTACGTGACCAGCCTGCTCGCGATCGTGCTGGCACAGGGTCTGCTGGGGATGCTAACCGTCACCTGGCAGCTCAAGCCGCTCGTGGTCACTCTGCATCTGTTATTGGGTTTCACCACGCTGTCACTGCTGTTGTGGTTGGTCCTGTCGCTGCCTGAACGTGCTCAGTGGTGGCGTCCGACGCCGATCGACGCCGACGGCACAGTGGCACACGCGAGGTTGCTGGCACTGCTCGCTCTGATCGCGCTCGGGGTGCAGATTGCGCTCGGCGGCTGGACCAGTAGCAACTATGCGGCGGTGGCCTGCCCGGACTTTCCTACCTGCCAGGCGCAGTGGTGGCCGACGGGCGATTACCGCGCAGGCTTCGAATTCCGCGGCGCGTCGGGCCACACCTACGAGGGCGGAGTGTTGGATGCTCCGGCGCGCACGGCGATTCAATTCACCCATCGATTGGCTGCACTCATCATCACCATCGTGCTGTTGAGCGCGGCGCTCTCGGCTTTGCGGCTGCGCAAGAAATTTGCGCAGCGCGCCGCCGGCCTCGTGCTCGTGGCGCTGACGATGCAGTTGATCATCGGCATTTCGATGGTACTGCGCGGGTTCCCGTTGTGGCTTGGAACTGCGCACAGCGCCGGCGCAGCACTCCTTCTTATGGCCACTGTCGGTTTGAACCGCGCCCTGCGACCGCCCGCATGAACCACACCGAAGTGCAGTCGGCGAGCGTCGCGGCCACGTGGCACGACTATTTGGAGCTCACCAAGCCACGGGTCGTGGCGCTCATCGTCCTGACATCGCTGGTCGGTTCGTTATTGGCCACTCCGGGACTGCCCCGGCTCGATACGCTGCTGTTTGCGAACCTGGGTATCGCACTCGCCGCCGCCAGCGCAGCCGCCATCAACCATGTACTGGATCGTGGCATCGATGCCCGCATGACGCGCACCCGAGATCGACCATTGCCGACGGGGCGCCTTAAGCCTACGCAGGCGCTCTGCTTTGCGCTGGCTCTGAGCATCGCTTCGATGCTGCTACTGGTCCAGGAAGTGAATGTGCTCACGGCCGTGCTGACATTTGCGTCGTTGCTCGGCTATGCCGTGGTCTACACGGTGTGGCTCAAGCGTGCGACCCCGCAGAACATCGTGATCGGCGGCGCGGCGGGCGCGGCACCGCCGGTATTGGGTTGGACAGCCGTCACCGGTCATGTCGACCCGCAGGCGTTGCTGCTGTTCCTGATCATCTTCACCTGGACGCCACCGCATTTCTGGGCGCTGGCGATCGCGCGCCGCGCCGACTACGCCAAGGTCAGTATCCCGATGCTGCCGGTGACGCACGGCGTGGCGTTCACCCAACGGGCCGTGCTGCTATATACGATTGCTCTGACGCTAGTCACGTCGCTTCCGTTTCTGATGCGCATGAGTGGCGTTGTCTACCTTGGTGCGGCCGCGCTGCTCGATGCAGGTTTTCTCCGGCACGCGCTCCAGCTCAAGCGATCGCCGAGTAACGCGGTTGCCATGCGCGTGTTCCGTTATTCTATCGCCTACCTGATGTGGCTGTTTCTGGCACTGCTGTTGGATCATTACCTGCCGACGACGCAGCGTCCCTGACAAACGCTGCTTCTAAGGGGTGTTTACGGGCAACTAGCGGGGCATCGACCATCATCCACGTCAATTTGCGATAACCGATCTTAGGGTACCGCTCTCGGCCGCCGCTCGCCAACCATAGAATGCCGAGGGCGCCGGCACACCGCGCTGACCGTCACGCCGGGTTGTTCTGCCTCGCGTAAATTCTCTAATTTCTGCTCCGCCGTAAATCGCCGATGTTCGACTTTGCTCATAAACTTCGCTCCCTCTGCAGCCCGCCTGCAGCAGATCGAAGTCTCTCATTTTCACGCCAGCCTTTTGTCCAGAAGTCGATGCAGCTACACCAGCGCAAACTCTATGCGCTGCGCAAACGGTTGCAGCGTTATCCGCAGGCCGTCACCGCAATCCTTCAAACAGCAGGCAGCCTTAACCGCCCGGTCGATACACTACAACCTCAGGATGTCCGGAGCCTTGGGTAAGAAGTCCAGCCAAAACCGCTATGGCAGGTTTTGCAAGAATCTTCGCGGCAGAGGTCTTGAATGATTGAAATGATTGGACTAGCCTCAATCACGTGATACGGCTGGGCTGAGCTGGGCTGGGCTGCGAGACATGGGTATTTGCGACGCCGCGCTTTTGCCGCAGGACTGAAATTCGTCGCTCAAGGCGAAGCCGAACGGAGAGCACTGGTCAGGCGTCATGGCGCAGGTCTTTCGACCCGAGCAGATTTTCGCGCTGAAGTTCGGCGCGAGTGTGGTTTTGATTGTCTGCGCTGCTGGCATCTTGCTCTGGCGCACGGTCATCGCCGAGTCGCCGCCCATCAATTCCCCGGTCACGCAGATTCCCCCCTTCAGTCACAAGCATCACGTCAGCGATGTCGGTCTGGATTGCCGATTTTGCCATGCATCGGTGGAAACCGCGGCCTTTGCCGGGTTACCGCCGACCTCAACCTGCATGACCTGCCATTCCCAGTTGTTCAAGGGGCAGTCGATCCTCGCACCGGTTGCCGCGAGTTTTCGCGACGACCGCCCGCTGCGCTGGATCCGCGTGCACCGCCTGCCCGACTTTGTCTATTTTCACCACGACATACACATCTCCAAGGGTATCGGCTGCTCGACCTGTCACGGGCAGGTGGACCAGATGCCCCTCGTGTGGCGCACCCAGTCCCTGGAAATGTCGTGGTGCCTGGGCTGCCACCGCGCTCCGGAAAAATACCTGCGTCCGCGCAGCAGCGTGTTTGACATGAACTGGCGACCGCCGCCCGATCAGCTCGAGCAGGGCCGGCTGCTGTTGGCGGCCTATCAGATCGATCCTCGCCGCTTGACCGACTGCTCCAACTGTCATCGCTAGATAAATAAAATGCCTCCCATCGACATCCGTGAGGTTCCGTTCGGCCAAGACGCCATCAACGAGCCTGCGCCGCTTTGGCGCAGCCTGGAACAGTTGCCGGCGCACGCCGCATCCGGCGGCGATGATCGCCGTGAGCAGCCGTCCACCTCGCGGGTCGACTTCCCCGCGTTCGATCGACGCCAATTCCTGCGCCTCACGGCCGCGTCCTTGTCGCTGGCTGGCGCCGGCGGCTGCAGCCGCGCGCCGCAACAAACGATCGTGCCCTATGTGCACGCGCCGCCGCAGCTGGTGGCCGGCGATCCCCTGTATTTTGCGACCGTCGCCAATCTGTGCGGCGCCGCGCAGGGGCTACTGGTCAAAAGCAACTACGGCCGGCCGACCAAAATCGAAGGCAATCCCTCGCACCCAGGTAGCCTGGGTGCGACCGACATCTTCGCCCAGGCCGCGGTGCTCGATCTGTGGGACCCGGATCGCGCCCAAGCCGTGCTGCACCGCGGTCAGGTGAGTACCTGGGACGCCTTTGTTGCCGCACTGAGCGCCCGGATCAGCCGCCTGTCTGTCAACCCCGGGACCGGACTGCGCATCCTGACCGAGAGCGTCTCTTCGCCAACGCTCGCCGACCAGTTACACGCCCTGCTCGAGCGCTTCCCAGGCGCACGCTGGCACCAGTATCAGCCGATCAATCGCGACCAGGCCTACGAGGGCAGCCGCCTGGCCTTTGGCGAAGTCCTCGAAGCGCGTTATCACTACGACCAGGCGCGCGTGGTCTTGAGCCTGGACAGCGATTTTCTTGGTGCCCCCGGCGTACGCTACGCGCACGATTTTGTGACCGCGCGCCGCGCCGGCGATGCCCAGCCCGATCCGGGCCGGCTCTACGTCGTCGAATGCACGCCGACACTCACGGGCAGTTTTGCCGACCATCGATACGCCGCACGATTTGGCCAGATCGAGGCAATCGCCCGCGCCTTGGCGCAAGCCCTGGGTCTGCCGGTCGCCGGCACGCTGGATGCGGCGGTACTGCCCAGCGGCGCGCTGGCCGCCTGCGCGCGCGACTTAAAGCTCAACGCCGGGCGCGCCTTGGTCGTCGTCGGCGACGCGCAGCCGGCCATCGTGCATGCGCTGGCCCACGCGATCAATGAGGCGCTGGGCAACGTCGGCCGCACGGTGAGCTATACCGCGCCGATCCTGGCCCTGGCGGAGCCCCAGGGCGAGTCGCTGCGCGTCCTGGCCGAGGACATGGCGGCCGGGCAGGTTGACACGCTCATCCTGCTCGGGGGCAACCCGGTGTACAACGCGCCGGCCGATCGGCTCTTTGGCGAGCGCCTGGCCAAAGTCGGCTTGAGCGTCCATCTGAGTCTTTACGATGACGAAACCTCGGCCCTTTGCGACTGGCAGATCCCGCAGGCGCATTTTCTCGAGAGCTGGTCCGACACCCGCGCCTTTGACGGCACGGTCGCCATCCAGCAACCCTTGATCGCGCCGCTGTACGGCGGCAAATCGGCGCACGAGCTGTTGGCGCTCTTACTCGGCCAGACGGCTTCGAACGACTACCAGACGGTGCGCGATTTTTGGACCAAGGCCCGCCCGCAGACAGACCTTGACGCGCTCTGGGACCAGGCGCTGCACCGCGGCGCGTTCGAAGGCTCGCAACTGCCTGCGCGGCCGGCGTTGATCCGATCGGACTTTTTGCGCGAGCCGGCTGCGCCGGCTGCCGACAGCACGGAACTCGACCTGGTCTTTGCCCCCGACCCGACGGTCTGGGATGGGCGCTTTGCCAACAATGCCTGGCTGCAGGA
>DAIMZW010000038.1:0-19532 GCA_036733765.1 Steroidobacteraceae bacterium
GCCGCGCCGCGGCGGGCCGACGCGGTGCGGCGCGCCAGGGCGGCTTGCAGCGTGTTCTGCAACAGACACGCGATGGTCATCGGGCCCACGCCGCCGGGAACGGGAGTGATGGCGCCGGCCACATTTCGCGCCTCCTCGAAGGCGACATCGCCGACCAGTCGCGCCTTGGCGCCTGCTTCCGCGGGCACGCGGTTGATGCCGACATCGATCACGATGGCACCGGGTTTGATCCAATCGCCGCGAATCATCTGCGGGCGGCCGACCGCCGCAATGAGAATGTCGGCATGCCGGCAGCGCCCAGGCAGATCGCGCGTCTTGGAATGAGCAATCGTGACCGTGCACTGCT
This sequence comes from Steroidobacteraceae bacterium, assembly GCA_036733765.1. Lineage (GTDB taxonomy): Bacteria > Pseudomonadota > Gammaproteobacteria > Steroidobacterales > Steroidobacteraceae > FEN-1191. The sequence goes on from DAIMZW010000038.1 coordinate 347, forward strand.
CGCCCAGCAGCAATTGCGCCATCGGTTTGCCGACGATGTTGGAGCGGCCGACGATCAGGGCATCCAGGCCGACCAGCGGGACTTTGAGGGATTTGATCAGCATCAGGGAGCCCATAGGTGTGCACGGCACGATACCGGCGCCGCCCGTGGCCACGCGCCCGACGTTGATCGGGTGAAAGCCATCCACGTCCTTGGCCGGATCGATCGCCTCGATCACGGCGGTGCTATCGATATGCCGCGGCAAGGGCAATTGCACCAGGATGCCGTCGACTTCCTTGTCGGCGTTGAGGCGATCGATCAGCGACAGCAGCTCCGCCTGGCTTGTCTCGGCGCCCAGGCGATGCTCGAAGGAGTGCATGCCCGCCTCAACGGTGCTGCGGATCTTGCTGCCCACATAGACTTCACTGGCCGGATCGCTGCCGACCAGCACGACCGCGAGCCCGGGCCGGATCCCATGCGAGCTCGAGAGTTCCGCCACACGCGCGGCGATCTCGCGCCGCAGCGCTTCAGCGACCGCTTTGCCATCGATGATCAGCGCGCTCATGGTCAATTCTTGAATACGACGGTCTTGAGGCCATTGAGCAGCACACGGCCCTCAAGATGCCAGGACACGGCGCGCGAGAGCACGCGGCGCTCGATGTCCCGTCCCTTGCTCGCCAGCGCCTCGGGGGTGTCTTGATGGCTCACGGTCTCCACATCCTGCTCGATGATCGGACCCTCGTCCAGATCCTCGGTCACGTAATGGGCGGTGGCGCCGATCAGTTTTACGCCGCGCGCATGCGCCTGATGATACGGCTTCGCGCCCTTGAATCCGGGCAGGAACGAGTGGTGGATGTTGATGCATTGCCCCGACAGCTTGACCGTGAGCTCGTGCGAGAGAATTTGCATGTAGCGGGCCAGCACCACCAGTTCGACCTGGCGCTCCTGGACGATGCGCCAGATCTGCGCCTCCTGCTGCGGTTTGGTCTCTGCAGTGATCGGCAGATAGTCGAATGGAACGCCCTCGAAATCGTGGTGTCGGTAGGTCTCGCGCGGGTAGTTGGCGATAGGGCGTACTGTTCGCTCATGATTGCGCTCAGATTTCGGGGCAGCCGGTATACACGAAGCACCTTAGTGCACGCCAGCGAACTCTAGCGCCAATGGGGTGCGCGACCGCCGAGCGTGCGTTTCGAGCCGAACGGCCGGCCCCGGCCAGACCGAATATGAAATGCGGGGCTGACCTCCTTGGGCCTTTCTGCTCAACGCCAGAGTCGGCGTCAGAGAAGGATCAGTGGTCGGAGTTCCGCCTACGATTTCATCTTCGAGCTGCTTTAATAATTCGGGCGGGCAGCAAGGCGCAGCGAGCCGGAGGTGCTTCCCGGCCTCTGGGCTCATTAGAATACGAGGTGGATGGACCTCCATCCTGAGCTCGCCACCCGTTGCCGTTTAATCCATGGGACGCACTATGAACGAGAAGCTATCGACCCCGCTGGCCCGGGCGGATATCGCCACCGAACTGCATCCCTACACCGACGCCCGGCTGCACGAGAAGATTGGGCCGATCGTGATCGAACGCGGCCAGGGTATCTACGTGTATGACACGGCCGGCAAGGAGTACATCGAAGGCATGGCCGGCCTCTGGTCGGTCGCCGTGGGCTTCAGCGAGCCGCGCCTGGTGCAGGCGGCCGCGGCGCAGATGTCGAAGCTGCCCTACTACCATATCTTTGGCCACAAATCGCACGAGCCCGCGATCCGGCTCGCCGAAAAACTGGTGTCGATGACACCGGCGCAGTTGACGCGCGTGTTCTTCACCAATTCCGGCTCCGAGGCCAACGATACGATCGTCAAGCTGGTCTGGTACTACAATAATGCGCTCGGCCGGCCGAAGAAAAAGAAGTTCCTGAGCCGCCACAAGGCCTATCACGGCATCACGGTGGCCTCGGGCAGCCTGACCGGGCTGCCGGCCAATCACCGCGACTTCGATCTGCCGGCCATCCCGGTGCGCCATCTGACCTGTCCGCATTTTTACCGCTTCGGGGCCCTTGGTGAGACCGAGGCGCAATTCACGGCGCGTCTGCTGGCCGAGGCCGAGGCCGTCATTCTCGAGGAAGGGCCCGAGACGGTTGCGGCGTTCATCGGCGAGCCGCTCATGGGGGCTGGCGGGGTCATGCCGCCGCCGCTGGGCTACTGGCCGGGCATTGAAACCCTATGCCGCAAGTACGAGATTCTTCTGGTCGCCGATGAAGTCATCAACGGGTTTGGCCGGCTCGGCAGCAGCTTCGGCGCGGTGCATTATGGCTTTCAACCCGACCTCATGGTCGTGTCCAAGCAACTGACGTCTTCCTACGTGCCATTGGCGGCCGTACTGTTCTCGGAAGCCGTCTATGCCGTGATCGCCGATAACAGCGCCAAGATCGGCACCTTCGGCCACGGCTTCACGACCTCCGGGCATCCGCTGGCCACGGCCGTGGCGCTCGAGAACCTCAAGATCCTCGAAGAGCGCGATTTGACGGGTCAGGCCGCGCGGGTCGGGGCCTTCATGCAAAAGGAACTCGGCAAGCTCGCGGCGCATCCATTGGTCGGTGAGGTGCGCGGCGCGGGCCTGATCGCCGGCATCGAGCTGGTCGAGGACAAGGCCTCGAAACGCATCTTCGAGCCACAGCTGAAAGTTGGGCTCAAGGCGTTTGGATTGGGACACCAGAACGGGCTCATCGTGCGTGCCATCGGCGACACGATCGCGCTATGCCCGCCCCTGATCATTACCGAGGCACAGGTGCAGGAGATGATCGCGCGGCTCAAGAAGACGCTGGACGACACGGCCGCTGCGCTCGCGGCCGATGGTCAGTTGCAGAAGAGGTACGCGTGATGCACACGGAACTGTTGATCGGTAATCGCCTGGAAGCCGGACAGGGGCCGGCCAACTCGGTAGTCAATCCCCGGACCGGGCAGACGCTGATCAACCTGGCCGACGCGACCGTGGGCCAGGTGGATGCGGCCGTCAATGCGGCCGCGAAGGCCTTTGAAAAATGGTCGCTCACGACACCCGTCGAGCGTTGCACGTATCTGCTCAAAATCGCGGACATAATCGAGCGCGAAGCCGACGCGTTCGCCGAGCTCGAGGCCCTCAATTGCGGCAAGCCCAAGCACCTGATGCTGCGCGATGAGATCCCGGCGATCGCCGATTGCTTCCGCTTCTTTGCGGGCGCGGTGCGCTGCATGCACGGCCCGCTCGCGGGCGAATATCTGGCCGGCCACACCTCGATGATCCGTCGTGACCCGCTCGGCGTCATAGCCTCGATCGCACCGTGGAATTATCCGTTGATGATGGGCGCGTGGAAGCTCGCGCCGGCGCTGGCGGCCGGCAACACCGTGGTGCTCAAGCCCTCGGAGCTGACCCCACTGACCACGCTGCTGCTGGCCAAGCTTCTGTCGGCCATCTTGCCGGAAGGGGTCGTCAACGTCGTGGCCGGCCGCGGCAGCACGGTCGGCGATGCCTTGATCCGCCACCCCAAGGTCGCGATGGTGTCCCTGACCGGCAGCATTGCGACCGGAGAGAAGGTGGTCGCCGCGGCGGCGAAACCGATCAAGCGCACGCATCTGGAGCTGGGCGGCAAGGCGCCGGTCGTGGTGTTCGACGATGCCGACCTGTCGGCCGTGGTCGAGGGCATCCGGACTTTCGCCTTCTACAACGCGGGCCAGGATTGCACCGCGGCCTGCCGCATCTATGCCGGATCGAAAATCTACGACCGCCTGGTCGCCGATCTGGCGAGCGCTGCGAACAGCCTCAAGTACGACAGCGCGACCGACAGCGAGAACGAATTGGGTCCGCTGATCTCGGGCGCGCAGCGCAGCCGGGTTGCGGCCTTCGTCGATCGAGCCCTGGCGCTACCGCATATCAGCGCCGCCACGGGCAAGGCGCGGCCGGCCTCTGGGCGCGGGTTTTTTTTTCAGCCCACGGTTTTGGCGGGCGCGCGGCAGAACGATGAGATCGTGCGCCGCGAGGTGTTCGGTCCGGTCGTGACGGTCACACCGTTTCACGACCTCGAGGACGCGGTCCAATGGGCCAACGATTCCGATTACGGCCTGGCCTCCTCGGTGTGGTCGAAGGACGTGACGCGCGCGATGGCCACGGCGGCGCGGCTGCGCTATGGCTGCACCTGGGTCAATACGCATTTCATGCTGGTCAGCGAGGTGCCGCACGGCGGTCTGAAGCAGTCCGGTTACGGCAAGGATCTGAGCATGTACGCGCTCGAGGACTACACCTTCGTCCGCCACGTCATGGTCAAGATCATTTAGATCCCGGCCGTTGCCCGCATGATCGATCTGTCGGGCAATCCGGTGCTCACGCCGTCGTGCTTGCGGGTTCTGTCCCTGCCTTGCGCGAGCGCCGTGCTCGGCTCGGCGGAACCGGCATCCAACACGGACTTCGCCATCCGTGTCTTCACCAGCTGAAGGCTGCTCACATCGCCCACGACAATCGTCTGATATTGGATTCACGATCTGGCGACTGAACTGGTGTAGCGCATCCTTACGCCTGTTCGCCGCCCTTCGATGCGGGTGCCGGAATGATACGAATGCAGCTTCGCTAATCATCAAGAAAATTTCAGAGCGATGCGGGAATAATCCACACTGGATCGCTGTTTTTAGCTCAGATAGGGGAGAACCAGATGAAGTACAACGCAAGAGTCTCAGCCGCGATCGCGGCCACTCTGGGCGCCCCTGCGGGCGCCTGGGCACAAAGCGCTCCAGCCACCACGCAAGCTACAGCGGGCGACTCGCTCGCCGAAGTCGTCGTGACCGCAGAGCGGCGCACGGAAAACCTGCAGGACGTGCCAATCACGATCCAGGCGCTGACCTCGGAGACGTTGACCCAACTCAACGTCGAGACGTTCCAGGAGATGATCAAGTTCCTGCCGAACGTGAACATCGCGAGCCAGGGACCGGGTCAAGGCAACATCATCATGCGCGGGCTGGGGACCACGACCGGAGCCATTCAGGGATCCGGGGTCGTCGGCAGTTTTCCGAACGTCGCGGTCTATCTCGACGATCAGTCCGGGCAGCTGCCGGGCCGCAATCTGGACATTTATTCGGTGGATCTGGAGCGCGTCGAGGTGCTCGAGGGTCCGCAGGGCACATTGTTCGGCTCCGGCGCGCAGGCCGGCGTGCTGCGCTATATCACCAACAAACCGAAGCTCGATGTTACCGAGGGTAACGTCAATGCCGGCTATGCCGAGACCTACAACGGCGATCCGAGCACCAACGCCAATGCCACGCTCAATCTGCCACTGATCCCCGACACCTTAGCGGTTCGCGCGGTGATCTACGATGACAGCCGCGGCGGTTACATCAACAACGTGGCCGGCACCTTCGTGCGTGAGCCGACCGACAAGGGCATCGTCAATTACTTCGGCGGTGTCGTGCCGCCGGGTCCGACGCTCAACAACAGCGGCAGCGTTCAGAACGCGTTCAATCCGGTCACTTACCAGGGATTTCGCCTATCGGCGCTCTGGAAGTTCAACGAGGACTGGAACGCGTTGCTGGCGCAGTCCAACCAGAGCATGACCGCGGACGGCGTGTTCTTCGAGACGCCGGCTAACGCGCAGTTGCAGCCATTGCCTGACCTGTCGGTCCAGACATACAACCCCTCCTACGACAAGGATCGGTTCAACAACACGTCACTGACGATCAACGGCCGCATCGATCAACTCAAGCTCGTCTACACGGGCGGCTACCTGGTTCGCAATGTGCACGAGATCCAGGACTATACAAACTATGCGCGAGGATACTTCGCCGACTATTATCAATGCAGCGGCGGCGGCGTGGCCTTGAAGGGGTCCGGCCACGCCGCGCAGTGCTTCTCGCCGAGCGCGACCTGGCACGACACCGAGAAGAACACGCATCAGAGCCACGAGGTGCGCCTGTCCACGCCCGACGATTGGCGTTTGCGTGCGATCGGCGGCCTGTTCTGGGAAAGCTACCTGATTCACGAGCAGACCGATTGGTTCTACGGCAGCCCGCAGGCGGGATTCAATCCGATTGTGCCGCCTCCGGGTGCTACTGACAACAATCCGGCACCGCGCCCTCTGGGCGATAATTTCTTTGACGACATCACGCGCGGCTACAAGCAGAAGGCGGCTTTCGCGTCGCTCGATTTCGATATCATTCCCAAGGTCCTGACCATCACGGCCGGCACGCGCTACTACGATTTTGACAACACCGAGGTCGGCTCTTCGGTCAGCAGTTTCGATTGTCGTCCGGGTGGCGTGTACCAACAACCCGTTGTCGTGCCGAATCCGTGCGCCATTGACTCTGCCAACCTGAACGCCAAGAACCTCCATAATACCTATTCGGGCTTCAAGAGCCGCGCCAACATCAGCTGGAAGATCACCCCCGACGATCTGCTTTATTACACCTGGTCGCAGGGCTTCCGCCCGGGCGGATTCAATCGCCAGGCCCACGTCAGCTCGAACGACATTTCGTTCCCCGGACATTCCACGCCGCTGGCCTACGCGCCCGACACGCTGACCAACAACGAGGTCGGCTGGAAAACTGAGTGGTTGGACCATCACCTGGAGTTCAATGGCGCGGTGTACCAGGAAGATTGGAAGAACACACAGATCTCGATCTTCGATCCAAACCCGGCGGTTGGTTTCGGCAATCTGACCTTTACGGCCAACGGCCCCGATTACCGCGTCAGGGGCGTCGAGACGCAGCTGACCTGGCTCGTGGTGCGTGGCCTTACGATCACGGGTGCGGCGGCCTGGAACAGCAGCCAGGAGGTGTCCAATCCGTTGCCGGGCATCACCGCAAATAATCCGTTCGGAGCCATCGGCAGCCCGCTGGCACAGTCCCCGCCCTTCGAGGGCAATTTGCGGGCGAGGTACGAGTTCCCCGTCATGGAGTATCACGCTTTCGTGCAGGTCGGCGGCACGCGTCAGGCCCATTCCTATGCGTCGACGGACCGCATCAGCGTCGATCTGCAGCGCAACTCGATTGCCTACGACCAGCCTGGCTTCTCGACCGTCGATGCATCCCTCGGCGTCGCCAAGGACGCCTGGACGGTGCAGTGCTACGGCTCGAATATATCCAACACGCGGGCGGATCTGTTTTCGAGCTACAGCCAGTTCGTCAAGGCGGAAACGATCAATGTGCCGCGCACCATCGGTCTGAAGCTCAGCTACAACTTCGGAGGGAAATAGCCGCGGGCGGTCAGCCAGCGCTGGCGGATTGCCGACTACGAACGTCTTGATGCTCGCGAGCTTCATGGTGCCCGCTTGCCGCCGCGCATGAGCGCGAGCGCGAGCACCGCCGAGGCCAGCATCAGGAACAGGCTCACGGCATTCAGCACCGGACTCGCGCCCTCGCGCATGCGTCCATACATCGTGACGGTCAATGGCGCATCCGCGCCGACCAGCATTAGCGTGGTGTTGAAATTCTCGAACGACATCAGAAACGAAATCGCCGCTGAGCCGATCAGTGCCGGCCGCAGGTAGGGGAAGGTGATCGTGCGCAGTACGGCGGCGTGGGATGCCCCGAGATTGAGGGCGGCCTCCTCGAGCGTGCGATCGAAGCGCTTGAGGCGCGCGCTGATCATGAGCGTGGCGATGGTGGCGATGTAGGAAAACTGCCCGACCACGACCAGCGGCAATCCTGGCCGCAGGAAATCCAGATCGAGGCCGAACAGTGAGTCCGCGAGTTCGGCGATGCGGCTCGAAAAGGCCAGGATCGAGATGCCGAGAATCACGCCCGGGATCACGAGTGGGATCAGCATGAGCACCGAGAGCGCCTGCTTGCCCGGGAAGCGGTAGCGCTCCATCAGAAACGCATTCGCCGCACCCACGATGACGGATAACGCCGTGACCCAGCTCGCCACCACCACGCTGGTCCAGATGCTGCCGAGCAGTTCGGTATCGCGGAACAGGCCCACTCTGCCGGCGGAAGGATTGCCCAGGAACCAGTCGAGCGTGAAGCCGCGCCACGGCGGCGCGGGGTAGGGTGCGTTGTTGAATGCGAACACCGCGATGATGACGAGCGGCAGGAACAGGAACAGCAGAAATGCTGCGACGTACAGTACGGTGGCGATGCGCAGCCAGGCGGGACGCGGCAGTGAGGCAATCATGCGCGGCGCATGACGTCGACGAAGCGCTGGCCGCTCAGGCGCAGCCCGAGGGCCACCATCGCGGTCGACAGCGCGAGCAGCAGGAAGCCGAAGGCGGCGCCCTGTTCCCAGTTGAAGCGCACGATGAATTGCGTGTAGATGAGCTCCGTGAACCACTGCGAGTTCTTGCCGCCGAGCAGAGTCGGGGTCAGGTAATTGCCGAGCGTGAGCATGAACACGACGATGCAGCCGGCCGTGATGCCCGGTGCGGCGTGCGGGATCACGATGCGCCGCAGGATCGCGAAGCCATTGGCGCCGAGATCGTAAGCCGCCTCGATCAGCGTATTGTCGAGGCTCTCGAGGCTGCTCACGAGCGGCACGACCATGAACAGCAGCGAGGTGTAGATCAGCCCGATCAGGATGGTGGCGTCGTGGTAGAGCAGCTCGACCGGCACGGCAGTGATGCCCAACTTGACCAGCAATGCCGGCAGCACGCCCGATTCGCGCAACAGGATCAGCCAGCCCAGCGCACGCACGGTCTCGCTGACCCAGAACGGGATCAGGCACAGCACGAACAGCAAAGCACCGGTGCGGCCGCGCGCCACCTTGGTGATGACCCACGCCACGGGAAAGGCGATCAACAGCGTCAGGGCGGTCGCCACCGCCGATAGGATTGCGGTGCGGACGAACACCTGCCAGTACAGCGGCTCGACGAAAAACGTGCGGTACTGGCTCAGGCTCGGCCGGTACACGCGCGGTGCGATGCGCTCGCGCAGCGATAGCAGCGCGAGATCGATGTGCGGCAGTACGATCAGCAACAACAGCCACAGCAGCGCGGGTGCGAGCAGCCACGCCAGCATGAGCCGCGGCTGCCAGGGACGTCGTGGGAATGGTTCAGGCATGAGCCGCCGCCGCGTCGGTGCTGGTGCCGCTGCCGGCGAAGCAGATCGCCCGCTGCGGGTCGAAGCCGAAGAACACGCGCTCGCCGACCTTGAGATCGGCGAACCGCCCGGTCTGGGGCAGTGCCACGCGAAATTCGAAGCCGCTGCGCTCCTCATTGAGCAATACGGCGGAATTGGCGCCGTCGAACAGCAGACTCTGGACCTGGCCGCTGTACTGCACATGGTCCTGCGGCAGGCGGTCCGCCGCTCGCTCCAGGCTCGCGACTTCCGGGCGCACGAACGCTTCGGCCGCATCGCCGAGTGCGAGGCTGCCGCTGCTGCGCGCGCGCACCACCCAGCCCTGCGCGGTCGTGACATCGGCCAGTTCGCCATCGCGCTGGGTGACGCGTCCGGCAATGCGGTTGTTGGCACCGACGAAGCCGGCCACGAACGCGGTGGCGGGCCGGTAGTACAGCTCCTGCGGGCTGCCGCTTTGCTCGAAGCGGCCGCGATTCATGACCGCGACGTGATCGGAGAGCACGAGGGCTTCAGACTGATCATGCGTGATGTAGACAAAGGTCGTGCCGAACGATGCCTGCAATTGCTTGAGCTCGATCTTCATGTGCTCACGCAGCTTCAGGTCGAGCGCGCCGAGCGGCTCGTCGAGCAACAGCAGCGTCGGCTCGAGCACCAGGCTGCGGGCGATGGCCACGCGCTGGCGCTGACCGCCCGAGAGCTCATCGACGCGCTTGTGCGCGGCGCCGGCGAGGCCGACCCGCTCGAGCATGGCGGCGGCTTGCTTGCGGCGCTGCGCTTTGCCCATCCCGCGGCGCGCGAGCCCGAAGGCGACGTTCTCGCCGACCGACATCATCGGAAACAGCGCCAGCTGCTGGAACACCATATTGACCGGCCGACGGTTCGGTGCCACGCCGTGCATGCTGCGCCCACCGATCTGGATAGCGCCGCCGTCCGGCACTGTGAAGCCGGCGATCATGCGCAGCAGCGTCGTCTTGCCGCAGCCCGAAGGCCCCAGAATCGAGAAGAAGCTGCCGCGTTCGACCGAAAAAGACAGCTCATCGACGGCGCGGTGGTCGGCGAAGTGCTTGACCAGCCCCTCTACCGCGAGGTCCGGGGTAGTCAATGGGCGGCCTTGATGCGATCGAGTACCCGGCCCTCAATCTCCTCCAGACCTGAGGGAATCGCCGGATACCAGTGGATATCCTTGAAGGCGCCTGCCGGGAAGCTGGCGTTGAACTGTGCCCGCATTCTTGGATCCACGAGCGCTTCGGTGCCTCGTGCCGCGGTCCAATTACCGACGGCCTTGGTGATGCGGGCGGCAATGTCGGGACGCATGGTGAAGTTGATCCACGCGTACGCCGCGGCGTCGTTGCGCCCGCGGGCCGGCAGCGCGAACGTGTCGAGCCAGCCCAATGCTCCCGAGCGCGGCACCACGAACTGGATGTCGGGATTCTCGCGGTTGAGCGTCCAGCCGCCGGTATCCCACATCATCGCCGCGACCACTTCGCCCGAACGCATGGCATTGAGCAACTGATCCTTGTTGTCGAAGAAGAAACGCACGTTGTCCTTGCAGGCCGCAAGCGTCTGGCCGACGCTGTCCATGAGCGCCGCATAGGCCTTGGGATCGCCATACAGCGCAAAGGGATCCTTGCCGGCGGCGAAGGCGAAAGCCATCAGCGACGGGCGCCGCAGCCGCATCGAGGTCTTGCCCTTGTATTCCGGCCGGCAGATATCGGGATAATCGCTGGCCTTGGCGAGCTTGGTATTGAGCACGAGGCCGTCGGTTCCCCACAGGTAAGGCAGGCCATAGAGCTTGCCATCGAGCGTGGCGTTGTTGCGCGTAATCTCGAGGATCTCGGGCCGGAACTGCTCGAGCTTGACCTGGCTCAGATCGATCGGCTTGTAGATGCCGAACTCGCGTTGCACGCCGGTGATGCGGTCCTGCGAGGGCTGGGCCAGATCATAGCCGGCGCCGCCGGTCGCCCGCAGCTTCGAAATGATTTCCTCGTTGTTCGACAGCGTCACTTCGACCTGGATGCCGGTCTCCTGCTTGAACAACGCCACGACCTCGGCCGGTGCGTAGTCTGCCCAGGTGATCAGTCGCAGCTTCTTGGCCTCGTCCGCGTCAGCCGTGCCCGCCAGCGCAAGACCGAGCACAGCCAAGCTGGTCAGAAAGGCCTTCATGTGGTCTCCCTATTTAATTTATCGTGCCGCGTTGGCAGAGCATGCCGCATTCAGCTCGCGGCGTCGTCGGCCGCATCGAGCAGCTTGCGCTGCGCTCCGCCCTGTGGTGATCTCATGTCGGGTACCTCGCCGGCGATTTCGATCATTATAAGGAGCGCGGACGGTGAAGACATACAAGCGGATCGAAACCCAGCTCATTCACGCGGGCACGCCGCAACCGCGTATCCAGGGAGCGGTGGCGCTGCCAATTTTTCAATCGGCGAATTTTGAATACACGGGCGAGAGCCGCTATGAGGATCTTAAATACATTCGGCTCAACAACACGCCGAACCATATCGCCCTGCACCAGGTTCTGAGCGCGCTCGAGAATGCGCCCGCCGCGCTGGTCGCCGCCAGCGGCATGGCCATCATTTCAACCACTTTGCTCACGGTGCTTGCAGCCGGCGACCATGTGCTGGCGCAGGAGTGCCTTTATGGCGGCACTCACCACCTGCTGACGACGGACTTGCCGAGATTTGGCATCGCCTGCAGCTTCATCGACGGCGATGCACCGGATTCCTGGGCCGCGGCGCTGCGGCCAAACACCAAGGCCATCTACGTGGAGGCGATGACCAACCCGCTGCTCGAAGTCGCGGACCTGCGGGCCGTGGTTCGGTTTGCGCGAGAGCACAATCTGGTATCGATCATCGATAGTACGTTTGCGAGCCCGATCAATTATCGGCCGATCGAGGCGGGGTTCGATCTGGCATTGCACAGCGCCACGAAGTATCTGAACGGTCATTCGGACATCGTCGGCGGTGCCGTGGTCGGCGGTAGCGAGGCAATCGAGCGTATCACCCACAAAATGAATCACCTGGGCGGCTCGATGGATCCGCACGCCGCCTTCCTGCTGTATCGCGGTCTGAAAACACTCGCGCTGCGCGTGCGCCAGCAAAACCACAGTGCGCTCGAGATTGCGAAATTCCTCGCAGGCCATCCGGCCGTGGCGCAGGTCAACTATGCCGGGCTCGAAAGCCATCGGCGGCATCAGCGCGCGCGCGAGCTGTTTGCCGGGTTCGGCGGCGTGCTGAGCTTCGAGCTCAAGGGATCAACCGAGCGGGCCGAGCAGTTCATGCATCGCACCCAGATCCCGATCGTGGCACCGAGCCTCGGCGGCGTTGAGACACTGCTGACCCGGCCCGCCGTCACCTCGCACGCCGGCATGTCGAGCGAGAGCCGGCACCGGCTCGGCATCAGCGATCATCTGATCCGCATGTCCGTCGGGATCGAGGCGACCGAAGAACTGATCGAAGATTTTTCGCAGGCACTGGCGGCTTAAGTCATGCGGTTCCTGGTGGCGCGCTAGCGTCCCAGACGCCGCACCTGCGGTTCGGTGTTCAATGTTATGGGCGTGACGCCCCCGCGCACCAGATCCAATTCCCAGCGTCGCCAGTCACGGCGTTGGACGGCGCTGTCCAATACGGCCATTGGAATCTGGCCATCGGCATTCACCGCTACGCCGCGGGCGATGCTTGCAGCCGGCCGATTCAGGAAGTGCTGCACGGCGGCTCGAGTCTGATCGTTCTGCGACGTGGACTTGGTCGAGTCGCCGTGCAGTGAGTAGCAACCCTCCGGATGAGCCTGCAGGTTCGCGGCAAACCACAGATAAGGCGAATCGGACAGAGTTGCCGCCAGGGAACTGTAGCTCGACGCCGAACACACCAGCAGGTCGGCGCCCGCGAGAGCGAGCGCATCGGAACAATCGCCGTGGGCAAGATCGGCCGTGATGATGCAGGGATACCTGCCGAGCAGATCCTGCAATTGCTCCGGTGCTCCATCGCTGACCAGCAACAGCTGCCAGTCATCGCCGAATGCACCGTGCAGGCATTCGGCAATGTTGCAGTACCAATCGATCGGCAGCGAGGCATTCGCCCCGCGCCGGTAGTCCTCAAGGCTCGTCGGTGCAACAAAGTCGCCGAGCCGGACGTGCATGCCGACCAGAATTTTCTTTGGATCGATGCGGCTCTGCAGTTGCAGCAGATTGCTCGCCGCATAGCGACTCTGATAGAGCGTAGAGCGCATGAACTCGCGCGCCGCCTGTACGTGGCTGTATCCGCCCCAAAGGCCTTCGGTCACCAGTACGAACAGCCGCCGCTCATGCAATTCGCGGGCGGCGATGAAACTGCGCAGCGCCGTGACCGCACTGCCGCCGCCATGCGCGACATAATCCGCCTCCGTGAATTCGACCACCGGTAGGATGCGCTCAAGAGCGCGATGGTAGATCCAGTCATCCGGACTGGTGTTGAAGTGCTGCCAGTAGGCGCGCCGATTCAACCCAAACGCCGGTGGCAACAACTTGGCGTTCAATAATTGCGCCGCGAGAAAGGCGCGAGCCCAAGGCACGAGTTCATTTCCGAGGCCGTAGCCTCTGCGACGCACCCGGGGCATGCAGTAGCGCAGCACAGCGTGAGCCGGACGATCAGGCCGTGTGGACGCCGCGCCAGACCGGTCGCGGGTGGCGCCATTGCGCCAAACCGCTCGCGACCAGCCCGGGAAGCACCAGCGCTATTCTTGGTGCCGCAAAGATCAACGCCGCGAACCACGGCCACCGCCAGAGGCTGACTGCAGCGAGAAACGCGCCGACCCGAATCAGTGGCGTGAAGCGGAATAGGATCAGGCTGGCCGCACCGATCACGGCCCAGGCGATACCCAGCTCATGCTGCAGACCGATCGTACCGATCACGAGGCGCGCCACGCGAAAGGCGGCGAGGGCGGTCAGAGCGGCGATCGCGATCAGGGACTTCATCAGGTTCTCCCACGCTGTTCGCGCTGCGCCAGACGTTTGCAATTCCGCAACAAGTCTACCAAGTTCCTTATGGAGCGCTACTTTCCATGAGCGCCACGCTCTTGACCTGTGCATAGAGCAGCATGCCGGGCGCAATGCCGAGCTGCGCCGCCGAGCGGCGCGTGATCCGGGCGAGCAGTGGCTCAGTTGCCAGTTCGAGCCGCACCAGGGTCTGCGCCGGGTCGCGGTCGTCGCTCACAGCCAGCACCTTGGCCGGCAGGATGTTGATGATACTCGTGAGTTCCGGCGGCTTGAGCGCCAAGCTCACATCGCGGGCATCGATGCGCACGCGGACGCGATGACCAATCGGTGCTTGCTTGAGCGAAACGGCCAGACGCCCCGCGCCTATCCGGACGTATGTGAGGTGATAGCTCGGGTCGTGCTCCTCGATCACGGCGTCGAACACGCAGCCGCTGTCTTCAAAGTGTCCCAACGGCAGATCGCTGCGCGCGAGCAGCTGCTGCAGCGGCCCGGCGGCTCGCACGCGGCCGGCCTCGAGCAGCACCAGGTGATCGGCCAGTCGCATGACCTCGCCGAGCGCATGGCTCACGTAGATGATCGGTATCGCTAAACTGTCGCGCAAACGCTCCAGATGCGGCAGGATCTCAGCCTTGCTGCTCTGATCGAGGTTGGACAGGGGTTCGTCCATCAACAGCAATTGCGGACTCGTGAGCAGTGCGCGCGCAATGGCGACTCGCTGACGCTCGCCGCCCGAGAGCCGCGGCGCGCGCTGCCGCAGCAGCGCTGACAGATCGAGCAGCGCGACCGCCTGGTCGAAACCCAGCCGGCGCTGCGGGGGCGGGACACGACGCAGGCCAAATTCGAGATTGCCGCGCACGTCCAGATGCGGGAACAGACTCGACTCCTGAAACACGTAACCCACCGCGCGCCGATGCGTGGGGAGGAATCGGCCGGCGTCCTGCCAGAGCTCGCCGTTGAATTCGATCTGCGCCCGAGCCGTCCGTTCCAGCCCCGCGATACAGCGCAACAGAGTGGTCTTGCCGCTGCCGGACCGGCCAAACAAGCCCGTAATGCCCTGGGTTGGAATATCGCACGTCACGTCGAGTGCGAACGTAGGTAGCGCAAGCGCCACGCGCAACGCCAGCGTCACGTCAGTATTGCGGTGGCGCGCCGCCGGCGATTGGCCGTGTAGATAACCAGCAGCAAAATGAAGCAGATCGCGAGCAGCGTCGCCGACAGGCGATAGGCGGCGCCGTATTCCAAGGCCTCGGCATGATTGAATAGAGCGATCGATGCGGTCTGGGTACGGCCCGGAATGTTGCCGCCGATCATGAGCACCACTCCGAATTCGCCAAGCGTATGCGCGAAAGACAGCACTACCGCGCTCAGGATGCCGCGCGAAGCCAACGGCATGGCGACCGTGAAGAAACGGTTCCAGGGCGAGGCGCGCAGGGTTGCGGCCACCTCCAATGCGCGGACGCCGACGGATAGGAATGCATCGCGCAAGGGCTGCACCGCGAACGGCAGGGAGTAGAGCATCGAGCCAATGACCAGCCCGCTGAAGGTGAATGCCGGCGCCGGCAGGCCAAGGACGTGCAGCGTCCTGCCGAGGCCGCCCATGGGTCCGAGCAGTATCAGCAGGTAGAACCCGAGCACGGTGGGCGGCAGCACCAATGGCAGCGACACCACGGCGTCGACCACCACTCGCCAGCGCGAAGTTCCCATCGCCAACCACCAAGCGAGCGGCGTGCACAGCAGCAGCAACAACAGTGTCGTGGTGGCAGCCAGACGCAACGAAATCCACAAGGCGATCAGATCGGCGCTACCCATCTTAGGTAGCTCAATTGGCGACGTGGTAGCCGGCCGATCCGATCGCGGAGAGCGCGGTCGGGTTGGTCCGCAGCCAGGTCATGAACGCTTCGGCCGCGGCCTTCTGGTTCGTGTGCGCGAGGATGACGGCCGCCTGATCGATGCGATCGTACATCGATTGCGGCACCAGCCAGGATGAACCGGTGATGCTGCCGTCCGCGTCAAGGACTTGGGACAGCGCCACGAACGCCAGATCCACATTGCCGGTCGCGGCAAACTGCCAGGCCTGGGTGATGTTTTCACCGATCACGATCTTGCGTTCCCGATTCAGCTTGTCCCACAGGCCAAGCTTTGTCAGCACCTGCTGTGCCGCGGTGCCGTAAGGGGCAGTCTGCGGATTGGCGACACCGATGAAGCGATATTGCTGCGCCTGCAGGACCTTGCCGGCGCTGTCGACCAGGCCAGGCTTTGCACTCCACAACACCAGTGCGCCGATGGCATAGGTGAAGCGGCTTCCCGGAACGGTCAAACCCTCGCCTTCCAGCAGCTGCGGCTTCCCGGTGTCGGCGGACAGAAACACGTCGAAGGGCGCACCCTGTTTGATCTGGGTATAGAGCTGACCGGAGGAGCCGGAACTGATGACCAGCTGATTGCCGCTGGCCTGCTCGAACAGCGGCGCCAGCTTTTGCAGCGGGCCGAAAAAATTCGCAGCCACGGCAACGTGCAACTCCGCGGCGTGAAGCGGCAGCAGCACCAGGCCGAGCAGCGCGGTGAGTGTTGTAAGAAGTTTTCGCATCGCTCGCTCCTCAAGTTCTGCTCATGTCACGACCTTCGCGAGATATAGAGGTGTATATAGCGAGTTCCAAGCCTATCCTTGGCGCCTGAATTTGCAAGCCGAGTCTGACAGACCAATGCGCCATCCGGGAAACAGTGGGCGCGCGGTACTGTGATAAAGTCGCACTACGCATACCCTGCAAGTATTTTGGAGCTGCCTCTATGAGCTTTGTATTACCCCCACTGCCCTTTGCTCCAGGCGCCCTGGCTGCGCACGGCATGTGCCAGGAGACTTTGGAGCTGCATCACGGCAAACATCACAATGCCTATGTGACGGCGCTGAACGGCTTGGTGGAGAAGAACGATGCGCTGAAAGGCAAGTCGCTCGAAGAGCTCATCCGGACCTCCTATGGCCGGGAGGACCTGCAGCCGGTATTCAACAATGCCGGCCAACATTGGAATCACAGTGTGTTCTGGGAATCGCTGTCGCCGACCGGGGGTGGCATACCGGGCGTGCTCGAAAAGAAGCTCACCGAAGACTTCGGCAGCGTCGATAAATTCAAAGAGACTTTCAAAGCAGCGGCAGTGGGCCAGTTCGGCTCCGGGTGGGCCTGGTTGGTGCTCACGCGGGATGGCAAGCTGAAAGTCACCAAGACGCTCAATGCCAGCACGCCGCTCGCGACCGGTGAGGGCAAGGTACTGCTGGTGCTCGATGTGTGGGAGCACGCGTACTACGTCGACTTCCGCAATCGCCGCCCCGACTTCATCGACAACTTCCTGAGCAAGCTGGCGAACTACGAGAACGCCGCCGCGAAGCTGCAAAAAACCTGATCCGAGCGGCTCCTCGCTCATAGCACGCTCGTTCCGTGAGCTGCGTTCGTACGCCTGGCATCCCCGTTGCACCTTTCATAACGTGGACGTTCAATCCGCGCGCGATTGCCCGGCCGGCGTAGTGCGCCGTAGCCAAGGGAATCAGGGAGTTGCGGCGATCCACGGCGCCGCCCGGTGCGGGCGATGCGGCAAGCACTTGCCGCGACCGGCATCGAAAGCGGCATGCGTTAGCCGCCAGGGTAAGTTTTGCAGGAGAAAGCAACCATGTCGTCGATTGGCAATATCGCAGGCAACTCCGCCTGGATCAATCCACTCACCAGTCAAAATGCGATGTCCAATCTGGTTGGCGCAAGCCCGAGCGCCTCGAGCAGCAAATCGAGCGGCGCCACCAGCGGCAGTTTGATGCAGGACATCCTGAGTACGCTGCAGCATCTGGTCTTGCCCTCGAGTGCAAGTACCGCCGTCACGGCCTCTGCAGCGACCGCGAATGGCGCGGCCAGTGCGTCTGCCTCGGCCGCGGCAGCGTCGAAGGCAACGCAGGACCTGCAGAGCTTCATGGCGACGTTGATTCAGGCGCTCCACCAGGCCGGTGGCGCCGGCGGTAGCGCCGCGGCAAGCGGCAGCACGCCCAGCAGCGGCCACCGGGAACACGGCGGCCACGGGCATCTCTCGACGCAGTTGCAGTCACTGCTGCAGGAAGTCGACGGCGCGAGCGGCGCCGGCAGCAGCGCGAGCGCAGGCCTCGCCAGCAGCAACTCGTCTGGCACCAACTCGCAGGGCGTGTCCAACCTTGAGACATCGTTCCAGAGCTTGATGCAGGATCTGTCGGCCAGTGCAGCCACGGGTCAATCGGCCAGCCAGACGAGCACGCCCAGCCTGCAGAACTTCCTGCAGACGCTGCTGGGGAACCTGCAGACTCAGGGCAGCACGCAGAGCGCGGGCCTGCTGATCCACGCCACGGCCTGAGCCGGCCGCGCCTGAAGCCGTCCGTGGAGGGCGCGCCACGCGCCCTATGCGCGGTAGCGCACCGACGCGCGCTGCGACGCACTGTTATGGTTCATGGAGAGGTTCCCATGAACATGCCAAGCGATGACAGCGCTGCCAAGGGCAGCGTCGTGCCCGTCGATCCCCAGCCGGAGTCGAAGGCGAAGGCGCTCACCGCAAGCGTCAGACGCGCTCGGCCGTTGCCCAGCGGGGCTGAACTCAAGGGCAGATGGAAACAACGAATCGGCGCCGCCAAGATCGCCTGGGGCAAATTGACCGAAGACGAATTGCTCAAAATCGAAGGTCACGAAGAAAAACTGAGCGGCCTGATCCAGCAGCGGTACGCGATTACGCGCAACGAAGCCGTCAAGCAGGTCAAGGCCTTCTTCTTCAAGCACAGGTCCTGAGGCAACCGCTGCTGCGATGCAATAAAAAAAGCGGGGAGTTGTGTGCGTAACCGCACAAAGCTCGCCAAATGCCGTACACTCTGCCGGGAGGGAATCCCATGGACGCACTTAGGGCCTTGGATAGCACTCCGGAAATCAGCCCGGACAACAACCATCTGCTCGCCGCATTGCCGGCGGGGGATTTTCAACGCCTGCTGCCCCATCTGAAGCTCGTGCCGATGCCTTTGGGCGAAGTGCTATACGAGTCCGGCATCGTGCTGCGCCACGTTTATTTCCCTGCCGATTCGATCGTGTCGCTGCTGTATGTCATGGCGGATGGCGCCTCAGCGGAGATCGCCGTCGTCGGCAACGAAGGTTTGATCGGGGTTTCGCTGTTCATGGGCGGAGAGACCACGCCGAGCCGGGCGGTCGTGCAGAGTGCAGGCCATGCCTATCG
>DAIMZW010000039.1:0-5594 GCA_036733765.1 Steroidobacteraceae bacterium
TGCGTCTGGTAGTACGGTCCCTCGTCGACGTCGAGCCCGAGCCATTGCATGCCTTCGAGGATGACCCGCACGGCATCGTCCGTGGAGCGCTCCCGGTCCGTATCCTCGATGCGCAGGATGAACTTGCCGCCGTGATGGCGCGCATACAGCCAGGAAAATAGCGCCGTACGCACGCCGCCGATGTGCAGCAGGCCCGTGGGGCTGGGAGCGAAACGTGTCACGACAGTCATATGGGCCGCGCATCCTACCGGCGGGCGCCCTGATTCGCCATGGGCCGTTGCGTCGCGGTGATTCGCCGCTTAAACTTTCGGCCCCCTCAAGAGGGGCGGTTAGCTCAGCGGTAGAGCACTGCCTTCACACGGCAGGGGTCACTGGTTCGATCCCAGTACCGCCCACCATAAATCAAAGACTTGCGAAACGAAACGCCGTCAGGTACGCGAGGGTCGGGCTACTGGCCTCATCGCCTGCATGGCACAATGCGTACGTTGGCCGATCGATCAGATCGAAGGCACGGTCGCCCGCGAACCGGCATAAGTGGTCTCTGTGATTTGCGCCTGCAATAGCTCGGTAAACTGCTGCGCCGACACCGGCTTGTTGAAATAAAAGCCCTGCAATTCGTCGCAAGAATGTTCGCGCAAGAAATCGGCCTGCTCTTTTGTTTCTACACCCTGCGCCACGACGGTCAGGCTCAAACTCCTGCCCATTGCCATAATGGCTGTTGTCAAACCGCTGTGTTCTCCAACGGTGGTGATGTCCTTGATAAACGAGCGATCGATCTTGATGGTATCGAGTGGGAATCGCTGCAGTGTGGTTAGCGAGGAATAGCCCGCCCCAAAATCGTCGATGGCGATCCGGATCCCCATGGCCTTGAGCTCGGTCAGTATCTGCAGCGTCTTCTCGGTATCGTGGATCAGCAGGCTCTCATGAATTTCGATCTCCAGCAGGCGCCCCTCCATGCCGGTGGATTTGAGTATCGAAGCAATGTCGCGCACCAGATATTCATCGAAGAACTGGCGTGCCGTCAGGTTGACGGCGATGGTCACACGAGCCAGGCCCTGCTTCTGCCAAGCCACGTTCTGCAGGCAGGCCGTGTTGATAACCCATCTGCCAATCGGCAGGATCAGACCGGTCTCTTCCGCAACCGGAATGAATTGCATGGGCGCCAACATTCCTAAGTCCGGATGCTGCCAGCGCAGCAGCGCTTCCATGCCTGCTATCTGGCCGCTGGCGATATCCCGCTTGGCCTGATAGTAAAGCTGAAATTCGCGGCGCTCGAGTGCACGTCTCAGGCTCGACTCCAAGGTGAGCCGTTCGAGCGAGTTCGCATTGAGCTTCTCAGAATAGAATTGGAATTCGTTCTTACCGTCCTCCTTGGCCTGATACATCGCGATATCGGCGTTTTTCGTCAGCGTCTGCTCGTCGTGGCCGTCTTGCGGATAGGTGCTGATGCCGATACTCGCGGTGACACGAAAGTCCTGGCCCAACAGAACAAACGGCTGGGCGATCGCAATTAGCAATTTCTGAGCCACGGTCGCTGCGAATTTCTCGTCCGACAATTCAGTCAACAGCACCACGAATTCATCGCCGCCCAGACGCGCGACGATGTCGCTGTCGCGCAGGCAGCCCTTAAGTCTGCTTGCGACTTCCTTTAGCAATTCGTCGCCGGCTTCGTGCCCGAGGGTGTCGTTGATTTGCTTGAATCGATCCAGATCGATAAATGCTACGGCGAGCTGTTTCTTGTTACGCTGCGCTTGACTGATGGCTTGAGTTAAAAGCCTGTTGAATAAGCTGCGGTTTGGCAGTGTCGTGAGGCCGTCGTGATACGCAAGGTATTCAACCCGCAGCGCATGGGTTAGCTTGGCTTCGTTCTCGCGCAGTCGGCCGCGTGCGAGCTGCCAGCTCATGCGTCCCAGTATCGTCGTGAGCAGTATCAACAGTACACTGCCGATGGCCGCTCGCCACAGATAGCTACGCATATTGCGGTGCGCCGTTGCCAATTGCTCGTCTTCGGACAATCCGACGATCACGGCCAGCGGGAACTCATAGAGCTGCTGTGCGCCGGTGTAGCGCCGCACGCCGTCCCAGCTGTTCGCCGAAAGCGCGACCGTAGGATCGCCCTGATCCGCACCGGGTACTTCGCTCGCGTAGTCGGCTGCGTAACCCGCAGTCACAATATCTCCGGTGCGTCTGGCCCGGAATACGCCATCGGTTCCCAGTAAACCGAGCATACCGTTTTTGCCGAGTTGTAAGGGGTCGTAGCCGCTGACAAAATAGGAGGCATCGACGGTGACCAGCGCGGCGCCGGCAAACATACCGTCAGCCGCATTGAGTCGGCGGCCAAATTGCAGCGTCCATTCTCCTGAAATGCGGTTTCTCTGCGGTTGATCGATCCAAAGTGTGTCGCTGTGCAGCGCCTGCAGGAGCCCCGGTTCGGCCACAGAGGGAGCTTCGGCCGGCCGGGTACTGGCCACGACCGCGCCGTCGGCGTTGACGACACTGACCACGAACAGCAGGTCAGGCGGCAGCAAAGTCCTGGCTTTCAAGTCGGATAGGGCCGCGCCAGCTCCTTTGAGCTCGTACGCGTATTTGACGAACTTCAGCGTTTGATCGATCTCGCGCAGGGCGCGCACGACCTGCGCTTCATAGGTGTTGAGCAGTTCCAAGGCGGTCCCGGCCGCGGCCGCCTCGGCAGTGGCACGCTCGATCCTGATCAGGTTGAATGTCGCGCTCCAAATTACGGCAAGCACCAAAATGCTGAGCAACGGAAACAGAATGGGGGGATCGGCAAATCGGTTCAGGCCGGCTCTCAGTCCGGTCGTGACAGGGCTTGGCATGGCGCGCCGGCGCACCGTATCGTCCAGCGGCCATTTTGTCGAAGCCGTCACGCGGTAGCAGCCGCCGTCAGATACCGCGATTCGAAGATCTCGCGCGGCACCGGCTTGCTGAACAAATAGCCCTGCATTTCATCGCAGCTCAGCGACCGAAGCAGTCGCGACTGCTCGGTGGTTTCGACACCCTCCGCAACCGGATGAGGCTGGCACATCGCCGGACCATAACAAGGTCGCTGAGGACCTGCGCGGACGTAGGTGCCAACTATGACGATCGAATCCACTTCTCCAGCTCCGCGCGCCGGGTGGCGGATAAAGTGGTGCTTGCCTCGGTGCCATGCTTGGGAGCGGATTCGCCCCTCGCCACCCATTCGCGGATTTCCTGCCAGATCCGGGCGAGGCCCTCTTCGCCTGAATAGTCGAGGTCCGCACGACTCGAGCCGCGCTCCCGTCCGCCAGTGGCCCGCATTCCCGTCCAACTCAATCCGGTCAATAGCTGCTCCTTTCGGCCTGCCAGCCTGATGAGCCGGATACCGCCGCCCGGGTCAACTCGCAGCAGCGCCAGGCGAAGTCGACTGGGCGCAACCCCAGGCCCGACGAGCTGTAGAGATTCGAGCACGGCCGCTGGATTCGGCAACGTCAAACAACGGATCATGAGCCGTGACTCAATGTTGACCGTGAACACCTCGAAGCCGGCGGCCGCGAAATCAGGCGGCGGCGCAAAGCGCTGAGCGGAGAGCCTCTGCTCAGCCATCGCCTTGGAGGATACAGGTACTCCTAGGCGTTCGATCAACAGGGGATCGTTGACCGACACGCGGCAGTAGTAGTGTGGTCCCACACTCCACTTGCCTTCGCCCAGATATCCCGCGCCCGCGAGCGCTTGCACATTGACGTTCAGGGCGCCGTCCGCATTATCATCATCGATGACCGATACGTCGCTGGAGCAGCCAGTCAGCCACTTGGTATCGGTGGGGCGCAAGGGCTCTCCAAGCACGAAGCGGCGCGCAGCCTCCAGGGCCGCCCGCTTGATAGCGGCGGAACCCATGGCATAGCACCACCGTGTCGCCGAGGTCTTGTCGAAGAACTCGAGATGCTCGGCGAGCGCCCCATCGCCGTCGGGCTTCTTCAGCAGCAGAACCTCCGGAAGCGTCAGCAGGCGCACTTCCGCGCTCGAACCGTTCAACGCGCGCTCATCGGCAGGGGATTTACCCTTGAGCCGATACTGCAGCTCATCGTAATGGTGTGCGCCACACAGCCGCGCGACCACCTCCAGCAGTTTGGCGCGGGGAACCGAGACTCCGACCTCCTCGAGGGCGTTTCTCAGCTGCGCAGCGACGATCTTCGCATCATCGAGCGAATCGAGTGCGCGGCCTATCAAGGTGGAGCGGGACATCTGGGGGACCGCCGCTCACGCGGCGCCGGCGGCGACGCCGGTCACGACCATGTCACGAGCAGGTACATGCGCTCGTTGTAGGCCGGCTTGAGCATCCGCAGCGTGACCGGCATTGGCTTCATGTGCAGCGAGAATGTGTAGTCAATGGTCTCGTCCAGCGAGTCGAGCTGGTATCGTTTCGCCACACGACGGTTGTTGGCCCAGGGCGCCACGTCGCGAAAGAAATGCTGCCCGATGGCCCGATCTGACGCCAGCCCTGAATAGCGCGACTCGGTGGCGTTATATCGCAGCACCTTGAACTGGTGGTTCATCTCGATCACGCCGAACGGCAACGCGTCGAGCTCGGCATCGGACACGCAGTTCAACTGTGCGGCCAGCTGCGGCGCATCGAACGAAGTAAGCTCTGCAACTAGCATGGCACGCTGAACTCAGCGTGGACCGCGGGGCGGTGCGCTGACGCACAGAGCGCCGCCGCCTGACTTATGTGCGATAGCGAACAGACGGCGTCTTTCGCGTGTGAAATATTCATTTGGCAAGCTCTTTGGAATAGGAAATCCCGGTGGCCAGCCGCGGATGTTACACGAATTCCTCACCACCAATCGCGACCAGTTGATTGAGCGGTGCAGGCTCAAGGCCGCTCAAAGATCTACGCGCCCGGCGAGCGAGCTGGAGTGGCGTACGGCGTTCCTTTATTCCTCAATCAGATTATCAAGACATTGCAGGTCGAGCAGACGGCCGAGCCGATGCGAAGCCGCAAGGTGTCCGGAGCATCCGGTGGCGGACGGCAATCTCTGTCCGAGATCGGCGCAACCGCCCGCCAGCACGGGCACGAGCTATTGCAGCGCGGGTACACGGTCGACCTCGTGGTTCACGATTATGGCGATCTGTGCCAAGCCATCACCGATCTGGCAGTCGAAGAGCACACGCCGATCGAGGTGGACGAGTTTCGGACACTTAACCGTTGCCTGGACAACGCCATCGCCGATTCCGTCACTGAATTTTCCTACGAGCGCGAGCAGTTGGGGGCGGACCGCGGCGCGGAGGCATTCCACGAGCGCTTAGGGGTATTTGCGCACGAAGTGCGCAATCTCATCAGTACCGCCACGCACGCCATGACTGCCATCAGAACCGGTCAAGTCGGCCTGACCGGTCCGACCGGCGCGGTTCTGAACCGCTGCTTGGCCGGCTTGGGCAGTCTCGTCGATCGTTCGCTCCAGGACGCGCGCTCGGGCGGCCAGCTGCCTGCGCGAGCGCAACTGATCAACCTCTCCGATTTCATCGCCGATGTGCAATTGTCCGCGCGACTCGAAGCACGCTCCCGCGAATGCGTCTTTACGGTCTCCCGTGTCGATCCGCGCCTGGCGGTGGATGGC
>DAIMZW010000039.1:5694-18882 GCA_036733765.1 Steroidobacteraceae bacterium
GGATGGCCGGCGGGCGACGCGGAGCACATGTTTCGGCCCTTTACACAGGGGACTGAAGACAAGTCGGGTCTGGGACTCGGATTGTCGATTTGTCGGCGCGGTGTCGAGGCAAACCACGGAGTTCTGAGAGCGCGCAACCTACCCGGAACGGGGTGCGTGTTCACGATCGACTTGCCTCGACACGTGATCGCGGAGAAATTCTTCAGACTCTAGTGGCCCTCGACCGGCATGCGGCCGCTATGTTTCCTACCGCACAGAAGCAGCTCGCATCGACCGCGTAGCGTCGCACACCTGAACCCGCGTCTTCTTAATGATGCGTCGCTTACCACACTCGAGCGAGTGCTCGGCCGGGCTCAGCATGGGCTCGTTGGCCTGGTTGTCCACGCCAACGAGCCTTTTTTTGAGTGCCCTCAGGGCTCTGGTAAGGCAGCAAGGAGCCGGTCCGACTCCCTTTTTACCACCGCGTAACACTCACAACTTCGGGCTTCGATCCCCAGACGATCGCGCACGACGATGCGGCCGCGGCTGTACTGGATTAAACCAGCCTCTTGCAACTTTCTGGCCGCCTCGGTCACGCCTTCACGGCGCACCCCGAGCATATTGGCGATCAATTCCTGCGTCATGACCAGCTCGTTCGAGGGCAGGCGGTCGAGGCTCGAGAGCAACCAGCGGCATAGTTGCTGGTCCAGCGAATGATGTCGGTTGCACACGGCGGTCTGTGCCATCTGGGTCAGCAATGCCTGCGTATACCGCAGTAATAGCTGCTGCAAGGCGCCCGCCCGGATGAATTCCGACTTGAGTAGCTCTCCGTCCAAACGGAATGCATGGCCGGCGCTCTGCACCACCGCCCGGCTTGGCGTGGTTTCGCCGCCCATGAACAGGGAAATCCCGATGACACCGTCGTTGCCCACCACAGCGATTTCGGCTGAGGCGCCGTCCGCCATGACGTACAGCAAAGATACGAGCGAATCGACGGGGAAATATCCGTGCCGCAACACGATGCCGGGTTCGTACAGCGCCTCCCCGAAAGGCAGAGTCACCAGTTCCAGATGAGGCTGCAGGCGCTCAAAATCAGTCGGCGGCAATGCGGCTAACAGATGGTTATCTTGGGGATTCTTGCAGGATTGGGATCCGACCATCTCTGTAGCGCCATAACCGGCCCTCAGGACGGGCCCGGATACGGGCTATTGTCGAGCAGGCTGAGATTCGAGCAACTGTCAATCTTTACAGCTTGACGCGCCGAAAACGTATCGATGCAAATGAGCTAGCTCAGTTCGGCTCGACCCGTACCGCCGTACCGTACGCGAGCACCTCGGTAATTCCCGCGCCGAGCTCGGTGGCATCGTAGCGCACGCCGATGACGGCATTGCCGCCCATCTCTCTGGCGTGCGCGAGCATCAACTCATAGGCATCATCGCGCGCCCGCTCACACAACTGCGTGTACAGCGTGATGTTGCCGCCGAAGAGGCTCTGAAGCCCGGCACCGATCGAGCCGACGATGCTGCGCGATCGCACGATGATGCCGCGAACGATGCCGCAATTCTCCACCACACGATGGCCGGGTAGGTCAAACGCTGTGGTGACTTTGTCGCTGAATATGGCCATGGCTGCTTACATCTCCCGATGCTGCGCTTCGGCTAAGAATACCGCGCCCTGGCGCCACATCAGAACTGCTGTCGACAAGTCAGACACGACCGCCGACCATATGGCAACTCAAAGCCACGAGGTACTGATCCATGAGTCACCGCTACCGCAGCCCCATCCTCGCCCTTGCGTTCAGCCTGCTCGCGGCCTGCTCGAGCCTTGGCCAGCCGCACGGTGCCCGCTCCGCGAGCAAAGGCGAATCCGCGGCGCACGACCAGGTCGTCGCCACCGAACGCGCATTTGCCAAGACCATGGCCGACCGGGACTTCAAAGGCTTCACGAGCTTTCTGTCGAGCGAAGCCATTTTTTTCAGCGGCAGCGCCGTCCAGCACGGATCCGCGGCGATCGCGGCCACCTGGAAACCGTACTTCGCCGGCCCCGCGGTGCCCTTCTCGTGGGTACCCGACAACGTCCAGGTATTGCCGTCCGGCAAGCTCGCCCTGAGCACCGGGCCGGTTTACATCCAGGGAAGAGAGGTTGGCCGCTTCAATTCCATTTGGCGGCTGGAAGCAGCCAACACCTGGCGCATTGTGTTCGACAAGGGTGAAGCGGTATGCAGTGCTAAACCCTGATGGGCGCGGCTGCGCCCCAGCTGCGCTCGTTCTTAGCGGGCGCGCCGCAGCCGTCGCTTGAGCGCGTCGCTCAACTCGTCGAGCTCCTCGATACGCAGCAGAGCACCGCAGCCGACAAAGACCACCGCACCGATGACCACCGTTGCCAGTAGTGCGCTCAGTTTGCTCAAGAACGCCTGGGTGGCCCAATCGGCCAGCAGCCAGTGGGAGGAAGCGGCGCACAGCGCCACCAGAGCGATCGAGGCCACCGCGACTTTGCCCAGCATCCTGAGCATGCGCCGCGACTCGAGACCCCGCAGGTGCCGGTGCATGAGCGCATACAGGACCAGGAAATTGCAGCTCGCGACGCAGCCGGTCGAGAACGCCAGTCCCCGATGACCCCAGCCCAGACGGAACGTAAAGATCCAATTGAACAGCAGGTTCAAGGCCACGGCCAGGAAGGCCACGAACATCGGAGTCTTGCGCTGATCCAGCGCATAGAATGCGCTCACCAACACTTTGAGCGCGGCGTAGCCGGCCAGGCCAATCGCATAGAAGCGCAGCGCACCGGCAGCCTGTGCCGCCTGCTGTGCGTCGAATTTGCCATGCTGGTAGAGCACCGAGATGATCGGTCCGGCCAGCATCATGAGCCCGATCGTGGACGGCACCGTCAACAGAAACGCGAGCCGCATGCCGCGCGAGAGCTCAGAGCGAAATGCGGTCATTTGGCCCGCCACCACCAGCCGCGACAGCAGCGGCAGCGTCACGGTTCCGAGCGCGACGCCAAATAGACCGAGCGGCAACTGCATGAGCCGAAACGCGATCGAGAGCCAGAATATCGGGCCGTCCCCGAGGGTCGATGCAAACATTGAGTTGACCAGAACATTCACCTGCGTCGTGCTGGCGGCGATCACCGAGGGGCCCATGAGCGCCAGGATCGCGGCGACACCCGCGTCGCGCCATTGGAAATCGGGGCGAAATCGATAGCCCAGACGCGCCAGCGATGGCAACTGGACGCCCAGCTGCAGCGCGCCGCCGATCAGCGTGCCGATGGCGAGCCCGATCAGTGCGCGGGGCCCGAAATGCGGATCAATCCAGGCTCCGAGCACTACGCCGCCGACGATCGAACCGATATTGAAAAAGCTCGAAGCCATGGCCGGCATGCCGAACACGCTCTTGGCGTTGAGCATGCCCATGACCAGCGCGGCCAGGGAAACCAGCAGTATGAACGGAAACATGATGCGCGTGAGCTGCGCGGTCAATGCCGCCTTGTGCGGCTCGAAGCCCGGCGCGATCAGCGACACCAGCTGCGTCGAGTTCATCATGCCCGCCACGCACAATGCGCCGAGCACCAGTGCCGTCAGCGTCGCGACCTTGTCGGCGAGCCGCCAGGCCGCGCGAT
This sequence comes from Steroidobacteraceae bacterium, assembly GCA_036733765.1. Taxonomy (GTDB): domain Bacteria; phylum Pseudomonadota; class Gammaproteobacteria; order Steroidobacterales; family Steroidobacteraceae; genus FEN-1191. The sequence goes on from DAIMZW010000039.1 coordinate 9,292, forward strand.
CCCCGCCACGCGCTATGGTCTTGCTAAAGGTGGTCACGAATGCCGTCGACAGCGCGCCCTCGGCAAACAGATCGCGCAGCAGATTCGGGATGCGAAATGCCGCGGTGAACGCATCCATGGCGCCGCCGCCGCCAAACAAGGCGGCACAGACCTGTTCACGCACGAGTCCGAGCAGACGGCTGCACATCACGGCGAGGCCGATGATGCCGGCCGCCTTGGTGTTGAGCCGCTCGGTGCGACTCTCGGACTTCATGAGAGCGCGGCTGTCATGAAGGCGGTGCTTGCCTGACTAGCGCCAGGCGTGCCCGCAACAGCAGGGACACGAACACTAGCGATACAGCGCTCGCGCGCATGCCCGCGATCGCCATACCTTCCAGCTTCATACCGGCGGGCAGCGCCGCCGGAGACAGGCCCAGGGCGTGCCAGATCGCCAGGGCTATACCGAGCAACGGCAACACGAAGTACAGGCCGGCCCAGCAGAAGCGCTCGCCACGGCGCAGCCGCCGCCGCGGGCGCTGCGGCGGCGCCGGTGCATGGCGCAGCCAGAGGACCAGTGCGCCAATGACGACCATGAGGCCCACCACGCTGCTGCCGTATTGCAGTAAGTGGTAAAGCGTCAGCGTATGGCCATGCAACTCAGGACCATATTCGTCCAATACCGGGAACATGCGCACGCCGCGCGCGTTTTCGTGCGTGAATGCGTCCCAGATCAGGTGCGTGATGGCTCCGAGCAGAATCGCCAGCGCGGCGTAGAGCCAGGCGCGCAGATGCCGGGGCGCCGCCATGGCATCCGCAGCGCGCAGGCGCGCATACGGGCCATCGGGCACGATCTCGATCACGGCGGGCTTGATGAGCAACAGCGTGAGCCCATAGGCAGCCAGCCCCATTGGCAGGCAGAAACTGAACAGGGCCGACAGGCTGTGCGTCTGCCAGCGGGCCAGGGATCCGGGCAGCAGCATGCCGAAATCAGGCGCCATGCTGCCGATCACGGCGGCGGTAAACAGCCGCGCGCGCGAGAGCGCACGATATCCCGGCAATACCGCGGCGACATGCGATACCGTAAACGGCATGGCGCCTCAGCCGCTCCAGTCGCGCACGACGCTGCTGCGTTCCCGTCGCCGCGGCGGCCCGGCACTGCTTTCGGCCGCGATCGAGCCGACGTAGACAAAGCCGAGACAGCGCTCATCGGCGGGACACTGCAATGCCTGGGCGATCTGCGCGTCGTAGGCATTGCCGCCCGTGAGCCAGATCGCGCCAAAGCCCTGGGCGTGGAACGCATTGAGCAGATTCATGACGCCGGCGCCGGCGGCGAGCAGCTGCTCGATCTCAGGCACCTTGTGTTGTGCAAGCACTCTCGCGCCCACAGCGATCACCAGCGGCGCGGTCAGCGGCATTCGGCTAGCCTTGTCGACCTTGCCAGGCGGAATGGCGGGATCGCGCTCGAGCATGCGGCGTACGAACAGCTGCGAGAGCCGCGCGCGCGCCGCACCGCGGATCAGCACGAAGCGCAACGGCTTGAGCGCACCGTGGTCCGGGGCGCTCAAGGCCGCATCGATCGCCACGTCCAGTTCCGCCGCCGACGGCCCCGGCTCGCGCAGCTGCAGCGCCGGCACCGAGCGACGCGAGAGCAACGCCTGTACGGCGCCTGGAAGTTCAGGGGCCATCGAGCAGCCGCAGCAGTTCGGCGGTCTTCTCCTGCATCAGCGCCGCGTCGCCGCGCGACTCCACGTTCAGCCGCACCAGAGGCTCGGTATTGGAACCGCGCAGATTGAATCGCCAGTGATCGAACTCCATGGACAGCCCGTCGGTGAAGTCAGTGGTTTTGGCGCGCGCCTGGTAGTGCTGCTGCGCGCGCGCGAGCACGGCCTTGGTGTCGCCCATCTGTGGGCTGATCTCGCGGTTGATCTCGCCGCTGGCTGGGTACAGCCGCTGGCGTTCCCCGACCAGCTCCGAGAGCGACTTGCCGGACTCGCTCATGACCGCGAGCACCAGCAGCCAGGGAATCATACCGCTATCGCAATAGGCGAAGTCCCGGAAGTAATGGTGCGCGCTCATCTCTCCGCCGTACACCGCATCGACCTCGCGCATCTTCTGCTTGATGAAGGCATGACCGGACTTGCACAGCACCGGCATCCCGCCGCAGTGCTGCACGATGTCGATGGTGTTCCAGGTCAGGCGCGGATCGTGCACGATGCGCGCGCCTCGGTGGCGCCGCAGAAATGTTTCTGCGAGCAGACCGACCAGGTAGTAGCCTTCAATGAAGCCGCCGTGTTCATCAAAGAAAAAACAGCGATCGTAGTCGCCATCCCAGGCCAGGCCCAGATCGGCGCCGCTGCGTTGGATCGCCTCGGTCGTCACCCCGCGGTTCTGCTCGAGCATCGGATTGGGCACGCCGTTGGGAAACGAACCATCGGCTGCGTGATTGATCTTGATGAACTCGAACGGCAAAAGCGGTTCGAGCTGATCCACGATCAGGCCGGCGCCGCCGTTGCCGGCGTTCACGACGACTTTGAGCGGCTTGAGCTTCGGAACCTGGACGTAGCCCAGCAGATGCTTGATGTAGCTGCGGCTGGTATCGAGCGCACGTACCGGAGCGGGATTGGCCGCTTTGGGCGGCAGCTCGTGCTCTTCGATCAGCCGCTGCATGATCAGTAGCCCGGTGTCGGCGCTGATGGGTCGGCTCTGTTCGCGCACGAATTTCATGCCGTTGTAGTCGGGCGGGTTGTGGCTCGCCGTGACCATGATGCCGCCGTCGAAGTTCTCGGCAAAGGTCGCAAAATAGACGCCCTCGGTGCCGCACAGCCCGATATCGGCGACCTCGACACCCGAGTCGGTCAGCCCGCCAATCAGCGCGGCTTGCAGTTCGGTGCTGGATTGGCGGATGTCGCGTCCAACCGCCACCTTCTTCGGTTTCACCAGGGCCGAATACGCCTGACCGATCTGGTAGGCGAGCGTATCATTGAGCTCGTCCGGAATACGGCCACGCACATCGTAGGCCTTGAAGCAGCGGAGCTTGGGCATGCGTTCCTCTGGCAACTCTAAGTATCGGTTCCCTGGCGCCCGTAACGATCTTCGAGGCGCACGATGTCATCCTCGCCGAGATAGCCGCCCGACTGCACTTCAATGATGTGCAGCGGGATGCGGCCAGGGTTCTCGATCCGATGGCGTATACCGATGGGGATGTAAGTCGACTGATTTTCCTCGAGCAGAAAGGTTTCCTCACCGCGAGTGATGCTGGCGGTTCCAGATACGACCACCCAATGCTCGGCGCGATGATGATGCATCTGCAACGACAGCACGCCACCGGGCCTGACCACCAGGCGCTTGACCTGGAAGCGCTGGCCGCTGTCGATGCTGTCGTAACTGCCCCAAGGCCGGAACACCTCGCGATGCAACGCATGCTCGTAGCGCCGGTCAGCCTTCAGCCGCGCCACCAGCTTCTTGACCTCCTGTACCCGATCCTTGGGCGCGACCAGCACGGCATCCTTGGTCTCCACCACGACGTGATCGCGCAGGCCCACGGTCGCAACCAGGCGGCTCTCTGAATAGATGTAGCTGTCCCGCGTGTCCTCGACGATCACATCGCCGCGCAAGGTATTGCCCTGCTCGTCCTTGTCGCAGGCCTCATGCAGCGAGGCCCAGGAGCCGACGTCGCTCCAGCCGGCATCGAGCGGTATCACGACCGCATCGGCGGTTTTTTCCATGACCGCATAGTCGATCGACTCACTGCGACACGACTCGAACACACCCGCATCGATGCGTGTGAAATCCAGATCCCGTGTAGCGCGTGCAAAGCTGGTACGGCAAACCGAGGCGATGTCGGGTGCGAACTTCTCGAGCTCTTCCAGATAGCGGCGCGCTCGAAACATAAACATGCCGCTGTTCCAGTAGTACTCGCCGGAGGCGAGATACGATTGTGCCCGCGCCACATCGGGTTTCTCCACAAACTCGGCGATGCGATAGACGCCGGCCTGCAGAGCGCCACGCCGGATGTAGCCGTAGCCGATCTCGGGGGCGGTCGGCACGATGCCGAAGGCCGCCAGTGCGCCATCGCGCGCCGCCGCGCTCCCAACCTCGATTGCCTGATGAAAAGCAGCTACGTCGCGGATCACGTGGTCCGCGGGCAACACCAGCAGCAGCGAATCACCCTCGTCGGCGGCCAGCGCCGCGTGCGCCGCCAGCGCGATCGCCGGCGCCGTGTTGCGGCCCTTCGGCTCCAGCACGATCGCGCGCGGCGTGCAGCCGATCTCGCGCAACTGCTCGGCCACCAGGAATCGATGCGCTTCGTTTGACACCACGGTCGGCGCCGCCGCGTCCAGCCCCGTGAGCCGGCGCACCGTTTCCTGCAGCATCGTGTGGCGACCGATCAGCGGCAGCAGCTGTTTCGGATAGAGCTCGCGCGACAGCGGCCACAAGCGCGTGCCCGCGCCACCCGAGAGAATGACCGGGACCAGCATGGCTATGAGTTCTCCACTTTGAGAGCGTCGAGGCGCACGGGCGCGTGCGGCACGCGCGCGCGGCCAACCGCGAAGTATTGCAGACCCAGGCGCTCCATAAGTCCAGGGTCGTATAGATTTCTGCCATCGAATATCAGCGGTTCGCTGAGCAGCGTTTTGAGCCGATCGTAATCCGGGCTGCGGAATTCCTTCCATTCGGTGGCGATCAGCAGCGCAACCGCCCCCTGGGCGGCCTCATAGGCGTCCTTGCAAAACACCAGCTGGCGCGCCTTGGGATGCGTTGCATAAATCCGGCGCGCTTCGTTAGTCGCCGCCGGGTCGTAAGCGCGCACGTTCGCCCCCGCCAGCAGCAGGGCGTCGATGATGACGCGACTGGGGGCCTCGCGCATATCGTCGGTATTGGGCTTGAAAGCCAGACCCCAGAGCGCGAAGGTCTTGCCCGCCAGTTGATCCTGAAAATAGCTGCGCAGTTTGGCGACCAGTACCGTTTTCTGCCGCTCATTGACGCTTTCCACCGCGCGCAGCAACTCGGCGTTGTGGCCGACGTGGTGGGCGGAGCGAATCAGCGCCTTGACGTCCTTTGGAAAGCAGGAGCCGCCGTAGCCCACACCGGGATAGATGAAGCTGTAGCCGATGCGCGGGTCGGAGCCGATACCGATGCGCACTTTTTCGATGTCGGCGCCGACGCGCTCGGCGACCCCGGCGAGTTCGTTCATAAAGCTGATCTTGGTCGCAAGCATGGCATTGGCCGCGTACTTGGTGAGTTCGGCCGAACGGATGTCCATGACCACGAGACGATCGTGGTTGCGCGTAAAGGGCTCGTAGAGGGCTCGAATCAGCTCGGTGGTGCGCGGATTATCGGTGCCGACCACGATGCGATCCGGTCGCATGAAATCCTCGATGGCTGCACCTTCCTTGAGGAATTCAGGATTGGAGACCACGTCGAACTCGATCGAGAGGTCGCGGGCGGCCACGGCGGATCGTACCTCCCGGCGCACCTCGTCGGCGGTGCCGACCGGGACAGTCGACTTGGTCACGACGATGGCATAGCGCGCGAGCCGTTGACCGATCGCGCGCGCTACCGCCAGCACATGTCGCAGGTCGGCCGATCCGTCTTCATCGGCCGGCGTGCCGACGGCGATGAGCTGAAATAGTCCATGTTCGACCGCGCGGGTCTCATCGCTGGTGAATTCCAGGCGCCCGGCATCGCGATTGTGACGAATCAGGTCCTCGAGCCCCGGTTCATGGATCGGGACCTCGCCGCGATTGAGCTGCTCGATCCGCGCCGCGTCGATATCGACGCAAATGACGTGGTTACCCGCATCCGCGAGACAGGCACCCGAAACCAGCCCGACATAGCCCGAGCCAAAGATCGTGACTTTCATGGGTAAAGGCTTGAAATGACAGCAAAACGCAGCCTAGCGGATGCGGCCAGACAAGGCAAAGCATCTAAAGGCAAGACCGTGAGACATAACCGATTTGTTACCAGCTTGATACTGACGCGCCGAGGCAGGAAATCTTAGGATCCAGACTCGCAGGAGTGTGCATGTCGATCAATTTTGAGCAGATTACCAAGCGCTACAACGGCACGCCGGTCGTCAACGACGCCTCCTTGCAGATTGAAGCCGGCGAGTTCTTCGTGCTTCTCGGACCGAGCGGCAGCGGCAAGAGTACGCTGCTGCGTATCGCGGCCGGACTGACCGACGTCGACCACGGACGGATTTCCTTCCACGGCCGCGACGTGACCCACCTGCGCGCCCGCGACCGCGGCGTCGGCCTGGTGTTTCAGCACTATGCCCTGTTCCGCCACATGACGGTCGGACAAAACGTTGAGTTTGCGCTGCGCGTGCGCGGGGTCAAACGTCAGCAGCGGACACGGCGGCGTGATGAGCTGTTGCAACTGGTCGCTCTGGAAGGCTACGCGGACCGGCTGCCCGGGCAGCTCTCGGGCGGACAGCAGCAGCGTGTCGCCGTCGCGCGCGCGCTCGCCCACGAGCCGCAGGTGCTGTTGCTCGATGAGCCGTTCGGCGCGCTCGATGCGAAGATCCGGGTGGAACTGCGCGAAACGATCCGGCAGGTACAGCGACGCCTCGGCATGACCACGATCCTGGTCACCCACGACCAGGAGGAGGCTTTCGCGCTCGCCGACCGCATCGGCGTCATGCGCAACGGGCGTCTGCTCGAGACCGGGCGCGCCGAGACCCTCTATCGACGACCGGCCACGCGCTTCGTCGCGACCTTTCTGGGTGCCGCGAATCTGTTTTTGGGTGAGCGCAGCAGCGAGGGACTGCGTCTGGGCGAGCGCTTCCTTGCCAGCGGCGAGAGTCTGAAGTCCGCCGGCACGGGCAATGAGGTGGTCACCGTCGTGCGCCCGGAAGACGTCGAGGTCGCTGAGGACGAGGATCGATTGCGCAGCAGCCCGCTCGCCAACGGTCATGTGCTGTCGGTGGATTTCGGCGGCGTTCTCGAGCGGTTGCGGGTGCAGCTCACGCGCGAAAGCGCCGTGCTGTCGGCAGTCGCTCGTGAGCACCCGCCGAGCGAACTGCCGGTGATCGTCGATGTCACGCGCACCAACGCCGAACAGGCCCAGCTGCCGCTCTCGCCCGGCAAACGCGTCACGCTCGGCATCCGGCGCTTCCACGTGCTACCGACGCCGATCTCAAGTTTCCGCATTTTGAGCACGGATGCCGCCGCCGCGGCGAGCTTACGCGAGGCGCCGTTGCTGCGGCAGCTCGTGCAGAGCATGCAGGCCCCGGTATTGGGCGCCTGCGACAGCGGCGAGCGCGACGCGGCGCAGACCGGCGTAGCAGTGATCGGCCTGGAGCCCGATTCAATACAGCAGATCGGCGCCGCGGCAGCGCAAGGCCGGCGGCGGCTGCTGTGCATCCCACCACGTTCGGCACTGCCGCACCGTATGCTGATCTACTGCACCAGCGATGGGGCGCGTTCCGCGACCCTGGGGCTGGTGGCCAGCGTCATGCGGCACCTGCATGCCGAGGCCACGTTCGTCAGCGTGCAGAGTCCTGCCGCGCCGCGCTCCGAAGTCACGAGTTCCTTCCGGCGCCTGCTCGATGCGCGCGCCGAGTTGCAGCAGAGCCACGGGCTCGATATTCGGACCGACGTGCAGATTGGCGACCTCAACGGCTGGGTCGCGCATCTGGCCGCCTCCTCCGAGCCGCTGCTGGTGGTGCTGGGCCTTGACGGCTCGGCACAGGAACTCGAGCAATTGCTGCACCAGGAGTTTCAGCCGCTGTTTGTAGCGGGTACACGTTGCGCGCTGCTGATCTGCTGCAGCGGCTTGCCGGCCGGGATCAACAGCCGTGCCGGCGGCATCGATTCGCTGTTTGAAGCGACCCCATACGACAGCTTGCTGGGATCCCAGCCGTGAGGCACGCGTTCTCGCGCCGCTCGGCCCTCGCCCTGCTGGTCACCGGCTTCGGCGGGCTGTGCCTCGACGCTGCAGGCGCCGGGGCTGCGCCCGTCACGCTGCTCAATGTCTCCTACGATCCGACCCGCGAGCTCTATGAAGCCTTGAACAAGGCATTCACTGCACGGTGGCTGGCCCAATCGGGCCAGCAGGTTGAGATCCGGCAGAGCCACGGCGGTTCAGGCAAACAGGCGCGCGCAATTATCGATGGGCTGCAAGCGGACGTCGCGACGCTGGGCCTGGCGTACGACGTGAGCGCGCTGTACAAGCACGGCAAGCTGATCCCCGAGAACTGGGTAACGCGCCTGCCGTACAACAGTGCGCCCTATACCTCGACCATCGTATTCCTGGTGCGGCGGGGCAACCCCAAGAATATCCGCGATTGGGGCGATCTGATCCGCCCGGGCGTTGCGGTGATTACCCCCAATCCGAAGAGTTCAGGCGGCGCGCGCTGGAATTACCTCGCCGCCTGGGCCTGGGCTGTGCGCCAGCCCGGCGGCAACGATGCCACGGCGAAGGCATTCGTGGAGAAGCTCTACCGGAACGTTCCAGTGCTCGATTCCGGAGCGCGTGGCGCCACGATCACCTTTGTCGACCGCGGCATTGGCGATGTGTTGCTGGCATGGGAAAACGAGGCGCTGCTGGCGAAAAAACAGCTCGGGCCCGACAAGCTCGACATCGTCATGCCCTCCGTGAGCATCCTGGCCGAGCCCCCGGTCACGGTGGTCGACAAAGTCGTGGAGCGTCGCGGCACGCGTCAGATCGCCGAAGCATACTTAAAATTCCTTTACACCAAGGAGGCTCAGCAGATCATCGCGCAGAATTTCTATCGCCCGCGCGACCCCGAGATCGCCGCGCAGTATGCCGGCCAGTTCCCGGCCGTGAAATTGGTGACGATCGACGACACCTTTGGCGGCTGGGACCGGGCGCAGGCCACCCACTTCGATGACGGCGGCACCTTTGACCAGATCTACGGCCAGTAGCGTGCGATGAACGACAGCGCCCTTGCTCTCCCGGCCCCGACCGGCGTCGTTCCCCGCCGCGCCACACGCGAGTTTCGCGTACTGCCCGGCTTCGGTCTGACGCTCGGCTACACGGTGGTGTATGTCTCACTGCTTGTGCTGATACCGCTGTCAGCGGTGTTTTTTCGCTCCACCGAGCTCGGTCTGCAGAAGTTCTGGCAGGTGGTCACGACACCGCGAGTGCTGGCATCGCTGGAGTTGAGCTTCGGCGCCTCGCTACTGGCGGCCGTGATCAATGCCGTGTTCGGGTTCATCATTGCCTGGGCGTTGACTCGCCAGCGCTTTCCGGGACGGCGGCTGTTTGACGCCATCATCGACCTGCCATTTGCCCTGCCGACGGCCGTCGCCGGCATCGCGCTCACGGCGTTGTACGCACCCAATGGCTGGATCGGCCAATTGCTCGCGCCGTTCGGCATCAAGGTCGCCTACACGCGTCTGGGCGTGATCGTGGCGCTGGCGTTCGTGAGCCTGCCATTCATCGTGCGCACGTTGCAGCCGGTGCTCGGCGATCTGGACCGCGAAGTCGAGCGTGCCGCCGAAACCCTCGGAGCATCAAAACTGCAGACCTTTCGGTGGGTGGTACTGCCTTCGATCTGGCCGGCGCTGCTGACCGGTGTCGCGCTCGGATTCTCGCGCGCCGTCGGCGAATACGGCTCGGTGATTTTCATCGCGGGCAATATGCCGA
>DAIMZW010000040.1:0-18363 GCA_036733765.1 Steroidobacteraceae bacterium
GGGTCCCGATCGAGACCAGCTCACCGAGGATGCCGATGGGCAGCAGTCCGCCAAAAGTTGCTGCGAGAATGCCCGTAATCAGGGTCGCAATGTGGGGAGTCTTGAAGCGCGGATGAACGGCGCCGAAGAATTTCGGCAGCAGACCGTCGCGCGACATCGTCAGCCAGATGCGAGCCTGCGGAATGATCAACGTGATGATCACCGAGGTCAGGCCGAACAGTGCGCCCCAAATCACCCAGATAGTGAGCCAGTTCAACTGGGAATGTGCCTCGAGCGCCACCGCGACCGGTGCCGCATCGTTGAGCTTTGTATACGGTATCAGTCCGGTCATCACGCCCGACATCAGGATGTAGAGCACCGTGCAGATCGCGAGGCTGCCGAGCATGCCGATCGGCATGCTGCGCGCCGGATTCTTGGCCTCCTGCGCCACGGTCGACACACCGTCGAAGCCGATGTAGGCAAAAAAGATGATCGCGGCGGCCTGCAGGATGCCGCTCCAGCCGAATTGTCCGTATACGCCGGTGTTCTTCGGAATATACGGCACCCAGTGTGCGGTATTGACGTAGAAGGCGCCGAAGCAGATCACGGCGATGACGATCGTGACCTTGATGGCGACGATGATGGTATTGACGAACGCCGACTCGCGAATGCCTTTGTAGCACAGGGCGGTGGCCAGACCGACGATGAAGATCGCGGGCAGATTCAGCAAGGCGGAGGTGCGGTGGACCTGGAAGCCGACCTCGCCGGCCTCGAAGGGCGCCGAAGTCAGCCAAGTGGGGATGAAGTTGATGCCGTAGAGATCCAGCAGCTTGACGGCGTAGCGGCTCCAGCCGACCGCGACGGTGGAGCAGGCCATCATGTATTCGAGCACCAGGTTCCAGCCTACGAACCAGGCGATGAACTCTCCCAGCGTGGCGTAGCTGTAGGCGTAGGCGCTGCCGCAGACGGGCACCATGGCCGCGAATTCGGAGTAGCACAGACCGGCGAACATGCAGCCGACGCCGGCGATGACGAAGGAGATGACGATGGCGGGTCCGGCGTGATTCGCCGCCGCCAGACCCGTGAGCACGAAGATGCCGGTGCCGATGATGCCGCCGATGCCGAACGCAATCAGCGCCGGGATGCCCAAGGCTCGAACCAACTGTTTGCTCGACGCCTCCTGCTGATAGTCCTGGATTGGCTTGGTGGCGAACAGCCCCTTCTTATTCATGAAAGTTCCTGCGCGGCAGCCTATCGTGATCGAACTCTACACTCTCAATCCACTCGACGCGTTTTTTTACAGGTGGCGCAGCGCTTCGGGTACGTGCGGAGCCAGGGCTTCGATCAGCGCTTCGTACACTTTTGGCGCGCCAGCGACGATATTTGCCCCAAGTTGATACTCGTTGCCGCTCAGGGTGCCGACTCGGCCACCGGCTTCCTGGACCAGCAGTGTGCCGGCGGCGGTGTCCCAGGGCTTGAGGCCCAACTCCCAGAAGCCATCGACACGGCCGGCTGCGACATAAGCCAGATCCAATGCCGCCGAGCCCGGGCGGCGAATCCCGGCCGTCAAACTCGCGAGAGTGCGCAGCATCGCATAATAGTTGTCGGCGTACTGATCGTCCTGGCGGTAGGGAAATCCGGTCGCGAGCAGGGCGCCCTCGAGCGTGCGCTGCTTGCTGACGCGCATGCGACGATTCTCGAGGTGCGCACCCGCGCCGCGCGCGGCCGTAAAGACTTCCTGGCGCATCGGATCGTAGACCACACCGATCTCGAGCCGGCCGCGCTGTTCCACCGCGATCGAGACCGCGAACACCGGGAAGCCGTGCAGGAAATTGGTGGTGCCGTCGAGCGGATCGATGATCCAGACCGTGTCATTTTCGCCGCTGCGGCCGCTCTCCTCGGCCAGGATGGCATGCTCGGGATAGTGCTTGCGGACGATGTCGATGATCTCGCGTTCGGCGGCGCGATCGATCTCGCTCACGTAGTCATTGCGGCCCTTGGAGGTGACCTCGAGGCTCTCGAGACGTACCAGACTGCGGACAATGATCTCGCCGGCGCGGCGGGCGGCGCGCACTGCAATATTGAGCAGGGGATGCATAGGAACGTGACTTCAAAGCTTGCAACCAGATATACCATTAGGATAGCAGGTCGTGTGCCACTCAATTCGCATCGTACTGGTTGAAACCTCGCACCCGGGCAACATTGGGGCGGCCGCGCGTGCGCTCAAGAATATGGCGCTCGATGAACTCGTGTTGGTACGGCCGCGGCAGTTTCCGCACCCCGAGGCGACGGCGCGCGCTTCGGGCGCCGATGATCTGCTCGCGCGCGCGCGCGTGGTACCCGATCTGGCCTCGGCAGTGCGCGACTGTGGTCTGGTGCTTGCGACCACCGCTCGCGAGCGCGACCAGAACTTTTGCGTCCTGGATGCGCGTGCTGCCGCGCAGCGCCTGGTCGCAGAGGCGGCGCATCAGCCGGTGGCGGTGGTGTTTGGCGCCGAGCGCAGCGGGCTGACGAACGAGGAACTCAACTCGGCGCACGCGCTGCTGCGCATACCGGCCAACCCGGCCTACGCCGCGCTCAATCTCGCCATGGCGGTGCAGATCGTGAGCTACGAGATCCTGTGCGCCCGCAGCGCCGGGGCGCAGCCCGGCGCGCCGCGCGCCGAGCCGCTGGCCACACCGGAGGAGATGGAGCGGCTGTACGCGCATCTGGCCACGGTGCTCGAGCAAATCGATTTCCGCGATCGGACGCAGCGCGGCACGCACCTGATGAACCGAATCCGCAGGCTGCTACAACGCGCCGAGCTCGACAGCAACGAGGCCAACATTCTGCGCGGCATTCTCACGGCCGTGCAGCAACAGCGGCGCCGGGCGGGAGAGCGCGCGTGAGGCAGGTCGAACCGGTATATCTCGATTATGCGGCCACCGCGCCGGTCGATCCGCGCGTGGCTGCAGCGATGAATGAGTGTCTGACGCAAACGGGCGTGTTCGGTAATCCCGCCTCCCAGCACCACTACGGGCGCCTCGCGCGCGCGCGTGTGGAGATGGCGCGCGCGCAGGTGGCCGGCCTCATCGGGGTCGCAGCGCCGCAGGTCATCTGGACCTCGGGGGCCACCGAGTCGAACAATCTGGCGATTCTCGGCACCGCGCGCGCCGCAGCCAAGCTCGGCAAGCACATCATCACGGCGCGCACCGAACACAAGGCGGTGCTCGATCCCTGCCGTCGGCTCGAGCAGGAAGGCTTCCGCGTGACCTATCTGACGCCCGACCGCGACGGGCTCATCGATCCGGCACAGGTGCGCGAAGCCATCGGCCTTGATACCGTATTGGTCTCGATCATGCACGCGAACAACGAGATCGGTGTGCTGCAGGATATCGAGACTATTGCTCGCCACTGCCGTGAGCGTGGGGTGCCGTTGCACGTGGACGCGGCCCAGAGTGCCGGCAAGATCGAAATCGATCTGGCGCGCAGCCCCGTGGATCTGCTGTCCTTGACGGCACATAAGCTTTATGGACCCAAGGGGATCGGTGCGCTCTACGTGAGTCCGGAACGGCGCGCACGGCTGCAACCGCTGATGTTCGGCGGTGGCCACGAGCGCGGTCTGCGATCGGGCACGCTCGCGGTGCATCAGATCGTCGGCTTCGGCCTCGCGTGCGAGCTCTGCGCCGGCCAGCACCTGGAGGATGCCCGACGCATCGAGACGCTGCGTACGCGCCTGTGGGAGGGTTTGCGGGGCATCGAGGGCGCGCTGCTCAACGGTCACCCCACGCGTCGTGTGACGGGCATCCTCAACGTCTCCTTCCCCGGCGTCGAAGGCGAAAGCCTGCTGCTCGGCCTGCCCGAACTCGCGCTGTCGACCGGTTCGGCCTGCAACTCCGACAGCGACGAGCCGTCTTATGTCTTGCGCGCGCTGGGCCGCGACACCGAACTCGCCCAGAGCTCGCTGCGCTTCAGCCTCGGACGCTTCAGCCGCGGCGAGGACGTCGACATCGCGCTGGCCGCCGTCCGGCGCGAGGTGGGGCGGCTGCGCGCGGTGGCGCCGTGAGTGTGCTCGAGCCGCAGATCCGCGAGCTGTTTGCGGCCCTGGATCATGCGGGGGAGTCCGAAAGCAGCGCCGGCGCGCGCACCGTCGGCGGGGAGGCGGGGCGCGAGGAGCTCGGCACGCGTGTGCGCTTTGTGCTGCGCATCGCCGAGGAGCGGCTGCTCGAGGTGCGCTATCGTGCGTACGGCTGCCCACACACGCTCGCCACCTGCGAGTGGCTGGCACGCACGCTCGAGGGCCGTCGGCTCGATGCCCTCGCGGTGGGCAATCCGATCGAATGGGCACAGCGCTTGGGCGTCCCGGCGGCTAAACTGGGGCGGCTGTTCGTGGTTGAAGATGCGCTTCGCGCGGCGCTGACACAATCATGACAAAAGCGTAGTAAAATGAGACATCTGGAGAGCTTCGTTATGGCAATTTCTTTAAGCGAGTCGGCGGCCGAGCGCGTGCGCGATCGCCTCGCGAGTCGCGGCCGCGGCCTGGGGCTGCGCGTGGGCATCAAGACCACCGGCTGCTCGGGGTATAGCTACGTCGTTGATTACGCCGATGAAGCTCGTGCGGACGACCTCGTATTCGAATCCCTCGGCGTCAAGTTGTTCGTGGATGGCGCGAGCCTGCCCGCGATCGATGGCACGCGCATCGATTTCGTGCGCCAGGGGCTCAACGAGAGCTTCCGCTTCGAGAATCCGAACGCGCGCGGCGAGTGCGGTTGCGGCGAGAGTTTCACGGTCTGAAAAGCCTTAAAAGACGGGCACTTCCGCGTTCGAACTGTTTGCCCGGCGAGCCTCGCAACGCCTATACTGCCGGCCATTTTTCGGCACGGAGGTCCTCATGGCGCTCGAGCGCACCCTGTCCATCGTCAAACCCGACGGCGTGGCCCGCAATCTGATTGGCGAGGTCTATCGCCGTTTCGAAAGCAAGGGCCTGAAGCTCGTCGCGGCCCGCATGCTCAAGCTCTCGCAGGAGCAGGCGGAGCTGTTCTACGCCGTGCATCGAGAGCGGCCGTTCTATAAGGATCTGGTCCACTACATGACTTCCGGACCGGTTATCGCGCAGGTGCTCGAGGGCGAGGATGCGGTGGCCCGGCATCGCGAGATCATGGGCGCCACCGATCCGAAGAAAGCCGCGCTCGGCACGATCCGTGCGGACCTGGCGGAGAGCGTGCAGGCCAATGTCGTGCACGGCTCGGACGCGCCCGATACCGCAGCCCAAGAGATCGCATTTTTCTTCAGCACCACGGAGATCTGTCCGCGCACCTGATCCAGGCGGCACGGGACGCGCATGAATGAGGCTCAGTTCACAGCTCTGGCAGCGACGCGCGTCAACGTGCTGGGTTTGCCGCGAGCGCAGCTGGAAGAGTGGTGCCAGGGTCTCGGATCCAAGCCGTTTCGCGCGCGCCAGCTCATGAACTGGCTCTACAAGCGCGGCTGCGATCGCTTCGAGGACATGAGCGATCTGGCCAAGGACTTTCGCGCCCAGCTCGCAGCGCACGGGCACGTCGGCCTGCCGGAGATCCTGAGCGTGCAACGCGCGAGCGATGGCACCTGCAAATGGTTGCTACGCGCCGATTCCACCCAGGCCTTCGAAATGGTCTATATCCCGGAGACTGATCGGGGCACCCTGTGTATCTCCTCCCAGGTCGGATGTGCGCTGGACTGCTCGTTTTGCGCGACGGCACAGCAGGGCTTCAATCGCAACCTGAGCACGGCCGAGATCGTTGGCCAGGTGTGGCTCGCCAACCGTGAACTCGGGTTCAAGCCAGGGGGCGAGCGCATCGTTACCAACCTCGTGCTGATGGGCATGGGCGAGCCGCTCGCCAACTTCCGCAACGTTGTCCCGGCACTGCATATTTTCCTGGACGATCTGGGCTTCGATCTCTCGCGCCGGCGCGTGACGCTGTCCACCTCGGGGCTGGTGCCGCAGATCTACAAGCTCGCACAGGAGACCAATGTTGCGCTGGCGGTGTCACTGCATGCCCCGGACGATGCGCTGCGCAGCCAGCTGGTGCCGATCAACCGCCTGCATCCGATCGCCGAGTTGCTCGAGGCCTGCTGGCACTACATCGATGAGCGCAACGGCCGCAGCGTGACGTTCGAGTACGTGATGCTCGAGGGCGTCAACGACGCGCCGGCGCAGGCGCGCGCGCTGGCCGCGCTGCTGGTGGGACATCCGGCCAAGGTCAATCTGATCCCCTTCAACCCTTTTCCGGGCACCGCGTACCGCCGCTCGAGCGAGGGCACCGTCGCTCGCTTTCGTGACGAACTGATGCGCGCCGGCGTGATCGTGACCGTGCGTCGCACACGCGGCGAGGACATCGACGCGGCCTGCGGTCAGCTCGTTGGCCGCGTGATCGATCGCACGGTGGTGCGCTTGGGAGAGCGCTATGCCTCGGCCGAGTCGCGCAGCCGCGCCAGGCTCAGCGCATGAACGCGCTGCCCCGGCAGGCGCTGCGGTTCGCGAGCGCCGTGATCGCCGTTGCGTCCCTGGTCGCGTGCAAGAGCAGTTCGGGCATTCCGAAGTACAGCGAGAGCCAACGCGACAAGGCTGCGGCGGTGAACCTGCAGCTTGGCGTTGGATATCTGCAGCAGGGCAATCTGGGGCTCGCGAAGACCAAGCTCGAGCGCGCGGAGATCGAGGATCCGCACAATGCCGACATCCACGCCGCGCTCGGCCTGCTCGATGAGAAGCTCGGCAACGCCAAGGAGGCCGACAAGGAATATCGCACGGCCCTGTCGTTCGCGCCCCGGGATCCCTCGATGCTCAACAACTACGCGGTCTATCTGTGCAGCCACGATCGCACGGCCGAGGGCGTGCGCAACTTCGAGGACGCCGCGAACAATCCGCTGTATCGCTCGCCCTGGGTGGCCTACACCAATGCCGGAGTTTGTTTGCGCCAGGCGCATCGCGATAGCGACGCGGCGCAGCTGTTCGGGCGCGCCTTGCAGTCCAATCCCGCGTACGCGGAGGCGGTATTCCAGGCCTCGGATCTCGATTTGTCGCAGCAGAAGTATGCGGCCGCGCGCCTGCGAATCGACTTCTTTCTGACCAACAATGCGGCCACCCCTGACCTGCTGCTGCTGGGCTGGCGTATCGCGCAGGCCCAAAACGACGCGGCTGGCGCGGCGCGCTATGCACAACGCCTGGTGAAGGAATTCCCAAGCTCCGAGCAGTCGCGCGCAATCTCCGCGAGTCAGGCCAATCCGGGCTGACAATGAGCGAAGGGGACACGGAAAGTCCGAAAGCGGGGCCCGGCGCACAGCTGACGGCGGGGCGCGAGCAGGCCGGATGGAGCCTGGTTCAGGCCGCCGATCGGCTTCATCTGGACGTCGCGACGGTCAAGGCTCTCGAGGCCGGACAATTTGAAGCCCTCGGCGCCGCGGTCTACGCGCGTGGGCATCTGCGCCGGTACGCCGAACTGCTGGGGTTGCCGGTGAGCGAGGTGGAGGCAGCCTACGCGCAGGCGACCCCGCCCCAACACCTGCCCGATCTGAAGCGAAGTGCCTCGCCGCTGCGCAATGCCGCGGCGCACGCCGGCGCGCTGCGCCCGTGGACGGTCGCGGTCGGCGCCGCGGTAGTGGTCATGGTCGCCCTGGTATGGTGGGCCATGCATGTACCGCACGCATCGCGTTCGACGCCAATAGCGGGCCCGGCCGCAGCGAATCCGGCGGCGCCCAAGGAGTCCACGGCGAAGGTCGATTTGGGGCTCAAATTTCGACAAGGCAGCTGGGCCGAGATCTATGACGCTGCCGGCACCCGGCTATTCTCCGAGTTCGGCTCGGCCGGCAGCGAACGTCGCTTGAACGGTACCGCCCCGCTGAGCATCCTGCTCGGCGATGCGAGCGCTGTCTCATTGGAATTGGACGGGCAGCCGGTCGCACTCGGGGACAGTGCGCTGGGCGGCTCGGCGCTGCGCTTCTCCCTCGACGGCGGGGGTCGCTTGTTCGACGTCCAGGCTCCGCATCCGGCCCCGGCGCGTTCTCGTGCTCCGCGACGCTGAGCGGTACGCATTCTCCTCATCCTTGGAGGCTTCTTGACCAATCCGATTCAGCCGGTGCGCGGCATGAACGATGTTTTGCCCGCTGAGATCGGCGCCTGGCAGCACCTCGAACAGGTCGCGCGCGGCATTTTCGAGTCGTATGGCTATGAAGAGATGCGGGTGCCGATCCTCGAGCACACGGAACTGTTCGAGCGCTCGATCGGCGAGTTCACCGATATCGTCGAGAAGGAGATGTACACCTTCCAGGACATCGGCGGCGACAGCCTGACGCTGCGTCCGGAGGCGACGGCGGGCATCGTGCGCGCCGCAATCTCCAACGGATTGCTGCGCGGTCAGCGCCACAAGCTCTGGTGCAGCGGCGCGATGTTCCGGCATGAGCGGCCGCAGAAGGGCCGTTACCGGCAGTTCTACCAGCTCGATGTCGAGGCGCTCGGTTTCCCAGGCCCGGACGTGGACGCTGAGCTGATCGCTCTGAGCGCGCGATTGTGGCGCGATCTGAAGCTCACTCGCGTGCGGCTGACGATCAATTCGCTCGGCACGCCGGCCTCGCGTCAGATCTATCGCGAGCGGCTCGTGGATTATCTGCGCGAGCACGAGAGTGCGCTCGATGAGGACAGCCGACGGCGGCTGAGCGGCAATCCGCTGCGCATACTCGACAGCAAGAACCCCGAGATGCACGCGCTGATCGAAGCCGCCCCGCTGTTGAGTGATTACCTGGACGAGGAATCGCGGCTGCACTTCGCGGCCCTGCGCAGCTCGCTCGAGGCCATGGGCATTGCCTACGAACTCAATCCGCGGCTGGTGCGCGGACTGGACTATTATTCGCGTACGGTGTTCGAGTGGGTCACCGATGCGCTCGGGGCGCAGGACGCGGTCTGCTCGGGGGGCCGCTATGATGGGCTGATTGCGCAGCTCGGTGGCGAGCCGACGCCGGCCATCGGCTTTGCCTTAGGGATAGAACGGGTCGTGGCGCTGCTGCTGCAGGCCGGCAGCGTGCCGGCGGCGAGGGGCCCGGATATCTACCTGGTCGCGAGCGGCGATCGCGCCGAGCGCGCGGCGCTGCGTCTGGCCGAACAATTGCGCGATGCCTTGCCAGGGCGCGGCGTACTGCTCAATCTAGGCGGCGGCAATTTCAAGACGCAATTTCGCCGTGCCGACCGCAGCGGTGCACAACTGGCCCTGATCCTCGGGGACGAGGAACTCGATCGCGGCGTGGCTGCGGTGAAACCTTTGCGCCATGAAGGCGGTCAGATTGACTGTCCGTTGGCGCAGCTGCCCGAGCGCATTGCGTCGCTGCTGTAGAAGAGGGAGATCGATTCGGTGGAAGATTACCTGAACGAAAAAGAGCAGTGGGAGCGGCTGCTAACCGGGCTGCGCGAGCAGGCCCCATGGATGCTCGCTGGGGTGGCGGTGGTGGCCGCCGGCTTCGGCGGCTGGCACTACTGGCAGGTGCGCACCGAGCACAGGTCGCTCGAGGCCGCGGCGCGCTACAGCCAAGCGCTCGACGCGTTCACGCGCAACGATCTGACCGGCGGTATGAAGATCGCGGACGATCTGGTCAAGGACTTCGGCGGCACGGCCTACAGCGACCAGGCGAATCTGGCCGCAGCGCGTGTGCAGGCCGAAAACCAGCAGCTGGACGCGGCCGCGGCGCGCCTCTCGCAGGTGCTGCAGAGCACCGGTGATCACGAGCTGGCGTTGATCGCGCGCCTGCGCCTGGCTCGTGTGCAGCTCGGCCAAGGCAAGCCTGATGAGGCCATCAAGACTCTCGATGCGGTCGATGCCGGTGCTTTCGCGGCGCGCTATGCGGAGCTGCACGGCGATGCGCTGCTGGCCAAGGGCGATCGTGAGGGCGCGCTCAAGCAATACCGCGCCGCGCGCGCCAATGGCGCAGACACGATCGATCCCGGCCTGCTGGATTTGAAGATCAACGAGCTGGCCCACTCGTGAACGCGGTGAAACGTGCTTTTTGTCTGGCTGTGTGCGCCACAGCGTTGCTGATCGGCTGCAGCAAGGATAAGGCCGATAAGCCGGCGCTGCTCGTGCCGCTGGTCAATCGCATCGAAATCAAGCCGGTCTGGCACAGCAAGCTGCGCGGCGAGCAACCGATCCTGCGGCTGGGTTTGGGCGTCGCCGTGGATGGGCAGCGCGCCTTTGCCGCCAGTTACAAGGGAACCGTCGTCGCCTACGAACTGGCCACCGGCAAAGTGCTGTGGCAACGCTCGCTGCGGGCGCCGCTGTCGGCCGGTCCGGCCGCCGCCGATGGCTTGCTCGTCGTGGGCAGTTCCAAGGGCGATGTGATCGCGTGGTCGCAGGAGGACGGCGTGCCGCGCTGGCGCGTGCGCATCAATGCGGAGATTCTCTCGCCCGCGGCCATCGGCGACGGGCTAGTCGTGGTGCGCGGCGTCGACGGCAAGCTGCATGGTCTGTCGGCGAAAGATGGCAGCGAGAACTGGGTGGTCGATCAGCAAGTGCCACGCTTGTCGCTGCGCGGCACGAGCCGACCACTTCTGGTTGGGGATCTGGCGGTGTGCGGTTTCGACAATGGCCGCGTGGTGGCCGTGAGCCTCGGCAACGGCAGTACCGCCTGGGAGACGGCCGTGGGGCAGTCGCACGGCAGTACCGAGCTGCAGCGTCTGATCGATGTCGACGCCTCGGTCGTGGCCGATGGCGATGATTTGTTTGCGGTAGCCTACCAGGGGCGCGTTGCGCGCCTGTCGCGTGAGAATGGGCAGATCGTCTGGGCGCGCGACCTTTCGAGTTTTCGGGGCCTGGCCGTGGATGCGAACGCCGTGTACGTATCGACCGCCGAGGGTGACGTGGTGCGTCTGGATCGACACACCGGCACGGAGCAATGGCGCCAGAAGGCCTTGGAGCGACGGCAGCTCTCAGCGCCGGCCGTTTACGGCGGACGCATCGTGATTGCGGATCTGGCCGGCAGCGTGCATTGGCTCGATGCCGCCACCGGCGATCTGATAGCGCGCACCTCAGTCGGCAAGCAGCGCATCAGCAGCCCGCTGGTGGTCGCGGGCGACCTGCTGCTGGTATTCGGTGATGGAGGCGAGCTCAACGCATTGCGCGCTGCCGCGCTCGTGCCGAAGTGATCGTTGCCGATGCTTCCCATCGTCGCCATTGTCGGCCGGCCTAATGTCGGCAAGTCGACACTTTTCAATGCACTGACGCGCACCCGCGCGGCGATCGTCGCCGATGTTCCCGGCGTCACACGCGATCGCCAGTACGGCTACTCGCGCATCGGCAGCGCGCCATGCGTATTGATCGATACCGGTGGGCTGATCGAGCATCCCAAGGGTCTGGATGCGCAGATGCGAATTCAGACCGAGAAGGCCGTGGCGGAAGCCGATCGCATCGTGCTGGTGGCCGATGCGCGCGCCGGGCTCACCTCGCAGGACCAGTTCATCGCGCGCGAGCTGCGCCGCACCGGCAAGCCCGTGGTGCTCGCGCTCAATAAGGCCGAAGGGCTGGAAGCGGACCTGGTTGCGGCGGATTTTCATACTTTGGGCTTAGGCGCACCGCTGGCCATCGCGGCCGGCCACGGCCAGGGCCTGCTTGAGCTCATGGACGCCGCGCTGATCGGGCTGGAACCGCAGACGCAGGCGGCAGAGGAGCACGGCGCGATTCGGGTGGCGGTCATCGGCCGCCCCAACGTCGGCAAGTCAACGCTGGTCAATCGCCTGATCGGGGAAGAGCGCGTGATCGCAAGCGAGCAGCCCGGCACGACGCGCGACAGCATTCTGGTGCCATTTCAGCGCGACGGGCGCGAATTTGTATTGGTCGATACCGCCGGCGTGCGTCGCCGTGCCCGGGTCGAGGATGCGGTCGAGCGCGCCAGCGTGGCCAAGACACTGCAGGCCATCGCCGAGGCGCACGTCGTGATCATGATGCTCGATGCGCACGACACCGTCGGCGAGCAGGACGCAAGTGTGCTCGGGCAGGCGCTCGAACGCGGCCGCGTGCTGCTGATTGCCATCAATAAATGGGACGGCATTGCGACCGAACAGCGCGAGGAGATTCGCCGGCAACTGTCGCTGAAGCTCGATTTCGTGCCGTTCGCTCCGCTGCATTTCATCTCAGCTCGTCACGGCACCGGCGTCGGTGAGCTGGCGCGAGATGCGATCCGCGGTTACGACGCCGCGATGCGTGAGATGCCGACCCCGGCGCTGACGCGCACGCTTGAACGTGCGCTCGAGGCGCATCAGCCGCCGCTGGTGCGAGGTCGACGCATCAAGCTGCGCTACGCGCATCAGGGGGGGCGCAATCCGCCGCGTATAGTCATCCATGGCAACCAGACCACCTCGGTGCCGGAAGGCTACCGCCGCTATCTGGCGAATGTGTACCGCGACACGTTTGATCTGTTTGCAACGCCGGTGGCGATCGAGTTTCGCACTGACGCGAATCCCTATGACCGCCTCAGGGCGGGGAAGGGACCGCGTCCGCGGCGGGCAGGAATAATGCCGGGTCGACGAAATCGCGGTTGAGCGCGACCCCGAAGTGCAGATGCGGGCCGGTGACGCGGCCGGTGGCTCCGACCTTGCCGATGATCGCGCCTTTGTGAACCGACTCGCCGCTCTGCACGCCTATGGCCGATAGATGGCAGTACATCGTGATCAAGCCTTGGCCGTGATCGATCAGCACGGTGTTGCCATTGAAGAAGTAATTGCCGGTATCGATGACCTTGCCATCTGCCGCGGCGTGGATCGGCGTCCCCATCGATGCGGCAATGTCCATCCCGGAGTGCGGAGCCCGCGTCTCGTTGTTGAAGACGCGACGCCTGCCAAAGGAGCTGGTACGCACGCCATCCACGGGCGCCAGGAGCTGCAGAGTGGCCGGTGGATGCTCGGCAAAGGTCGCCAGCGCCGCATGCAGCCGTGCGGCCTCGCGCGTGTAGCGCTCCAAGTCGCGCTTGGATAGATCAACCTGTGCAGCCGGCACCGTGAGCCGCTGCTCCTGGTACTGCTTCGGCGCAATCTCAAAACTCAGCCTCTGCGCGGGGGCGGCCGCGTCGCGTCGGATGGCGATCGTCGCCTGGCCGGGCTGCGCGCTTAAGGGGATGCCGACAATTGCCAGCCAATGGTCCGCGCTCTTGAGCACCATGACGCGTTTGCCCTCGTAGCTCGCGCCGGGTGCTGCGGCGTGCTCATCGGCATCGCCCGGGATTGTCAGCAGCGCAACACCGCCGGGCACCAGACTCGCCTGCGGCAGTGCGATGGTGGGTTCGGGCGCCGCGCCGGCGGCTGCGCCGGCCGTGACGGCGGTTGCCGCCAGCGCGAGTAGCGTGGCCCGCCAACGCCTCACGAGTGGCGCTCGAGTACCGCCGCGCGCAGGCTGCCGTGGGCCAGGCGCGCATCGAACTTCTCGCCTACCGCGAGCTGCTCTGCGGCCGTGATCAGCGCGCCGTCGGCGCTGCGCGTCACGACCGCAAAACCGCGAGCCAGCGTGGCCAGCGGACTGACCGCTTGCAGCGCGCGGGCCGCACTGTCCAGCCGAGCGGCGCCGCCAGCCAGGCGCGAGCGCAGCGCAAGCTTGAGCCGCGCTTCGAGCTCATCGAGGCGCTGACTGTGCTGCAGCAGACGAGCACCGGGGTGGGCCTGCTGCAGGCGGCGCAGCAGCGCATCGAGCCGGGCCTGCTCGCTCTTGAGCGCTCGGCGCGCGGCGGCGGCAAAGCGCGCCGCCAGCTGCTCGAGCCGATGCAGCCAGACGCTGGCATCGGGAGCGACCAGCTGTGCGGCTGCCGAGGGCGTCGGCGCACGCAAATCAGCCACGAAATCGGCGATCGTGAAATCGATCTCGTGGCCGATGCCGGTGACCATCGGGATCGGACAGCGCAATATCGCGCGGGCGAGGCGCTCATCGTTGAAGGCCCACAGATCCTCGAGCGAGCCACCGCCGCGAGCCAGAATCAACACGTCGCATTCAGCCCTCGACGCCGCCAGTTCGATTGCCGCGACCAGGGCTGCGGCGGCCGCGGCGCCTTGGACCGGGGCCGGGTAGATCAGTACGGCAGCGGCCGGAAAGCGGCGCGCCAAGACGTGCAGGATGTCGCGGATTGCCGCGCCGGTCGGTGAGGTGATTACCCCGATGCAGCGCGGCGCGCTCGGCAGCGCTCGTTTGCGCTCCAGGGCAAACAGCCCCTCGGCGGCCAGCCGGGCCTTGAGCTCCTCGAAGGCCCGCTGCAGCGCGCCGAGCCCCGCATCCTCCATAAGCTCCACGAGCAGCTGGTAGTCCCCGCGCGGTTCGTAAAGACTGACGCGCCCAAAGCTAAGCACGAGCTGACCTTCCTTGGGGGTGAATCGCGCGAGCGCATTGCGTTGGCGGAACATTGCGCAGCGCAGCTGCGCGTCGCGATCCTTGAGCGAGAAGTACCAATGCCCGGAGGAGGGCCGCGCGAGGTTAGAGATCTCTCCCTGCACCCAGATGGTCCCGAGCCCCGACTCAAGCAGCGTGCGCACCTCGCGGTTCAACCGCGAGACGGAGTAGACAGTCCGTGCCGGTGGCGCGGCGCTGGAGCCCGGCAGCAGGTTGCCGGTGCTGCGGTCGGCAGGGCGCGTCTTCATCGACTCGAGTCTACCGTAAATGTGCGCAACGCCGTACAATGGTGCGCTTCTTCTCGAAGCCCCCGAGGCTCAATGCGAATTCTCGAAGAGGCGCTGACCTTCGACGACGTCCTGCTCGTTCCCGCGCGCTCCGACGTCTTGCCTCGCGAAGTTGACCTGTCCACCGCGCTGACACGCAAGATACGGCTCGGCCTTCCGGTGCTGTCGGCCGCCATGGATACGGTGACGGAGGCGCGCCTTGCCATCACGATGGCGCAGGAAGGCGGCATCGGCATCGTGCACAAGAACATGCCGATCGGCAGCCAGGCGCGTGAAGTCGCGCGCGTCAAGAAATTCGAAAGCGGCGTGATCATCGACCCGATCACGGTGCCCCCGGAGACGACGATCCGCCAGGTCATCGAGCTTACGCGTGCGCGTGGCATTTCCGGCGTTCCGGTGGTCAGTGGCAGCAAGGTTGTCGGCATCGTCACGCATCGCGACCTGCGCTTCGAGCGCGCGCTCGACGCGCCGGTCAGCTCGGTCATGACGCCCAAATCGCGACTGATCACTGTGCGCGAAAACGCGCCCAAGGACGAAGTACAGCACCTGCTGCACAAGCACCGCATCGAAAAAGTCCTGGTCGTCAACGGCGATGACGAGCTCAAGGGCATGATCACGGTCAAGGATTTCCAGAAGGCCACGGAATTTCCACGCGCCAGCAAGGACGAGGGCGGGCGTTTGCGCGTCGGCGCAGCGGTGGGTACGACGCCCGATACGCTCGAGCGCGTCGCGGCATTGCGCGAGGCGGGCGTCGATGTGATCGTGGTCGATACTTCGCATGGACATTCGCGCGGTGTGCTCGAGATGATTGCGCGCCTCAAGTCGCGCTGGAGCGGTCTGGAGTTGATCGCCGGCAACGTCGTCACGCGCGAAGGCGCGCTCGATCTGGTCGCCGCCGGTGCCGATGCCGTCAAGGTGGGCATCGGCCCGGGCTCCATCTGCACCACGCGCGTCGTGGCCGGCGTCGGCGTGCCACAGATCTCGGCGGTGGCTAATGTCGCTGCGGCGCTCGAGGGCACGGGTGTGCCGTTGATCGCGGATGGCGGTATCCGCTATTCCGGCGATCTCGCCAAGGCGATCGTAGCCGGCGCGCACGCCGTCATGATTGGCGGCATGTTCGCCGGCACCGAAGAATCGCCCGGCGACGTCGAACTCTATCAAGGCGCATCGTACAAGGCTTATCGAGGCATGGGCTCGCTCGGGGCGATGTCGGATAAACACGGTTCGGCTGACCGCTATTTCCAGGACACATCTACCGAACTCGAAAAGCTCGTGCCCGAGGGCATCGAAGGCCGCGTGCCGTACAAGGGCAGCCTGGTCACGATTCTGTATCAGCTGGCCGGCGGCTTGCGCGCGGCGATGGGATACACCGGCAGCAACAGTATCGAGGAGATGCGTACCCGACCGTGGTTCGTACGCATCACCACCGCCGGCGTGCGCGAGAGCCACGTGCATGATGTGACGATCACGAAGGAGGCGCCGAATTACCGGGTCTCCTGAGCGGCTCGTCGTGGCGGCGAGCGATGGCGCGGCGCCGAGCCCCGATATTCATGCGCATCGCATTCTGATCCTGGATTTCGGCGCGCAATACACACAGCTCATCGCACGCAGGGTCCGGGAGCTTGGGGTCTACTGCGAGATCCATCCCTGGGACATCAGCGATTCAGAAGTCCGTGCGTTCGGCGCGCGAGGCGTCATCCTGTCGGGTGGTCCGGAGTCAGTGACCGATGCCACACCGCCCAAGGCGCCGGCCGCGGTGTTCACGCTCGAAACACCGCTGCTCGGGATCTGCTATGGCATGCAGACCATGGCGCAGCAACTCGGTGGCCGCGTGGCGGCAGGCCTGACGCGGGAATTCGGCTATGCGGAAGTGTCCTTAAGCGCGCCATGCCGCCTGCTCGAGGGCATCGTCGATCGCGAGCGCGACGGCCGCGCGGTGCTCGATGTCTGGATGAGCCACGGCGATCGCGTCGAGGCGCTGCCGCCGGGCTTCAGGGCCGTCGCAAGTACCCACAATGCCCCGTATGCGGCCATGGCCGATGAGCGCCGCCGCTACTATGGCGTCCAGTTCCATCCGGAAGTCACGCACACGCGCCAAGGTGCGGCGATCCTCGAGCGCTTTGTGCGCGAAATCTGCGGCTGCGAGGCGCGCTGGACCGCCGGCAATATCATCGAGGACCTGAGCGCGCGCGTGCGCGCGCAGGTCGGCGCCGAACGCGTGCTGCTCGGACTCTCGGGCGGTGTGGACTCCTCGGTCGTGGCGGCGCTATTGCATCGAGCGATCGGCGAGCAGCTGACCTGCGTATTCGTCGATCACGGATTGCTGCGCCTGGACGAGGGCGATCAGGTCATGCAGACCTTCGCCGAGCGCTTGAGCGTGCGCGTGGTGCGCGTGCAGGCGGAGGCGCGCTTTCTCGAGGCGCTGCGCGGCCAGAGCGATCCGGAAGCCAAGCGCAAGATCATCGGCAAGCAGTTCATCGAAGTATTCGAGCAAGAAGCGCGCAAGCTGCACGACATCAAATTCCTGGCACAGGGCACGATTTATCCCGACGTGATCGAGTCCGCCGGCGTGCGAACCGGCAAGGCGCACGTGATCAAGTCGCATCACAACGTCGGCGGACTGCCGCCCGATCTTAAATTCCAGTTGATCGAACCGCTGCGCGAGCTGTTCAAGGACGAGGTGCGGCGCATCGGCGTCGAGCTGGGGCTGCCGCACGAGCTGGTGTATCGCCATCCCTTTCCCGGACCGGGGCTCGGGGTGCGCATACTCGGTGAAGTCAAAGCCGAGTACGCGCAGTTACTGCGTCGTGCCGACCACATCTTCATCGAGGAGCTGCGTCGCCATGATCTCTACGAACGCACCAGCCAGGCGTTCGCGGTGTTTCTGCCGGTCCGCTCGGTCGGTGTCATGGGTGATGCGCGCCGCTACGACTACGTGATCGCACTGCGTGCGGTCGAGACCATCGATTTCATGACCGCGCATTGGGCACACCTGCCCTATGAATTTCTCGACCACGTCTCACGCCGCATCGTCAACGAGGTGCCCGGCATCTCGCGCGTGGTCTATGACATCTCAGGCAAGCCCCCGGCGACGATTGAGTGGGAGTGAATATGGCCTTTCGGGATCTATCGGCCTTGATCGATTCCCTGGCGTAACTCACCGAAAATCCAAAGATCACCTTTCGCCCTCTATCGGCATCTATCGCCCCCACGCGCATCGTTTTGACGGTAAATCTGACGGTAAAATTTTTCTCGGCGTTCTGTTTCTGAATTTTACCGTCAGACGGGCTTCCAGATTGCACGAAAGCCTACAAATCTCGGAGTATTCCGAACTCCGGATCGCCGAGCTTGGGAAATCATTGAGTTTTCCGCCGAGAGCCATGGCGTTGATATACGCCTGATCCAATGCTGGCACGCGAATAAACAGAACTCGATCAAACGCGCCGCGCACGCTCTCTCGGACAACCCGCAGAAGTTTTTGACAGCGTTGCGCGGATTCTTGTCTCATGCTGTGACGTAGGCTCATGCCGATGTCGCGCGATGCCGCCGTCTTTGGGCATCTGGCCCCAACCGGCCAACTTTGAGTCATTCGAATGGCTAAAATGCTTGCCGCATAGCAGTCGTTGCGTGGCCGTGGGCACCCCGAGCAAAAACGAACCCGAACTGTACCTGACCAGATGCCCAAGGGAGACACCATGAATAATGTCATAGGCGCCATTCTCGTCGCTGTCGTCGCG
>DAIMZW010000041.1:0-8246 GCA_036733765.1 Steroidobacteraceae bacterium
ATCGCGGCATTGCCGGATTTCAGGCACAGCGCGCCTGCGTCGGCCGTAACGTTGGGCCGGCTCTCGTAGACGATGCCGATGACGCCCAGCGGCACGCGCACGCGGGAGATGCGCAGCCCATTGGGCCGCGTCCATGCGGCAATCACAGCGCCGACGGGGTCGGGCAGGGCGACGATTTCCTCGAGCCCGCGCGCCATGGCCTCGACCCTGCGCTCATCGAGCTGCAGCCGATCGAGCATCGCGGCCCCAAGGCCCGCGGCCTGTGCCTCGCGCAGATCCTCGGCATTGGCCGCCAGAATAGCGCCGGCCTGGGCGCGCACCGCCGTCGCCGCCGCGCTCAGCGCGCGATCCTTAGCAGCGCTCGATGCCAGGGCCAATCGCTCGGCAGCGCTCACGGCCGCGCGTCCCATCTCCTGCATGAGTTCGTGCACATCGCCTTCGGCTGGACGTGTCGGGATCGACGTGACGGCACTGCTCATGGCTTCTCCTCAATCAGCTGCGCGGCCCCCGTAGGCCGCGCCGGCTCACAATCATGCTGCAAAATGACCAGATCGTCACGATGGATCAACTCCTCGCGACCGCGAAATCCGAGCAACGCCGCGATCTCGCCGCTCTTGCGACCCATGATGCGCGCGGCATCGCTGTCGGAATAGGCGGCGATGCCGCGCGCGACTTCGCTGCCGTTGGGCGAGAGCACGCTGACGGTGTCGCCCGATTCAAAACGGCCGAGCGTTCCGGTGACCCCGGCCGGCAGCAGGCTCTTGCCGCTCTGCAGCGCGCGCAACGCCCCGGCGTCGATGTGGATGGCACCGGCCGGCCGCAGCGTACCGGCAATCCATTGCTTGCGCGCCGCCACCGGTGTGGCGGCCGGCACGAACCAGCTGCAACGGGCGCCGCTCTCTATACGTCGTATCGGGTGGCGCTGACCGCCTGCGGCGATGCACATGTGGCAGCCGGCATTGACCGCAATGCGCGCGGCCATGATCTTGGTCGCCATGCCGCCCGAGCCGAAATTGGACATCGTTCGTCCCGCCATGGCTTCAATCTCTGGAGTGATCCGCAGCACGCGCTCGATGAATCGGGCGTTCGGATCGCGATTCGGGTCGGCGGTGTAAAGTCCGTCGACATCCGACAGCAGGACCAGGCAATCGGCGCTCGCCATCTGTGCCACGCGCGCGGCCAGGCGATCGTTATCGCCGTAACGAATCTCCGCGGTCGCGACCGTATCGTTCTCGTTGATGACCGGAATGGCGTTCAGGGACAGCAGTGCCTCGAGCGTGGCCCTCGCATTCAGGTAGCGCGTGCGCTGCTCACTGTCCTCGAGGGTCAGAAGCACCTGCGCCACAGTGACGCCCCCATCCTCGAGCAGTTCCTTGTAGGCGTGGGCCAGACGGATCTGTCCCACCGCGGCAGCGGCCTGACTCTCCTCGAGGCGCAGCGCTCCGGGGGGCAGCTGCAACTGTCGTCGTCCCAGCGCGATCGCACCCGAAGAGACCAGGATCACCTGCTGACCGCGCCGGTGCAGCCGCAACAGATCTTCGATCAGCGTCTTAAGCCAGGCGCGATTGAGGCGACCAGTCCGGCCATCCACCAGCAGCGTGGAGCCGACCTTGACCACGACACGACGCGCCCGCGTCAGCGGCGTCGATGCGGGTGTTGTTTTACGTGCGCTCATGAGCACCGCCGCTATTGTAGGACAACTGCGCGCAGGCGATTGCCTGACCGCCGCTCCCGCCCTAATATCGCTGCGGCGCGCCTACGTTCGCCCATAAACCGTTTTGAGGATTGCAGCCGGTGGCCAGAGAATACGAGCCCGTCGCGGGTCAGTGGTACGAAAACATCGATGAGAATGAAAGCTTCCGCGTGCTATCGGTCGATGAGGACTCCGAACTGATCGAGATCGAGTATCTCGACGGCGACATCGAGGAGCTCGACCTCGATACCTGGCAGGAGTTCGATCTCGACAAGATTGACCAACCGGAGGGCTGGTCGGGGACCGACGACGACGAGGAGGAGGACGAAAAGGAGAAAAAGGAAGAAAAAGACGAGCTCGAGGAGACCTGGGACGAGGACGAAGACGAGGACGACGAGGACTGGGACGAGGACGAGGAAGAGTAACGAGAGCTACTGAGTGCTGCGCGTTGCGCGCGCACTGAATGCCGCGACGCTAGCGCCGTCGGGTGCCAGCTTAGCCTTGAATTATAAGGAGATTCTCCCGCGAAGCGCATAGCTCTGTTCATTCTGACGAATCTCGCCATCGTGCTGGTGCTGTCGATCGTGGCGCAGCTCACCGGTCTCGATGCGTGGCTGGCACGCCAGGGGAGCAGTCTCGGCGGCTTGCTGGTGTTTGCGGCGTTTTTCGGCTTCTCCGGCGCGCTCGTTTCTCTTGCGATCTCCAAATGGATGGCCAAGCGCGCCATGGGCGTGCGCGTCATCGACGCGCCGGCCACACCCGGCGAACAGTGGTTACTGGATACCGTGCGCGCCCTGGCGCAACAGGCCCGCATTGGCATGCCCGAAGTGGGGATCTTCGAGTCCGCGCAGCCGAACGCCTTTGCCACGGGGCCAAGGCGCGACAGTGCGCTCGTGGCGGTCAGCAGCGGCCTGCTCTCCTCGATGAATCGCAGCGAAATCGAAGCCGTCCTCGGCCATGAGATGACCCACGTCGCCAATGGCGACATGGTCACGCTGACGCTGATCCAGGGGGTGGTGAACACCTTCGTCATCTTCCTCTCCCGCATCGTCGGCAACATCGTCGATCGCTCGCTGGCGCGCGATAACGAGGGACGCGGGCCCGCCTACCTCATGACGGTTCTGGTCACGCAGCTGGTGCTCGGCGTCCTGGCCAGCATGATCGTGATGTGGTTCTCGCGGCAGCGCGAGTTTCGCGCCGATGCCGGCGGCGCGCGCCTGGCCGGCCGCGAAAAAATGATCGCCGCGCTCGAACGCCTGCAACTCGCGCACGATCAGCCGCTGCCCTTGCAACTGAACGCATTTGGCATCGCCGGCGGCGAAGGCGCGAGCTGGCAGCGTCTGTTCATGAGCCATCCGCCGATCGAGCAGCGGATTGCCGCGCTCCGCGCGCCGATCGCCACGGCGTCGTAGCCTTTGACGCAAGCCTTGCACGAACAGCTTCGCGCCCTGATCGGCACCGAGGCGGTATTGACCCGGCCCGAAGAGATGGAAGGCTTCGAGATCGATCAGCGGCGCCTCTATCGCGGCCACGCGCTGGCCGTGCTGCTGCCGCGCAGCGTCGAGCAGGTCGCCGCGGTGGCGCTCTGGTGCAATCAGCATCGCATCGGCCTGGTGCCGCAGGGCGGCAATACCGGCTATTGCGGCGCGGCGACGCCCGATGAATCCGGAAAGCAGCTGGTGCTGTCGCTGCGCCGACTCAATCGCATTCGCGAGCTCGATGCCGCGAATTTTTCCATGACGGTGGAGGCCGGCTGTGTACTGGCGACTGTTCAGCAGACCGCCGAGGCGGCCGAGCGCTATTTTCCTTTGAGTCTGGGCGCTGATGGCAGTTGCCAGATCGGCGGCAACCTGGCGACCAATGCCGGCGGCCTCAATGTCGTGCGCTACGGCATGGCCCGCGATCTGGTGCTCGGCATCGAGGCGGTGCTGGCGGACGGCAGCGTATTGCATGGACTGAAATCGTTGCGCAAAGACAATACCGGCTACGACCTCAAGTCGCTGCTGGTCGGCTCGGAAGGCACGCTCGCCGTGATCACCGCCGCTACGCTCAAACTGTGGCCGACGATGCGCAGCACCGCAACCGCATTGCTCGCTCTGGCCGCCCCACGGGACGCGCTCGAACTGCTGGCATTGCTGCGCACGGCGGCCGGCGAGCGTTTGAGCTCATTCGAGCTGCTGCCGCGCATCGCGATCGAGCTCACCACGCGCTTCATCGACGGCGTCAAAGATCCGCTGGATCAGCCCTACCCGTGGTACATCCTGTGCGAACTCACTTCGAGCGCCGAGGAAGACCTCGACGAACTGTTGCAGCAGACGCTGGCTGCGGCGATCGAACGCTCGCTCGTGCTCGATGCCGCGCTCGCAACCAGCGAGCGCGTTCGCGCGGCCTTCTGGCACCTGCGCGAGCAGGTGCCGGAAGCGCAGCGGCGCGCGGGCGCGAGCCTCAAGCACGACATTTCGGTGCCGGTGGCCTCGCTGCCGGAATTTATCAGCGAGGCTTCGCTCTGGGTGCGCGAGCAGGTGCCGGACGGCGTTCTGGTGTGCTACGGACACGCCGGTGACGGCAATCTGCATTTCAACATCAACCGTATCGACCAGGCGTCGAACGAGGCGTTCCTGGCGCGTGAGCCGACCATACGCCGGGCCATCCACGATCTGGTGGCACGCTACCATGGCAGCTTCAGCGCCGAGCACGGCATCGGGCGTCTCAAGCGCGAGGAACTGCAGCGCTACGCATCGCCGGTCGCGCTCGCGGCCATGCGCGCGATCAAGCACGCGCTCGATCCCAACGGCATCATGAACCCCGGCAAGCTGCTTTGACCTCAAGGCGGATGATCTCGGCCAGGCGCGTCGCCCCCGGCCCGGCCTGATCCCGATCGGCATAGATAAGGTAAAGCTTTACCCAGTGCTCGGCCCCTTCGCGCAGCGGCAAGGGCTTGAGCAGCCCCTGATCGAGCTCGCTACGGATGGTGTCTTCGGCGAACCAGGCGAATCCGAGCCCTGACTGTGCCGCGTGGATCGAGGTGGCCTTGTGGCTGAAGGTCCAGCGCTGCTCGGCGCCGAGCCACGGCGCGTTGCGACTGCGCGCAGCGCCGGAGTCGCGAATCACGAGCTGACGGTAGCGGCGCAGATCGCGCGCGGTGAGCTCTCGACCCAGACGATGCAATGGATGCTCGGGATGCGCGGCGGCCACGAAACGCACCGGCATCAGCGCATCACCGATGAATCCGGGCGGCACCAATGAGCCAATCGCGAGCTCGACGTGCCGCTGCAGCAGCGCCTCGTCGGTTCCGCTGAGCACAGTCTCATACAGTTCGAGACGGATCCCAGGGCGCTCGAGCGCGAAGCGCGCGAAACACTGCAGCAGCAACCAGGTCGGGAAAATGATCTCGACCGCGAGCGACAGCTCGCTCTCCCAGCCGGCCGCGAGCGTATGGGCCGCATCCTCGAGCGCGCCGGCCTCTTCAAGCAGAGCCTGCGCACGCCGGTACAGCACCTGCCCGCCAGCGGTCAGGTGCGCCTTGCGACCGTGGAGTTCGAACAGCTTGAGCTGCAGCTGCCGCTCGATCTTCTGCACCGCGTAGGTCACGGCCGACTGGCTCTTGTGCAGCACGGCGGCGGCCTGCGCATAGCCGCCCGCATCGACCACCGCCTGCAGCGCACGCCACTGTTCGAGCGAAATTCGAGGGCCGTTAGCCACTATATATCGAAATAACTGATT
The DNA here is from genome assembly GCA_036733765.1 of Steroidobacteraceae bacterium. GTDB lineage: Bacteria > Pseudomonadota > Gammaproteobacteria > Steroidobacterales > Steroidobacteraceae > FEN-1191. The sequence goes on from DAIMZW010000041.1 coordinate 5,417, forward strand.
ATTTCAGGCAATTTATTCTACTTTTATGTCGTTTGGATTGATAGTTAACTCGATTAGGCCAAGCAGGCCCCCTAACAGCGAGAGCCCGACCATGACCACGCTATTGCAAATCAACGCCAGCATTTACGGTGAAAACGGCCAGTCCAGTCAGCTTGCGACCCGATTCGTCGCCGCCTGGCGAGAGCGCAATCCGCAGGCGCGGATTATTCAGCGCGACCTGGTAGTCGAGCCCGTGCCGCATTTGACTGCCGAGCGCTTCGCAGCCTTCCTCGCGCCGCCGGAGCAGCGCGACGCGTCGCAGCGCGCAGTGGCGCAGTACTCCGAGCTGCTCATCGAGGAGATCAAGCAAGCCGATGTGATCGTGCTCGGGCTGCCGATGTACAACTTTGGCGTGCCGTCGCAGCTCAAGGCCTACTTCGATCATATTGCGCGAGCGGGCCTGACCTTCCGCTACACCGCTCAGGGGCCGGTCGGATTGCTCGGCGACAAGCAGGTGTACGTATTTGCGGCGCGGGGCGGCTTGTACGCCGGCACTACGCTTGATACACAGACGCACTACGTGCGCGACTTCCTGGGCTTTTTAGGTATCAAGGACGTGGAGTTTGTCTACGCCGAGGGCCTCGCGATCAGTGCCGAAAGCCGAGAGTCGGGACTGAACGCTGCTCGGGCGCAGATCGAGCGACTGCTCCCCCAACGCGACGCCGCCCAGCGCGTCGCTGCATAAACGTAACGGAGACTGGTATGCGTACGCTGACTCAGATCATTGCTTCCATCCCGACTGCCGATGGTGCCGGTGTCAAGCTACGCCGCAGTATCGGCAGCCAGCGGGGGCTGTACGTCGATCCATTCCTGATGCTCGATGAGTTCTTCTCGGACGATCCGCAGGACTACATCGCCGGGTTCCCCTCACATCCGCATCGCGGCTTCGAGACTGTCACCTACATGCTCGATGGCCACATGCGCCACGAGGACCATCTCGGAAACCGCGGCGATCTCGGGCCCGGCGATGTGCAATGGATGACCGCCGCGGGCGGCATCATTCATTCGGAGATGCCGCAGCAGTCCGAGGGCCGCCTGCGCGGCTTTCAGCTGTGGCTCAATCTGCCGGCGGCTGAAAAGATGCAACCGGCGCACTACCGGGATATATCCGCCGCTGAGATTCCGACGGTGGAAATGCCTGGAGCGGCTCGCATCAAGGTCATTGCGGGTCACATCAACCTGAACCGAAAGCTCGTGAGCGGCCCGGTCAACGGCGGCAGCGCACGACTTAGTACCGATCCGCTGTACCTGGATGTACACCTGCCCGGCTCTGCGACGCTCGACATTCCGGTGCCGCAGGGCCACAACGCCTTCCTTTACCTCTACCAGGGCGAGGCCCGCGTTGGACCACAAGGGGCCAGCAGCGCGCTGCCCCGCGGCGCGGCCGGCGTGCTCGGCGACGGCCAGAGCGTGCGTATCGAGGCTGGCGCCGAGGGCGCTCGCGCGCTATTGCTCGCCGCCCGGGCCTTGCACGAGCCGGTGGTGCAATACGGTCCGTTCGTGATGAATACGCGCGCGCAGATTGAGCAGGCCGTCGAGGATTATCGCAGCGGCCGGCTCGGAGCCGCAGCCGGCTCAGCGGCGCGCGCCGCTACGCGCTAGGCGGCGCGTGTGGTCACGCCGAGTCGATCAGGCGCAGCAGCCCTTCCTGCGCAGTGCTGCCCACGAGCTTACCCGAGCGCGTGAAGACGCTGCCGCGCGAGAAGCCGCGCGAGCCGGCTGCGCTGGGACTATCCATGGCATAGAGCAGCCATTCATCGACGCGCACGGGCCAGTGAAACCACATCGCGTGATCGATGCTCGCGAGCATCAGTTTGCCGCTCACGAAGCTCAGCGCGTGCGGACGCACTGCCGTGCCGAGCAGATGGAAATCTGACACGTAGGCGAACAGGCAACGATGCAGCACATCGTCGTCGGGCAGCCGGTCGACCGCGCGGATCCAGATGTGCTGCAGCGGCGGCGCGTTGCATGGCTGCAGCGGATCGATCGGGTCGGTCCTGCGAAATTCGAACGGATGCACCTGCGCGTAGAACTGGCGCATTTTCTCGGGTAGCTGATCGAGCGTGCGACTTGCCGGCAGCCCCGAGTCCGGCAATGTTTCCGGGTCGGGCACGCTCGGCATCGCGATCTGGTGCTCAAGGCCGGGCTGCGGTACCTGGAACGAGGCCGACATGTGAAAAATCTGTTCGCCGTGCTGGATCGCCGTCACGCGCCGGCTCGTGAAACTATGACCATCGCGGCTGCGGTCGACGAAATACACGATCGGAGCATTGAAGTCTCCGCGCTTGAGGAAATAGGCGTGCAGCGAATGGGCAACGCGTCCCGGCTCGACGGTGGCATTGGCGGCCTTCAAGGCCTGACCGAGCACCTGACCGCCAAACACCTGCGGGCTGCCGATATCGCGGCTGCCGCCGCGAAACAGATTGACCTCGAGCCGTTCCAGCTCGAGCAGGCGCACCAATTCGGCTAGCCGTTCGTCCATCAGGCGGTCGCGACACCCAGGCGTTTCTGCATCGCGGGACTCGTGGTCGTGTACTGCAGGAACTGCTTCTTGGCCGGATACAGGTAGTGTTGGATGGCGAACGAGGCCAGCGCGGCCTCATGGAAGCCCGACAGAATCAGCTTCTTCTTGCCCGGATAGGTGTTGATGTCGCCGATGGCGAACACGCCTGGAATATTCGACTCGAACCTCTCCGTATCCACCTTGATGGCGCGCTTGTCGATGTCCAGTCCCCACTCGGCAATTGGCCCGAGCTTGGGCGCCAGACCGAAGAACACCAGCAGCTGCTCG
>DAIMZW010000041.1:8256-17266 GCA_036733765.1 Steroidobacteraceae bacterium
TCGAGCAGCTCCAGTTCCCCGCCCGCAATCTTGATCCGCACGCCTTTGAGCGCCCCGGCATCGCTGTGCAGTGAGTGCGCCAATCCCTCGACGAAGCGCAGTTTGCCGGCCGCCGCCAGCTCGCGCAGGCGCGCGACCGTGACCGGCGCGCCGCGAAACTCCGGGCGGCGGTGCACCAGGGCGATGCTGGCCGCCTTGGGCGCCAGATCGAGCGCCCAATCCAGCGCCGAATCCCCGCCACCGAAGATCACGAGCTTGCGGCCGTGGAAATCACCGGCGGTCTTGACGCGGTAGTGGATCTGGGAGCCCTCGAACTGCTCGGCCGTGTCGATACTCAGCCGACGCGGCTGAAACGAGCCGACCCCGGCGGCGATCACGACCGCACCGGCGTCGAAAACGGTCCCGGCGTTTGTTGCGACGCGGAAGCGGCCGTTGTCCCGGCGCTGCAGCGTCACGGCCTCCTCACCGAGGTGTAATTCGGCGCCAAAGGGCTTGATCTGCTGCAGCAGCCGATCCACCAGCTCCTGGGCACCGCAGATCGGCAGCGCCGGAATGTCATAAATCGGCTTGTCGGGATACAACTCGGTGCACTGCCCGCCGGGCTGGCGCAGCGTGTCGAGCACATGGGCTTTGATGCCGAGCAGTCCGAGTTCGAACACCTGGAATAGCCCCGCCGGGCCGGCGCCGATGACGACCACTTCGGTGGTAATGCTGTTGTCGTTCAAGGAATTCCCGCTTGCTGGTGAGAAGAAGGGCGCGGGATTCTAGCGATGCGGCCGCGCGGCGGGCAAACTAAACCGGTTTTTAGCTTATGCGGTTAGGCTTATAGTTGACCAAACTGAGGAGGGTGCATGGCACGTAATACCGAGTTGCATCGCCGTCGCGCCGCCGCCGTGGCGCGCGGCGTGGCCAATTCGCTCAGCATCTATGCGCAGCGGGCACGCAATGCCGAGATCTGGGACGTCGAAGGACGCCGCTACATCGATTTCGCCAGCGGCATTGCCGTGCTCAACACGGGCCATCTGCATCCACGCGTGGTCGCCGCAGTCCAGGCGCAATTAGGCCAGCTGACCCACACCTGCTTCCAGGTTACGCCATACGAGGGTTATGTCGCATTGGCCGAGCGCCTCAATGCACTCGCGCCCGGCCCGACCCCGAAAAAATCGATTCTGTTCTCGACCGGCGCCGAGGCGGTGGAAAACGCCCTGAAGATTGCGCGCTATCACACCCGTCGCTCGGCCGTCATCGCCTTCAGTGGCGCGTTCCACGGCCGCACGCTCGCCACCATGACCCTGACGGGCAAGGTTCAGCCGTACAAGGCGGGATTCGGTGTGCTGCTTCCCGAAGTGTTTCACGTGCCGTTTCCGTCCGCCTATCACGGCATCACGCCCCAGCAGTCGTTGGCCGCGATCGAGCAGCTGTTCAAGGCCGATTTAGATCCCTCGCGGGTCGCAGCGCTGATCATCGAGCCGGTGCAAGGCGAAGGCGGGTTTTACATCGCGCCGCCCGAGTTCCTCAGGAGCCTGCGCGCGCTGTGCGACAGCCACGGCATCGTGCTGGTGGCCGATGAGATTCAGTCGGGATTCGCCCGCACCGGGCGTATGTTTGCCTTTGAGTACTCCGGCGTCGAGCCGGACCTCATGACCGTTGCCAAGAGCATCGCCGGCGGGCTGCCGCTCTCAGCGGTGGTGGGCAAGGCCCAGATCATGGACGCCCCGCCGCCCGGCGGCCTCGGCGGCACTTATGCGGGCTCGCCGCTGGCCTGCGCGGCGGCGCTTGCGGTGCTCGACGTGATTGCCGAAGAGCAGCTGGTGCAGCGCTCACGCGTTCTGGGCACGCAGCTCATGGCGCGCCTGAAGGCTCTGCAGGCGAAGTGCCCGGCCATCGGTGAGGTGCGTGGCCTGGGCTCGATGGTTGCGATCGAGCTGGTTAAGAACCGGCGCGCCGACCAGCCCGATGCCGAGCTCACGCGCGCACTGGTGCAGGCGGCCGCAACGCGCGGCCTCGTGATCCTCTCGTGCGGCGTCTACGGCAATGTGATTCGCCTGCTGGCGCCGTTGACGATCAGCGATGCGCTGCTGAACGAAGGTCTCGATCTGCTGGAAGCGGCGCTTACGGACGTCAACGCCACGCAGATGGCAGCGGCCGGTTAGGCGCCACCGGCCTCAGTCAAGCCCTCAGGCGCGGCCAGCGTTGGCGTCGGTCGGGCCGTGGAAGTACTCGCTCTCTGATGCGAGTTGATCCATCAGGCGCTTGAGTTCAGCCATGCGCGCCTCGGCAGTGCTGATCGGTACGCAGTCTTCACAGCGCGGATCCCCGCAGGGCTGACGCGTGTAGAGCCAATATTGAATCGCACCAGCGAGCAGTCCATCGGCGATATCCCAGAGATCGGCTTCCTTGTCCTTGCCGGCGAGACGGTTGCCCAAATCGACGGCCTTGGAAAATGCCGAATCGAAGGTGTCAGCGGCTTCATCCATAAGTGGCGGCATTGTACCCGCTCGTGCGCCGAAGCGGCGACTCAACGATAGCCGCGCGCCTGCAGCGAGAACAGCTGCGCATAGTGTCCGCCCAGCGCCATGAGCGCCTCGTGGCTGCCCTTCTCGATGATGCGGCCATGATCGAGCACCGCGATCTGGTCGGCCATGCGCACGGTCGAGAAGCGGTGTGAGATCAGAATGGTGATGCGCTCGCGGGCCAGGGTGCGAAAATGCTCGAAAATCTCCGCTTCCGCGCGCGCATCCATCGCCGCGGTCGGCTCATCGAGCACCAGCACGTCGGCCTCCGTGCGCATGAAGGCGCGCGCCAATGCGACTTTCTGCCACTGGCCACCGGAAAGTTCCTGGCCGTTGCGGAACCATTTACCGAGCTGCGTCTGATAGCCGCCGGGCAATTGCTCAATGAATTCCGCGGCCCGCCCCTTGGCGGCAGCATCGCGCCAGCGCTGCTCGTCTTCGAAGTAGCGCTGATCGCCGGCGCCGACATTCTCGCCGACCAGCATCTGGTAGCGGGTGAAGTCCTGAAAGATGACGCCGATGCGCGCCTTGAGGGCCTCGTCCTGCCATTCGGGCAATGGCAGACCGTCAAGCAGGACGCGCCCTGAATCCGGGCTGTAAAGCCGCGTCAACAGCTTGATCAGCGTGGTCTTGCCCGAACCGTTCTCCCCTACCAGCGCCAGGCTACTGCCGGGCGGCAGGTGCAGGTCGATGTCGATCAGTGTCGGCGCCGCCGCACCGGGGTAGGTGAAACTCACGTGCTCGAAGCGCACGCCATCTTCGCGCTTCGGACCATACAGCGCGCTGCCCGACAGGCGCTTAACCGGGGTCTCCAGGTATTCGTACAAGGTCGACAGATAGAGGTTGTCCTCGTACATGCCGCCGATCGCGGACAGGATTGCGGTGACGGCCGCCTGGCCCTGCCGAAACAGCAGCAGGTACATTGTCATCTGCCCGAGGCTGATGGCCGCGCGAATCGTTGACACTGCAATCCAGGCGTAGGCGCCATACAAGGTCGCGGTTGCCAACAGACCCAGTGCGAAACCCCAGCCATCGCGACGGATCGATAGCGCCCGGTCCTCGCGATACAGCCGCGTGAAAATATCGCGATAGCGCTGCAGCAGGCGCGGGCCAAGCCCGAACAGCTTGACCTCCTTGGCATGATCTTCGCGCGCGAGCACGGTCTCCAGGTAGGTCTGCATGCGTGTTTCAGGCGAGCGCCAGCGAAACAGCCGAAACGCATCCCCGGAGAACTTCGCCTCGGCGATGAAGGCGGGCAGCCCCGCCATCAGCAGGATCAGCACGGTCCACGGCGAAAAGCGCACCAACAGAGCCGCGTAGCTCAGCAGCGAGATTGCGTTCTGCACCAGGCCGAAAGTGCGCATGACCAGGCTCAACGGTCGGCTCGAGGCTTCGCGGCGCGCACGCGTGAGCTTGTCGTAGAACTCTGAATCCTCGAACTGCGTTAGCTCGAGCGTGAGGGCTTTTTCGAGGATCATGACGTTCACGCGCTGGCCGAGTTGCGCACGCAGCAGCGCCTGGCACAACGATAGGCCGCGTTGCGTGCCGGCCAGTGCCGCTACCAGCACGCCCTCGATCAGCACCAATCGCAGCACGCGCGCGGCGCCAAGAGCCGGCAGGCTACGAGCGCTCACCACCGCATCGACAATATGAGCACCGATCCAGGCCACACCCGCGGGCAGCAACCCGGCCACTATGGTCAGCAGCGCGAGTGCCGCGAGCAGCGCCCGATTGGTGCTCCAGACCAGGCCGATTGCGCGACGGCTGTAGCGGAACACACCGAAGAATCCGCGCAGCACTTCCGCGCCGCCGGCAGTCGGCGTGTTGACGGCCGATGGAGGCCGAATACCGGAACTCACGCCGACTGCAATGTCGCCACCTCAGGCTCGTAGCCGAGGTTGGGCGCCAGCCAGCGCTCGACCTCCTCGACCGTCATCCCTTTGCGCCGCGCATAGTCCACGACCTGATCGCGATCGATGCGCCCCACCGCCAGGTAGCGCGCATCGGGATGTGAAAAATACCAACCACTGACGGCCGCGGTCGGATACATCGCAAACGACTCGGTCAATACGATACCCGCGCGCTGCACGACGTCCAGCAGCTGCCACAGTGTCGCCTTTTCGGTGTGGTCCGGACAGGCCGGGTAGCCCGGCGCCGGGCGAATACCGCGATACTCTTCGCGGATCAACTGTTCGCTGCTGAGCTTCTCCGTGGCCGCATAGCCCCAGAACTCGCGCCGCACGCGCTCGTGCAGCCGCTCGGCAAAGGCCTCGGCCAGACGATCGGCCAGTGCCTTGAGCATGATGGCCGAGTAATCGTCGTGCTCGGCCTCGAAGCGCTGCAATGGCAGCTCAATGCCCTGGCCGGCGCTGAGCGCAAAGGCGCCGAAATAGTCGCGCAGCTGCGAGGCCTTGGGCGCCACGAAGTCCGCGAGCGCCACATGTGGCTTGCCTGCGGGCAGGTCCTTCTGCTGGCGCAGAAAATGTACGCGTGCGATCACTTCGACGCGCGCCTCATCGGCATACAACTCGACATCGTCATCGACCGAGTTGGCGGCAAACAGGCCGAAGACCGCGCGCGGCTGCAGCCAGCGCTCGCGGATCAGCGTGCGCAACAACTTGCGGGCATCGGCATACAGACTGCTCGCCTGCTCGCCGAACTGCGCATCGTTGAGAATATCGGGAAACTTCCCGCGCAGCTCCCAGGCCTGAAAGAATGGGGTCCAGTCGATGTAGCGTGCGAGCTCCTCGACCGAATAGTCATCGAAGCTGCGCACGCCGAGCAACCCTGGCACCGGCGGCACGTAACCGCTCCAGTCCAGCCGCGGCCGATTGGCCCGCGCCTGTTCGAGCGTGTGCGTTGGCGACTTGGCGCGACGCGAGCCGTGCTGGACGCGGCGCTGGGCGTAGTCGGCCTTGGTACGCGTCGTGAAGGCTGCGCGCGAGTCGGCGGCGATCAATTGCTGGCATACACCTACAGCGCGCGAGGCATCCTTGACGTAAACCACCGCGCCCTCGTATTGCGGATCGATGCGCACCGAGGTGTGCGCCGGGGAAGTGGTCGCCCCGCCGATCAGCAGCGGCTGCTTGAAGCCCTGGCGCTGCATCTCACGCGCGACGTGCACCATCTCATCGAGCGAGGGTGTGATCAGGCCCGACAGTCCGATCATGTCGGCGTTCTCGCGGCGCGCGGCCTCGAGAATTTTCTCGCACGGGACCATCACACCCAGATCCACGACCTCGAAGTTGTTGCACTGGAGCACCACGCCGACGATGTTCTTGCCGATGTCGTGGACATCGCCCTTGACGGTGGCCATGATGATGCGACCGTTGGTCTGCCGCGCGCCGCCGCCGGCCGCTTTCTCCTTCTCGATGTAGGGAATCAGGTGCGCGACGGCTTTCTTCATCACGCGCGCGGATTTGACCACCTGCGGCAGAAACATCTTGCCGGCGCCGAACAGGTCGCCGACGACGTTCATGCCTTCCATCAGCGGCCCCTCGATCACCTGCAGCGGCCGCGCGAATTGGCAGCGCGCCTCTTCGGTGTCCTCGACCACATATTCGTCGATGCCGCGCACCAGCGCGTGCTCGAGGCGCTTGGCCACTGGCCAGCTGCGCCAGGCCAGATCCTCGACTTTGCGGGCGCCGGCCTCGCCGCGATAACGCGCCGCAATCTCCAGCAGCCGCTCGGTGCCATCGCTGCGGCGATTGAGGACCACATCCTCGACCCGCTCGCGCAGCTCCGGATCGATCTGCTCGTAGATCGCGAGCTGGCCCGCATTGACGATGCCCATGCTCATGCCGGCACGGATCGCGTGGTAGAGGAACACCGAGTGCATGGCCTCTCGCACCGGTTCGTTGCCGCGGAACGAGAACGAGACATTGCTGACGCCGCCGCTGATCAAGGCATGCGGGCAGCGCTCGCGAATCGCCGCGGTGGCCTCGATGAAATCTCGCGCGTAGCCGTTGTGCTCCTCGATGCCGGTGGCGATCGCAAAGATATTCGGGTCGAAAATGATGTCTTCGGGCGGGAAGCCGACCTGCTCGGTCAGCAGCCGATACGAGCGCTCACAGATCGAGACCTTGCGCTGCACGGTGTCGGCCTGGCCGCGCTCATCGAAAGCCATGACGACCACCGCGGCACCATAGGCGCGCACCAGGCGCGCCTGCGTGAGAAATTGCGCCTCGCCTTCCTTGAGGCTGATGGAATTGACTATGCCCTTGCCTTGCAGGCACTTGAGCCCCGCCTCGATGACCGACCACTTCGACGAATCGATCATGACCGGCACCCGGGCGATGTCCGGCTCCGAGGCGATCAGATTCAGGAACCGCACCATGGCGGCCTGAGAATCGAGCATGCCCTCGTCCATGTTGACGTCGATGATCTGCGCCCCGCTCACGACTTGTGAGCGTGCGACATCGAGCGCAGCGGCGTAGTCGTCGGCTTCGATCAGGCGCCGGAACTTGGCCGAGCCCGTGACATTGGTGCGCTCCCCGACATTGACGAACAGGCTGTCGGGAGCGATATCGAGCGGCTCGAGCCCCGCCAGGCGGCAGCGCGGCGGATGTCGCGGCAGCACCCGTGTCGGCAGCGACGCCACCGCTTCACGGATGTGGGCGATGTGCTCGGCGGTAGTCCCGCAGCAGCCGCCGACGATGTTGACCAGGCCCTGCTCGGCGAATTCCCGCACCAGACCCGCGGTCTCGCAGGCCTGCTCGTCGTATTCACCAAAAGCATTGGGCAGGCCGGCATTCGGATAGGCGCACACGGCCACGTCCGCCAGCCGCGAGAGTTCTTCCACGTACGGCCGCAGCTGCATCGCGCCCAGCGCACAGTTGAGACCGATCACGGTCGGCTCGGCGTGGCGGACCGAGTTCCAGAAGGCCTCGACCGTCTGACCGGAGAGCGTGCGCCCGGATGCGTCGGTGATCGTGCCCGAAATCATAATCGGCAGATCGCAATGCGCCTGCTCCAGAGTGCGGCGTACGGCGAACAACGCCGCCTTGGCGTTGAGCGTATCGAAGATGGTCTCGACCAGGATCAGATCCGCGCCGCCTTCGATCAGCGCCGCAGTAGCCTCGCTGTAGGTCGCGACCAGCTGATCGAAGTTGATATTGCGAAAACCCGGATCGTTGACGTGCGGTGACAGCGAGGCGGTGCGATTGGTCGGGCCGATGGCGCCGGCGACAAAGCGCGCTTGGCCGGTACGCTCGGTGTATTGATCGGCCACCTCGCGCGCCAGGCGCGCGGCGGTGAGATTGAGCTCCCCGACCAGCCCCTCCATGCGGTAGTCGCCCAGCGAGGGCGCATTGGAGTTGAAGGTGTTGGTTTCGATGATATCGGCGCCGGCGGCCAGGTACTTGCCGTGGATCTCGCGGATCAGCGCCGGCTGCGTCAGCGTCAGCAGATCGTTGTTGCCCTTGAGATCGCTCGACCAGTCGCGAAACCGTTGGCCGCGATAGGCCGCTTCGTCCGGCTTATAGCCCTGGATCATGGTACCCATCGCGCCATCGAGCACGAGCACGCGCTGCGTCAGCAGCCGCCGGAACTCACCGACTCTTTGTTCGCGCGTCATGCCGTCTACTCCAGCAACGCCGGCGGCTCAACCTGCGGCGCACGTACGCCCAGCGCGTGACAGATGGCATAGGTCAGATCGGCGCGATTGAGCGTATAGAAATGGAATTCATCGACGCCCTCGCGGCTGAGCGTCTCGACCTGACCGATCGCGAAGGCCGCTGCGATCATGCGGCGCGTCTCGGCGTCCTCCTCCAGGCCATCGAAGCGATGCCGCAGCCAATCGGGCACGCGCGCGCCGCAGCGCGCGGCAAAGCGCAGCATCTGCGGAAAACGCGTGATCGGCAGAATGCCCGGTACCAGGCTGGCGCGGATGCCGGCGGCCACGCATCGATCGCGGAAACGCAGGAACACATCCGAGTCGAAAAAGAATTGCGTGATGGCGCGATCGGCGCCGGCGTCAGTCTTGGCTTTGAGATTGTCCAGATCAAAGGCTGCGTTCGGCGCCTCAGGATGTCCTTCCGGATATGCCGCGACCGAGACCTCGAAATCCGCGACGCTCTTGAGGCCGCGCACCAGATCCACCGCGTAGGCAAAGCCGCTAGGATGGGGCCGGTAGCCCTCGCTGCCCTGCGGGGCATCGCCGCGCAGCGCGACAATATGGCGAACGCCGGCCTGCCAATAGCCGCGGGCGATATCCAGGATCTGCTCGCGATCGGTACCGATGCAGGTCAGATGCGGGGCGGGCGTCAGCGAGGTCTCCTTGAGCACGCGCGTCACCACTTGGTGAGTACGCTCGCGCGTCGAGCCGTCGGCACCGTAAGTGACCGATACGAAGCGCGGCGCGAGCGGCAGCAGACGCTGAATCGACTGCCACAGCGTCTGCTCCATTTTTTCATCGCCGGGCGGGAAGAACTCGAACGACACTTTGACCGGCAGAGTCCGGCGGCTCAGGCGGCTACCGATATCGGGAGCACTCGAGT
>DAIMZW010000042.1:0-16600 GCA_036733765.1 Steroidobacteraceae bacterium
GCGGCGGATTGCGGGATGATCGGCAAGCACAACATTTTTCTGATCGGGCCGATGGGTTCCGGCAAGACCGCGGTCGGCAGATATCTTGCGCGCCTACTCGACTATCCGTTCCTGGACAGCGACCATGAGATCGAGCGGCGCACGGGCGCCGATATTCCGCTGATCTTCGAGCGCGAAGGCGAGGCGGGTTTCCGCCACCGCGAGCGCGAGGCGATCGCCGAGCTCAGTGCCCGAACGCGCATCGTCCTGGCCACCGGCGGCGGCGCGGTGCTCGATGCCGACACGCGCCGCGACCTCAAGCTTCGCGGCTGGGTGGTCTACCTCGAGACCTCGGTGGCGCAGCAGGCGCAACGGGCTGGACGCACGGGGCATCGCCCGCTGCTTCACGGCGCCGATCCGGCACAGCGCCTGGGTGAGCTGCTGGGTGTGCGTGAGCCGCTCTACCAGGAGATTGCCGATTTGACGGTCTCGACCGATCGCCGTCGCGTGCCCTCAGTGGCTGAATTCATTGCGCAGAAGTATCGCGAGTCGCTGCAACCGGTTTCGGCCGGTGCCGCGGCGGAAGATTCATGCAGACACTGACCGTCAATCTGGGCGAACGCTCGTATCCGATCCTGATCGGTTCCGGCTTATTGCGTTCGCCGACATTGCTCGCCTGCCATATTCCCGCCGGCGAGCTGCTGCTGGTCAGCAACACGATCGTGGCGCCGCTGTATGCCGAGCGCCTCAAGAGCGCGCTGCCGGGGCGCCGCATGATCGAGCTGATCCTACCCGATGGCGAGGCGCACAAGACGCTCAGCACAGCGAGCCGGATGTTCGATGTGATGATCGCCAACCGTCTGGGACGCGACGCGGTGATTGTGGCGCTCGGCGGCGGTGTCATCGGCGATCTGGCCGGCTTCGTCGCCGCCTGCTATCAGCGCGGCATAGATTTCGTGCAATTGCCGAGCACGCTGCTGGCCGACGTGGATGCATCGGTCGGCGGCAAGACCGCGGTCAACCATCCGGGCGGCAAGAACATGATCGGCGCCTTCCACCAGCCGCGCGCAGTCATCATCGACACCGACCTGCTCGCGAGCCTGGCCGAACGCGAGTTGCGTGCGGGACTCGCGGAAGTGATCAAGTACGGCCTGATCTGGGATGCGGCATTTTTCGATTGGATCGAGGCCCATATCGATGAACTGCTGGCCCGTGATCCGGCCGCGCTGGCACACGCGATCTACCGCTCCTGTCAGATCAAGGCGGAGATCGTCAGCCATGATGAGCGCGAGCAGGGCGAGCGCGCCCTGCTGAATTTTGGCCATACCTTCGGGCATGCGATCGAAGCGGCCACCGGCTATGTCGAATGGCTGCATGGGGAAGCGGTGGGCTTAGGCATGGTGCTCGCGGCGGATCTGTCGCAGCGCCTGGGCCAGCTCGATCCGACCGAGCTGCGGCGGCTCGTGGCGCTGCTTAAGCGCGCCGGCCTGCCGGTGGATGCGCCGCGCATCGGTGCCGAGCGGGCGTTCGACTACATGCGGGTCGATAAGAAGGTGAAGTCCAGGCGCGTGCGCCTGGTGCTGCTGCGCGGGATCGGCAAGGCGGCCATGACCGGCGAGTATCCGGACTCGGCCCTGCAGGGCACGCTGGCGGCTCATTTCGGCCGCGCCAGTGACATGGCACCATGAGCGACGGCGGCCTCGCGCCCTACGCCGCGCATGACACGCACTCCCGCGGCCGCCGGTACGCTGAGCCGCCGCCGGAATATCGCAGCGAGTTCCAGCGCGATCGCGATCGCATCATTCATTGCAATGCCTTTCGTCGCCTGGCCTACAAGACCCAGGTATTCGTCAACCACGAAGGCGATCTGTACCGAACGCGGGTGACCCACTCGATCGAAGTGGCGCAGATCGCCCGCTCCGTCGCCCGCGCGCTCGAGCTGAACGAAACGCTGACCGAAGCCATCGCACTGGCCCATGATCTCGGCCACACGCCCTTCGGCCATGCCGGTCAGGATGCGCTCAATCACTGCATGCTCGACTACGGCGGCTTCGAGCACAACCTGCAGTCACTGCGCACGGTCGATGAGCTCGAGGAGCGCTATGCGCTGTTTTCGGGCCTGAATCTGACCTTCGAATGTCGCGAGGGCATTCTCAAGCACTGCGCGCTGTCCAAGGCCCGCGAGCTCGGTGATGTCGGCCAGCGCTTCCTGCAGCGGCGCCAGCCTGGACTCGAAGCGCAGCTCGCCAATCTCGCCGACGAGGTCGCCTACAACAATCATGACGTCGATGATGGCATCCGTGCCGGCCTGATCACACTTGAAGAGGTCGCGCAGGTGCCATTGGTCGGAAGGCAGTTTCAGGAAGTGCAGCGGCTCTACCCGCAACTTCAGGGCCGCCGGCGCGTGCACGAGACGGTTCGGCGCTTGGTCAACACCCAGGTGATCGATGTGATCCAATGCAGCATGGAGCGGCTGCGCACGGCGGCGCCCGCCGACATCGATGGCGTGCGCGCGCACCCGCAGGCGCTGATCGGCATGAGCGACGCGATGCGCGCCGCGAACGTCGAGCTCAAGCAGTTTCTGCACGAGCACGTGTATCGGCATCAGCGCGTGCTGCGCATGACGCTCAAGGCCAAACGCGTCGTCCAGGAGCTGTTCGAGGCGTTCACGAGCGAGATCAGGCTGATGCCGGCCGAATATCGCGACAGCGCCGAGCGCGCCGAGGCACGCGATGGCATCGCCGGGCGCGCACGCACGGTCGCCGATTACATCGCCGGCATGACCGATCGCTACGCGATTCTCGAGCATCGCCGACTGTTCGACCCGGCGGCGCGCACGTGATGACGGAAGCAATCGCGGTAGTATTTGATCATCGCCTATCGCTCACGGAGATGAAAATGCGAAGCCCAGTCTCTCCCGCAGAACGGTTAATCGTTGCGTTGGATGTTGACTCGCGCGAACAGGCTCTAGCACTCGTGCGCACGCTGGGAAATGACGTCACGTTCTACAAAGTGGGGCTACAGCTCTTCATGGAGAGCGGTCTTCATATTGTCAAACAACTGGTGGGTCTCGGCAAGAAGGTGTTTTTGGACCTGAAAATTGACGATACACCGCGTACCGTCAGAGAGGCAGTCAGAAATGCCGCGATTGCCGGCGTCGAACTCTTTACGTTGCAAGGCAATGCCGATACGGCCGAAGCAGCTAAACTTGGCCGAGGCGATAGATCTTCTCCGAAATTCTTGCAGGTCACCTTGCTGTCGAGTTGGGACAATGCCGACTTGACAGAGCATCTTCACGCGCCGTCCAAGTCTCAAGGGCAAATCGATCTAGACGAGTTTGTGCTGCGTCGGAGCGAAAGGATCCTAGCGTCAGGTTGCGATGGTGTCATCGCCTCGGGTTCTTCAGTTAATAAACTGCGCAAGAAATATCCTGATCTTCTGATTGTGACGCCTGGCATCAGGCCCGCTGGAGCCGCCGCCGACGACCACAAAAGATTGCTGACTCCGTCAGAAGCGATACGTGCGGGCGCGAATTATCTTGTTGTGGGGCGGCCCATTCGCGACTCGAATGATCCCAACGGGACGGCCGCCAGGATTCAAGACGAAATAGCTCGTGCACTGGCTAACGAAGCAGCCTAAGCCTGCCTGTAGTGCCGACCGCTCCGGAACCTAAGCGTCTGCCGCCGGGTGCGTTTTCGCGAGCTCATCGCGCAGCGCGCGCCGCAGGATCTTGCCGACGTTGCTCTTGGGCAGTTGCTCGCGGAAATAGACGGCATGGGGCCGCTTGTAGCCCGTCAGATACTGGTGGCAATAGTCTTTGATGCCCCGTTCGGTCAGCGCCGGATCCTTGCGCACCACGAACACCGCCACGACTTCACCCGAATGCTCATCGGCTTGCGCCACGGCGGCGACTTCGAGCACGCCGGGGCAGTGCGCCACCACGTCCTCGACCTCGTTCGGGTACACGTTGAAACCCGAGACGTTGATCATGTCCTTCTTGCGGTCTTGGATGTAGACAAAGCCGAGCTCATCAATGCGGCCGATGTCGCCGGTGCGCAGCCACCCTTCGGGCAGCATGACTTTCGCCGTCTCCTCGGGTTGATTCCAATAGCCGCGCATGACCTGTGGTCCGCGCAGGCAGATCTCACCGACGCCGCCTGGCGCTAACTCTCGACCCTCATCGTCGCGGATCGTCACTTCGGTGGACGGCACCGGCAAGCCGATCGAGCCGGTGAACTTGGCATAGGGGCCGATGAGCGGGTTGACGCAACCCACTGGCGAGGCCTCGGTCAGTCCCCAGCCCTGCGTGACCACGCAGCCCGTGATCTCCTTCCAGCGTGCCGCGACCGAGCTTTGCAGCGCCATGCCGCCCGCGACCGTCGCCACCAGGCGCGAGAAGTCGATGTCGTTGAAGCCCGGCGTATGCATCAGCGCATTGAACAGCGTGTTGACACCCATGAAGAACATCGGCTTGTTGCTCTGCAGATCCTTGACGAAGGCCGGGAAGTCGCGCGGATTGACGATCAGCAAGCCGGTGCCGCCGAGGGAGGCGAACAGCAGGCAATTCGCGGTCAATGAAAAAATATGATAAAGCGGCAATGCGCAAATGAAGGTCGCGGTCTCGAGCGCGACCTGCTGGAACCAGGCGCGGGACTGCAGCACATTGGCCACCATGTTGCCGTGCGTGAGCATCGCAGCCTTGGCGATTCCGGTCGTGCCGCCGGTGTATTGCAGGTAAGCCAGGTCCGCGTGATCCAGGCTCACAGGCAGCAGGGACAATGCGCGCCCCTGTTTGAGCACCGCACGGAAGCTGCGGGCCTCGTCGATGTGCCAGCGCGGCACCTTCTTATGCACGTGGCGCAGCACCGCGTTCACGATCAGACCCTTCGGCCAGCGCAGCTGATCGCCGACGCCCGTGACGATGACCTGGCGCACGCTCGTCGCCGGCAGCGCCTGCTCGAGCGTGGCGGCGAAGTTCTCCAGCACCACCACTGCGACCGCGCCCGAATCCTTGAGTTGATGCTCGAGCTCGGTGGCGGTGTACAGTGGATTGGTATTCACGATCACGAGTCCGGCGCGCAGCGCGCCGAACATCGCGATCGGGTACTGCAGCACATTGGGCAGCATGATCGCGATGCGATCGCCCGATTTGAGTCCGGCTCGGTGCTGCAGCCAGGCGCCGAAGGCGCGCGAGCGCGCATCGAGCTCGCGGTAGCTCAACGCCGTACCCATGCAGTGATAGGCGACGCGATCGGCATAGCGCTCGCAGGCACCCTCGATCAATGCCTTGAGCGAGTCGATTGCGAACACATCCACTTCGGCGGCTACGCCCGGCGGATACTGTCCCAACCAGATCTTATCCATGGCTTCAATCCCCCCGATGCACCGCCGCGGCTGCGCGTAGCAATGGCACCAGTCTGGGCCAGACATTGTCCAGCAACAACGGCTGTCCCTGCTCGTTGGGATGCAGGCCGTCCGCCTGCATCAGGCCGGGGGTCAAGGCCACATTCTCGAGCAGGAAGGGCAGCAGCGCGATGTGGTGAGTGGCGGCCAGCTCCTGGTACATCGTCATGAAGCCGGTGGTGTAGCGCTCGCCGTAGTTGGGCGGCATGCGCAGACCCAGCAGCAGCACCGCGACGTGGTAACTGTGCAGCAACGTGATCATCTTATCGAGGTTCTCGCGCGTGCCGGTCAGCGGCAGGCCGCGCAAGCCGTCATTGGCGCCGAGCTCGAGCAGCACGATGCGCGGCTGCTGCACGGCCAGGGCACGCGGCAGGCGTGCGAGCCCGCCATCGGTGGTCTCGCCGCTGACGCTGGCGTTCACGACGCGGAATCCGTACCCTTCATGCTCGATCTTTTGCGCCAGCAGGCTCACCCACCCCTGTTCGACACGGATGCCATAGCCGGCGCTGAGGCTGTCGCCGAATACCAGGACGACCGGCGCCTGCGTTGGCGCCGCGCCCGCGCCCGCGCCCGCAGCCGCAGCCGGAGCAGCAGCCGGCACAGTGACCAGCCATGCCATCAGGATGCCAATGACGCGCGACATCGTTCTCGAAGCCCGAAATGTGAGCAAGCAGGTTAGCAGCCCGGAAGGGCCGCTGACCATCGTGCGCGACATTTCCCTGATCGTGAACGCGCGCGAGTCGATTGCCATCGTGGGTCCTTCGGGTGCCGGCAAGTCGACGCTGCTGGCGCTGCTCGCCGGGCTCGATCAACCGAGCTCGGGGGAAGTGTGGTTGGCCGGAAGCAATCTATCGGTGCTCGATGAAGACCACCGCGCGCGTCTGCGTGCGCAGCGCGTCGGGTTCGTGTTTCAGTCGTTCCACCTGGTGCCCTCGCTGACCGCCGTGGAGAACGTCATGCTGCCGCTCGAGCTCGCCGGCCGGCGCGACGCGCGCGTGGCCGCCGGTGAAATGCTCGCGCGCGTGGGCCTGGGCGGGCGCCTGGGTCATTATCCACGGCAACTCTCGGGTGGCGAGCAGCAGCGCGTGGCGCTGGCGCGCGCTTCGGTTGGATCGCCAGCGGTGCTGTTCGCCGATGAGCCCACCGGAAATCTTGACACCGTGACCGGCGCGCGCATCGCGCAATTGCTGTTCGAGCTCAACACCGGCTCGGAGACGACTCTGGTGCTGGTCACGCACGACCGGTCACTCGCCGCGCGCTGCGGCCGCGTGCTGACCATGGATGCGGGCACGATGCGGGCCGAGGGCGAAGCCTATGCGTAGCCTGGTGTTGGCCGTGCGCGCGTTGCGCCGTGAATGGCGCTCGGGCGAGCTCGCGGTATTGTGGCTGTCGCTGAGTGTCGCGGTCGCGGCCCTGTGCGGCGTCGGCTTCCTGGTCGATCGCATCGGCCGCGCGGTGGCGGCGCAGGCCAGCGAAGTGCTCGCGGCCGACCTGCGGGTCGAATCCGATCTGCCGATCGCAGCCGCCGATGCGGCCAAGGCGCACTCGCTGGGGCTGTCGAGCGCGCGCCTGACGATGACGCTGTCAGCCATATTCAATGGCGATAGCAATCAGCTCGCCGACGTGCGCGCGGTCAGCAGCGGCTACCCGCTGCGCGGCCGCTTGACCATCGCGGATCGAGCGTTCACCGCCGGCGCGCAGACCACACTGATTCCGGCGCCTGGGGAGGCGTGGCCGGATTCGAGACTCGCGGCAGCGCTCGGCGCCACGATCGGTAGCGAGCTCAGCGTCGGTTCGCGCACGCTGCGCGTGACACGCATCCTGATCTCGCGGCCGGACCAGAACTCGACCTTCGTCGAGTTCGCCTCGGCACTGCTGATCAACGACGCCGATCTGCCCTCGACCACGCTGATCCAGCCCGGCAGCCGCGTCAATTACGCTCTGCTGCTCGCCGGCTCGAGCTCGCAGCTGGAGGCCTTTCGTCGCTGGCACGGCGCGCAGGACTTCGGCAAGGAGCGCATCGCGGATCTGGCCGAGGCCAGCCCGCAGATCGGTGAGGCGAGCCGCCGCGCCGCGCGCTTTTTGTCACTGGCGAGCCTGGTGGCGGTGTTGCTGTGCGCGGTGGCGATCGCGATGAGCGCACGCAGCTACGTGCGGCGCCACCTGGACGTGGTCGCGCTGATGAAAACACTGGGCGCCTCGCGCCGCATGGTGCTCGCCGTGCACCTGTGGCAGTTGCTGGTGCTGGCCATCGCCGCGAGCGTGATCGGTACCGGCGTCGGCTGGCTCACACAGTTATGGCTGGTGCGCGTGCTGCGGGGACTGCTGCGCGGGGACTTGCCGCCGGCCGGCCCGTGGCCGGCGCTGGTCGGCTTCATCATCGCGCTGGCGATGCTCGCCGGATTTGCACTGCCGCCATTGCTGCAGCTCACACAAGTGCCGGCGCTGCGGGTACTGCGGCGGGATGTGGGGCCGCCATCGCCGCGGCTGTGGAGCGCGGCGGCGCCGGTGGTGCTCGCGATCGCTGGCGTGGTCTATGCGGCGCTCGGCGATGCCACCTTAAGTTTCTGGTTCGTGCTTGGGCTCGGCGCGGCGGTACTGGTGCTGGCCCTCGCGGGTAGCGCGCTCGTGAGCCTGGCCGCGCGCGTGCGTGGCAACGCCGGCGCCGCCTGGCGCTACGGCGTGGCTAATCTGGCGCGTCGGCGCGCGGAAGGCATTGCGCAGATCGTGGCCTTCGGGCTCGGTCTGATGCTGCTGCTGGCGCTCGCGATCCTGCGCAATGACCTGGTCACCGACTGGCAGGCGAGCCTGCCGGCCGATGTGCCGAACTACTTCTTCGTCAACATTCCCCCGGATCAGCGCGAGGCCTTCCAACAGGAGCTGCGCACCCAAGGCGCCAGGCTCGAGCGCATGCTGCCGATGATCCGGGGCCGGCTGGTGTCGATCAACGACCAGCCGATCGCCACGCGTCACCTCGCCGGGCGACTCGACGGACGGCGCGGCCGCGGCTTTGCCGAGCGCGAGCAGAACCTGACCTGGTCCAGCGAACTCGGTGACGACAATCGCATCGTCGAAGGCCAGTGGTGGACAGCAACGCAGTATGGCCAGCCGCTGGTCTCGCTGGCGGTCGAGTACCAGGATTCGTTGGGCCTCAAGCTCGGGGACAAGCTGCGCTTCGATGTCGCCGGCGAGCCGCTCGAAGTCACGGTGGCGAGTTTTCGCAAGGTGAAGTGGGACAGTTTCAAGCCGAATTTTTTTATTGAGTTTCCGCCTGGGCTGCTCGACGCGGCGGCGGGCACCTATATGACCAGCGCGTTTCTGCAGCCCACCAGCGGTGCGATGGCGCGGCTGGTGCACCGCTTCCCGGGGGTATCGATCTTCAACGTCGGGGATTTGCTGGCACAAGTGCGCGCCGTGATCGGCAAAGCGGTGACGGCGGTACAGAGCGTGTTCCTGTTTACGTTGCTGGCCGGCCTGACGGTGCTGTTCGCGGCGGTGCAAGCCAGTAGCGAAGAGCGGCGCTACGAGATTGCGATCCTGCGGGTGCTGGGCGCCGGACGCTCGATGATTTTCGCCAGCGTGCTGTCGGAATTCTCGCTGATGGGCGCTATGGCAGGTTTGATGGCCGCCACCGGGGCATCGCTGGGCGGCGCCTGGCTCGCGCACGCGCTCGAGCTCAATTACCGCTTCAATGCCACGCTCTGGGTCGTCGGCGTGCTCGCCTCGGTGCTGATCCTTGGGGCGGCCGGTGCGATCTCGACGCGATCGATGGTGCGCACGCCGCCGCGCACGGTGCTTTATTAGTGCGCAATCGCAATGCTCGCCCAGGCCTGCGGCACGGGCTCGCCGCGCCAGGTCAGACCGTCGATCGAGAGCTGATAGTCGCCGGGGCCGAGCGCTGAACTATTGAGTCCGAGGTGCAAGACGCCGTTGGAGTCTCGCAGCACGTTGTGCAGTACCGCCACGCGGCCCTGATTGACACGATCGACCGTGACACGGAAGGCTGTGAACGCCGACCAAGACACATCGATCTTCAGGTCCGCCATTTCCGCCTGCGGGCCACCGATCGTGATGAGGCTGCGTAGCGAGGGTGCGGTGCGATTCGGTATCAGCGTAATCGTGCGCGTCGACTTGGCGGGATCGAGCGCTTGCACGGCCACTTGCCGCTGCAGCGCGGCGATTGAATGATCGCGCGCGGCGAGCTTGCCGAACAGCACCAGCGCCAGAACGCTTAGCAAGAGCGCCAGCCC
Source organism: Steroidobacteraceae bacterium (assembly GCA_036733765.1). GTDB lineage: Bacteria > Pseudomonadota > Gammaproteobacteria > Steroidobacterales > Steroidobacteraceae > FEN-1191. The sequence continues at coordinate 9,633 of DAIMZW010000042.1, forward strand.
CGCCGCGCCGAGGATCACCGGCAATCGCTCCCACCAGGGTTTGGCACGGGCTTCCCAAGGTGGCGCGCGTCCGCCGGCCTCGAGCAGGCGCAGCGCGACATTGATGCGCTCGCTGAACCCGATCTCATCGAGCAGCTGCGGGTGCTCGCGGCAATAGCGCTCGAAATCCTGTGCGCCCTTGAGCGGCAGCCGGCCGCTCAGGTAACGCTCAATGATCTGGTTGTGCGCAATGAACTCGCGATCCATGGTCGGGGCGCCGTCGCCGCGCGCTTCCGCAGGGCTTATGTGCGCTGCTTGCATGGTCCGTATCGTGCCGCGATGAGCCGGCGGGGTGTACGCGACAGCTCACAGTTCCGCCGCTGCGAGCGCGGGTAGCGCGAACTGCGTCACAGTTTTCTGCCGCTGCACGGCGGCCCAGCGACGTGGAACCGCTACAGTAGCCGGTGGAGGAGCTTTGACGAAAACCAAACCCGATCAGCCTAAGCGCTCTGAGCGGCATTCCGGCGGCGCGCGCCACGACGCGCGTGGACACGCGGTCTGGCAGTGGGCCGCGGATACGGCGCGGAACCTTGCGATTTCGACCTCACAGGTGCTGCGCCGGCTCGATCACCATGGCCTGTCGCTGCAGGATGAAACACCGCCTGCCAGGGGCAAGGTGCCGGACAGACCGAAGGGGTCCGTGCCGAGCGGGTCAGTGACAGGCGCAGGGTTCAACCCCTACGAGGGCCGCCCAGCACCGCGGGCGACCCGCAGCACCAATGCCGCCCGCAGTACCACTGCGGCCCCTAAGGCCCGCTCGCCAGCGTCAGCGCCTTCCGATTCCTCGTGGTGGCGCCGGCTATTCCGACGCGACTAGATCGGTCGGCGAACTCGATACCGGCGGAGGCCAGCCAGCGCGCCGTGGCGGTGTGCTTGACCCCCTTGGCTACGCAATACAGACCCAGCACCCGCGCCGCCTTGACGATCGCGGACACGTTGGCGTGCGCGAATTTCTCGGTCAGTACGCTCGCGGTCAACGCGGCGTCGAGCTTCAGACAGCGCAGCGCGCTCGAGCGCAGCAAGGCGAAGCCGGAACGGGTGAGGTTGAAATCATCCAGCGCGACGAAGCAGCGGTGCTGGCCGCACTGTTCGATGAAACGCTCCGTGGCCGCGAAATCCTGTTCCCAGGCGGTGGCCGGAACGCAGAAGCCGAGCATGTCGTCGGCCAAGCCGGCTTGCTGGATAGTCGGCGCAAGCTGCTCGAGGAACTCCGGCGTCAGCACCGATGCGGCGCACAGCGGCAACGTAAAGCTCGCGGGCGTCGGGGCGTCGCGCGCGCCGCGCCGCTGTATCAATCCGATCAGCCGGCTCGCGCGGCTCAGGTCCTGGGCCCGCGAATCGGAGCCATCGTCGGCGATCTCGTAGCGGTGGGTCGTGCCACCCGGGCGCAGCCGGGCATACGGTCGCGAGCGCAGCGGTGCGCTCTCGGCGGGCGCCGACGCCGTGCGGCGTGAGCTGCGCTCCTTGAAAGTGGGCAGCTCTGGCGATAGCGGCGCGCTGCTGAAGCGGCGCATGGTGGCGACTACGCGGGACCTGAGGGCCTCCAGGTCGGCGTCCGGACGACGGCGGCCGGAGACGATCGCAAAGGCCAGACCGCTGCGTTCGCCCAATGGCGTTCGCGAGCAAAAAAACAGCGCCCGCCCGCCCTGCTCGATGTCTCGCTCGAGGTGCTCGGCGCTGCCTTCGAGTGCGAAGGCATCCTGGGCGTCCTGGACATAACGCCGTTGGACGGGCCCAAACTCCCCCTGGCTGAGCCATAAGAGCTCGCCTTTGGCGTCGTGCAATGACAGGCTCCTGACGCGCGTTGGGGCCAGGAGCCGCAGCAGCCGCCGGCCGAGCTGCGCGGCGGTGGCTTTAGGCTCGCGAGCCGCATCATCCGGCAGCGCCGATCCAATAGATTTATGGGAGTCGCTCATCGCTACAATGGTGCCAGCGGACTAGCCGGCGCGGCGTGACAGCGCTCGCGTTCCGGTACGCTAGTCCACGGGCTCACTTACACTTGTCATATTTCATGTACCACGCGCCGCTCAAGGACCTGCGATTCGTACTCGATGAGCTGCTGCGCGTAGAGCAGCTCGCGGCGCTACCGCTCTACGCCGAGTACTCGAGCGAGCTCGCGCATTCGATCCTCGAGCAAGCGGCGCGCTTCGGCGAGCAAGTGCTGGCGCCGATCAATGTGCTCGGCGATATCCGCGGGGCGCAGTACCGGGACGGGGCCGTGCAGATGCCGGCGGAATTCCGCAGTGCCTATGCGCAGTTCGTCGCCGCCGGCTGGCCGCAGCTGAGCGCGCCGTCCGCGCAAGGCGGCCAGGGTGCGCCGCTGGTCCTGGCCGCGGCCGCGGAAGAGATCTGGTTTGGCGCCAATCTGGCCTTCATGCTCTGCCCGCAACTCTCGCGCGGTGCGATCGACGCCCTGGAGGCCGTCGCCTCACCGGCATTGCAGGCGCTGATGCTGCCCAAGCTCGTGAGCGGGGATTGGACCGGGACCATGAACCTCACCGAGCCGCAGGCCGGTTCCGACCTCGCAGCGATACGCACCCGCGCACGCCCCGAGGGCGAGCAGTACCGCATTACCGGGCAGAAAATCTTTATTACTTACGGTGATCATGACCTGGCGGACAACATCGTCCATCTGCTGCTCGCGCGCATCGACGGCGCGCCCGCGGGGGTCAAGGGCATCTCGATGTTCGCCGTGCCCAAGCGCCTGGTCAACGCCGATGGCAGCCTTGGTGAACACAACGATCTGCGCTGCGTCTCGATCGAGCACAAGCTCGGCATCCATGCGAGCCCGACCTGCGTGATGTCGTACGGAGACGGCGGCGGTGCGTTAGGGTTTCTGGTTGGCCAGCCGCATCGCGGCCTCGAGTACATGTTCATCATGATGAATGCAGCGCGGCTGTCGGTCGGTGTGCAGGGCATCGGGCTCTCGGAGCTTGCCCTGCAGCAGGCCGGCGAGTGGGCACATAGCCGCGTGCAGGGTCGAGCGGTCGGAACCGCGGGCGATGCGGCCTCACCGATCATCCAGCACCCGGACGTGGCGCGCATGCTGCTCACGATCCGCGCGAATGTCGAGGCCATGCGCGCGCTCGCGCTGTATACGGCCCTGGCGTTCGACCGTGCGCGCGCGGAACTCGACGAGAGCCGCCGGGCCACCGCTCAAGCGCGCGGGGAATTGCTGATCCCGATCGTGAAGGCGTGGTGTTCCGATCAGGGCGCCGAGCTCGCCTCGCTGTCGCTGCAGATCCACGGGGGCATGGGATTCATCGAGGAAACCGGGGTTGCGCAGACGCTGCGCGACGTGCGCATCACCTCGATCTACGAAGGCACGACCGGCATCCAGGCCAACGATCTGCTCGGCCGCAAAATCGGACGCGACCATGGTGCGGCCATGGCGGCGCTGCTGTCGGACCTGCTGCGCGAGCTCAACGATCTGCGAGGCAACGCCCCGGCCATGCGCAGCGTTCGCAACGCGACCATCGAGGCACTCACGGTGCTGCGCGATGCGACGGCAGCGCTGCTGTACCAATTTACCGACACTCCGGCGCGCGCCTATGCGGTCTCGGTGCCTTATCTGCACTTGTGCGGCCGCGTGCTCGGCGGCGCGCTGATGGCGCGCAGTGCCGCGATCGCGACCCGCAAGCTGGCCGAAGGCGGCGAGGACGCGAAGTTCTACCGCGCGAAGCTGCAGAGCGCGCGTTTCTACGCCGAGCACCTGCTGCCGCAGAGCTTGAGTCTGGCGCGGACCGTGAAATCCGGCGGTGCGAGTGTGGTCGAAGCCGATAGCGAACTGATCTAGAGGATGGGCACCATGTTCGCCAGTAGGAATTCGATGAATTGACGGATGCTCGCCGAACCGGCAGCAGCGGAAGCGTACACGGCGGCAAGCTGCAGCGGCTGCGCGAGCGACCAATCGGGCAGCACGCGCTCGAGTTTGCCCAGGGCCAGTCCCTGTCGGCACAGGAATTCCGGCAGTACGCCGATACCGAGCCCGGCAGCGGTGCTTGAATGCACCAGTGCCGGATCGTTGACCTGCAACGCGGGCCGCAACCGAATTTCCTGGCTCTCATTGCCGCGCCGCAGCCGCAGGGGCTGCGGCCCCTGTTGCGCTTCGACCGCCCAAAGCACCGTGTGAGCGTTGAGGTCGCCGGGCGCTCGCGGGCGTCCGTGGCGCAGCAGATAGGCCGGCGTCGCGCACAGCAGTTGCGGCGGACTGCCGAGCGGTGTCTGCATCAAGCCTGGCTGCGCCTGCGCGCCGTTGCAGATCAGCACATCCCAGCCCTCATCGGCCTCGTTCGGCAGCGTATCGGTCAGCGCCACCTGCAATTCGATCGCGTCATAGTGCTCGAGAAAGCGCGGGACCAGCGGTGTGACCAGCAGCCGGCCGTAGCCGGCGTCGACCAGCACGCGCAGCCGCGTTCGGCCGGCGAGAGGTGCAAAGCGCGAGCGTACCGATTCCACCTCGCGCAGCAGCCGCTGGCAGTGCGGTTGCAGCAGCGCACCGGCGGGGGTCAGTGCGACGCGGCGGGTGGTACGCGTCAGCAGCCGGCTGCCGAGCCGGCGCTCCAGACTGGCCACGGCACGGCTGACCGCGACTTTGGGCACCTGCAGCGCGCGCGCCGCAGCCGTGAACGAGCCCAGCTCGGCGACATGGGCGAACGCCGCCATCTCGGAAGCCAACCACATATTGTTTCGCTACCCGCCCACTACAGCCATAATTGCCGCTACATTGTAGCTCGAGAGAAACAATAAAGATCGTCAGACCGGATCGCGTCAGACCGGATTCTCGAGACTGAAGGCCGCATTTTCATCGTTATAGGCGAATACCTCGCCGTACCGCGCCAGGCTGATGACGGCGCGCAGAGTCTGTTCCGCATCGTCCTCGCCCATGAAGTCCTCGAGCTCGTCGCTGAAGCGGCTCTTGCGGGCTGCGTGCGAAGCGCGCTCATCGAGCACGCGGCGGATGTGGGCTGCGAGCGGCACGTAGGTCAGCAGATGGCGCGCGAAGATGCGCTTGCGCTCATCGAGCACCGCGCTGGCGAACGCCAGACCGGCCTCGGTGAGCTTGATATCGCCGCCTTCGACCTCCGCAAAACGCATCAGCTGCAGCGTCTCGGCGACCGGGAACAGCTCGTCGATCTCCATCTGCAGATCGGAGGCGATCTTGGGCAAATCGGCGGTGCCGTTAAACGGTGGGGCGGCCACGGTCTCGATCAGGCCGGAGAGCAGGTTGGACGAGACGCGCGGCAGCACGCTGCCGATCCCAAGGCCCGGAAAGCGTTCGGCCCGGCCGCTGGCCACGGCGGCGTCGCCCGTGCGCCGGGAAGTCATCTCGACGTAGATGCGTTCGACCAGCTCGCGGAAGCTGGGATCCAGGCGCTTGCGCGGCTGCGGCAGCGTGACGTTGATCTCGCTGAGGATGCGGCCGGGGTTGCTGCCGAAAACCAGGATGCGGTCGCACATCAGCACCGCCTCCTCGATGTTGTGCGTGACCAGAATGACGCCCTTGATCGGCGCACGCCCTTCGGCCCAGAGGTCGAGGAAGTCGGTGCGCAGCGTCTCGGCCGTCAGCACGTCAAGGGCCGAGAACGGCTCGTCCATCAATAGGACGTCGGGGTGCACGACCAGCGCCCGCGCGAATCCAACGCGCTGGCGCATGCCGCCCGAGAGCTCGCGCGGGTAGGCCGACTCGAAGCCGTCGAGGCCGATCAGATCGATAGCCGCGAGCGAGCGCTTGCGGATCTCGCCCTTCGGCATGCGCTGCGCCTCGAGCCCGAGCGCGACGTTTTCGAACACCGTGAGCCACGGAAACAGCGCGAAGCTTTGAAACACCATCGCAATGCCCGCAGCCGGCCCCGCGATCGGCTGACCGTGAAAGGACAACGAGCCGCCGCTGGGCTCCGCCAGTCCGGCGATCAGGCGCAGCAGCGTGGATTTGCCTGAGCCCGAGCGGCCCAGCAGGCCCACGATCTGGCCCGGCTCGAGCCGCAGATTGACGCCCTCGAGCACCAGCAGCTCGCCGCCGTCCGGCTTGGGAAAAGCCTTGCGGACGTTCTCGACCGTCAGCAGCGCTGCGACGGTGTGACTCATGACGGAATTCATGCGCGGCACTTCCAGATCAGGTCAGGCGAAACTTGCGCTCGGCGTAATAGTACAAGGGGCGCCAGAACACACGATTGATCGCGACCACGAACACACTCATGGTCGCGATGCCGAGAATGATGCGGTGGAAATCCCCGGCGGTGGTCGCCTCGGCGATATACGCACCGAGCCCATGCGCCTTGACCTGGACATTGCGCCAGCTCGCGAGCTCGGCAACGATCGCGGCGTTCCAGGAGCCGCCGGAGGCCGTGATGGCGCCGGTCACGTAATAGGGCAGCACGCCAGGCAGCGCGACCTTGCGCCACCACAGCGATCCGCTGACCCCGAAATTCTGCGCCGCGTAGCGCAATTCCGCCGGCATCGCCGAGGCCCCGGCGATCACGTTGAACAGGATGTACCACTGCGTGCCCAGAATCATCAGCGGACTGAGCCACAGATCGGGGTTGAGCTTCCAGGTCACGATGCCGAACACGGCCGCCGGGAACAGCAGATTGGCCGGGAACGCCGCCAGGAACTGCGCCACCGGCTGCACGATCTGCGTGGCGCGCGGTCGCAAGCCCACCCAAATGCCGATCGGGACCCAGAGCAGGCTCGCCAGCGCGATCAGGATCAGCACGCGCAGCATCGTGATCGTCGCCAGGCCCGCGACCTGGAGCGCTTCATGCGCCGAAGTCTCGCCGAACAGCATGCGCGCGATGCGCCAGAGCGCGAGCCCAACCAATAGCAACAGCAGCACAAACCACAGCAAATCGCCGCGCCGGCCGGTGCCGGCGCGCGCGAGCGTCACCAGCGCCTGCGGCCGTGGCGTCTTGCGGCTGGTCCATCGCACG
>DAIMZW010000043.1:0-16514 GCA_036733765.1 Steroidobacteraceae bacterium
GGTCAGCAAGGGCGTCGCCAAGCCTCTGAAGGCCGCCCAGGACGCGATGACTGCCAAGAATTACGATGAGGCGATTTCAAAGATCAAAGAGGTTCAATCGCAGCCGGGAGAGAAGACGGCATACGACAACTTTGCGATGGATATCCTGCTGTTCCAGGCCTACAACCAGAAGCACGACATGGCCAGTGCCGTCCCGGTATTGGCCGCCGCGGCGCAGTCGCAATATGCGACCTCGGATCAAAAGAAAGTCTGGTTGAAAAACATCGCTTTGTATTATTTCCAGGAAAAGGACTACAACAAAGCCCTGGATGCGGCCAATGAAGCGGTGAAAGCCGGCCTCAACGACAGCGAAATGCTGAACCTGATCGCCAAGAGCCAGTACCTTTTGGGCAAGTACAAGGAAGCTGCGGCCACGATGCAGGAAGTGGTCAACAAGCAGGAGAAGCCGGATGAGGAGTCGCTAAAGCTGCTGTGGCAGTTCGATCTGAAGGCCAACGACCAGGCTGGTGCGGCCAGGACCGTGGAGAAACTGGTCGCGTATTATCCCAAGCCCGAGTATTGGGCCAACGCGCTGGCCTCACTGGTGAACGCGGACACCAAGGATGCGCATCTGCAGTTGAACGTCTATCGCCTCATGAATGATGTCGGTGTGCTCAAGCGCGGCGGCGACTTTGCGGAGATGGCCGATATCGCTCTCGACGAGGGTTATCCGGGCGAGACGCAGTCGGTGCTGCAGAAGGCGTTCGCCGAGAACGTGTTCACCGAGCAGCGTGACAAGGACCGCTACCAGCACCTGCTCGATGGCGCCAAGCAGCGTGCCGCGATTGATCTGGCCGCGCTGCCGAAGACGGAGCAGGATGCGACCAACGCTCCCACTGGTGACCGCCTGGTTCAGGTCGGCGCCGCATACTTGAGCTACGGGCAGACCGACAAGGCCGTCGCTGCGATATCCAAGGGGATCGCCAAGGGGAGCTTGAAGTACCCCGAAGAGGCCAACCTGCTGCTCGGCATTGCGCAATTGCGCTCCCACAACGCCGCGGAAGCGCAGAGGGCGTTCGAGAAGGTTGGAGCCTCCAGCAATACCGGCTATGCGCGCCTTGGCAAGCTGTGGGCCTTGCACGCTGGCGCGAAGAGCGCCTGAGAGAGCCAATGGCTCTGATCCCTCGCACACAGCGCGCACATTTCAAGGGCTGGGCAATCAGCCCTTTTACTTTGAAGGAGTTCAGACCATGACGATCAAAGTGGGCGAGCGCATGCCCGAGGGTAAATTCAAGACCATGACCGACAAGGGGCCTAAGGACCTGACCACGGCCGAGCTGTTCGACGGCAAGCGCGTGGTGTTGTTCTCAGTCCCCGGTGCGTTCACGCCGACCTGCGATGCCAAGCACCTGCCGGGCTATCTGGAACTGGCCGAGAAGCTGCGCGCCAAGGGCGTCGATAGCATTGCCTGCATGGCCGTCAACGATGTGTTCGTCATGAACGCCTGGGGCAAGGCCTCCAACAGCGCGGGCAAAGTGCTGATGCTCGCCGACGGCAATGGCGATTACGCGCGCGCCTTGGGGCTGGAGCTCGACGGCAAAGCCTTTGGCATGGGCATGCGAGGCCAGCGCTTCGCGATCGTGGTGGATCGGGGCGTGGCGACGCACGTCGATGTCGAGGCGCCCGGGCAGTTCAAGGTGTCCGCCGCGGAGGCCGTGCTGGCGCAGCTTTAGGCTGTGACGCCTCTAACGTGCGCCTGGCTTAAGCCCGCGGTAGGCTTAAGCGCATGAGCATCGAAACGCCCGTCAGACCCAGTGAGTCGCTCAAAGCGGTGCGCTATGAGATCCGTGGCCGTCTGGCCCGACGCGCGCACGAGCTCGAACGGCTCGGCTACGAGATCATCTCGCTGAATATCGGCAATCCCGGGCTGTTCGGCTTCCGGACGCCCGAGACCATGCGTTTGGCCATGATCGAGAACCTATCGGACAGCGAGGGCTACTGCCACCAGAAGGGGATCTTTCCGGCCCGGGAAGCCGTGGTCATGCAGCAGCAGGGCCGAGGTGTCACGGGCGTCAGCGCGGACGAGGTATTCATCGGTAACGGCGTCAGTGAGCTCATCGACATGGTGTTGCGCGCGCTGCTCAATGATGGCGATGAGGTACTGGTTCCGAGCCCGGACTATCCGCTCTGGACAGCGGCTGTCAATCTGAACCGCGGGCGCGCTGTGCACTACCCGTGCAAGCCCGAGAACGACTTTGTGCCCGATCCGGCGCAGATCGAGGCGCTCATCACGCGCCGCACACGCGCCCTGGTCGTGATCAATCCGAATAATCCGACCGGTGCTACCTACTCGCGCGAGGTGCTCGCGGGCCTGGCCGGGCTCGCGGAGCGGCACAATCTGGTGGTCTTCAGCGACGAGATCTATGACCAGATGGTCTACGACGGCGCTGAGTCGATACCGATGGCGACCATGGTGCACGACACCCTGTGCGCCACGCTCTCGGGGCTGTCGAAGATCTATCGTGCCTGCGGCTATCGGGTCGGCTGGGCCGTGTTTTCGGGCAAGTTGCGCGGGGCGGCCGATTATTTCTCAGCGCTGGAGCTGCTGTGCTCGCTGCGCCTGTGCAGCAACGTGCCGGCGCAATGGGCCGTGCAGACGGCGCTTGGGGGCTACCAGAGCATTCGAGAGATTGTCAGTCCCGGCGGGCGGCTGTACGAATCGCGTCGAGCCATTCTCGAGACCATCGCCCATAGCCGCTATCTTCGGCTCGCGCCGCCTAAGGGTGCGATGTACGCCTTTGTTGGAGTCGATCCGCAGGCGCTGCCGGAGTTCGACGATCAGCAGTTTGCGCTCGATCTGCTCGAGCAAAAGCACGTGCTGGTGGCGCCGGGTGTGAGCTTCAACGTGCCGTACCGCAATCATTTCCGCGTCACGACCTTGCCTGACCCGGCGACGCTGCGGGCGGTGTTCGCTCGCATCGAGGAACTGCTCGATGGCTATGCCAACGGTGCCCGCGAAAGCGGCAAGCCCCGCGTGGTCGACGCGCAAGCTAGATTCAAATGAAACCTTAAGAAGACAAGGCAACAAATTGATTTGCTTGAACTTACTCCCGAGTTTCTCGATCATCTAAATCGTGGCGGCACGCTGCTTGTGCCGAGCCCACAGCGGGCCGCGGCGCTACGGCTGGCGCATACCAGTGCGCAGCTCGCAGCCGGCCGGCGCGTCTGGAACAGTCCCGACGTGCTGCCGTGGCTCGCGTGGCTCGAACGCGGTCTGGACGACGCGCGAGCGCGCGGAGTGCCGGTGCCACAACGGCTCTCGCGCGCGCAAGCATGGTGGCTGTGGCGCGAAGCCGTGCGCGCGGCCTGCGCCGATCTGCCCGTGTTGTGGCCCGATGCGCTGATCGACAGCGTGCGCCGCGCGGTATTGCTGCTCGAGGATTATGGGCTCGAACTGCGCGACGCCTCGACGCCGGAGACGGCGGTGTTGCTGCGCGCCCGCGCGCACTTCAGGCGGCGCTGCGACGAGCTGCATGCGCTTTGGAGCAGTTCCTGGAGCGCGTGTGCCGCCTACCTGCAGCCTTCGGCTGCGACGCAGCTGGCAGGCTTTGCACAGCTCGGGCCGGCTCGCCGCGAATGGCTCGAACGCATCGGTGTGTTGCTCGAGCCCTCGACGCCGCCCGGCGTGCCCGGCACGTTGGAAGTCCTGGACTTTGACAGTCCCGAGCTCGAAGCCGACGCGGCGGCGCAATGGTGCGCGGCGCGCCTGGAACGCGATCCCGGCGCGCGGCTGTTGCTGGTCGTGATGCGCCTGCCCGAGCAGCGGCATCGCTGGCTCCGTGCGCTCTGGCAGCGCCTGGATTACGGCCTGATGCTCGATCCCGGGGTTGCCCAGGGCTTCAGTGCAGTGGCGATCGAGGGCGGGCAGGCGCTCCAGGACTATTTGCTCGTCGCCAGTGCGCTGCAGCTGTTGGCGCTGGCCGCCGGTGAGGCGGATTTCAATACGCTTAGCGCCGTGCTGCGCTCGCCGTTTCTGGATCCACCGGGAAGCGAGGCGCGCCTGCGCATCGACGTCTGGCTGCGCGAGCACAACATCGAGGCCACGCAGCCGTCGTTGCTGCATTCGCTGATCGAGCCGGTCGGCAACGAGCTCGGCGAGAGCGCTGGTGCGGCGCTGCGCGCGCTGATCGAAGCGCTTGGTTCCGGCTCGGCAGCGGCCGCGCCGCTGCCGGCTCTGGCCCCCCCGGCACAATGGGCGCAACAATTCGCGCTCGTGCTCGCGCGCTGCGGCTGGCCCGGGCCGGGCTTGTGCAGCCACGAGCAGCAGCTCAGGGCGCGCTTCGATGAGTTGCTCGGCGAATTCGCGGCCGTGACCGTCGCGCCGCACGCTGTGCATCAGGCGCAGGCGCTGCAGCTGCTGCGCCAGCTCGCCGCACGAACCGCCTTCGAGCCCGCGAGCGACGATGTGCCGGTGACGGTCACGGCCTATCTCGATGATCCGATCGTGCGCTACGACGGCATCTGGGTCGCGGGGCTGACGGCAGAGGTTTGGCCGCAGGCCGCGCGTCCCGATCCTCTGATTCCATGGGCAGCGCAGCAGGCAGCCGGGATGCCGATGGCGAGCCCCGCGGGGCCATTGCAGCTGGCCGAGCAGGCGCTGCGCCACTGGCGGCGCGCTACCGCCCGGCTCGCGCTGAGCTGGTCACGCAGCGAGGGGGATTTGCCGCGCGACGCGAGCCCACTGCTGCGCGAGAGCGTGGGTCAGGCAGTGCCGGCCGGCCCGGACGCAGCCGTGGCGACACATTTCCACTTCGAATCCTGGCTCGCCGCGAGCGCGCCGCCGCTGGAAGCCTGGCGCGATTCCTGGGGACCGGCCTGGCCCAAAGAGCGGCTGCTGCGCGGCGGCACGCGATTGCTCGAGCTGCAGGCGCTGTGTCCCTTCCGCAGCTTCGCACAGCTGCGATTGCAGGCGCAGCCATTGCCCGAGCCTGAGCCAGGCATCGATCCGCGGCTGCGCGGTCAGATTCTGCATCGCGCGCTGGAGCTGTTCTGGCGCGCCACGGGCGACTCTGTGACGCTGCGCGAGCGCACTCCCGAAGCCGCGCGGTCCCTGGTGCGTGACTGCGTCGAGCGCGCCCTGGTTGAAGCTCAGCGGCGAGCGCCAGGCTTCCTGGAGCCGACCGTTCTGCGACGCGAGGGGGAGCGTGCCGTGCAGTTGCTGCAGCAGCTGATCGCATGGGAACTGACGCGCGAGCCGTTCGAGACCGTGGCACTGGAATGGCCGCAGTCGTACGCCATCGCCGGGGCGACGCTGCAACTGCGGCTCGATCGGGTCGATCGGCTCGCCGACGGACGCCTGATTGTGATCGACTACAAGAGCGGTGCTGCCGAACCCTTCGATGCCTTGGCCGAGCGACCGACACTGCCGCAGCTGCCAGCCTATGCCATGGCCGCGGGCGACCAGACCGCCGCGGTGCTAGCGCTGTATCTCGGGCGCCACGGGCTTAAGTTGCGCGGTATCGCCGATCGGCGCGAGCGCCTGGCGGGACTGCGCCCGTTGCCCGAGGGCGAGGGGGACTGGCCAGCATTGTTGCAACGCTGGCGCGAGCAATTGTGGGCACTGGTGCAGGAATTTCTGTCCGGCCATGCGGCTGTGCAGCCGCAGCCGGGGGCCTGCGAGATCTGTCATTTACAGGCGTTCTGCCGCATCGAGGCGGCGGGCGTATTGCCGCCATGAGCGCGCTCAACCCGCTGGAGATGGATCAGCGCGCGCGCCGCGAAGCGCTCGAGGTGCACCGCTCGCTGCTGTTGCAGGCGCCAGCGGGCTCCGGCAAGACGACCGTGCTGACCGCGCGCTTCCTCGCGCTGCTGGCCGTCGTGGACGCCCCGGAACAGATACTGGCCATCACCTTCACGCGCAAGGCCGCGGCGGAAATGCGCCACCGCATCCTCGCAGCGCTGCAGGCGGCCAATGCCGGGGGGCAGATCCCGGGTATCGATGCGCAGCTGCTGCAGGCGGTCGCGCAGCGCGATCGCAGCTGCGACTGGCAGCTGTTGCGCAATGCCTCGCGCCTGCGCGTCGAGACGATCGATGCACTCAATCACCGGCTCGCCAGTGCGCTACCGGTTGCGGCGCGCAGCGGCCCGCAGTGGGAGATCACGCCCTCGCCCGCGCCGCTGTATCGCCGCGCCGCGCGTCGGGCTCTGCGCGATGTGCAGCAGGAGCCCGAGAGTGCGGCGGCCGCGCAGCTGCTGTTCGAGCGTCTGGACAACAGCTGGCGCCGACTTGAGCAGCTGCTCGGCGCCATGCTCGAGCGGCGCTCGCACTGGTTACCGCGCGTGCTCGATGCGCGCGGCGCCAACCTTGCCGAGCGCGTAGCGCAAAGTCTCGCCTCAGTGCTGCGCATGCACTTGGCGGGTGCGGCCGCGCGGCTGCCTGCGAACCTGCTGCGCGAGGCGGAGCAGCTCCTGGCGCACGTGAACTCGCAGAGCGCGCTGTTGCTGGGTGCGGATCCGTCGAGTCTGCCGCGATGGCGCTCGCTATGCGATCTGGCCATGACAGACAAGGGCACATGGCGTCAACGCCTTACGATCCGCGAGGGCTTCGGGCCCGATGACAAGGCCATGAAGCAGCGCGTGGTGGACTGGATCGCCGCCTTGACGGCGCACGAAGGTGCCCAGGCCACGCTGTGCAGCGTACGAGCATTACCCGACGCGGCACTCAACGATGCGGATCAGACTGCGATCGAAGCCCTGGCGCTGCTGCTCATGCGTGCCGCCGCCGAACTGCAGCTGTTGTTCGCCGAGTACGGCAAGGTTGATTACGCCTACGTTGCCGCGGCGGCGCGCCAGGCGCTGAGCGAGCAGGGCGAACCCAGTGACTTCGCATTGCGTGCCGGAGGCGCGGTACGCCACATCCTGGTCGATGAATTCCAGGACACCTCGTTCGAGCAGTTCGAGCTGTTGCGCGCACTGACGGCCGGCTGGGAGCGCGGCGACGGGCGCACGCTGTTCATCGTTGGTGATCCGATGCAGTCGATCTACCAATTCCGCGAGGCGGAAGTGGGACTGTTCCTGCGCGCACGCGATCATGGCTTGGGCGAGATCGAGCTGGAGATGCTGCAGTTACGGCGTAACTTTCGTTCGCGTGCGCCGCTGATTGCTTGGATCAATGAGCACTTTGCGCGCCTATTTCCGGCCGACGATGATGCGCGCCTGGCCGCGGTACGCTATCTGCCTTCGATGCCCGCGCACGCCGAGCCCGGCGCGCCGCACGAGGCAGTGACCCTGTATCGCGTCGAACCGGGCGATATGGCCGGGGAGGCCGCGCGCGTGGTGGAGATCGTGCGCGCCGAGCGCGCACGCGCCGCCCAGGCATCGATCGCGGTGCTGGTGGCAGGCCGCGACCATGCCGCTGCGATCGTGGCGCAGTTGCGTGCTGCCGGCTTCGCGCTGCGCGGCGTGGATCTCGAGCGGCTGCGTGACCGGCCCGTGATCCGCGATCTGTCGGCCCTCGCGCGCGCACTGCTGCATGGTGCGGACCGCAGCGCCTGGTTGGCGCTGCTGCGTGCGCCTTGGTGTGGATTGAGTCTTGCACAGCTCGAGCAATTGTTGGCCGAAGTTGACGGCGATGTCTTCGCCGCGCTGGCCGCATGCGCCCCGGGTGAGGCCGAGCTCAACGCGCGCATCGCTCGCCTGCGAGCAGCGCTCGAGCCGGCGATCCTCGGCAGCGAGCGCGGCTGGCCGCTGTGGCAGCGCGTGGAGCGCACGTGGCTGCGCCTGGCGGGACCTGCGATCTACCCCGACGCGACCGAGCGGCTCGATGCGCATCGCTTCATCGATGCGCTGGCACTGCACGATGATCCCGATAACCTGGTGGGTGAGGCCATGTGCACGCTCACCGAGCGGCTGTATTCCGGAGCGCCGCCGCAAGCTGGCGCGGTCGAAGTCATGACGATGCACGCCGCCAAAGGGCTCGAGTGGGACATGGTGATCCTGCCCGGCCTGGGCCGCAAGACTGCGGTCGATGCCGATCCGCTGTTGCATTGGATCGAACTGCCGCGCGCGAGCGAAGGCACCGATTTGCTGCTGGCGCCGATCCGCTCGACCCAACAGGAGCCGGAGGGCTCTCTGGCCGCCTATATCAAGGGCCTAAGACGTGCACGTCAAAGATTGGAACGAGTGCGCCAGCTCTACGTTGCCGCGACGCGCGCGCGATCATCGCTGCACCTGCTCGGCGCGCTCGACCCGGTGGTGGTGCGCGGGAAGCCTGCCGCGCCGGTGGCCGGCTCATTGCTCGATATCCTGTGGCCAGCGATCGCCAACGAGTTCGGTGCGTTGCGGGCCGCCGCGCCGCAAGAGCCGACGGCGGACAGCACGGCCGCGCCAGGGCGTGAGGCCGCGCCGCCACTATGGCGGCTGCCCGCGGCGTGGTCGCTCCCGGCGCCGCCGGCCGCGCGCCCGGTGCAGCGGCTGCTCCTGTCGGCGCCGGTCACCGCCGAGGCACCGGAATACAGCTGGGTCGGACTCACAGCGCGCGCGATCGGCACTGTCGTGCACGCCGAATTGCATCGACTCGCAGCGGCCCGGGTGTTGCCGGAGGCGCAGGATCTGCAGACCCGCGGACCTTACTACGGTACCTGGCTCGTCGAACTCGGCGTGCCGCAGCCTGAGCAGGCGGCCGCTCAGGCACTCATACTCGAGGCGCTCGAGCGCACCCTTGCTGACCCGCGCGGACGTTGGCTGCTCTCGAGCAGCCACCGGGAAGCCCACAGCGAGTGGCGGCTGAGCGGATTGCACGAGGGCCGTATCGTCAATGTGATCTTTGATCGCATGCTGGTCGATGAGCACCGGCATCGCTGGGTCGTCGACTACAAGACCAGCCGGCATGAAGGCGGCGCTGTCGAGCACTTTATCGATAGCGAGGCGGATCGCTACGCTGCGCAGCTGCGCCGCTATGCCGCGCTGGCGGCTGAGCTCGGTTCTGGGCCCGTGCATGTGGCACTGTACTTCCCGTTGCTCGGCGTATTTCGCGAGCTCGAGCGCTGCGCGCCTTAAAGGGTTCCAGCGAGCGAGAACGCGTGCCGGCCCTGTGCATCGGCCGGTCCGAGCGGCTGCAGCATCTGCTGCAGGTCGGCATCGGATGTGTTGCGCGCGGCCACCGTGCCGGCAAGTTCATAAGCGCCGGTGCGCAAGAGCTGCAATTGACCCTGTAGCGATAAGGGTCCGTCGAGATCGCGCAGATTTCCGACGATTCGCGCACCGGTGCCCGGAGCCTCGGCGCTCGGCTCGGGAAAATCCAGCTCGAAACCGCCAAGATCCGCGGCCGGATAATCGCTGTGCAACTGTCGAACGGTGAGCGCGCCCTGTACTGCGGCCAGATGTCCGCCCTGTATGCTTGCCTGAGCGATGGCCAGCTCGAGCGCGCCGCTCCAGCCGGCGGGCATGAGGCTCAAGCCGCCCTGCAACGGCAGCTGCGCACTCAATGCCTGGATCTCGAGATCACCGTTGGTGTGCAGCGCCAGCTGGGCGCGGCCGGCAGCGCGCGTATCATCGCTCTGCACGTCAATGAGCAGGCGTGCGCGCAACAGCGCCAACGGATGCAGCGTCCAGCGCACGCCGGAGAGTGTCACGGCGCCGCTGCGCAATTCCCCGCAGGAGCCCTGCCAGAGCGTGCCGGTGGGTGCCTGGCAATGAACTTCGGCGGGCAACAGCAATGGCAGCACACCCGCGGGCAGTCGCACCAGCACGGTGAGCAGAAAGATCGCGGCGGCCAGAAAGATCGCAGACTTCGGCGACATCAGCGCGCGTGCAGGACCAGGCTCGCATTGACGGTTCCGGCGCTATTGCCTGCATCGACGACGGCCGAGTCGACGCGAACGCCGTAGCTCTCGCGCAGTTGCGCCAGCCATGCCACGAGGCCGTCGAAGGGCGTCTGTTCCAGGCGGACGTTCAATCCACCATCGCCGCTGGGCTGACTGCCAACCAGGGCATGATCGAGACCCGACTGGCGAGCCGTGCGATCGACGACCACGACCAGCGATTCGTGCAGCGGCGGCGCCCCGCTGGTGCGCAATCCGGCCAGCTGCGGTGCCATGGAGCGCAGCCAGACCAGATCATCGCGCTTGCGCTCCAGGCGCTGCTCGCCAGCACCAACGTGGCGCTGCAGCGGCAATAGGATGGCGAGAATCAGCAGCAACAGCGCCGCGATGCCGCCGACGATGGCGATGCGCCGCTCGCGCGGAGTCAGATTCGCCAGGTATTGCAACATCGCGGCCATCATCGCGCTCGCGCCGAGGCGCCACCCCTGCGCATCTGAATCCGGCCTTCATAGCCGGTAGCGGCGGCACCGCCCGAAGTCAGTTCGGCCTGCCAGCCGTTATTGCGCAGCGTTTGATCGATACGCTCGAGGCTCTCCGCATCACCGGCCTTGAGCTTGAGATCGAGACCGCCGTCGCGATAGCTCAGGGCCTGAAGCGAGGCGCCACGCGCACTGCCCAGCGCCTGTGCCAGCGCCGCCAGAGCCGGCATGAAGCCGGCACCGCCGGTATCACCCTGCGCTGCGAGCAGACGCTGCTCGACTCGCGAGCGCACGGCGCCCTGTCCCGAATCCCCAGGCAGAGCGTTGCGCGCGAGTGCGCCGATCTCTTCATCGAGCGCGCGCTCGGCGCGGTGCTGCTGCAGCAATTCGAGCGACAGACCGCCCACGTGTACCGCGAACCAGACCGCGGCGAGGATCGCCGCGAGCCGCCAGCGCTGCCAGCGGCCGCCGACCGAGACCTCGGGGGCGAACTCGCCGCTCAGCAGGTTGATGAATGCGCCCGCTACCAGTTGCGGCGCGAGCAGAGGCAGCGGCCCGGAATTGAGCAATTGCACCTTGAGGCTGGCGCATTGTGTGCGCAGCGCTTCGACTTCGCTCGAGCGAAGTTGCCAGTCCTGCGGGGAGGCGTAGAAAATCAGATTATCGGCCGCCATCTCGCTGCCGAGCGAGGCCTCGAGCGCGGCACCGATGTGATCGGCAGGCACCGCCAGAGCCGGCCGGCCGACGCGACGCAGGGCCAGCGTGTCGCCGTCGAGCATCACGACCGTATGGCCGGGATTCTCCGGCAGCAGTGATGCGTCGGCGCACACCGCCGCGACCTTGATGCCCATGTCGTTGAGTTCCTGCAGCCAGCGAATCATCAGAGCGCGCGTAACGACTGCCACGGCGGTGCGTCCGTTGGCCTCATCGCGCGCACCGACGGCAAAGTGCAGCGTTTCGATATCGGCGGCGAGCTGCTCCTCGAGCGCGTAGGCCACGAGCTGCTGTGGGCGCACGCCGCTCTTGGGTGGCAGCTCCACTTCCGTCAGCAGCACATCGCCGTTCGCCACGACCAGGCCCACGTTGCGGCCAGGGGCCTGCGCCGCAGCCTGCGCGATCGGGCCGGCTTGCGGCGCGCCGACGGCTCGCCCGCCGGCATCGGCAACCATCCAGTTGCAGGAGCCCTCGCTGCTGCGCGGCAGCTGGAGGATGAGCCATTCCGCCATGATTATTCCGTGCCGAAAGTTCGAAGTACTACGTGTATCTGTCCGGCGCCGTCGCGCTGCAACAGACTGTACAAGCTGAACCGTGCAGTGCCAATAGTGATGAAAGAGCGCAAGCGAAAATACGAAGTGCTCTGACCGAGGGGCATTGCGCCCACCGCCTGTTGCGGGTTCGTGAGGCTGGTCTGGAATACGGTCAGAGTCGGAAAGCAGCCTTCCGCTTGCCGGCGTGCCAGCAGTTGTTGTGGGTTGGTGCTGTATTCGACTTTGCCGCTGATGGCATCCAGTACTACGCCCGGGGCGGTACAGACGTTGATCGCAGTTCCGGGCGGCAGCGCGCTGATGTATGGGAGCAGACGATTGTAGCGGTCGCGCCCGAAGCCGGGCAGCGCGAGCAGCTCGGAGATGCTCGAAACCGGAATATTGGCGGTGCGATAGGGTGGTGATTGCGCGAGATAGACGCTGTCCTCGGCACCGTCGGGAAAATTCGGCTGATCGTCAGTATCGATCCAATCCGCGATCAACGGCGCCCACTTGCTCTCGAGCCCCAGTAGCCCCAGCAGCTGCTGGAACTCTGCAATCGAGGTGGCATTCGAGACGCCGCCCGGCGCCAGATTGTTGATGTTGAACTTACCCTGCTGATCCTCCAGCTGCGCGAACTCGAGCATCACGCCGGGCAAAAGTTGCATCGGGCCGTAGGTCTGCGCCCAGGGCTGATTCAGCGCGTCCTGCGTACTGTTCGGACCCGATTGTTTGAGCAGATAGGCCGCCATGGCCTCGGCGCCCTCAGCGGCGAGCAGACTTTGATCGGCACCAAACACCGTCGTGGCTCGACGCGCCGACATCGCGCTCGCAAAACCGATCGCCGTAGCGAGCACCGCAGCAATCGCCACCAGCACGATGGCTGTCAACAGTGCAATACCGCGCTGTGAGCGCACGCTGCGGCAGCTCATCCGGCCACCTCGATGTGGCGCATCAGTACACCCCAGTCCTCCAGCTCGATCGTGACCTCCACGGCAACCGGGCGGATGTGCAGCATCAGGTTCTGTTGACCGGCCCCGAGCGTGGGCACCGGCCACTGGATTTGCCACTGATGTCCGGCATCCATGAAACGCAGGCCGAAGCTCTTGACGTGATCGACGAGCTTGCGCTTGATGGGCACATCAGCCAGCGTGGAATCGAGCTCGGGCGTATACGATCGCATCAAGGCGCCGTTCTCGATCGAGTAGCTCACACGCTGCAGCTCGGAGCGGGGCAGCCCCGCCGGGTTGGTCCAGCTGCCGCGTGTGAAGCTCACCAGCGGCAGCGTTGCGCCGTTGAGACTGCTGATGTTGCCGAGCGTCGGGCTGGTGCTGCTGGATGTGGTGCTCGTGCTCGAGCCGCCCAAAGTCGAGCTGGTGCTGCCCAGCATCGAAGCAACGTTTGGCGAGCTCATGAAGGCGGGCAGGTAGCCGTCGCCGATCAGGTTGCGTACCGGCCGCGGCTGCAGCAGTTCGAAATCCTGCTCGATCGTGCGCAGCGCCTGCTGTACGGCGATCAGCCGCGCCGACTGCTCGTCAACTTCCTTGCGGCTGCTGAACGCCTGGTTCAGGGCACGATAACCGATCGTGAACATGATCGCGGTGATGAACAGCGCGACCAACAGCTCGACCAAGGTGAAACCCGCTGTGCGACCCATGCTCAGGGTCCACCGGAACTCGAGCTGCCCGGGCTCGTGGGGGTCGTCGGCGTCAATGGAGTCGTTGGATTGGTGGGAGGGGTGACGGTTCCGGGGTTGGGGACGCTGCCATTGCTGGCGCCGCTGCTGCTGCTGGCGCTGGCGGCAAAGGACGTTCCGCTCCAATCGGGCACCTCACCGCTGGCCGCCGCCACCGCATCGCCGCGAAATCCGATCACGGTGGTGACCCAGTCGGGGGTTTTAGTGCTGCTCGAGCTCTTGGCGCTGCTGGCGATCGTGCTCGCGGTGTTGCGCCGCACTTTTACCGTTATCTGCAGAAGACCCGGGATCTCCTGCACGGCCGTGACGATCTGCTGCCAGTGCCAATCGCCGTTGCCAAAGCTCTTGACGTCGCCCTCGGTGGTTCCGGTCTGGGGCGGCTGCAGGTTCAGCCGCACGTCGGCGACCTGGTTCAGGGCGACCCATTGCGCCAGTGTCTTCTCACGCAGCGCGCCGAGGTTGCCGGCCGCGGCACTCAACGCGGCGAGCACTGCAGCCATACCGAAGGCGACGATCACGAGTGCGACCAGCACCTCGATCAAGGTGAAGCCGCGCACGCGCGCCCCGCCGCGTGCGCGCCGGCTCATTGCTTCACCTCGACGATATCGCCGACATGCACGGTGCCGGTGCCATCATCGCTGCTTTGCAGCGTCGCGCTGCGGCCGACGCCCACGCGCTCGATCGTGAGCGAAAAGGTGTTCGTGTCGCCATTGGAGAACAGCATGATCTGCGGCGTGTTGTCAGGCCCCCGATCGTTGAGACCTCCACCGCTACCCAAGCCGCCGCTGCTGCCGCTGCCGCCATAGCCACCATTGCTGCCGCCATAGCCGCTACTGCTGCCGCCATGGCCGCCGCTGCTGCTGAAGCCGCCGCTGCTGCTGAAGCCACTGCCAGGGGCGCCGCTACCGGTGATGCCGGCCATGCCGCTACTGCCGCCGAGCAGCGATTTCGTGCCGCCGGGCGCCGTCGTGGCCGAGGGATTGATCTGCAGCGCCTTGTCGTCGAGCACGATCTGGTGGCCCTCGATCAGGAGCCGAAATTGCAAACCCGCCGGCAACCGGCGCAGACGCAGCGTGTCATCGACAGTCTCCGGACTCCATTGCATCAGACGATTGTCATAAAAGGCAAAGCGATAGCCGTGCTGGCCGCAGCGGATGCCGTATTCGAGCGTCAGCATCGCGCCGCGTTCCCGTGTATACGCGATCAAGGCGGCGAGCCGATCGCGCTCCTGTTCGAGCGCGCTGTCCTTGCCGGTGGCGCCCAGACTTAGAATCGCGCCCATCACCAAGATACCGATGATCACGACCACGATCATGATCTCGAGCAGCGTGAAGCCACGCTCTGCGCCGCGCCGGGGCGGTCGGCTGGGCACCGGCGCCGTAGAATTCGAGCCGCAGGTGATCAGTTGTCGAGATTCCAATTGCCGACATCGGCGTTCACGCCAGTTCCGCCGGGTTGGCCGTCGGCGCCGAATGAGGACAAGTCGTATTCGCCATGCGTGCCGGGAATCTGGTACTGGTAGTCATTGCCCCATGGGTCCTTGTTCAATCGCTGGAGGTAGCCGCCGGCACGCCAGTTCTTGATGGTCGGATCATTCGGCTTGGTCACCAGCGCCTGCAGGCCCATCTCCTGGGTTGGATAGATGAAATTATCGAGCTTGAACATGGTCAGTGCCGTCTCCAGGGCCTGGATGTCCTGCTTGGCTTTGACAACGCGCGCATCATCCACACGCCCCAGGAATTGTGGCACCACCACGGCGGCCAGCAGGCCGATGATGATCACCACGACCATGATCTCGATGAGGGTGAAGCCACGCTGAGCGCGCGGCGCGAGGTGCAAATTGTTACGCTTGGTGATGGCGCTCATAGAATTCGCTGCTGGCAGTGTTAAGGCCTAGTCCGTAGAGCGCCCAATCATAACAAATGAAGACCATTAGAACCGACGGCGCCTCACAATCCTGGTTGCGGTCGGCGAATTGCGACGCTCGCTATGGCGCGGCATTGCTCGCGGCCTTAGGCGTGATCCTCGGCTTGTGCGCGAGCGGCGAATCGGGGCGCGAGGCGCTGCGCTACCAACGCGTGGCACTCGCACACGGACAATGGTGGCGCTTGCTCACCGCGCACCTCATGCATTTGAGCATTGCGCACGCACTGCTCAACAGCGCCGGCCTGGTGTTGCTGTGGATGCTGTTTGCGCGCGAATTCCCTGCGCGCCGTTGGGCTTGGATTCTGCTCACCTCAAGCGCTGCGATCGATGCCGGGCTGTGGTTTCTGCGTCCCGCGGTGGACTGGTATCTCGGCGCATCGGGCGTGTTGCACGGCGCCCTCGCCGCGGGTGCCGTTGCGATGTATCGCCGCGGCGACGGTTTGGGCGCGGGGCTGCTGCTGTTGCTCATCGTCAAGCTCATCTATGAGCAATACAGTGGTGCGAGCGTCTTTGCCGGCGATCTGCCGCTGGTACCCGATGCGCATTTGTTCGGTGCGCTGGGGGGATTGATCGGCGCATGGGTGCCGCAGCGGACGGGGAAGCCGCTATAATCCGCGCGTTTTTTTGCGTCGCTACTATGTTGAGGTATTGAATCAAAATGTCGATTGCGCTGGTGTTTCCGGGCCAGGGTTCGCAGTCCGTCGGCATGCTCGCGGCGCTGGCCGCACAGCATGAGTCGGTGCGGACCGGTTACGCGCAGGCATCCAAGGCTCTGGGCTTTGATCTTTGGTCGCTGGTTGCACAAGGTCCGGCTGAGCGCCTCAACAGCACTGAGATCACGCAGCCGGCGATGCTGGTGGCTGACGTTGTCACGGCCCGAATCTGGCGCGAACAGGGGGGCGCGGCCCCGAGCGCGGTGGCGGGCCACAGTCTCGGCGAGTTCGCGGCCCTGGTGTGCGCCGAGGCGTTGCAGTTCGAAGACGCCGTGCGGCTGGTGCATTTTCGCGGCCAGATCATGCAGCAGGCGGTACCCGAGGGGGACGGCGCGATGGCCGTGGTACTGGGCATCGAGGACGAGCAGGTCGAGGCCGCGTGCGCGGAAGCAGGGCAGGGCGAGGTGGTCGAAGCGGTCAATTACAACTCGCCCGGACAGGTGGTGATTGCCGGCCACGCGGCTGCCGTGCAGCGCGCCCTGGTTCTGGCCAAACAGCGCGGCTCAAAGCGCGCGCAGCTGCTGCCCATCAGCGTCCCGGCGCATTCGAGCCTGATGCGCGCGGCCGCGCACAGGCTCGAGCAGCGTTTGGCGCAGATCGAGGTGCATCGGCCGAGCTGCCGCTACATCAGCGCGGTGGATGCGGCCGAACATAGC
>DAIMZW010000044.1:0-6484 GCA_036733765.1 Steroidobacteraceae bacterium
CGAACCCACGTGATCAGCTTGGAAGGCTGACGTTCTACCATTGAACTACACCCGCCTTTTTGATGACGCTGAAGTAACCCAAACCCGCTCCGCTCCGAATCTGCCGCCTTCGAGTCCCTACCTCTCCGCGGTGGAGGGGGTAGGATTCGAACCTACGAAGGCGTAAGCCGGCAGATTTACAGTCTGCTCCCGTTGGCCGCTTGGGTACCCCTCCGCGAAAATGAGCCGCGTATTCTGATTTCTGCACCCGGGGCTGTCAATGCAGAAATCGGGCCATCGGCTTAGAGTTTTATAGTCCGCGAGAGTTCAGATAGCCGTCGACCTTGGTTCGCACCGCTCCAGCAGCTGCCGGCGCGCAAAAGAAATCCAGATCCAGCATGCCGAAGTCATCCAGGCGCGCGCGGATCTGCAGCGGGTAGCTTACGCGCTTATACGTGACCGTGAATTCCCAGCGGCGCGACTGATCGGCCGGCAGCAGGTCGATGTCCTTGGCCACTTCCTCCGCATCCTTGCGAACGAACCCGGCGCGAAACAGCTTCGCGACCTGCTTGAGCACCGCCGCAGCATGCTTGACCTCGAAGCTGCTCGTGATGCGCACCAGCGCCGGGGCGGTATCCGTTGGCGGCGGCGCATCGCTTGGCGGCGACGCGTCGGCCGGCTGCGTTGCCCAGAGCGGGCATGCCAAAGCCAACAATGCGCTCAATATGGCCGATTTTCGGCGATGATGGCAGCTCTTTCGGCTCATAGTTCCGCCGATTCGCGCTCGCTCAGCAGCCGCCATTGGCCCGGCCTCAGATCGGACGGCAGCTGCACCGCCCCATAGCGCAGCCGCGAGAGCCGGCTGACTTCGAAGCCCACTGCCTGCCAGAGCCGCCGGACCTCGCGGTTGCGACCCTCGTGGAGCACTACGCGAAATGAGGCATGCGCGGCATCGGCCGCCGCCGCCTCCGACCCCTGGGCGGGGACCGGTTCGACGGCATCGAAATGCGCCGGACCGTCCTCCAGCATGAGCCCGGCACGCAGCCGGGCGAGTACTGATGCGGGGGGCTGACCGCGCACCCGCACCAGGTACTCGCGTTCAACTTCGCTGGAGGGATGCATGAGACGGTGGGCGAGCGCGCCGTCGGTCGTGAACAGCAGCAAGCCCGTGGTATTGACGTCGAGCCGCCCGATTACGACCCAGCGGCCGCTGCGCGGCGCGGGCAGGCGCCCGAATACCGTCGGGCGGCCCTGCGGGTCGGCACGCGTGGTCATCTCGCCAACCGGTTTGTGATAGAGCAGCACTTCGCGCGGCGAGCTCGTCTCGGCCACCAGTTCAAGCCGGCGGCCATCCAGGCGTATGTCTGCGCCGGCTGCGCAGCGCTCGCCGAGTGTCGCGAGGTGGCCATCCACGCTCACCCGACCGGCCCGAATCCACTGCTCGATCTCTCGCCGTGAGCCGTGCCCGGCCGCGGCCAGCAGCTTCTGCAGCCGCTCGCTCACCTCACCGCACCGGCAGCGAAATCTTCCGGAACAACTCGGTTTGAACCCCGGCATCGCGCGCATCGATCGCGCGATCGACCAGCCGCCGCGTCAGATGCGGCCCGAACAGCTGAATGAAATCATAGGCAAAATTGCGCAGTAATGTGCCGCGCCGGAAGCCGATCCAGGTGGTATGAATCGGAAACAGGTGCGAGGCATCGATCACGGTGAAATCGCTGTCCTGCGTCGGATCGATCGCGACGCTGGCGACGATGCCGACGCCGAGGCCTAAGCGCACGTAGGTTTTGATCACGTCCGAATCGCGTGCGGTCAGGGCGACTTTCGGCGTCAGGTTCTCGCGCGCGAACACCGTGTGCAGCGATGAGGCGCCGGTGAAGCTGAAGACGTAGGTCACCAGCGGATAGGGCGCCAGGTCCTGGAGCGTCAGGCGCTCGACTTTGGCGAGCGGATGATGCTTGAGCACGATGACCTGCCGGTACCAGCGGTACACCGGCAACAGCACCAGCCCCGGGAACAAGCCGTCCGAGCCGGTCGCGATGGCCAGCTGCACACGGTCGGTGGCCACCATTTCGCCGATCTGCTCGGAGGTGCCCTGGTGCAGATGTAATTCGACTTCCGGATAGCGCTCGCGGAACGCGTGCACGACCGGCGGCAAAACGTAGCGCGCCTGAGTGTGGGTGGTCGCGATCGAGAGCGTGCCGCGATTGTCCTGGTTCAGATCCGCGGCCACCGCCTTGAGACTGTCGATCTCAGCCAGCGCGCGATTGGCGTACTCGAGCACCTTCGTGCCCTGCGGCGTCACGCGGGAGAACGCCCGACCCTCACGCACGAACAAATCGAAGCCCAGCTCCCGCTCGAGCGCCTTGAGCGCGCGGCTGATCGCGGGCTGCGACGTGCCCAGCGCCGAGGCGGCCTGGGTCACCGACAGCCCATGGCGGGCAATCGCGACCGCGTACTGCAATTGATGGAAATTCATGGTGGCGCACCATACGGCCAAACTGAGTCGCCAGTCATAACAATTCGTTATAAAAAAATGGCCTTCCACTTATCGATCAGGCGCTGTTACGGGACTAAAGTGCTGGCCCCAGCGCAGCAATACGGTCGGCGGTAATGATTTACGAGAGCATTCTCGGCACGATTGGGCGTACTCCCATCGTGCGCCTGCAGCGTCTGGCCCCGTCCGGCGTGACGGTGTACGCCAAATGCGAGTTTTTCAATCCGGCCTCATCGGTCAAAGACCGCCTGGCAATCGCGATCATCGAGGACGCCGAGGCACGCGGCACGCTTAAGCCAGGCCAGACGGTGGTCGAAGCCACGTCCGGCAATACCGGCATCGCGCTGGCGATGGTGTGCGCGGCCAAGGGCTATCCGTTCGTGGCCGTGATGGTCGAGACCTTCTCAGTCGAGCGGCGCAAGATCATGCGCATGTTCGGCGCTCGTGTGATCCTGACGCCGGCGGCCGGGCGCGGCACCGCCATGGTCCGCAAGGCCGAGGAGCTCGCCCAGAAGCACGGCTGGTTCCTGGCGCGGCAGTTTGAGAACCCGGCTAATCCGGCCTATCACCGCAACACCACAGCACCCGAAATCCTGTCGGATTTCGCCGGCAAGCGGCTCGACTACTTCGTGACCGGCTGGGGCACCGGCGGCACCCTGACCGGCGTCGGCGAGGTGCTGCATCTTGCGCGCCCGGACGTGCGCATTGTCGCGGTCGAGCCCGAAGCGGCCGCCATGCTGGCCGGCAAGCCGTTCACGCCGCACAAGATCCAGGGCTGGACGCCGGATTTCGTGCCGGCCGTGCTCAATCGCGCCGTTCCGGACTGCACCGTCACGGTCACCGATGCCGAGGCCATCGCGACCGCACGCGCACTCGCGCACCAGGAAGGCATCTTCTGCGGTATTTCCGCCGGCGGCACCGTCGCGGCCGCACTGAACCTGGCGCGCGATGTACCCCAGGGCACGGTGCTGCTGGCGATGCTGCCTGACACCGGCGAGCGCTATCTCTCCACCGTGCTATTTGAAGGAATCCCCGATGGCTCGGACCCGGAACCCTGAGCGCGCGGCGCGTGACCGCCGCTCAATGCTCGAGCTCACCGTGAGCGACGCGGCAAGCATCGCGCTGCCCGACCCATTCGCGCTCTATCGCGGTGGCTCACTCCAGGCAGCGCGCATCGCTTATGAAAGCTGGGGCCGGCTGAACGCCGCGCGCGACAACGCGATTCTGCTGTTCACCGGCTTGTCGCCTTCGGCGCACGCGGCCGCGACCGAGCTGGATCCGACTCCGGGCTGGTGGCAGCGCATGATCGGGCCGAATCTGGCGCTCGATACCAGCCGATATTTTGTTGTTTGCATCAATTCCCTCGGCAGCTGCTTTGGATCGACCGGTCCGGCCTCGCTCAATCCGGCCACCGGCGAGCGCTATGCCGTGAGTTTCCCCGAACTCGCGGTCGAAGACATTGCGAGCGCGGCCTACGCCACGGTGCGATCGCTCGGCGTTGAACGCCTCTACGCCGTGGTCGGCGCCTCGCTCGGCGGCATGTCGGTCGTGGCCTTCGCCGCGCAGTTTCCGCAAGCAGCGCGCCGCTTGATCAGCATCTCCGGCAGCGCGGCGGCCTCGCCGTTTGCCATTGCGCTGCGATCGGTGCAGCGCGAGGCGATCCTGCGCGACCCGGACTGGCAGGGCGGACACTATGCACCCGAGCACCCGCCGCGCAGCGGCATGCGCCTGGCACGCAAGCTCGGCACCATCACCTACCGCTCGGCCGCCGAGTTGCGTCAACGCTTCGGCCGCGAGCCGCTCGAGGGCAACGCGCACAGCCTCAGTCAATTCGCACCGCGCTTTGCGATCGAGGGCTACCTGGAAGCGCAGGCCGAGCGCTTCACGCGCATCTTCGATCCCAATTGTTATCTGTACCTTTCAAGCGCCATGGACCGCTTCGATCTGGCCGAACACGGCGGCAGTTTTGCTAACGGCTTGCGCGCGGTCTCGAGCGAATCGGTACTCGTGATCGGCGTCGAGAGCGACATGCTGTTCCCGATCCATGAGCAGGCGGCGATCGCGCAGGCATTCGAGCAAAATGCCGTGCCGACGCACTTTGTGCGCCTGCCCTCGCTCGAGGGCCATGATGCCTTCCTGGTCGACATCCCGCGCTTCAGCAGCGAGATCCGCCGTTTCCTCGACTGACTGCGCACAGCCGCTGTGGTTGTTATGTCAACTTCGCCTGCAACGCGAACCGTCATCTCTTTAATACCGTACGTATAACGAACTATTCGTTCTACGTACTATATTGGCGAGGAGACGAGCGGCGCGCGCCGTCGCATCAGCGCCAGGCACTTGAATTTCCCCAGCGACGATGGCTTTCATCTGTTCCGGGTGTATTGAAAAAGTCAAATCCCAGCTTGAGCGCAACCCCTGCGCCGCGACCTTGCACCATAAAGTAGCCCTGACCGCCGCCGCCGGGGGCGGAACTGAAGCGATCGTTCCGATTAATGTTGAGTTGCGTTGGGCAACTTCAAACCTTGAGGCATAATGGCACTGCGAGTCGGCCCTCGACCATGCCGTCCGCACATTCACCAGCCGCTTGGCCGCTCAGAGGTACGACGATGGAACGAAGGCTGCATACCCGGCACCGTGCGCGAACCACGGTCTACATCATGCTGCCGGGCGGGATGCGTCGCCTGTGCAAGGCTGTGAACCTCAGCGCCACGGGCGTATTCGTGCGCACCGCAGGCTTAGGTCTGCGCAAGGGCCAGCAGGTCCACCTGGCATTTGCGATCGACCTGGGCTCGGTCACCAAAGTGCACCGGCGCACCGCGGTGGTCGCGCATGTCTCGGGCGGCGGCACCGGCCTCATGATGGACGCCTACGCCGCCACCGCGCGCTAGCGCTACGCGGGGCCGATCAAAGCCCAGCCGATCATAGGGAGTTGTTCGGCCAGATCATGGTGCGCCACATGTGGGCCACCGGCGAGCCGTCGAACCCTAAGCCCTCATCGGGTTCACGGAAGTGGCGGCCGATGATGTCGGTGAACACTTCGGGATCGATAGGCTGCGACTTCTCGAAGAAATAGATGTCGTACATCGTGATAAGCCGCGAACTCATATACCAGCGGTGCTCTCGCGCGATCTGGGCATCGCGACGGATGTAGTCGGGCGGCTGGTAATCCGGACCGAAAAAACGCAGGTACGATTCCGGATAAGCGTAGCCCACCGACTCGTCGGCAAAATAACGCAGCGCCTGATGGTGCTTGACGGCCCAGGCGATCTCTTCGCTGACGTAGGGGGCAATCATCTGCGCACCCCAATAGCCGTGGTCGATGCGCAGCAGGCAGCCGTTGGCAATATCATGCAGCAGGCAGGCCATGACGATCTTGTCCTCATGACCCTCATCGAGTGCGCGTTTGGCACTGGTGAGCAGATGCCGGACCGTGATATCGGTGAAGCGATATTTGAAGAAATCCAGCAGCCGCGGCCGTGCCGGCATGCGCGGCAGCGCCGGATTGTCGCCCATCATGAGCACTGTACCGGGACGCAGCCGCGCGAGCATCGCCGCCTCGGGATCGCTTTGGCCGGTACCGACCCAGCTCACCGGCGAGGGGATGATCAGGCGCTCCAAGCCGGCCTGTGGATGCTGCGCAGTCGGTTCAATGGAGTGATTTTGGCTGGTTGCGGTCATGTGCTTATGCGTCCCGGGATGACGATTATGCCGCTCTTGGAGGATCCCCCGCGGCGGCTGCACAAATCGCCGCCCTGGCCGCGCGGCAGGTCAACGCAGCGCGCTCTGCTGCGCTATGTCCTATAGCAACGATAGCGTATCTGGAGTGTCCTAAGGCTAGGGTTGCGGTCGTATAATCAGGCGGTCGCCATCTGAGTGTAGTGCGGAAGCGGCCCTGGAGGATTCGATGAAAATCAACGGCGCCAGTCCTGCCTTAGCGGCAGCGCTCCTGCTCTTTGGCCTGTGGATGCAACCGGCCCTTGCCCATCCCGGTGGCGGTGGCGGTGGCGG
>DAIMZW010000044.1:6584-16488 GCA_036733765.1 Steroidobacteraceae bacterium
CGGTGGCGGTGGCGGTGGCGGCCATTCAGGCGGCTCGAGGGGACATGCCTTCGCCGGCCATGCCGGTGGCGGCGGTCATTTTGCGGCACAGCATTATGCCTCGCGTGGCTTTGCGGGCGCTCACGCGGCGGTCGGACGTTCATTTGGGTCTGGAGCCGGGGTCGGCCGCGGCGCGGTCAGCGCAAGGGTTGGCGGTCGCGCGTTCGGTCCCGGCGGCTTCGGCCGCGGGGCGCGCTGGGGCGGCGGTTACTGGGGCGGCCGCTTCTGGCCGGGGGTCTTTTACGGCGCGGGATTTGCCTGGTTCCTGCCAGTGCTGCCGCTGTACTGCTCGACCTTCTGGTGGAACAACGTGCCGTACTACTACTACAACGACGCGTACTACACCTGGAGCCCGACCGCGGACGGTTACGTGGCAACGGACCCGCCGCCGGCGGCGACCAGCCCTAACCCAGGCGGCCCTAACCCCAATGACAGCCCAAGTGATAGCTATGGCGGTGCTGCCCCGAATGCCGACGCCGGGCCCGGGCCCGCCTCCGGGCCGGCGGGCGGTGGCGACAACGTTTACGCGTATCCGTCCAAAGGACAGAGCGAGGACCAGCAGGCCACCGACCGCATGCAGTGCGATCAATGGGCCGCCTCACAGATGGGCGCTGGCGGCGGCAACGGATCGCCCGACTACCGGCGCGCCGTCATCGCCTGCTTCCAGGGGCGCGGCTATAGCGCGCAATAAATCGAGCGGTGATGAAGAGCCAAGAGGCCACTGGAGACATGCCGCTATTCGCTGCGTGTCTCTTAGGGGCCGCTCAGTTCTTGAGCCTATAGCCGCTGCGGAAAATCCAGGTCACGAGTCCCAGGCATAGCGCCAGGAAACCCAGCGTCATCGACAGGCTCAGGCCCACGCCGACATCCGAGCTGCCGTAAAAGCTCCAGCGAAATCCGCTGATCAGGTACACCACTGGGTTGAACAGCGTCACGGTGCGCCACGCCGCCGGCAGCATATCGATTGAGTAGAACGCGCCGCCCAGAAAGGTCAGCGGCGTGATCACCAACATCGGCACGAACTGCAATTGCTCGAACCCCTTCGCCCAGATACCGATGATGAACCCGAACAGGCTGAAGCTCGCGGCGGTTAGCAGCAGGAACGCAATCATCGGGATCGGATGCAGGATGTGTATCGGCACGAAAATGGTCGAGGTACCGAGGATGATGAGGCCGATCAGGATCGACTTGGTGGATGCGGCGCCGACGTAGCCCAGCACGATCTCGATCGCGGACACGGGAGCGGAGAGCAGCTCGTAGATGGTTCCGGTGAATTTGGGCATGTAGATGCCGAACGACGCGTTCGACAGGCTCTCGGTAAACAGCGCCAGCATGATGAGCCCGGGCACGATGAAGGCGCCGTAGCGCACGCCGTTCACCTGCGCCATGCGCGAGCCGATCGCCGAGCCGAACACCACGAAATACAGCGAGGTCGTGAGCACCGGCGTCACGACGCTCTGCAGCAGCGTGCGACGGAAACGCGCCATCTCAAACTTGTAGATGGCCCAGACGCCGCGACGATTGAACGCCAGTGTGCTCATGACTTAAGCTCCCGCCCGCTCGCTGACCAGGCTGACGAAGATGTCCTCGAGCGAGCTCTGGCGGGTATTCAAGTCCTTGAAACCAATCCCCAGATCGCTCAATCGGCGAAGCAGCGCCGGAATGCCCGCGGGCTCACCGCCGGCATCCAAGCGGTACTGCAGCTGGGTGCCGTTAGCCGCGAGCGTGAGCGGCCAACCGAGCAGGGTCGCGGGCACCGCCTGCATCGGCTCGAGCAGTTGCAAGGTCAGCTGCTTACTGCCGAGTTTGTGCATCAGCGTGCTCTTATCCTCGACCAGGATCAGCTCGCCCTTCCTGATCACGCCGATCCGATCCGCCATCTCCTCGGCCTCCTCGATGTAGTGCGTGGTCAGGATGATGGTTACGCCGCGTTCGCGCAGGCCGCGCACCAGGTTCCACATGTCGCGTCGCAATTCCACGTCGACGCCGGCGGTCGGCTCGTCCAGAAATAAGATTTCCGGCTCATGCGACAGGGCCTTGGCGATCATGACCCGCCGCTTCATGCCGCCCGACAAGGTCATGATCAGAGAGTCCCGCCGATCCCAGAGCGAGAGATCGCGCAGCAACTTTTCGATGAAGGCCGGGTTGGGTTCACGCCCGAACAGTTCACGGCTGTAGCGCACCGTGGCGCCGACCGGCTCGAACATGTCGGTGACGAGTTCCTGCGGCACCAGGCCAATGCGGGTGCGAGCCGCCCGATAGTCGCGCACGATATCGTGGCCATCGGCCAGAACCTGTCCGTGCGTGGGCTTCACGATCCCGCAGACTATGTTGATCAGAGTGGTCTTGCCGGCGCCGTTCGGACCCAGCAAGGCGAAAATTTCACCGCGGCGGATCTCGAGATTGACATCCTTGAGCGCGTGCAGGCCCGAGGCATAGGTCTTGGTCAGATGGGAGATCGATAAGGTTGAGCGCATGGTGCCGATGCTGACAGGCTACGGGCCAAGCCGCCACATGAGCCATGTACTGGTTTTATTGTGGCCTTACACTCGGTGGTACAGATGAACCAATCAGTCCGCGCGGCGCTCAGGGTGCTCACGGCCTCAATGGCGCTGTGGGCGGTATCGGTCCGATCGGCGGACCGCGATGCGCTTCGGCATATCGTCCAGGACCAGTGCCTGCCGCACTGGCGCGAGCAGCATGACCCGGCGCCGTGCGAGCGCGTCGTGCTACCAGACTACGCCGTGTTGGCGGATAGCAAGGGCGGCGCGCATTTCCTGCTGATTCCGACGCAGACCATTGCGGGCATCGAAGACCCGAACCTTTTGCGAGCCGGCACACCCAACTACTTTGCCGCGGCCTGGCAGGCCCGCGACCGACTGGCTGCGGTCATCGGCCATCCTCTGCGGCGCGATGTCATCGGCCTCGCGATCAACTCTGCGATCGCGCGCGGGCAGGATCAGCTACACATCCATATTGAATGCCTGCAACCGCGCCTGTTCCACGCGCTGCAAGCGGCGGCCGCGAACGTCAGCGATCACTGGGCGCCGTTGCCTGTCGAAGAATCCCCCTACCGGGCGCTGCGGATTAGGGCTCAGGATCTGGGCGAGGCCAATCCATTCGAGCTGCTGGCCAACGGATTGCCCGAAGCCACGCAGGCGATGGCGGCCTACACGGTAATTGTCGCGGGGGTGGAGTTCAAGGATGGCCCGGGATTCATTGTGCTGGCAGGCCGCACGCCAACGCGCGATGCGCTGCTCGGCGCGCCGGGCAAGGGCCTGGTCGCGCCCGGGGAAACCATGTTGGATGCCACTTGCGCTATCGACCCTTAATTCAAAGGACGCGACATGGGTACGTTCCCAGTCCGCGCCTACGGCAGCGTGACGATGGCGAGTCGGCCGTCCGTGTAATAGAGATCGCCGCCGCCATTCCTGCCGCGCAACCTCGGCTGGAATGGGTCGATCCATTCGACGCTCGCGGTGAAATTGGCATTGAGCTGCGCGAGCAATAGATCGCGCTCCTGATCGATTGCGGCATCGATGTGATGAGTGATCTGCCCGGTGCGGTGGCTGATGCCGGCTCGCGTGTCGAGGGTCGCGGCACCGACCCAGAGCGGGCGGCCTTGGTCGTCCAGATCCGCGGACTTCCAGAATCGCACGTGATGGCGCCGGCGCGGATCGCCGCCGATCATCTGCTCGAAGGCCAGAT
The DNA here is from genome assembly GCA_036733765.1 of Steroidobacteraceae bacterium. Classification (GTDB taxonomy): domain Bacteria; phylum Pseudomonadota; class Gammaproteobacteria; order Steroidobacterales; family Steroidobacteraceae; genus FEN-1191. The sequence continues at coordinate 10,332 of DAIMZW010000044.1, forward strand.
CCTGTTTGTGATCCCAGTAGTACAGGTTGCTGACCGGTGCGGTGTCGTAGGGCCGGTGTACCACGCTGGCGGCGGCGATGCGCAGTGCCGACTCGAACGTGATGGGATCGGCGGGTACCCAGCCGCTGGCGATCAGCGAACGCTGCAATGACCCTTCAGTGCCGATCAATGCGACGTTGATCGGATCGCCCGGGATGCCATCGCGCGTGACGGCGTGCGTGGCCAGCCCCTGCAGGGCAGGGTGGCGATGCTCGATGATGCGCCACAGATTCGGCAGCAGCAGGTAGGCCAGTACGTAATAGCCGATCGCTGCGAGGGCGAGGCCGTAGAGCCACGACTCCAGTAATCTACGCTCGGGCGAGCGCGTCGCGTCCGGCGCGGGGCCAAGCGCAAGCACCGGCCGGCCGCAACAGCCGGCCGCCGCCTCAGATGCGTCAGGTCCAGTCGCCGCCGCTGTCGTCACCGGAGGATGCGCCGCCGCCGTCATCCCACCCGCCGCCGGGATCCGAGACGCCGAAGTCTGGGCCGCCCAGGTCGGAATTGGCCGGCCCCGCGGGCGGTTCAGGCGCGACCGGCGCGCCAGTGCCGACGCCGTGATTGGACTCGAACGCATGGCGCACGAGCTCCTCGCCGGCGGCAATGCCCGCGCCGACGGCCAATCCGCTGGCCAGACCTCCAACTAAGCCTCCGCCGCCGGCGACGACATTGGGGAAGCCGCCCGGTGGTGGTGGTGGGCTCATGGTTCCGGGACCCGCAGCCGTATAGACCGGAGCAGGCGCCTGGCGTCGGCGTATGAGCAACCATAGAACCAACACCACGGCGCCGATCAGCCAGATCATCGTCCACGGGAATGATCTCACCGGCGGGCGGGTGCTCACTGCCGGGGCGGCACTCGCTACGGGCGCGCGCATGGGTGCGGCTTGAGCGCCTGCCGTGGGGGCCCCTATCTCTTTGCGTAGCGCCGCGACCGCTTGGGGATTGGCAAATGGCAGACCGGGATCGATTTCTTCCGCGGTCTTGAGCTCCTGCCGGGCGTCCCCCAGATTCTTCATGTCGGCAGCGAGCTCCGCTGCCACGTAATGCGCCCTGGCGCTATGCGGATGATTGGCCAGGACTACAGTCATCATCTGATGCGCCTGATCCAGATGGCCGGCACGCGCGGCGTCATAGACCTGGCTGACGGTCGGGTCGCTCGCGCTGGACGCCTCGGCCGGGTTAACGGCCAGCGTCGCCTGCGCCGCCAGCAGACCGATCAGGGCAATCGTTACCTTTTTATACATCGACTTCTCTCCGGGCCGTAGGACACAAGCTTAGTACTTAGGCACTGACGCCGTCTCGAGGTTCCACCGACCCGCGCTATGCTATGTCTGCCAGCGTACTGTCGCGGCAAGCGCATCAAGGCAATAGTACCGTTGGGCAGCGTTCGGCGCGCGCTCCATCGCCTCATAGCGCCTCATTGGGGGTCCCCATGAACATGGCTCTTAGCATCGGGCCGGTCGTCTCGCTGATCGCCGGCGTCCTTATTCTAATTGTGCCGCGACTGTTGAACTACATTGTCGCTATCTACTTGATTCTGATCGGTCTGATCGGCCTGTTCGGCACCGGAACCCTGCATCTCGGAACCATGCATCTGAGGTGATCAGTGCTGCACGGGCTGGTAGCCGGCCTGCTGCAGCATCTGCACCACCCCGTCCTTGCCGACCAGGTGCAGCGCGCCGACGATGACCATGTAATCCTGATCCTCGTGCAGCAATGCCGTGATCGTGGGCAGCCACTGGCGGTTGCGGTCGGTCGTCAGCAGGCGGAATAGCTCCGGATATTGCTGGTAGCTCTCGCTGAGCAGTCGCTCGAGCTTCTTGACATCGCCCGTACGCCAGGCGGAGACGACTGCGTCGGCGGCGTGCGCGGTATCGTCGGTATCCTCGAGCATATAGAGCAGAAAGCGCCGCTGCTCATCGAGCGACAGGTTCGCGAAGATGCCGAGCTGCTGATCGATGGTTTCCAGCGCGATGATCGGCTTGTGATCGGCCGCGGCGCGCTGCGCGAACTGTTCATCGACGCCGGAGCCAGCATCGAACCCCTGCTGCGTCAGTTCCGCCTGCTGCAGCGCCATGGCGGCGAACCAGGGTTGGAATGCACTAAAAAAATCCGGATCCAGTCCCAGGGTTTTGGCATGCGCCGTGAACTTGCCGTACGCGTCGGGACCCAGCGCCTCGGCCAGCGTCTGTCCGGCCGGCAGGCTTTCCATGCTGAGATCCCCGCCCAGCAGTGAATCCGCCGTCACGTTGTTGAGGTCGATTTCCATGACCAGCGCCTTGGCGCTGGCGTAGGCGCGCACGGCCTCGGATGGCAGATCGCTGTCCGCGGGTTTGAGCACGTGTACCGAACCGAGCAGGTACACCGTGTTGTGCGCTCCCTTGACGATCCAAAACGTGTGATGGCCGTCGTCGGCGTGCGCAGCGGCGCAGACGGCACACAGCAGCAGCGCTGCGATCAGGCGCGACAGCATGCGTTCGATCAAGCCTGTTTCTCGCCCCAACGCTGCATGACCTCGGTTACCGCGGGGATCAGCGTCAGAAATAAATCCACCAGCGCAGGATCGAAATGCTTTCCGCGCTGCTCGCGCAGATACGCCAAGGCCTCCTCGACCGGCCACGCCGTCTTGTAAGGCCGCACCGAGGTCAAGGCGTCGAAGACATCAACCACAGCGCGAGAGCGGACGCCGCGATGCTCGGCAGCAGCGACCCTAAGGTGATGGCCGGATCGTAGGTCACTGCGCAGACGCTGAAGGCCAGCATGCCGATGAAAGGCATGGCCCACACGCCGGCTCCCAAGCTCACACTGCCGGTGATCAGCGCGACGGTGCGCAATGAGCGACTGCTCGTCTCGCTCGCGTGCGCGGTCAGGCGCAATGCCATCCAGGAAGCAAAGATCGCGACCGCGATCGAGAGGGGCTACCAGCCACGGGTCGTAGCTTCCCGTCGCGAGCAGGCTGGGATCGCTCGGCGGGAAAAACAAAGCGTGTAGATCGATCAGACGCATCGAGCCGTCCACCGAGAAGGCGACGCACACGTGGCGGTGCGATCACGGATGGTGACAGGATGGTGGGTTCCGTCAGTGGGCCACCCCACATTTCGACGGGTTAATTGGCCTTAATGTGTGCGGCGCCGCAGCACCGACAGGTACTGGGCGGTTTACTGCGCCGCTGTGCCCTGGCTCAAGCTCCAGACGTAGGCCGCCACGGCCGAGACCCGGTCGGGCTCACGCGTCTGCGACGCGGGGGCTGGGCCTTGTGCGCACGGCGAGCGGATCGGTGAAAATGCAACCATTCTCGAGGACCTGATGGGCGGCGCGGTGGGAGGCGGCGCCCAGGGCCGTGCGGCTCGGTTGTCCTGGCTCCATGGGGCAAGCTTACTGAGGAGGATGTGCCATGGCAGCCGGGCGCAAGCTCGATGCACGCGTACGCTCACTGCGATTCCGACAGGCAACGACCGTGCTGTTGCTGTTCGGCGGTTACGCCGCGCTCTACTTCTGCCGCGCTGATTTATCCGTCGCTACGCCATTGCTGATCGAGGATCTCGGCCGGCACGGTGTGAGCCACAGCGAGGCCATTGTGCGCATGGGCTCGATGGCCTCGCTCGGAGTGCTGGCTTACGCCCTCGGTAAGTTATTCCTGGGCGGCCTCGGTGATTTCTGGGGCGGCCGATGCAACTTCCTGATCGGCTTGGGCGGTGCGCTCGCCTTCACAGTGCTGTTCGCGTCGGGTGCGACCCTGCCATTGTTTACGTTTGCGTGGCTCGGAAACCGATTGACCCAGTCGCTGGCCTGGGCCGGACTCATTAAAGTCTCATCGAAATGGTTCGACTTCTCCTCCTACGGCACGATCATCGGCATTCTGAGTCTGAGCTACCTGATCGGCGATGCGGCCGCGCGGCAATGGATGGGCATGCTGATCGCTCATGGCTTCGGGTGGCGCGCGGTGTTTTATTTCGCGGCGGCCGTCGCGGGGGCATTGTTGATCGCCAACGCATTGTTCCTGCGCGAGTCGCGCGCGGCGCTCGGGCTTGGGGAAGCCAGGACCAATCCGCTGAGTCTGTTCGCGGCCTCGGAGTCGCGGCCCCGCAGCATCCGTGCGCTACTATCGCCCTTGCTGCGCAGCCGGGCGTTTCTGCTGGTTTGTCTGTTGTCGCTCGGCTGCACCATCGTGCGCGAGACCTTCAATATCTGGACGCCGGTGTATCTGCGCGACTACTTAGGCTTCAGCATGAGTCAATCGGCCAGCATGAGCGCGATCTTTCCGGCTGTCGGCGCAGTCTCGGTCCTGATCACGGGCTGGCTCAGCGACCGTCTCGGTGTCAACGGACGCTCGCTGCTATTGTTCGTGGGGCTTGCGGCCACGGCAGCGGCGCTTCTGGTGCTGATGTCCCTGCATTCCAGCACATCCGGCTCGCGGCTACCCTTGGTCGCGATCGGGGCCATCGCCTTCTGCCTGCTCGGGCCCTATTCTTATCTGGCTGGTGCCATCGCGCTGGACTTCGGTGGCAAGCAGGCCGGCGCGGTCTCCTCCGGCATCATCGATGGCGTCGGCTATCTGGGGGCCGTGTTCGCCGGCGACAGCGTCGCAAGGATCTCGGTGATGTTCGGCTGGAAGGGCGTATTCGAGGCTTTGGCTGCAGTCAGCGCACTGGCGGCGCTCGGCGCCGGCGCTCTGTATGCACTTGGCGCCAGGGCTGCGGCCGCCGGGCGCCCGGTCGCATGAACACGCCTGCCACCGTCACGCGCGTCGTATCGACGCCGCAGTCGCTGACCGTCGAATGGGCGAATGGCGAGGTCGGCGAGTTCGCGAGCCTCTGGCTGCGTGACAATCTGCCCGAGGACCGCGATCCGCATAGCGGCCAGCGACTCCTCGACATTGCCGACGTGCCCGAGGAGCCGAGGATCCGCTCGGCAGTGGCTGAGGACGGCGTGGTGCGCGTCGAATGGGAGAGTGAAACGCGGCCGGCATCGTTTGAGTTCGACTGGCTCGCTCGACATGCCGCAGGCAGCACCGCACACAGGCCCGAGCTCACGAGCACACTGTGGCTCGAAGGCGCGGTACTTGATGCCGAGCGCGACTTTGCGCATGCGCCATTGTCGGCACTGCGCGGCAATCCGAGCACACGGCTCGCATGGCTCACGCGGCTATTGCAACAGGGCATCGCATTCCTGACCGGCGTGCCGAGCAATAAGTCGGCCATCCTCGAGGCCATGTCTTTGGTTGGACGCGTTGTCGAGACCCACTACGGGCTGGTGTTCGACGTGCAGTCCGCGCCGGAACCGGAAAACCTCGCCTATTCCGACCGCGGCCTCGGACTGCACACCGACAACCCCTATCGCGAACCCGTGCCGGGCTTTCAGGCGCTGCACGCGCTGGTCGCATCGCGTGAAGGCGGCGACAGCCTGTTCGCCGACGGCTTTGCGCTCGCCGAACACTTGCGCGCCAACGACGCCGGCGCCTTCAGGCAGTTAACGCACAATACGGTGCCGTTCCTGTACCGTTCGCAAGGCGCGGAGCTGTACGCGGAGCGACCACTCATTCAGCTATCGTGTCGTGGCACGGTCAGCGCGGTCCATTACAACAGCCGCTCGATCGCGCCATTGCCTCCAGCGGCGCGTGAGGCCAAGGCGTTTTATGCGGCCTATCGACGCTTCGCCACGCTATTGCGCGACCCACGATATCAGCTGCGGTGCAAACTCAATGACGGGGATCTGGTCGTGTTCGACAATCAGCGCATCCTGCATGGCCGTACTGGCTTCTCGTCGGCGCAGTATCCACGCCATCTGCGCGGCTGCTACCTGACCCGCGACAGTGTCTATGGCGAGACCGCACTGCTGCGGCGAATCATCGAGCGCGAGGCGCAGCGATGAGCGTCGCCGAAGAGATCTTTGCGATCTTCGAGCGCCGCGGCGCGGGCGCGTATTTCGGCGAGCGCGTGTCGATGCGCGAGCATGCCTTGCAGGCCGCGCACTTCGCAACGCACGAGGGCGCGCCGCCGAATCTCATCGTGGCCGCGCTGTTGCACGACATCGGCCACCTGCTCGCAGAGATTGCCTCGCGCGGCGATTGCGCGCCGAGGTCGCCGAACCGGTGCGCCTGCATGTTCCCGCCAAGCGCTAT
>DAIMZW010000045.1:0-8197 GCA_036733765.1 Steroidobacteraceae bacterium
GGTCTCGATCGGGCCCCTGGTCGCCTTCATCGTGGTCTGCGTCGGCGTTGTCGTGCTGCGCTACACGCGTCCCGACCTGCCGCGGCCCTTCCGGGTGCCCGCCGTTTGGTTCACCGCGAGCATGGGTGTCATCTTCTGCGCCGGCATGGCGTACTCGCTGCCGGCGGCCACCTGGTGGCGACTGGTGTTGTGGAGCGCACTCGGCTTCGCGCTGTACTTTGCCTATGGCTACTCGCACAGCCGCCTGCGCCGCCATGACGTCGATGGCTCGACGCCGCAGGACGCACCCGGCACGCCGCACTCAGCTTTCTCGCCGGACTAGCGGCCCGCTTTGGGCGCTCGGCGCAAGCGGATATTGATCAGTTCGACGGCGACCGCAAAGGCCATCGCGAAATACAGGTAGCCCTTGGGCACCTCAAAGCCGAGGGCCTGTCCGATCAGCGCCGAGCCGATCAGGACCAGGAACGCCAGGGCCAGCACCTTGACGGTCGGATACCGCTCGATCAGCGCGGTCACCGGCCCCGATACCCACATCATGACGACCACCGAGATCACGATCGCCGCGGCCATGATCAGCACTTGATCGGGCCGCGCGAGCCCGACCGCTGTAAACACCGAGTCGAGCGAGAACACGACGTCGATCAGCGCGATCTGGAACAGCACCGCGACCAGGCCACGGCGCGACGGCGCACGCGACGGTGCGGCGGCGCGCTCGAGAGTCGCATGAATCTCAGTGACGCTTTGAGCCAGCAGGATCAGGCCGCCGATGCCGAGGATCAAATCGTGCGCTGAAAGCTCGCGCCCGAGGACTGCGAACAGCGGCGCTCGCAGGCGCGTGAGCCAAAGAATAGAAAACAGCAGCGCCAGCCGCGTGAGCATTGCCAGCGAGAGCCCCAGGAGACGGCCAGCGCGCTGACGCGGGGGCGGCAAATTGCCGACCAATATCGACAGCACGACGAGGTTGTCGATGCCGAGCACGATCTCGAGCAGCGACAGCGTCGCGAGCGCCAGAGCGCTATCGGGTTGCGTCAGCAGTGACAGCATCGGCTCAGAGCGCGCTGCGGCGCCTTCAAGGCATGCTGTCGACCGGCCGTTTGACTGAGGAGGGCAACAGGTGCTCGGCCTTCAGGCCGCAGTCCAGCGCCACGGCACTGGAAATATAGATGGATGAGTAGGTGCCGGCCAGGATGCCGATGATCAGCGCCTCGGAAAAGCCGCGCAGCACGGGGCCGCCCAGCGCGTACAACGCCACCACGACGATCAGCGTCACGACCTTGGTCATGATGGTACGCGACAGGGTCTGATTGATCGACTGATCGAGCACCAGGACCGGCTCGAGCCGGCGGCTGCCGTGAAAACGTTCCCGGATACGGTCGAATACCACCACCGTATCGTTCAGCGAATAGCCAATCACCGCCAGCATCGCCGCGACCACAGTCAGATCGAAGCTCGTGCGCGTCAGCGAAAACGTGCCGAGCACCAGGATCGGATCGTGCAATACCGCAAGGATGGCCCCGAACGACAGGCGCCAGGTGTGAAAGCGCACGGCGATATAACCGAAGATCAGCAGTAGCGTTGCGAGCAATGCCTGCACGGCGCTGCGCTGCAGCTCACCGCCGACCTGCGGTCCGATGACCTCGACCTGGCGAATCTCGGCGCCGGCATCCATGCCCCGCAGGATCTGCTCGAGCCGGGCGCGCACGGCCTCGGTGCTCTGCTTGCTGGGGGGTAAGCGGATCGCGATATCGCGCGAGGTGCCGAAGATCGTGACCTGGGGGTCTGCGTAGCCCGCGCGCACGAGCGCGCTGCTGACGGCATCGCGATTGGCCGCCGCCGGAAAGCTCGCCTGCACCGTCACACCGCCGGTGAAGTCGACCCCGAGGTTCAGTCCACGCGTGAACAGCGAGACGATCGAAATGAGGATCAAGACGATCGACAGCCCGTACCACACCTTGCGGGTGGACATGAACGGGAAGTTGGTAGCGCGATGAAAAAATTCCACGGCGACATCCTTACAGTCTGGTCAACCGATCGACAGCCGCGCGAGCTTGCGCCGGCCCCCATACATCAGCGAGATCAGTGCGCGGCTGCCCAGCAGCGAGGTGAACATCGAGGTCGCGATTCCGAGCGTCAACACGATCGCGAAGCCGCGGATCGCGCCGGTGCCGATCACCCACAGCGCCAGTCCCGCGATCAGGGCGGTGACGTTCGAGTCGGCGATGGCCGAGAAGGCTTTGTCGAAACCGGCGCGTATGGCCGCCTGCGGCGATACGCCGTTGCGCAGTTCTTCGCGGATACGCTCATAGATCAGCACGTTGGCGTCCACGGCGATGCCGACCGTCAGAATAATGCCGGCGATGCCGGGCAACGACAGCGAGGCGCGCAGCATCGACAGCAGCGCGGTCAGCAGGATCACGTTCGCCAGCAGCACGACGTCGGCTACCAGACCGAAGACGTGGTAGTACAGCGCCATGAATACGAATACCGCCAACATGCCGAGCTCGAGTGCCCGTACACCCTTGTCGATATTCTCCTGGCCCAGGCTCGGGCCGATCGCGCGCTCCTCAACCACATCGACCGGGGCCGCCAGCGATCCGGAACGCAGCAGCAACGACAGATCGCGCGCCTCGGCGATCGTGAGTCCCGTGACCTCAAACTGCGGCCCGAATACACCGCGAATGGTCGCGACGTTGATTACCGTTTCGGTGGTGGTCTCGCGCTCGACTTTCTGGCCGTTGAGTTCCACCTGCCTTCGGCTCTTCTCAATGTAGACCACGGCCAGCGGTTTGCCGATGTTCAGGCGCGTGGTGCGCTGCATCGATTCGGCGCCGCGGGCATCGAGCTTGATCGAGACCGCCGGTCCTTCCTGGCTCGTGGTCGATGTCGCCTGCGTCAGCTCATCGCCCGTGACCACGACATCGCGCTTGAGCAGTATTGGCGAGCCTTCCTTGCGCTTATACAGCTTGCTGCCTAGCGGCGCGCGCCCGCTCTGCTCGGCCTGCACGGGACTGTTCTGCGTATCCACCAGCCGGAACTCGAGCGTCGCCACCTTGCCGAGCAGATCCTTGACCTCGGCCGAGTTCTGCACGCCGGGCAGCTGCACGTTGATGCGATCCAGCCCCTGGCGCTGCACGATCGGCTCGGATACCCCTAGCTCGTTGACGCGGTTCATAAGCGTGGTGCGGTTCTGCTCCAGGGCATAGTCCTCGCGCGCCTTGATCTGCACCGGTGTCAGCAGCATGTCGACCGCCGGGCCGCTGGCGGTGCCCGTGGTGCGGAAGGTCAGGCCGTTGTCGACTTTCTTGAGCGCGGCAATGACCGCGGCGCTATCGCTGCCCGCCGGCAGCGTCACGCGCAGCCCGTCGGTCAGACCGCCCTCCCCTAAGTTGACCGTCGTGATATCCGCAAAGGGCAGCTTGGCCTCGTTCAGGGCGCGCCGAAAACTCTGCTCGTAGCTCTCCAGCAGCTGGCTCACGGCACCGTTGACGTCGACCTGGTAGAGCAGGTACAGGCCGCCGCGAAGATCCAGGCCCAGCGGCATGGCCTTGAGGCCAAGCCTGCGCATCCAGGCCGGCGCGCGCGGCGCATTCGACAGTGCGGAGCGGTCGACATCCGACAGCGTCCCATCTACCGTATCGCGCGCCTTGAGCTGCGCGGCCACGTCGTTGAACGCCAGGATTAACCGGCCGTTGTCGATGTAATCGCGCTTGATGGTGATCTGCTGCTTGTGCAGCAGCTCCTCGATCGTCTGGCGCGCGAACTCATCCATCGGCGCGCGGTTCTTGCGCTCCACCTGCAGCGCCGGGTCCTCGCCAAACAAGTTCGGCAGTGCAAACAGCGCCGCGATGAGCATCACGAGCGCCACCAGCAGGTACTTCCAGCGCGGAAATTCCAGCATTCGATCGACTCGGGCGCGCTCAGGCGCTCTTGAGCGTGCCCTTGGGCATCAGCTGCGTGATCTGTGCCTTCTGCACCTTGATGCGCACGCCCTCGGCGATCTCGAGCGTGAGGAAGGTGTCGTTGACCTCGGTGATGCGACCGAGAATGCCACCGCTGGTGACCACCTCATCGCCCACGGCCAGCCGCGAGAGCATGGCCTGCTGATCCTTCATGCGTTTCTGCTGCGGACGAATCAGCAGAAAATAGAACACCCCGACGAAGGCCACCAGAATGATGATCTGGCCGACCCCGCCGCCGCCCAGGGCGCTGCCGGCCGTCTGCGCGTACGCATCGCTGACCAGTAAACTCATGCTTTCCTCATGCCTGCGGTCGAGCCGCTTGGTTGCTGTGTGCCGCCCAAGCCCGTGCCTGACGGCCGCAAAGGGGCGGCATTATGCCACAGGCACTGCAAAGCGCCGGGGCGTTGCCAGAATCTGCGCTGCCAGCGCCGCAAATCGCCCCTCGGCGATGGCGCTGCGAATCTCTCGCATCAGCTGCAGATAGAAATGCAGGTTGTGCAAGCTGGCCAGGCGCACGCCGAGGATTTCCTTGCAGCGATCCAGATGCCGCAGATAGGCGCGCGAATAGCGACGGCAGGTCGAGCAGCCGCAGGCCGGATCGATTGGCCCGGTGTCGCGCTGATAGACGGCATTGCGGATATTGATGATGCCGGCGGTCGTGAACAGGTGGCCGTTGCGCGCATGGCGCGTGGGCATCACGCAGTCGAACATATCGATGCCACGCGCCACCGCAGCGACGATGTCCTGCGGATAGCCCACGCCCATCAGATAGCGCGGGCGGTCCTGCGGCAGCCGCGGCGCCAGCCAGTCCAGGACCCGCAGCCGCTCGGCCTCGGGCTCGCCCACGGCCAGGCCGCCCACGGCGTAGCCGGGGAAATCGCGCTGCGTCAGCGTTTCGATGGACTCCAGGCGCAGTTGTTCGTACATGCCGCCCTGTACGATCGCAAACAGGTTGCCGGGCGGCGCGGCGGCGCCGTAGTAGTGATCGTAGCTGCGAATCGCCCAGCGCATCGAGCGCTGCATCGACGAGCGAGCCTGATCCTCCGAGACCGGATAGGCAGTGCACTCATCGAATGCCATGGCGATATCCGAGGCCAGCGCACGCTGCACGTCCATCGCATCCTCAGGACGCATGTGCACGCTCGCACCGTCGACCGGGGAGCGGAAGCGCACGCCGTCCTCATCGATGTGGCGCATCTGCGCCAGGCTGAAGACCTGAAAGCCGCCGGAGTCGGTCAGAATCGGTCCCCGCCAGCCCATGAAGCCGTGCAGTCCATCGCGGTGCAAGCCGACGATCTCGGCCCCCGGCCGCAGCATGAGATGAAAGGTGTTCCCGAGCACGATCTGCGCGCCGAGCGCCTCGAGTTCCTCCGGCGCCATGGCCTTCACCGTGCCGTAGGTACCGACCGGCATGAACACCGGCGTTTCGACGGTGCCGTGCGGCAGCCGCAGCCTGCCCGCGCGTGCCGCGCCGTCGCGGGCCAGCACCTCGAACTGCGCGCGCGGCACCGCGTCGGAGCTCATGTTCAAGCGCGCGCCTGCGGCTGCGGAAACACCAGCATGGCATCGCCGTAACTGAAAAAACGATAACGTTCAGCGATCGCATGGGCATAGGCGGCGAGCACGGTGTCGCGGCCCGCAAAGGCCGACACCAGCATCAGCAGAGTCGACTGCGGCAGATGGAAGTTGGTCAACAGGGCGTCGATCACGTGGAAACGATACCCTGGACGGATAAAAAGCGCCGTCTCGGCCGCCCCGGCCGCCGGCCTCGCGCCGGCGAGCGCGGCCGACTCCAGCGCGCGCGCCACGGTCGTGCCGATCGCAATCACGCGCCCGCCCCGCTGGCGAGCGCGCTCGATCGCTTCCACGGTCTCGGGGCTGATCTCATAGCTTTCGCTGTGCAAAGTGTGTTGCGCGAGATCATCGGTGCGGACCGGTGCAAACGTGCCCGCTCCCACGTGCAGCGTCACCCACGCGCGTTCGATCCCTCGCACCGCAAGCGCCGCAAGCAGCGCAGCATCGAAATGCAGACTCGCGGTCGGCGCTGCGACAGCGCCCGGAACCCGCGCCCATAGGCTCTGGTAGCGCTCGCGGTCACTGTCCTGCGGCGGGCGCCGGATATAGGGCGGCAATGGTACCTGGCCATGCCGCTCGAAAAATTCGCTCGTCTCCCCGGGCAGCTCGATCTCCCACAGCTCGCCGCGGCGCGCGAGAATCTGCACCTCGCCTCCGGCGCTCTGCAGCGCCAAGCCAGGCCGGACGGACTTACTGTCGCGCAACTGCACCAGGGCCCGCCTTGCCGGTAGCGTTCGCTCCAGAAAAATCTCGATGCGTCCGCCGCTGGGTTTGCGGGCCGGCAAGCGGGCCGGCAGCACGCGCGTGTCGTTGAAGACCAGCAGGTCGCCGCCCTGCAACAGCGTAGGCAACTCATCGATCCATCGGTCGTGCCAGTGTGCGCTCGGGCCATCGAGCAGCAGCAGCCGGCTGGACGAACGTCGCGGCAGCGGCGCCTGCGCGATCAGTTCGGGCGGCAGCCGGTAATCGAAATCGGTGCGCTTGAGAACACTCAGGTCGTGAACCCTAGGGACTGGCGGTGATGGCGTATCGAATATGTGGTGGCCTCGCTCGGAGTCGAACCGAGATGGGCAAGCCCGGTCGATTTTGAGTCGACTGCGTCTACCAGTTCCGCCACGAGGCCTTGAGCAAGCTCGGCATGACGGCCTCGCCTATTTCCGCTGCAGAGCTTCCCTCGGTGCGGGTACGATACCTGAATCGACTATGAAATTCTGTCCAGACTGTGGTCAGCCGGTGGAGCGGCGCATACCACCCGGCGACAATCTGCCGCGAGCGGTGTGCACTGCCTGCGGCAGCATTCATTACGAGAATCCGCGCATTGTGGTCGGCTGCATACCCGAATGGCAGGGTCGTATTCTGCTGTGCCGCCGTGCGATTATGCCGCGGCGCGGGTACTGGACCACGCCTGCAGGCTTTATGGAAAACGGCGAGTCCCTGCAGGCCGCTGCCGCGCGCGAGTCGCTGGAGGAAGCCCTGGCGCGGGTCGAAATCGGCTCGCTGCTGGCGATTACGCACGTGCTGCATGCCGCTCAGGTACACGTGACTTTCCGCGCGCACCTGATCGGGGGTCACTACGGCGTCGGCGCTGAAAGCCTTGAATCCGGTCTGTACGAGGAAGCCCAGATCCCGTGGGATGACATCGCTTTTCCGAGCATCCGCTTCGCACTGCGCTGCTACTTCGAAGATCGACGCGCTGCGCTGGAGTTGCTGCACTTCAGCGACATCGAGCATCCGCTACGGGGCTGAGCTAAAGCTTTAAGCGCCCGGTGAGCTTTGGCACAATACGCGGCCCTATCGGCCCGGAGCATCAATGACCTTTGTCGTGACGGAAAGCTGCATCAAGTGCAAGTACATGGACTGCGTGGAGGTTTGCCCGGTCGACTGCTTTCGGGAAGGGCCGAATTTCCTGGTCATTGATCCGGACGAGTGCATCGACTGCACGTTGTGCGAGCCCGAGTGCCCGGTGGAGGCGATTTTCTCCGAGGAAGAGTTGCCAGCGGGACAGGAACCATTCAAGCAGCTCAATGCCGAACTGGCCAAGCAATGGCCCGCCATAACGGAAAAAGGCCCGGCGCCGGCGGATGCCAAGGAATGGGAAGACAAGCCCGATAAGCTCAAATTGCTCGAGCGCTGAGGCTGCGGATCACTGTAACGTGGTGGTCTGCTGGGCCAGCTCTTCGACCAAGGCCTGCGGCGGCAGGTAGCCGCCCACCATCGCGCCATTCGAGGCCACGATGCCGGGGGTGCCTTCGAGCCCAATCGCCTTGCCAAGCGCGTATTCCTGCGCGACCGGCGTTGCGCCACAGGGTTTGGCATCGAGCGCCTGACCGAGCTTGGCACGCGTCAGCGCCGACTTGCGGTCGGCGGAACACCAGACTTGCTCCGCCTTGCGCCACGACTCGGTGTTAGGACCGCTGCGCGGGTAGAAGATATAGCGCACGCGCACTCCGAGCCGATTGTAATCGGCGATCTGGCGGTGCAGCTCGCGGCAATACGCGCAGTCGACATCGGTGAACACGGTGACCGTGTACTTCGGCTGCGGCGGGGAAAAGATCACCATCTGCGATTCGGGTATCGCGTCGATGAGTTTTTGGCGCAGCACCCGCCGGTGCGCCTCGGTCAGGTTGTTGTGGCTGGCGACGTTGTAGAGATCACCGGTAAAA
>DAIMZW010000045.1:8207-15626 GCA_036733765.1 Steroidobacteraceae bacterium
GCGCCGCGGCGCACTTCGAATACGCCGGCCACGGGCGTCGAGCGCACATCCTCTTTCTTGACACCGGGAATGCTCGCGGCCGCCGCATCCGGATTTGCAACCATCGAGGCGTCGGGCGCCTTCGGCACACTCTGCACGTCGCCTGCCCAAGCGCTTGCCGCCGCCAGGCTCAGCGCCGCCAGCATTGCCAGATGAGCCCCAGGGGGTGTATGGCGCAGCCGTATCATGGGTCAAATATACCACATTGACAACGTGGCCGGTCAGGGCCGGTCAGAACCGTCAGCCGCGCGGATGGTGGCTTGTATGCAGTTCTTTCAAGCGCTCGCGGGCCACGTGCGTGTAAATCTGTGTGGTCGACAGATCGCTGTGACCGAGCAGCATTTGCACCACGCGCAAATCGGCGCCGTGATTGAGCAGATGGGTCGCGAACGCATGCCGCAGGGTGTGCGGCGAGAGATCGCGATCAACCGCGGCCTTGCGCGCGTAGCGTTTGATGATGTGCCAGAACGCCTGGCGTGTCATGCGATCGCCGCGGCGTGTCGGGAATAGGAAATCAGTGCTGCGGTCGAGCAGGATGTCGGCGCGGGCGCCGTCGATGAAGGTCCTGAGCCAACGCATCGCCTCCTCACCGAGCGGGATCAGGCGCTCACGATTGCCCTTGCCGAGCACCCGGATCACACCCTGATTCATGTTGACTTGCCCGAGCTTGAGATGCACGAGCTCCGAAACGCGCAAACCGGTCGCGTACAGCACTTCGAGCATGGTGCGGTCGCGGTGGCCGAGCGGGTCGGCGACCGCCGGGGCCGCAAGCAGTGCTTCAACTTCCGCTTCGCTCAACGAACGCGGAAGCGAGCGGCCGATCTTTGGCATCGCGATCTGCGCGGTCGGATCTTCGGCAATCAGAGCTTCGCGGATCAGATAGCGAAAGAAGCGACGAAACGAGGACAGCTGCCGGGCCGTAGAACGGGGCCGCGCGCCGCCGTGCACGCGCGCCGCGATGAAGTCCATCAGATCAGCGCGGCCGGTCTTTGGCAGTGCCACGTGGCGTGCCGCCAGCCAGCGCGCGAGCGCGACCAGATCGGCGCGATAGGCCGCCAGAGTATTGGACGACAGACCGCGCTCCATCCATACCGCGTCGAGAAAGCGCGTAATGAGCGGATCGACCGGATCCTTGCTGGCGCTCGCGACTGTCACTGTTGCCTGTCTGGTCAATGAAATATCCTGGATATCGGTGCTGGTCTGGCCGCGGCAGTATGCTGAGCTTCGGTCGCGCTTCGATGTGATGACCCTCACAGGCGCACCGGGCCCGTTAACATAAAGAGAACTGCATCACACCCAAAGAAGCCGTCGAGTGGCAGATCCGCAGCAATCCTTGGCCGACCGCCGCCCGTCAGTGCTCGCGGGCAGTACCGTGCTGCGCCTAGCCTACGGACTGTATGCCTGGACGCTGTTCCTCGCGTTCGGGGCGGCAGCGGTGCCGGTTCTGCTGCTGACCCGCTCGCTCTCGCGGCGCCGCGCCATCGTGCGCGCGCTGGCGCGCTGTGTCCTGAAGCTCATTGGAATGCGCGTGCGGATCCGCGGCTTGGAGCGAATCGAGCCCCCCTGCGTGGTAGTCGCCAACCATTCCAGCTACCTCGACGGCGTGATCATGGCGGCCGCGCTGCCGCCGAGCTTCAGTTTCGTCATCAAACGTGAAATGTCCTCGTTCCCTTTGGCTGGGACGGTGCTGCGGCGCATCGGCGCCGAATTCGTCGAGCGACAGGATCACCGCCGCTCGGCCCAGGACGCGCGCCGTCTGATGCGCAATGCCGAGCTCGGGCAGGCGTTGGTCTTCTTCCCCGAAGGCACCTTCAGCGCCGAGGTCGGGCTGCTGCGCTTCCATATGGGCGCCTTCGCCGCAGCGGCGCGCGCTGATATGGCGGTCATCCCGGTGGCGATTCGCGGCACGCGCGCCTGCCTGCCCCCGGGGCATGTTCTGCCGCGCCCCGGGTTGATCCAGGTGGACGTGCTCGCGGCGCTGCCGGGGCGGCGCCCGGGGAGGCAGGCCGAGGAGCCCGATCGCCCGGTGGTCTTGCGCGATAGCGCGCGCGCGGCCTTGCTCGCGGCGCTGGGCGAGCCGGATCTTGCGGCCCGCGAGGCGAGCGCCACTGCCGTACAGAATCTCGATGCCTGAGCGCGCGCGCGGCGCGGGGCCCACGCTGCACGAGCGCTACGCGCGCGAGCTGACCGCTCGCGGCTACGATGCCGAGGCCGCACAGCGCTCGGCGCTCGAGCGCCTCGAGACGCTGCGCACGCGTCTGCTGGAGGGCAACACGCGCGGCTTCTGGCAGCGTCTGGTACTGCGGGTGTCGGGGCGCAGCGCGGCGGGTCGCGGCGCGCGCGGCGTATACCTGTACGGTGGCGTCGGTCGCGGCAAGACCATGCTGATGGACCTGTTCTATGACAGCCTGCCGCTGCCAGAACGCCGGCGCAGCCATTTTCATCACTTCATGCGCGATGTGCACGAGCAGCTGCGGCATATGAGCGCACGGCGCGCACCGCTGGAAGCGCTGGCCCGCGGATTGGCGGCGCAGGCCCGGGTGCTGTGTCTCGACGAGCTATACGTCAGCGACATCGCCGACGCGATGATCCTCGGCGCGCTGTTCGAGGCAATGTTGCGTCACGACGTGTTACTCGTGATCACTTCGAACCGCGCACCACACGAGTTGTATCGTGATGGCCTGCAGCGCAGCCGCTTCCTGCCCACGATCGCATTGCTCGAACGCGAGCTCGAGCAATGCTCGCTCGACGGTGGCGTAGATTACCGGCTGCGTCAGCTGCAGCGAGCGCCGATCTATCTCGACAGCCGCGCCCCGGACAGCCGCGCGCGGTTGCTGCGGCTGTACACGGAACTGGCCGGCGAGCACGGCGAGAGCCGCACCGAACTTCGCATCCTCGGCCGTACCCTGCGCGCCGTGCGCTGCCGAGGCGACGTCGTCTGGTTCGATTTCGATACGCTATGCGAGGGCTCGCGCAGCCAGAATGACTATGCAGACCTCGCGCAGGAATTTCGTACCGTACTGGTCAGCGAGGTACCGGTATTCAGCGCGCCGGAACACGACGACGCCGCACGCCGCTTCATCGCCCTGGTCGATGAGTTCTACGACCAGGGCACCAAGCTTGTGCTGTCGGCCGCCGCCGCACCGTCCGAGCTATACCGCCTCGGACGTTTGCAATTGGAGTTCCAGCGCACCGCCAGCCGCTTGGTCGAAATGCAAACGCGAGCCTACCTCGCGAGGGCGCGCCGCGGATGACAGGTGGCCCCGTTCATATTTGTGCACGGAAACATTACGAACTGAAAATTTCGACGTTAAAATAATGACGTGAACCCAGACCCGTCACCGCTCGCAGGGCGCCTGGAGCAGCGCGCCGCCGAAATCGAAGCGGCAGTACGGCGTACCGCAGCGCGCTTCAGCGAGGTCCCGATCATCGAGACCGTGGCGCTGCGACTGCTGGTATTGCTCGGCCGTGAGATCTCGACACTGCTGGAGCAGGCACTGCGGCCCCACGGCCTGAATGAGACTGACTTCCGCACCTTGATGATACTGTTCTCCCAGCCCGATGGCGTGGCGCACCCGAGCGACCTGTGCGGCTCGGTCGCCCAGAGCCCCGCCAACATGACGCGGGTGGCCGACGGCCTGTGCGAGCGCGGACTGATTACGCGCGTGGCGAGCGAGCAGGACCGCCGCCGCACGATCCTGCGCATTACGCCGAAGGGCGAGGCGCTGGCCCTGGCACTGCTACCGCACACGGCCGCGCACACCAAAGCCATGTTCGAGCCCATGCCGCCAGCCGCGCGGCAACAGCTGCTCGAGCAGTTGCGTGCCCTGGTCGCGCAACTGGATCACTACACGCATCCGGCCCCCGCAGAGCGCCAGCCTGGCGTGCGTTAATGCCGGCGGGCGTTCAGTGCTACGATTCTGTCCATGAGTTCAGACACAGTCGTAGCGCGCTTCGAGATCTGCTACCGGGGCTGCCTCGCAAGCGACGGCACGCTCTGCGGTCCGCTGCCCGCCTTCGCCCGCGACACCGAGCTGCTGCAGCAGCTCTATCGGGTCATGGTGCGCGCGCGCGTCTTCGATACCAAGGCGGTTAACCTGCAGCGCACCGGCAAGCTCGGCACGTACCCCTCGTGCCTGGGCCACGAGGCCACGCATGTTGGCGCTGGTGCCGCGATGCGCGCCGAGGACGTGTTGTTTACGGTCTATCGGGAAGTCGGCAGCAAATTCTGGCGCGGCGTCGACATGCTCAACATACTGCTGTATTGGGGCGGCGATGAGCGCGGCACCATCTATCGGCGCACCCCGCAGGATTTTCCGTTCTGCGTGCCGATCGGCTCGCAAATGCCGCAAGCCGCCGGCGCCGCGCTCGCGTTCCAGATCCGAGGCGAGGCGCGCTGCGCTTTGGTCTTTATCGGCGACGGCGGGACCTCGCAGGGGGCGTTCTACGAGGCGCTGAATCTCGCCGGTGCCAAGGCGCTGCCGTTGGTGTGTGTGATCGTCAACAACCGCTGGGCAATCTCGGTACCGGTGAGCGCCCAGACCGCGGCGCAGACCCTGGCGCAAAAGGCCATCGCGGCCGGCATTCCGGCGGTGCAGGTCGACGGCAACGATGTGCTGATCGTGCGCGAGACGGTCGGTGAAGCGCTCGAGCGCGCCCGCGGCGGCGGCGGTCCGACCGTGATCGAGGCCTTGACCTACCGCCTCAGCGATCACACCACTTCCGACGACGCTACGCGCTATCGCAGTGCCGCCGAAGTCGAGGCCGCGCTGCGTATCGAGCCGCTTGCGCGCATGCGGGCGTTCCTCGAGGCACAGGGACACTGGAGTGAGGCCGCTGAACAGTCGCTGCGCCGCGAGTGCAGCGAGGCGGTCGAGGCGGCTGTGAAACAATATCTGGCGACGCCCAAGCAATCGACCGACTCGATGTTCGATTATCTCTACGCGCAGCTCCCGCCGGGATTGCGCGCGCAGCGCGAGGACGCGCGCCGTTACGCGGCGCTTAGGCCTTAGACAAGAAAAAGGACGGCCCGATGGGGAAGATGACGATGGTCGAGGCCATCAACATGGCGCACGCCTGGGAGATGGCACAAGACCCGTCGGTCGTCGTGCTGGGTGAAGACGTCGGCACCAACGGCGGGGTGTTTCGGGCGACCGCGGGGCTGCAGCAGCGCTTTGGCAGAGCGCGAGTGCAGGATACGCCCCTAGCCGAGGGACTCATCGCCGGTGCGGCCATTGGCATGGCCGCGCAGGGCCTCAAGCCGGTCGCCGAGATCCAGTTCATGGGCTTCATTTATCCCGCGCTCGATCAAATCGCGAGCCATATGGCGCGTCTGCGCAACCGCACCCGCGGCCGCTTGACCTGCCCGCTGGTGTTGCGCATGCCCCATGGCGGGGGCATTCATGCGCCCGAGCACCACTCCGAGAGCCTCGAAGCGCTGCTGTGCCATCACCCAGGTCTGCGCGTGGTCTGCCCCTCCTCGCCTGCACGCGCCTATGGACTGCTGCTTGCGGCAATCCGCGATCCCGATCCGGTCATGTTCCTGGAGCCGGTGCGGCTCTACCGTTTTGCCAAGCAGGAGGTTCAGGACGACGGGCAGGCTTTGCCTATCGGCAACTGCTTCGTGCTGCGCGAGGGCAGCGACCTGACGCTCGTGACCTGGGGCGCGATGACGGTAGACAGCCTCAAGGCCGCCGAGCAGATCGCTGCCGAGGGCGTGAGCTGCGAGGTCATCGATGTCGGTACGCTCTCGCCCATCGACTTTGAGACGATTCTCGATTCGGTGGTCAAGACCGGTCGGCTGTTGATCGTTCACGAGGCGCCGCGAACCGCGGGGCTCGGTGCCGAGATCGCGGCGACCGTGGCCGAAGAGGCGCTGTACGATCTTGAGGCGCCGATTCGGCGCGTGACCGGCTATGACACGATCATGCCGCTGTACCGGCTCGAGCACGACTATATCCCCGGGGTCGCACGTATCGCGGACGGCATCCGGGCCACATTGGCGGATTGAGGCATACTCATGACGGTGTTCAAGTTGCCCGACCTGGGCGAAGGCTTGTCAGAAGCCGAGGTCCTGCGCTGGCACGTCCAGGTAGGCGATCGCATCGAGGTCGACGCACCGATGCTGGCGGTGGAAACGGCCAAGGCAGTGGTCGAGGTGCCCTCACCGGTCAGCGGCACGATCACCGCGCTGCATGCGCAGCCCGGCGATCGCATCGAAATCGGCGCGCCGCTGATCGAATTCAGCGTCGAGGGCGCGCCACAGGCCAGCCCCGCGCAAGACTCCGAGGAATCGAGCCCGGCGGCGGATTCCGGCACGGTCGTGGGCCATATGCCAGCGGCTGCGGACGAATACGCCAGCAGCGCCGCGCTCGAGGCGGCCAATGCCGTTACCGCCCCGCGTGCGCGGGCCGTGCCGGCCGCGCGCGCATTGGCGCGCAGCCTGGGAATCGATTTAGCCGGGTTGACCGGCTCCGGTCGCGGCGGCCTCATCACCATCGAGGATGTGATGGCGATGGCAGTGCCGGCACACGAGCGCGCCAGCACCACCGCTGCGGCCTCGGCGCCGCTGAGTGCGCCAACCGATGCGGGCGCGGATGTGCAGGTACTGCGCAGCCTGCGGCGGGCGATGGCGCAGAGCATGGCCTTGTCGCGCGACAACGTCATGGCCTGCTCGGTGTTCGATGACGCGGACCTGCATCGCTGGCGCAGCGGCAGCGACTACTCGGCGCGGGTACTGCGTGCGATCACGATCGGTTTACGCGCTGAGCGCGGGCTTAATGCCTGGTATGACGCGGCTTCGCAAAGCCGCACGCTGTTCGAACATGTCGCTGTCGGTCTGGCAATGGACACGCCGGACGGGCTAATGGTGCCGGTGATTCGCCACGTCGAGCAGCTCGACGCGCTGCAGCTGCGCGCCGAACTCAATCGCCTCAAGCGCGCCGCTCGGGAACGCACCGTGAAGAGCGAGGAGCTGCGCAATTTCACTTTCATGCTGTCGAACTTCGGCACGATGGCCGGACGGTACGCCACTCCCGTGGTGGTTCCCCCGGCGGTGGCCATTCTCGGCACTGGGCGCGTGCGGCAGGATGTGCTCGCAGTCGAGAACCGCGTCGAGCTGCATTGGCGCATGCCGCTGTCGCTGACCTTCGATCATCGCGTGGTCACCGGCGGCGAAGCGGTGCGTTTTCTCGGCGCGCTGATCGGCGACCTTGAGCAGGCCGAATGAGTGAGCGCGGCTCGCCGCGGCGCCGAAACCTGGCGCAACTGACGGCCGCACTGCTGCGCGCCTGGCAAGGCTCGGTACCGCAGGAAGAATGGCGCCGACTCGATGTGGCCGCGCTGCGCGCGGCTTGCGCCGCGCAGCTCGAATTCGGCCGG
>DAIMZW010000046.1:0-14525 GCA_036733765.1 Steroidobacteraceae bacterium
GATACCGGGAACACTCGAGTCGTTCATACGAGACGCGTATTGTGATGGGAAATGACGATCTGATCGGGACGCGGTAGCGTATCGTGGACGGCGCCCGCAGGCTGTGACCTGTGCCGCGCCAGCGCAATGATGAAATGGCGCGCGGCCAGATCGCACGGGCGCAGCCGAGCGCCATCGAACCCGCCTCCGGCCAGCCAGCGCCGCAGCTGCGCGAGCGGATTGTCCGCGGCACGCGCTGCGAGCTGCTCGAAATCCTCGATCACCACGAGCCGACCACCCGGCCGCAGCGCGCGCGCGGCCTCGGCCAAGGCCGCCACGGGGCGCTCGGCCAAGGCGAGCACGCGGTCAATCGTGACGATATCGAAGGCCCCATCCTCGCAGGGCAAGCGGTACATATCGCCGCGGCGGAACTCGCAGTGGCTTAAGCCCACGCCGTGCACGCGCGTACGCGCCAAGCGCAACGCCGGGGTCGAAATATCAATGCCCACGGCGTGCTGGGCGCGGGGGCCCAGGATCTCGAGCATGAGACCCGAACCGGTGCCGATATCGAGCAGCTCGCCGACGCTGGAAGGGCCAAGTTCTTCGAGCATCACGCTGGTCAGGTCCTCGCGCGGGCCGGGCCCATCGGCTTGGTCGCGGTTCAATTGTTGTGCTGCAACATTCGCCCTATCCCGCACCACCTGCGCGGCACGCTCGCGGTCGTGCTTGAGCACGGCGGTGTCTGGATCGGCCATGGAGAGCACCTGCCGCGACCACTCGAGATACCGGCCGCTCACCGGTGCGCGGTAATAAACGCACTGCTGCTCGCGGAAGCGATCCAGAAATCCCGCCTCGGTGAGCACGCGCAGATGGCGCGAAATACGCGGCTGGCTCTGTCCGAGCACGCAGCACAGCTCGCCGACCGTAAGCTCCCCATGGCTCAATAGCACCAGCAGCCGTAGCCGTGTGGGCTCGGCGGCACTCTTGAGCGCACGCACGACCTGCCCGAGGTCTTCACTCGCTATGGAACCTTTAAACATATAACGATATCTTTATGAATCAGGAAATAGTCTAACAGGGCGGCCTGCATTCTGCTACCCTCGGCGCCCTTTTTCTGTCCGGCCGCCGACCCGCCAACCCATGCAACGCCCGATCCGCAACATCGCCATCATCGCCCACGTCGACCACGGCAAGACCACGCTGGTGGACTGCTTGCTCAAGCAGTCCGGCACCTTCGCGGCGCACGAGAAAATCGGCGAGCGCGTCATGGACTCCAATGACATCGAGCGTGAGCGCGGTATCACGATCCTGGCGAAGAACTGCGCGATCGAGTACGGCGGGACCCGCATCAATATCGTCGATACGCCGGGCCACGCCGATTTCGGCGGCGAAGTCGAGCGCGTGCTATCGATGGTCGACGGTGTGCTGCTGTTGGTCGATGCGGTCGAGGGACCGATGCCGCAGACCCGCTTCGTGACCCGCAAGGCTTTGGCGCTGGGACTCAAGGCAATAGTGGTCGTGAACAAGATCGACCGGCCCGGTGCGCGCCCGGGCTGGGTCGCGGACCGGACTTTCGAGCTGTTCGACAAGCTCGGTGCCACCGACGCGCAGTTGGATTTTCCGGTCATCTACGCCTCGGCGCTGCAGGGCTGGGCCAGCACCGACATGACGCGGCGCGATCCGGACATGGCCGCTCTGTTCGAGGCCATCCTGCAGTATGTGCCCGCGCCGCCGACCGAGGTCGACGCCCCGTTGCAGCTGCAGATTTCCACGCTCGACTACAACTCCTATGTCGGCCGCATCGGCATCGGCCGCATCAGCCGCGGCACGCTGCGTGCGGGCCGCAATGTCGCGTTGCGCTACAGCGAGGAGGATCGGGGCGTGGCGAAAATCGCCCAGGTGCTGACTTTTCACGGGCTGCAACGCAAGGCCGTGGACGAGGCGGCCGCCGGCGACATCGTCGCGGTCACGGGCATCGAGGACGTCAATATCGGGCTGACCATCTGCGACCCGGAAAATCCCAAAGGCCTGCCGCCGATCCAGGTCGATGAGCCGACGCTGGCGATGAATTTCCAGGTCAACACCTCTCCGCTCGCCGGCCGCGAGGGCAAGTTCGTCACCAGCCGGCAGATTCGCGAGCGGCTCTACCGCGAGTTGCAGAGCAACGTCGCGCTGCGGGTCGAGGACACCGCGGACGCCGACGTGTTCCGGGTGCTCGGCCGTGGCGAGCTGCACCTGACGATCCTGGTCGAGAACATGCGCCGCGAGGGTTACGAGCTGGCGGTGGGCAAACCCCAAGTGCTCAAGAAGACGGTCGATGGGCAGGTGCTCGAGCCGTTTGAGGCTTTGACCGTGGACATCGACGAAGCCCATCAGGGCGGAGTCATGGAGGCGCTCGGCAAACGTCGCGCCGAACTGACCGACATGATCATCGAGGGCACGGGCCGCGCGCGGCTCGAATACCGGGTCCCCGCCCGCGGGCTGATCGGATTCCAGGGCGAGTTCATGACCCTGACGCGCGGCACCGGCCTGATCAGCCACATCTTCGATGGCTTCGCGACCGTCAAGGGAGAGATCCCCGATCGCCACAACGGCGTGTTGGTCAGCAATGAGGATGGCGAAGCGGTGGCGTACGCACTGTTCGCGCTGCAGGAGCGCGGACGGCTGTTCGTAAGCCCCGGCGACAAGCTCTACGAGGGCATCATCATCGGGATCCACAGCCGCGAGAACGATCTGGTGGTCAACCCGATCAAGACCAAGAAGCTCACCAATGTCCGCGCCGCCGGCAAGGACGACGCAATCCTGCTGACCCCGCCGATCCCGTTGACGCTCGAGTATGCGGTCGAATTCATCGCCGACGACGAGCTGGTCGAGGTCACTCCCCAGAGCATCCGTATCCGCAAGCGCTATCTCAAGGAACACGAGCGCAAGCGGGCCGCCCGCGAAGAGGTTGTCCCGGTCTGAGCGTCGCGGCTTGACGAACATTCACGCAACTTAACGCCGAACGGGTGCCCGCCCGGGCGCAGTCGTGGCACTGTCCGTTTCCAACGCTGTCCTATCCTGTACATGGGACAATCGAGGCGACCGGTATGTCAAATAGACTGCATCAACTGATTTTGGCTGTGGCCATCACTGGCTTTGCGGGTGGCGTTCTAGCCCAAACCGGGCCGGATGCTAGCCCCGGCGGCGCCGGTCCCGAGCGTGGCGAGCACGCGGGGCACAAGCAGTGGGCCGCTGATGGCGGCGAGCGGGACGGCCATTGGGGCGGATACCATTGCCATCACCATCATCATCATCACTGGGGCCGAGGGCATGAAGAGCACGGCTGGGGGGGCGGCCCGCAGGGCGGTCAAGGCCTGCTGCGCAGTTTCCACGAACTCAATCTGAGTGCGGCGCAGCAACAACAGCTGCACAGCATTCTATCCAATGCGCGTGAGCAGTTCGCGACCCAGCAACCCGGTGGCGCCCCGGACATGATGGCATTGGCCAATCCGGGCGATCCGAACTATGCCGCGGCAGTGCAGGCGGCCAAGAAGCGTGCCGCCGACCGCATCCAGCGGGACAGCGACCTCAAGCTGCAGCTGTATAACGTCCTGACGCCGGATCAAAAGACGCAATGGTCGAAGCTCGTCGCGAATTGGAAGGCGAGGATGACGCAGCGCGCGGAAGGGCCTAAAGGCCAGCCTGACCCAGCAAATCGATGAACTGACGCACGCTTGCGGCCAGAGACGGATGGTCGGCCTCGAAACCGACCGCGAGGGCTTCAAGAGGGTGTGTCGAGGCGCGGGGCGGCCTACCGCCCGCGACGGGGGGCTCGCCAGCCTCGTGTATTCGCTGTTCGATCTCTGCCAGCGCGGCGCGCAAATGCTGCTTGGCGTTCTCATCCAAGCGCGGTGCGCGGGCCAGCTCCGCATGCAGCTGCGCGAGCGAATGTGCTAATGAATCTGGCTGGGCGTCCGTCATGCGCGGAATCTTACGCGATCGAGGACGACGTTTGTTAGGGTGAGGGCATGACTGCACATCGCCCGCGCAAGCCGACTGCGGCACTGCAGCCGGACGCGATCGACGCCCTGTACGGCCTCGAGCCGGTCTTCGAGCCCGGGCAGGCGGGAGCCGACGCAGCGCGCAGCGGACAGGGCACGCAGTTCGTGCCCATCCAATGCCCCTATTGCGGCGAGAGCTTAGAGACCCTGGCAGATCTTTCGGCCGGCTCGGCCAGCTATATCGAGGACTGTCAGGTCTGCTGCCAGCCGATCGAGTTGAGCCTCGAAGTCGATGATGCCGGAGCGCTGGCTGGCCTCACGGCCCGGCGTACCGATTAATGGTCTTAAGGCGATTTTCCGCATCTGCAGCGCTGGTTCGAGGCCATCGCACAGCGCAGCGCCACTGTGCGCGCCTAGGCGCGCGCCGCGGAATTCACTCGTCCTCCAGCCCCTGCCCCGGAAACAGCTCCTCGTTGAAACCGAATTGACTCATGTCCGTCATGCGCATGGGATAGAGGATCCCATCGAGGTGATCGACTTCGTGCTGCACCACGCGGGCGTGGAAGCCGCTGACGCGCCGATCGATAGCGCGGCCCTGCTCGTCAACGCCGCGGTAATGTAATTGCTGATAGCGCGGCACCAGGCCGCGCATTCCAGGCACCGAAAGGCAACCCTCCCAATCCTGCTGCATCTGCTCGCCGAGCGGTTGCAGCTGCGGATTGATCAACACCGTGGCAGGCACGATTTCAGCCTCCGGGTAGCGCGGATTGGGCACGCCGGTGCCGAAGATGACGATCCGCCACGGCACACCGATCTGCGGGGCCGCGAGGCCCGCGCCGCTGAGGGCGGCCATGGTCTCGCGCATATCGGCCAGCAGCTCGAGCAACTCCGGGCTGTCGAGGTTTCGCACCGGCTCGCTGACCTGTAACAGCTGCGGATCGCCCATCCGCAACACGCGTCTGAGGCTCATGCGCTTACTCCACGTTGTCGGCGACGTTGGTCATGCGCGCCAGGATCGGATAGTCCTCCTCCTCTTCCTCGGCCGCGTGTCGCCCAATATAAATGAGCTCCTCGAGACGCGCCTTGGTCGCGAGAAATTCCGGGCTCACGAACTGCGCGCTACTGCGCGGGCGCGGCACGGGCACCTCGATGAGCTCCTGGACTTCGCCTGGATGGGCCGAGAGCACCAGAATGCGATCCGCGAGATAAATCGCCTCGTCCAGATCGTGCGTAATGAAAATGATCGTGATGTCGATCTTGCGCCAGATCTCGAGCAGATGTGCCTGCATGCGAGCGCGCGTCTGGGCATCGAGCGCGCCGAAGGGTTCGTCCATGAGCAGGATGCGCGGTTGATTCGCGAGCGCGCGCACGATGGCAACCCGCTGCTTCATGCCGCCGGAAAGCTGTTGCGGAAAGGCGTCAGCGAATTTTTCCAGGCCGATGAGCTCCAGCCACTGCATCGCCTCGCGCTCGCATTCGAGCCTGCCGTGGCCGTTGACCTCGAGGCCGAACATGACATTCTTCTTGACCGTCAGCCACGGAAACAGTGTGTAGCCCTGAAACACCATGCCGCGATCGCGGCCCGGGCCCGTAACCGGTTGCCCTTGCAGCAATACCTCGCCCGAGCTGTGCTGCTCGAGGCCGGCGAGTATGCGCACCAGTGTGGATTTGCCGCAGCCCGAAGGGCCCACGACACACAAGAATTCGCGCCGGTGCGTGCGCAGGTTGATGTCGTTGAGCGCAGCCGTGCTCTTCTTGCCGTTTTGAAAAATTTTCGTCAGCTGCGAGATGGTCAGGATGACTTCGCGCGCCTTGAGCTTCTCGAAGCGTTGGCGCACATCATCGGATTGCTCCAGATAGGAGGGCAGCAACTGGCGCGGGAACATGAGATCGTTCATTTGCGGTCCCAGGGAAACAGCCTGCGGCCGATCGCGGCCAGGATCATATCGGTCCCGAGGCCGAGGATTCCAATCATCGCAATGGCCGCGTAGACGTTGGGAAAATGCTGGTAGCGAGCCTGCTGCGTGATGAACCAGGTGATGCCGGAGGTCGTGCCGATGAGCTCGGCGACGATCAGGTAGGTCCAGGCCCAACCCAGGAGAATACGCTGATCGCGGTATAGATCCGGCAGGATGCCAGGGACGACGACCCGCGTGAGCAGCTGCCGGCTCTTGGTGCCGAGAGTCAGTGCCGCCTCGAGCAAAGCCGGATCGAGCTTGCGGGTGGTATTGGCGATGATCAGCACCTGCTGAAAAAATGTGCCGATGACGATCACCGCGATCTTCGGTCCGTCATAAATGCCCAGGATCGCGACCGCCAGGGCGCCGAAGGCCGGTGCCGGCAGATAGCGGAAGAATTCCACGAACGGCTCGTTCAGCCGCGCGATCGCAGCATAGGCCCCGCACAGGATTCCGAGCGGAACGCCGAACATTGAGGAGATCATAAAGCCCCAGAAGATGATCTGGATGCTGTGCCAGAGGCTCTGGTGCAGCCACTGACCGTCCTTGGTGGGCGGCGGCGTCGTGAAGGAGCTGTAAAAAGCCCGCAAAACCTGACCGGGCGAGGGCAGGTAGATTGGATTGGCTGCGACGCCCCGCGGAACTGCCCGGCCCTCCTGCCTGGCATCCGCGAGTTCAGTGTCGAAGTCAGCGCGCGCTAAATGCGCGCCGAGATCCAGATAGCTCACCGAACCGGGGTCGGTGATCAAGACCTGTGGATGCCAGACCCAGGGCACGTAGCTCACGACGCACCAGATCAGAACCGGCAGCACGAATGAAGCAATGCCGATCAGGAGCCTCGCCCGCGCCGACAACGGCCGGTGGATCTGCAACCACTTGTGCTGTGCCACGGACGCTCCTGAAATGGATATTATGGAGCTTCACTCTGGTAGTACCCGGGTTTGCAAGCCCTGTGCCGCGCGCGAACAGCCGAAATCAGTGCGTCGCAGCCGCCGAAGCGCACTGGCACGGTGCTGTTCGAGATCAGGCAGTGCATCATTGGTGCAATCGTCCGGGCTTTACCTACCTGGGTCGCTTGTACTAGCGTGTATCGCCAGCCGCGACATCACCCCGACAACGTTGACCATGAGCAGCACTTTCAAACTCCGCTCCCGAAGCACGACTCCGCCGCCGCTGCCGTCACAGCCGTTGCTATGGGAGGCAGCGCTGGAACATGGCGCGCATTGGTCCGGCATCGTGCGGCGCGGCACCTCGTTGCGCGTCACGGCGCTGGAGGCCGGCGCCAATGTCGCGGCGATGCTGTACAACTATGAGTCCCTGCTCGAACGCTACAACATGGCCGATACGCTCAAGGCCCAGCACACCGCCTATCTGACGGCCGGCTGCGTCTGCTATTCGGATATGGGACGTGTTCTGTGCTCGATCACGGCCGATAGCTGCGGCTGGCACGATACGATCTGCGGCCTGTCGGACGCGGCGATGGTCAGCAGCCGGTTTGGCGCCACGCGCTTTCAAGAGCAGCGCAACGACTATAACAAGAACGGCCGCGACAGCATGCTCAACGAGCTCGGAAAATACGGCCTCGGGAAACGCGATCTGATCGCAAATATCAATTTCTTCACGCGCGTAGCGGTCGATGAGGCCGGCGCCCTGCGGTTCGATGCAACGCACTGCCGCGCAGGCGACTACGTTGATCTGCGCTTTGAGATGCACACCTTGCTGGTACTCTCGACCTGCCAGCACCCGCTCGATCCCGACCCGCGCTACCGTCCGCGATCGGTGCAGTTGCGGGCCTGGGTATCAGGACCCGCGCCGCAGCAGGATTCCTGCCGCGATCGTTGCGGCGAGAACGCCCGTGGCTTTCGCAATACCGAAATGATGTTTCTCGCATGACCGCCAACCGCCTTGACCCACGCCAAGCCGTGCATGATGAGGTCATCGCCGCTGGTGAGCCCTGGCTCGGCGACGTCGAGCAGGGACAGATCCTGCGCATCGTGGATCTGGAGGGCAACCAGGCCGTCGACACGCTGTTCTACAATGCTCACAACACCGAAGAGCGCTATAGCGCGGTCGATACGATTCGCGCGCAGGGCAATATCTACCTGACCACCGGCACACCGCTGCGCTCCAACCTCGGCGCGAGCATGCTCACGATCATCGAGGACACTTGCGGCCGCCACGACACGCTCGGCGGCGCCTGCTCGGCCGAGAGCAACACCGTGCGCTACGCGCTCGAGAAGCGCCACATGCATAGCTGCCGCGACAACTTCCTGCTGGCGCTCGCGCGTCATGACCGTGGCCTGAGTAAGCGTGATCTGCCGAGCAACATCAATTTTTTCATGAATGTGCCGGTGACGAGCGACGGGGCTTTGCGCTTCGAGGATGGAATTTCCGCTGCCGGCCGCTATGTACAGCTGCGTGCGCAGATGGACGTGCTGGTGCTGATCTCCAATTGCCCGCAGCTCAACAATCCGTGCAATGCCTTCAATCCGACTCCGATACAGATATTGATCTGGGCGGCGGGCTGAACATCCCGTCGGGCCGCGGGACGACCCGCCGGTCCCCCTAACCTTGCCGGGACGACCCGACGCGCTCGAGGATTCGGGATGTTCGAAAAGATATTGATCGCCAATCGCGGCGCCATCGCCTGCCGCATTCAGCGCACGTTGCGCCGGTTGAACATAGCCTCGGTCGCGGTCTATTCCGAGGCCGATCGTGCCAGTCGACACGCGCGCGAGGCCGATGAAGCCGTGTGCATCGGCGCCCCCGCGGCGGCCGACTCGTACCTGCGGGCCGATCGCATTCTGGAGGCCGCCATCGCCACCGGTGCGCAGGCGATCCACCCGGGTTACGGCTTCCTGAGCGAGAACGCGCAATTTGCGCAGGACTGCGAGCGCCGCGGCATCGCCTTTGTCGGGCCGACCCCTGGGCAGATGCGCGATTTCGGTCTCAAGCACACGGCGCGCGCGCTCGCATCCGCCAGCGCACTACCGCTGCTGCCCGGCAGCGGCCTGCTGTCCGATGTCGAACAGGCGCTCGCCGAGGCCCAGCGCATCGGCTATCCCGTCATGCTCAAGAGTACGGCCGGCGGCGGCGGTATCGGCATGCTGCAGTGCGCGGACGCGGCGCAGCTGTCCACAGTCTTCGATAGCGTACGGCGCCTGGCAGGCAGCAATTTCAGCGACTGCGGCGTATTTCTGGAGAAATTCGTAGCGCGCGCGCGCCACATCGAGGTGCAGATCTTCGGCGATGGCCAGGGCCGGGTCATCGCGCTCGGCGAACGCGACTGCTCGACGCAGCGGCGCAACCAAAAGATCATTGAAGAGACTCCAGCCCCCTCGCTCGACGACTGGCTGCGCGCGCAGCTGTGCGATGCGGCGGTGCGGCTCGGCCAGGCGGTACAGTACCGCTCGGCCGGGACCGTCGAATTCATTGT
Source organism: Steroidobacteraceae bacterium (assembly GCA_036733765.1). Classification (GTDB taxonomy): domain Bacteria; phylum Pseudomonadota; class Gammaproteobacteria; order Steroidobacterales; family Steroidobacteraceae; genus FEN-1191. Next base: position 9,357 of record DAIMZW010000046.1, read on the forward strand.
CGATGCCGATCGCGTCGACGCCGACCGCGCGGGGCAAGCCGACCATGCCGCCTCGGCGTTCTACTTCCTGGAAGTCAACACGCGGCTGCAGGTCGAGCACGGCGTGACCGAGGCCGTCACGGGCATCGATCTGGTCGAATGGATGCTGCGGGTCGCGGCGCACGAGCCGCCGCCGCTGCAGGCCTATCGTCACGCGCCGCAGGGAGTGGCCATTCAGGCGCGCTTGTACGCCGAAGACCCGGCGCGCGCGTTTCGGCCCTCGAGCGGCCTGCTGTCGCAAGTGTGCCTGCCCACGGGACTGCGCGTGGATGCCTGGATCGAGACCGGTAGCGAAGTGCCGCCCTACTACGACCCCATGCTGGCCAAACTGATCGCGCATGCGCCTACGCGCGAGGCAGCGATCGCGCAGCTCGACGCAGCGCTGACCGACACGGTCATCTACGGCATCGAAACCAACCGGGACTATTTGCGCACCCTGCTTCAGCAGCCCCAGTTTCGCGCCGCAGCGCTCACCACGCGCTGGCTCACAGCCGTGCCGTTCAGCTCCCGTACCATCGAAGTGGTGCAGCCCGGCACCCAAACCACGGTTCAGGATTGGCCGGGACGTCTGCGCCATTGGGACGTCGGCGTGCCACCCTCGGGGCCGATGGATGCACTCGCATTCCGGCTGGCGAATCGCTTGTTGGGTAATCCTGAGGATTGCGCCGGGCTCGAGTTGACGGTGACCGGGCCGACGCTCAAATTCAGCTGCGACGCGTGCATCGCGCTGACCGGCGCGGGGATGCGGGCCGAGCTCAATGGCGAGCGCCTCGAGTGTTGGCACAGCGTCGCGGTCAAAGCCGGTAGTGTTCTGAAGATCGGCAGTATCCAGGGTGCCGGCCAGCGCTCGTACCTCGCGGTGCGGGGCGGCTTCGATGTGCCGCGTTATATGGACAGCCGAGCGACCTTTACGCTCGGGCAATTTGGTGGCCACGCCGGCAGAGCCTTGCGCAATGGCGATGTGCTGCGCATCGGCGCGACCGAGGAGCCGAAAGCGACGGCAGTCTCACTGCCGCCGGCGCTGCGGCCCACCTACACCGACAGCTGGGACATAGCAGTGTTGTACGGGCCGCACGCTGCCCCGGATTTCTTCACCGAGCCGGATATTGACACCTTCTTCGCCACCCGCTGGCAGGTGCACTACAACTCGAGTCGCACCGGCGTACGGCTCATCGGCCCCAAGCCGCACTGGGCGCGCCACGACGGCGGCGAGGCCGGGCTGCATCCGTCCAACATTCACGACAGCGCCTACGCGATCGGAGCGATCGACTTCACCGGCGACATGCCGGTCATTCTTGGGCCGGACGGACCCAGTCTCGGTGGCTTTGTGTGCCCGGCCACCATCGCACTCGCGGATCAATGGAAGATCGGGCAACTGCGGCCCGGCAATAGCGTTCGCTTTCATGCCGTCGAGGCCGCGCAGGCGCAAGAGCTGCTGCGCTCGCAGGATGAGTCGATCCGTACGCTGACTGCGCCGCTCAGGCACGCCGCGCGGCTGCCGGTGGCGCGCCATCCGCGGGCCCTGCAGGCCATCCTGCATCGCAGCGAGTCGACCGCTTCGCGACCGGCGATCTGTTATCGGCAGTCCGGCGAGGACAACGTTCTGATCGAGTACGGTGAACCCACACTGGACCTGGCACTGCGCTTTCGAGTGCAGGCGCTGCTCGACGCACTGCACGGCGCGCAGTTGCCCGGCATCATCGACCTGACCCCTGGGGTGCGCTCGCTGCAGGTGCATTTCGACTCGCGCCGCACTGCTCGCAGCCAGATTCTCGATTCCTTGCGGCGGCTTGACGCGGCGCTGCCGTCGATCGACGACATCGAGGTGGCCAGCCGCGTGGTGCACCTGCCGTTGTCCTGGGACGATCCTGCCACTCAGCTGGCGATCGAGCGCTACATGCAGTCGGTACGCGCCGATGCGCCCTGGTGCCCAAGCAATATCGAGTTCATCCGTCGCATCAACGGCCTGGCCTCGATCGATGAGGTGCGCCGCATCGTGTTCGAGGCCTGCTACCTGGTCATGGGACTGGGGGATGTCTACCTGGGCGCGCCCGTGGCCACGCCTCTGGACCCGCGTCATCGACTGGTCACCACAAAATACAACCCGGCCCGCACCTGGACGCCCGAGAACGCAGTGGGCATAGGAGGCGCGTACCTGTGTGTCTACGGCATGGAAGGTCCGGGCGGCTATCAGTTCGTCGGCCGCACGCTGCAGATGTGGAATCGGTTCCGGCAGACAGCCGAGTTTGACCAGGGCAAGCACTGGTTACTGCGCTTTTTCGATCAGCTGCGCTTTCATCCGGTGTCGGCCCGGGAGCTGGAGCGCCTACGCGCCGAGTTTCCCTATGGCAAGGCGCCGCTGCAGATCGAGCCCACGACGCTGCGACTGCGAGACTACCGCACCTTCCTTAAGAACAATGCCGCCTCCATCGGCGAGTTCAAGGCGCGGCAGCAAGCAGCCTTCGAAGCCGAACGCGAGCGCTGGCGCATTGCAGGCGGCGGGGACCACAATGACGGCGCGGAAATCGACGCCAGTCCTGCGATGTCCGCCGTTCAGAACGCACCGATCCTGCCGGAGGGCTGCGTCGCGATCAGCTCGCCGGTGACCGGAAGTGTCTGGCAGTTGAAAACCGCGGTGGGCGAGCGCGCCAGCCCGGGCGATGCGCTGCTGTTGATCGAGGCGATGAAAATGGAATTTGCGGTGCAAGCGGAACAGGCCGGCACGATCGTGGAGTTGCGATGCCAGCGCGGCCAGGCGGTGGCCGCGGGTGACACGCTGATCGTGCTTCGACCCTGAATGGTGCGACGCCCGTGAACAGCCTCGCCATTGCCGATCTCGCTGCCGCTTATCGCGAACGGCGCACGACGCCGCTCGAGCTCGTGCAAGCGCTGTTAGCGCGCATTGCGGCGACCGGCGATCGAGGGATCTGGATCTCTTTGGTGCCACCGGAACTCGCCCTCCAGCAAGCGCATATCCTCGGCGCGTCCGATCCGGACTCCATGCCCCTGTACGGCATTCCGTTTGCGATCAAGGACAATATCGATCTCGCCGGCATACCGACCACCGCGGGCTGCCCAACCTTCGCCTACACACCCGGACGATCCGCTTACGTCGTCAACCGTCTGATCGAGGCCGGAGCGATACCCATCGGCAAGACCAACCTGGACCAATTCGCCACCGGCCTGGTCGGTACGCGGTCGCCCTATGGCGTGTGCCGCAACAGCTTCGACCCGGCATACATCAGCGGCGGTTCCAGCTCCGGATCCGCAGTCGCGGTGGCCATGGGGCTGGCCAGCTTCGCGCTCGGTACCGACACGGCCGGCTCCGGGCGCATTCCGGCGGCATTCAACAATCTCGTTGGTCTGAAGCCCAGTTGTGGTCGCCTGAGCCCGCGCGGCGTAGTGCCGGCCTGCCGTACGCTCGATGCGATCTCGATCTTCGCACTCAGCGCGCAGGATGCCGCGCGCGTGTGCCGCATCGCGGAGGGCTTCGATGAGGCCGAGCCCTACTCGCGCCGCGCCGTGCCGCATGCGCCCGGAGCATCGTTGGTCAGCGGCTCATTCCGTTTCGGCGTACCGCAGCCAACGCAGCTGCAATTCTTCGGCAACGAAGAGTATCCGCGGCTGTTTGATGCCGCGGTCGCCCGTCTGGAATCATTGGGCGGCCAGCGCGTACTGATCGATTTCGCGCCTTTCATCGAGGCCGCGCAGCTGCTCTATGACGGTCCCTGGATTGCAGAACGCTATGTCGCCGTTGAGGCGTTGCTGCGCGGCGCCGCGGACTCAATGTATCCGATCACACGGCAAATCATCGCGGGCGGCGCGACGCCTTCGGCCGCCGATGCGTTCCGCGCACAGTACCGACTGCAGCGGCTGCGCCGCACGAGCGAGCGCGTCTGGAATGAAATCGATGTGATCGTGACGCCCACCGCCGGCACGATCTACCGCATCGCAGAGATCGAGGCCGAGCCGCTGCGACTGAATTCGCACCTCGGCTTCTATACCAATTTCATGAACCTGCTCGATCTCGCCGCCGTTGCGGTACCGGCCGGCTTCAGCGCCGACGCGCTGCCGTTCGGCATCACGCTCGCCGGTCCGGCTTGGAGCGATTACGAGCTGCTTGCGCTCGCCGCCAGATTTCAGCACGGCGAACCAACCCGACAGGGTGCGCTGAGCTCGCTCGTGCCCACCGAGCCTGACTTCAATTGGGCGCCGTCCGTGGACGGCATTGCGCTGGCGGTCTGCGGTGCACACCTTGAAGGGTTGCCGCTGAATCATCAGCTGCGAAAGCTTGGCGCGGTGCTGCTCGAGCGCACACGCACGGCGGCGCAGTACCGCTTCTATGCCCTGCCCGGCGGACCGCCCCACCGCCCAGGATTGGTACGTGTCGAGCAACACGGTGCGGCGATCGAGGTGGAGCTCTGGTCCGTGCCGGGCGCAGCCTTTGGCAGCTTGGTCGCACAGATTCCCGCGCCGCTCGCCATCGGCAAGGTCCAACTCGCCAACGATACCCAAGTGTGCGGCTTCCTGTGTGAAGCGCACGCCGTGAGCCGTGCTGTCGACATTACGCACTATGGCGGCTGGCGCGCGTATCTGGCGAGCCTGGCCTGAGCGCACGCGCCAGTCCTGGGTAGGGCTTTGAGTTTTAGGTCGCGACGCGCCATCATACGAGCAGGGAAGTCGAGGATTACAGAATGAAACTCATGCTGACTGTTTCCATGTTTGCTGCGCTGGCCGCCGGTCCGGTATTTGCCGCTTGCGCCGTGCCCGACGGCGCGGTGCAGATTCCGGATGGGACTGCGGCGACGCGCGAAGAAATGATCGCCGCACAGAAGGCGGTGGTGGCGTATGACGCCGCGGTCAAATCCTACTCCGACTGCCTGCAGCAGGAACAGGAAGCCAAAGTTGCCGCGGGTGGCGACAAAGCGAAGATCCAGCTGGAGTATTCAAAGCTCAACAATGTCCAAGTCGAGAAGGTGCAGCATTTGGCCGATAAGTTCAACGCCGAGTTGAAGGCCTACAAGGCGAAAAGCGCCGGCTGATTCCGGCGCGCGCGGCTGTCATGCGCGCAGGTGCTCGCGTGCTTGGGAGCGCTTGGCGAACCAGTAATACGCGGGGGCCGTAACTAGC
>DAIMZW010000047.1:0-12321 GCA_036733765.1 Steroidobacteraceae bacterium
ATCGTTGTACATCGACTTGAGGCTGATCCGGGTCATGCCGGCCAGCCGGGTGCCGCCCTGGCGTTGTTCGAACGCTCGAGCCGGCTGTTTCCGCGCAACGTACCGCTGACCGTGCGCTACGCCGAGACGCTCATGCAGACCGACCGGTCGCAGCAGGCCCATCAAATCCTGTTGGACCTATTCAACAACGTCGAACCCACCCCGCCGCAGATCCGGCTCACGGCCCTGGCCGCCAGCGCTGCCGGCGATCCCGGAGATGCCTACTACTACATGGCGCAGTACGACCTGGCAGGCGGCAACCTGCCGCTGGCCAATCAACAGCTCGAGCTGGCCCTGGCGTCCCCCAATCTCTCGGCCATCCAGCGCGCGCGCTTCCGTGCGCAGCTCGATGAAGTGCGCGGTTGGCTACGTGAACAGCAGGCGTCCCATCGCTCGCCGGGCGGCCGGTAATCCCGCCTCGCCTCGACCTGCTAGACTCTCGGCAGAATGCTGACACGCGAATTGCCGGCTTGGTACCGGCCACTGCGCACGCTCGTCCCGGTGCTGGCGCTGCTCCTGAGTCTCACAGGCTGCGCCACCTTGCCCAGCGGTGCGAAGCCCGATTCGCGCGATCGCTTCGAGCGCCTCAACCGCAGCATCTACCTATTCAATGTCAAGGTCGATCATGCCGTGCTGCGTCCGGCCGCGCGTGCTTATGTGAAGATCACGCCGCGTCCCGTGCGCACCGGTGTATCTAACTTCATGAGCAATCTGACCTACACGACCACCATCATCAACGACTTCCTGCAGGGCCAGTGGCGCGACGGCGCGAGCGACACGACGCGGATTGTGGTCAATACCCTGTTCGGTCTGGGCGGAATATTTGACGTGGCGACCCCATCGGGTCTGGATCGGCACCGTGCGGACTTCGGCCAGACGATGGGTAAATGGGGCGTGCACAGCGGCCCCTATGTGATGCTGCCGTTCCTGGGCCCCTCGACCGTGCGCGATGCGATTGGGTTGCTGTCGGACGAATACACGACGATTCGCGCCTACATCGTCGATCCGTACGTCCGCTGGGGTCTGTTCTCACTCGATACCGTCGATCACCGCGCCGGTTTGCTCGATGAGGATAAGATCCTCGATCGCAGTTACGATCCATATGCTTTCATCCGCAATGTCTGGCTGCAGCGGCGCGACTACCAGATCCACGGCGATCAACCACCCGAAGAGCAGTTCCCCGATCCGGGCGACGACAGTGTCGAGACGCCGTTGCCGAAATAGCAGCCCGCGGTGGCATCGCAATCACGCGGTGTAACCCCGGTCCTGACGCTCGAGGCGCTGAGCAAGCGCTATCGTGCCACGAGCGCGCCGGTGCTCGATGGCCTGCACCTCGAACTGCACACCGGCGAGTTCCTCGCCATCATGGGCGAATCCGGCGCCGGCAAGTCGACGCTGCTTAACATCATCGCAGGCCTGGACCGGCCGGACAGCGGCCGCGTGCTGCTCGAGGGCATCGACCTGTGCGCGCTCGATGATGACTCGCTCACGCGACTGCGCCGCGCGCGCGTGGGTTTTATATTCCAGGCCTTCCACATCCTGCCCTATCTGACGGTACTGCAAAATGTGGCGCTGCCGCTCGACCTGCTCGGCGTACCCCGCGCGCAGCGCGCGCCGCGCGCGCTGCAATGGCTCAAGCGCTGTGGCATCGGCGCGCTCTCGCGCTCCTATCCACGCGAGCTCTCCGGTGGCGAACTGCAGCGCATTGCGATCGCACGCGCACTGGTGCATGAGCCCGCGCTGGTGCTCGCCGACGAGCCGACCGGGAACCTGGATGCGGCCACGGCGGAACAAATACTGCGCGTGCTGCGCGAGCAGCTGCAGGCCAGCGCTGCCAGCGCCATTCTGATCACGCATTCGATGGCTGCGGCGCGCACGGCCGATCGCATCGTGCGGCTTCAGACCGGCCGGCTGACCCCGGACCCGCAATGATCGACTTGCGCTCGGCTTGGGTCGCCTGGGAAGTGCTGGCGCTCTCGCAGCTGCGCGAGCAGCCCATGCGCGTGCTGGCCACGGTGTTGGCGATCGCCATTGGCGTCGCGCTGGGCGCGGCCGTCTACCTGATTAACACCGCCGCGCTGACGGAATTCGACCAAGCGACGCGACGCCTGATCGGTGAGGCCGACATCGTGGTCCGTGGCCCTGCGTCAGGCTTTGACGAGTCGGTGTTCGTATCGCTCGCGCGCGATGCATCCGTCAGCGTCGCCAGCCCCGTACTCGAGCTGCAGCTGGCCCTGGCGCCGTCGAATCGCCCGGCGTTGCGGGTATTGGGCCTCGATCCATTTCGCGCCTCCGCCTTGCAGCCGCAACTGATCGCTGCGATGGGCGCTGATGTCACGCCGTTGTTTGCGCAGGATGCGATCGTGCTGAGCCGCGCGGCCGCCGACACGCTGGGGCTGCACCGCTCCGACCGGCTGTCGATCAATGTCGGCGGCGCGGTGAAATCGCTGCGAGTCATCGACATTCTGCCGGGCAATGCCTATCCCGAGCCGCTCGGCATCATGGACATCGCCGCCGCCCAATGGACCCTCGAGCGACTGGGTCGAATCAATCGCGTCGATTTGCGGCTGCGCCCTGGGACAGATCCGCAGCTCGTGCGCGAACGCTTGGGCTTCTGGTTGCCTGCCGGCGTATTCGCTATGAGCCCGCAGATCGAACGCGGTCGAGCCGGCACCGCCACGCGCGCCTATCGCGTGAACCTCGATATGCTGGCACTCGTCGGACTGCTGACGGGCGCCTTTCTCGTGTTCTCGACGCAGTGGTTGTCGGTGTTGCGCCGGCGTGTCGCGCTCGGCCTGCTGCGCTCGCTCGGCGTCACGCGCGCTGAGTTGCGCCTGGCGCTGCTGGCAGAGACCGCCGCGAGCGGTGCGCTGGGCTCGGTGCTCGGCGTACTGCTCGGGGCGTTGATCGCCACGCTGATGTTGCGCTACCTGGGAGCCGATCTGGGTAATCGCCAGTTCGCTGGAATCGGTGCGTCGCTGGCAGTGCATGCCGGGCCGATGCTGGGCTTTGCGCTGATCGGTACCGGCGCGGCCTGTGCCGGTGGCGCGCTGCCGGCGTGGCAGGCTGCGCAGCGCGCGCCGGCCCTCGCCCTCAAGGCCGGGGATGCCGAGCAGGATCTGAGCCGCCTCGTCACGACCGCGCCGGGATTGGCGCTCACGGCGGCCGGCGCACTGCTCGCCTGGCTGCCTCCGATAGGCGGCTTACCGCTGCCGGGCTATTTGTCGATCGCAGCGCTATTGGTCGGCTCGGTGTTGCTGGTGCCGGCGCTCACACTGCGCCTGATCGCTGCCATACCGCGCACCGGACAGGTGGTGCCCGATACCGCCTTCGCGCAGCTCCAGGGGAGCCTCAGCTCATCGACCGTGAGCCTCGCCTCGATGATCGTGAGCTTCAGCCTCATGGTGGCCATGGCGATCATGGTGCATTCATTCCGGGACTCCTTCGAAGTGTGGCTCGCTAAGCTGCTGCCCGCCGACCTGCAATTGCGCTCATCCATGGGCAGCGACACGGCCACTCTGTCGGCAGCCACGCAGGGCCGCATTGCCGCGCTCGAGGGCGTCGCTCGGGCTGAATTTCGGCGCACGCAGCCGATATTTCTGCAGGCCGATCGCCCCGCCGTAGCACTGATCGCCCGTGATCTATCCCCTGACCACGCCGCCGACACCCTGCCGCTGCTGCGCGAGGCAACGCAGCCCCGAACGGCGGCGCTTCCCCCGGCCTGGATTTCCGAGGCCGTGCAGGATCTGTATGGCTATGAGCCCGGCCAGCGGCTGACGCTGCCACTGGCGGGCCGCACTCAGGCGTTCACCATCGCCGGCGTGTGGCGCGACTACGTGCACGCCGGCGGCGCTATCGTCATTCGACGCCAGGATTACCTGGCCGCGACCGGCGACCACAGTGCGACCGAAGGCTCGATCTGGCGCGAGCCGCATACCAGCACGGCAGCGATCGAATCGGCGATTCGCAGGGCGCTCGCCCCCAACGACACGCTCGAGCTGATCTCGAGCCCGGAGCTGCGTGAACGCTCGCTGATGGCGTTCGATCAGGCCTTCCTGATCACGTACGCGCTCGAGGCCGTCGCGGTGCTGATCGGCCTGGTCGGCGTCAGCGTCGCCGCCAGCTCGACAGCGCTGGCGCGTCGCGCGCAGTTCGGGATGTTGCGTCACCTCGGTATGCTGCGCCGGCAGGTGCTGTGGATGTTCGCCAGCGAAGGGGTAGCGCTCAGCGCCCTGGCCGTGCTCTACGGCCTGTTGCTCGGCGCGCTGCTGAGCCTCATTCTGGTGTACGTGATCAATCGGCAATCGTTCAACTGGAGCATCGACCTGGCTGTTCCATGGCTGCAGCTCGCGAGCTTGAGCCTCGCGCTGATCACGGCCTCAGCCATCACAGCGCTCTGGAGCGGACGTGCGGCGATGAGCCAGGATCCGATTCGTGCCGTGCGCGAGGATTGGTGAGGCCGCGAGCGCACCCTCTCGTGCTGGGCTTGCTGCTGTCGTTCGCCGCATTGTCAGCGCGCGCGCCGGCTGAAGCCGACGGCGCCTTCGCAGCCGTGGTCCCGGGCTACACGCTGCAATTCCCGCGCGATTACGGCAGCCATCCGCAATTTCGCATCGAGTGGTGGTACGTCACGGGTTGGCTCACGACGGCACAGCACGAGACGCTCGGCTTTCAGATAACGTTCTTCCGCAGCCGCCCGGCATTGGATGAACCCAACCCCAGCGACTTTGCACCGCACCAGATCCTGATCGCGCACTGCGCGATCAGCGATCCCGCGCACGGCGGGCTCTGGCACGATCAACGCGTGCGGCGCGCTGGGCTGGGGCTGGCCGAGGCACAGGAATCCGACACTCGGGTCTGGATCGATGACTGGCAGCTGGAACGCCAGGATGGAATCTACCTGGCGCGCGCGCGCGCGCAGGACTTCGCACTGGATCTGAGTCTGGCCCCGACGCAGCCACCGCTGCTCAACGGCGCGGGCGGCTTCAGCCAGAAGGGACCGGCACCGCAGTCGGCCAGCTATTACTACAGCCAACCGCATTTGCGCGTCAGTGGCAGCATCACGCGCGCCGCGCGCAACGATTCGGTCAGCGGTGAAGCATGGCTCGACCATGAGTGGTCCAGCGACTATCTCGACCCCATGGCCGCAGGCTGGGATTGGATTGGCCTGAACCTCGACGATGGCGGCGCGGTGATGGCGTTTCGTATCCGCGACCGACAAGGACGGCCGTACTGGAGCGCGGGCAGCGTGCGCGAGCCCCAAGGGCAGGTACGGACCCTGGGGCCCGAAGCGATCGGCTTCAGCCCGCAGCGCCGCTGGCGCTCGCCGCGCACCGGTGTGACCTATCCGGTCAGCTGGCTGGTGCGCGTCGGCGCGCGGCAATTGGAGCTCGAACCATTGCTCGATGATCAGGAGAACGACACGCGCCTGTCGAGCGGCGCCATGTATTGGGAGGGCGCGGTGACAACACTGGAAAACCAACGCACGGTTGGCCGCGGCTACCTGGAGCTCACGGGCTACGATCAACCGCTATCATTGCGCTAGCGGCGTTACGGCGCGATGAGCGACTCGACTTCACTGAGCCGCGCCAGCGCGCGCAGCGCCTCGGAGGCCTGCACATACCGCAGCTTGCGCTGTCGGACGCGCGCCTCGGCCAGCCAGTCGATCAGCAGTGCCAGGCCGGCGCTATCGCTGGCTGCGACGCGCTGCAGATCGAACTCCACGTCACCACTGGCGGCGTCAATCCGCTCCAGCCCCGGCTGCCGCAGCACCGGCACGGTCGCGAAGGTCAGCGGGGCCTCGAGCCGGTAGACGCCGCTCGAGACCGCGACGAAGGCTTGCTGGCCGTCGATCGCCGGGGCGGTGCTGGCGGCGCTCAGGCCGCGGGCGATTGTGTCCAGGCTCGCCATCGGCTACTTCTTGCCGCTGGTGCCTTTGATCGCCGCGGGTTTGTCGCCGGCCTCCAGCCGCGCGATGACCTCATCGAGCCCCTTGTCATCGATCTCCGAGCCGAAATCATCGCGAAAGCTCTTGACGTAGCTGATGCCCTCGATGATCACGTCCCAGGCTTTCCAGCCCTGATCGGTGCGACGCAGGCTGTAATTGACCGCGACCTGCGAGCCGTCATCCCTGCGCACTTCGGTGCGCACGGTCGCGTACTGCGCATTCGCATCGCCGGTGTAGGGGAACACCTTGAGCCGATCGGAAGTGAAATCGACCAGCGCATCGCCATAGTTGCTCAGCAATGATTTGTAGAAGGCATTGACGAAGCGCGTGCGCTGATCCGCGCTGGCCGTATTCCAATGGCGGGCCAGCACCAGCCGCGCCGAATACTCGGTATCGAAATGCGGCAGCAGTACCTGATCGACCAGCCCATGGACCTTGTTGGGATCCTTGCGGTAGTCGGCCCGGTGCGCATCGAGGTCTTTGAGCATCGCGCTGGCGGCGGTCTGAATCAACGTGCCGGGGTTGCTCGCATCGACCTGGGCACCGAGGTCTGCCGACGCCGCAGGGGCCGGCGTCGCAGCGGCGCTGGCCGCCGCCAGAATGGGCGCCACCGGCATCGCCAGCAGCAGTGTGCCGATCAAGCCATGCGCGATCGCGCGTTGAAACCCGTGCATCTGGGCAGCAATCATTTTTCGCCTCCTTTACTGCCGGCGGTGTTGGCGAAGAACTTGTTGATCAGGTTCTCGAGCACCATCGCCGACTGCGTGAACTGTAGCTGACTGCCGGCCTGCAGAAATACCTCCGAGCCACCCGGCGTGATGCCGATGTAATTCGCACCGAGCAAGCCCGATGTCTGGATTCCGGCATCGCTGTCGTCCGGAATATGCGAGTAGGACTTGTCGATGCTCAACGTCACTGCGGCCTTGTAGTCCGAGGAATCCAGCTCGATGGCCGATACGCGCCCGATACGGACACCGGCCATGTTCACCGGCGCGCCGACCTTCAGTCCGCCAATGTCGTCGAATTTCGCAAGCACAGCATAGGTCTCGGCCGCGCGTTGCAGCTGCAAGCCGCTGCCGGGCAATTGTGTAGTCAGAAAGGCCAATGCCGCAAAACCAAGCAGCACAAACAGGCCGGTCCCCATATCAATGGAGCGATTTTGCTTGGCCATGGTGGAATCTCTCCGCGAAAAACTTACAAAAACGCTGCCGTCAGTATGTAGTCGAGCAATAGGATCAGCACCGCCGAGGTCACCACGGTGCGGGTGGTTGCCAAGCCCACGCCTTCGGCCGTCGGCTCGGCATAATAGCCTTCATACACGGCGATCAGGCTGCAGGCCACGCCGAAAACCAGGCTCTTGATGATGCCCTCGCGGATGTCGCGCAGCTCGACCGCATTCTCGGTCTGCGACCAGAAGGTACCGGCGGGAATGCGCATCATCACGACCCCGATGAGCTGTGTGCCATAGATGCCAATGCAGTTGAAGATCGCCGTCAGCAATGGCATGGCGATCACTCCCCCGAGAAAGCGCGGCGCCACCACGTAGCGCACCGGGTCCACGGCCATCATCTCCATGGCCGTGAGCTGATCGGTTGCGCCCATGAGCCCGATCTCGGAGGCGAGCGCGGTGCCCGCGCGGCCGGCGAACAGCAATGCAGTCAGCACCGGCCCGAGCTCGCGGATCAGTCCGAGCGCGGCGGCGACGCCGAGCGCGGACTCCGAGCCAAATCGCGCCAGCAGATCGTATCCCTGCAGGCCGAGCACCATGCCGACGAACAGGCCGCACAGCATGATGATGATCAAAGAGCGCGCCCCGGCGTTGTAGATCTGCTCGATCAGCAGCCGCGGGCGGGACAGCGCCGGCACGCACTGGCCCAGCACGCGCAGCAGAAATCGCGTCACGGCGCCGAGCTTGATCAGGCTGCTGCGGATCCCTGGGCCACGTGATGCGATGGCGCTCATCGCTGCAGCAGTTGCTCGTAGTAATCGGGCGCCGGATAGTGGAACGGTACCGGTCCGTCAGGCGCGCCGCTCATGAACTGTTGCACCACGCTCGATGCTGCGCGCTTGAGCTCGGCGGGGCTGCCTTCGGCCACAACCGTGCCGCCCGAAATCAGGTAGGTCTGATCGGCGACGGCGCTGATCTCCTGCACATCGTGCGAGACCACGATGCTCGTGATATGCAGCGCGCGATTGAGCGATTGAATCAGGCGCAGGATTACGCCCTTCGAAATCGGATCCAGACCCACGAAGGGCTCGTCGTACAGCAGCACCTCCGGATCCATGACGATGGCGCGCGCCAGCGCCACCCGCCGCGCCATGCCGCCGGACAGTTCCGAGGGCATCAGCTCGGCCGCGCCGCGCAGTCCGACCGCCTGCAGCTTCATGAGCACCAGTTCGCGCAGCACCGGCTCGGGCAGCCGCGCGTGCTCGCGCACCGGAAACGCCACGTTCTCGAACACCGACATTCCGGTCAGCAGCGCACCGTTCTGAAACAGCAGTCCGACGCGCTGGCGCAAGGCATAGAGCTGCGGGCGATTGAGGGCCGCGACATCCTGGCCAAATACACTGACGCGCCCACTTTGAGGCACGATCTGGCCCATGATGAGCCGCAGCAGCGTGGTCTTGCCGGTTCCGGACGGCCCCATGATCGCGGTGATGCTTCCGGGCACCACGCGCGCGTTGAGCCCGCTGAAGACGGTGTGCGCGCCTATGGCGTAATGCACATCCTGCACATCGATCAGCGGCTCGCTCGAATCCTCCGTGCGGTTACTCAACAGCCCGGGCCCCTCAAGCACAGGCGCGTCTTCATGCCTGGACGTGTCGTCACGCGGCCTGTTGCTCCATGCCGGCCTTGAAAGCGCCGTTGCGCGCCAGTCCGTTCAGGCGCGCCCACTTCTGGAACTCCTTCTGCGCGGCCGGCACATTGCCGGGTTTGCCGGCCCAAGCCGTGAGTGCGGCATCCTGCAGCGCGCGCCCGTAGCTGAAGGACAGCTGCCAGGGCAGCGTCCCGGCATGGTTCATCAACGACAGGTGCAGCGCCGCTTCGCTCGGCGATTGACCACCCGAGAGGAAGGCAATGCCGGGAACGGCGCCCGGTACGTGGCGTTTGAGGCAGCGCACGGTCGCTGTGGCCACCTGCTCCGGGGTGGCACGGGTCGCACATTTCTTGCCCGAGATCACCATATTCGGCTTCAAAATCATGCCCTCAAGGTGCACTCGATGTCCCTGCAATTGCGCGAACACCGCGGCCAACGCGGCGTCGGTGACCTCCTCGCAGCGCTCCAGCGTGTGCGCGCCATCCATGAGCACTTCGGGTTCTACAATCGGGACAATATTCTGTTCCTGGCACAGTGCCGCATAGCGGGCGAGCGCATGCGCGTTGGCTTCGATCGCCCAGCGTGTGGGAATCCCGGCGCCGATATCGATGACCGCGCGCCACTTGGCGAATCGGGCACCGAGCTTGTAATACTCGACCAGCCGCTCGCGTAACCCGTCCAGGCCTTCAGTGATGGTCTCGTTCGGATACAGCGCCATCGCCTTGGCGCCGGTGTCGACCTTGATGCCCGGGAGGATGCCGCTCTTGGTCAAATAGTCCGCAAAGGGCACGCCGTCGCGGGTTTTCTGGCGGATGGTCTCATCATAGAGGATCACGCCGCTGATCCACTGCGCCACATCCGGGGTGGTGAACAGCAGCTCGCGATAGGCGCGGCGGTGCTCTTCGGTCGACTGGATTGCGTGCTTCTCGAAGCGCTTATTGCAAGTGCTGTTGCTTTCATCCGCAGCCAGAATCCCCTTGCCCTTGGCCACCATGGCGGCGGCCACACGTTCCAAATCGTTATGAGACATTGCCTATCCTCCAAATGTAGTGAGTCCGGGAGCATACCAAAGCCGTGTGCCAGGCGGCCTAGGCGCCCGACGACAGCGCTTCTCATTCTCCCCATATGGTACTAAAATAGTCCTACTTAGAGGACCCCAAATGCTGCGCATTAGCAAACTGACCGATTACGCCACCGTGATCCTCGCGCGCCTGGCCGCCGAGCCCGACCGGCGCTTCACGGCGGCCCAGATTGCAGCCGAAACGCATCTGGCGGCGCCCACGGTGTCCAAGCTGCTCAAGCAGTTGCACCGGCAGGGGCTGGTCATCTCCACGCGCGGCTCGGCCGGAGGATACCTGCTTGCGCGGCCGGCCACGCAGATCACCGCGGCGCAAATCCTCGATGCGCTGGACGGACCGGTGGCGCTCACGGAGTGTTCCGGCGCCGCGAGCCACTGCGGCATTGAGCGCACCTGCCGCGTCGGGCACTCCTGGCAACGCGTGAATATCGCCATCCTGCGCTCATTGCAGGAGATCACGCTGCTCGAGCTGGCCGGCCTGTCGACCACGGCGAGCCGCACTTCGGCGCTCGATCGCGGCATTACGCTGGTGCTCGGCGGCATCGCCGCCCGCAGCCTCAAACGCGAGCCCCTATGAGTACCCCCGATCTCAACGCCCTGGTCAGCCGCAGCTATCGGCACGGCTTCGTCACCGACATCGATGCCGACACGGTGCCTCCGGGGCTCGATGAAAGCGTGGTTCGCCTGATCTCGCGCAAGAAACAGGAACCGCAGTTCCTGCTCGACTGGCGCCTGCGCGCCTTGCGGCACTGGCAAACCATGCGCGAGCCGCACTGGGCGCATCTGCGCTACGCACCGATCGACTACAACGCCATCTCCTATTACTCGGCGCCCAAGCAAAAGGGCGACGGACCGA
This sequence comes from Steroidobacteraceae bacterium, assembly GCA_036733765.1. Taxonomy (GTDB): domain Bacteria; phylum Pseudomonadota; class Gammaproteobacteria; order Steroidobacterales; family Steroidobacteraceae; genus FEN-1191. The sequence goes on from DAIMZW010000047.1 coordinate 10,740, forward strand.
AGAGCCTCGCCGATGTGGATCCGAAGCTGCTCGCTACATACGAGAAGCTCGGTGTGCCCCTGCACGAGCGTGCGCGCCTCGCCGGCGTGGCCGTGGATGCGGTGTTCGACAGCGTCTCGGTCGCCACCACGTTCAAGGAAAAGCTGGCGGCCGCCGGCGTCATATTCTGTCCGTTCTCCGAGGCGGTACAGCGGCACCCGGCGCTGCTCGAGCAGTATCTGGGCACGGTTGTCCCCTATACCGACAACTTCTACGCCACCCTGAATTCCGCGGTGTTCACCGACGGCTCCTTTGTGTATGTGCCGCCCGGCGTGCGCTGCCCGATGGAGCTATCGACCTACTTTCGGATCAACGCCGCGAATACCGGTCAGTTCGAGCGCACTCTGATCATCGCCGACGCCGGCAGCTATGTGAGCTATCTAGAAGGCTGCACCGCACCGATGCGCGACGAGAATCAGCTACATGCGGCCGTGGTCGAACTGATTGCACTCGATGATGCGCGGATCAAGTACTCGACCGTGCAGAACTGGTATCCGGGCGACGAGCAGGGCCGCGGCGGCATCTACAACTTCGTCACCAAGCGCGGCGAATGCCGCGGCCGCAACGCACACATCTCATGGACGCAGGTCGAGACCGGTTCGGCCATCACCTGGAAGTATCCGAGCTGCATCCTGCGCGGCGAGAACTCGATCGGCGAGTTCTATTCGGTGGCCCTGACCAATCACTATCAGCAGGCCGACACCGGCACCAAGATGATTCATATCGGCGCCAACACGCGCAGCACGATTGTCTCCAAGGGTATCTCGGCCGGCCACGGCCAGAATGCCTATCGGGGCCTGGTCAAGATCCTGCCCTCCGCGACCGGCGCACGCAATTTTACCCAGTGCGATTCGCTGCTGATGGGCAAACATTGCGGCGCCCACACCTTCCCGTACCTGGAAGTGCGCAATCCGAGCGCCACCGTCGAGCATGAAGCCAGCACCTCGCGTATCAGCGAAGACCAGCTGTTCTATTGCTTGCAGCGCGGCATAGAGGCCGAGGACGCGGTGAACATGATTGTGAGCGGCTTTTGTCGCTCAGTATTCAAGGAGTTACCGATGGAATTTGCTGTGGAAGCTCAGAACCTGCTGGCCGTGAGTCTGGAAGGAGCCGTGGGATGAGTACGCCATCGGCCGCGCCACCCATGCTCGAGGTGCGCGATCTGCATGTACGCGTCGGCGGCCAGACTGTGCTCACAGGCGTGTCGCTGGCAGTGCGGGCCGGCGAGGTTCACGCCATCATGGGACCCAACGGCTCGGGTAAGAGCACGCTGGCGTACGTGCTCGCGGGTCGGCCGGGCTACGAGATCATCTCCGGCAGCGCCAGTTTCGAGGGCCGCGACCTGCTCGCGCTCGCGCCCGAAGAGCGTGCGCGCGCCGGCCTGTTTCTGGGTTTTCAATATCCGGTCGAGATTCCAGGCGTCAACAACGCCTACCTGCTCAAAACCGCGCTTAATGCCGCGCGCCGCGAGCGCGGCCTGACCGAACTCGACGCCTTCGAATTTCTAGCCCTGGTCCGCTCCAAGACGCGGCTCATGCACATC
>DAIMZW010000048.1:0-12008 GCA_036733765.1 Steroidobacteraceae bacterium
GACCTGGTTAGGAACACCGCCGTCCCCGGCACCCGGGGAATGCGCCCTGCCTCCAGATCAGCCAGTAATTGCCTGGGATCTTCGGCGCTGCGCATCAGGCAAGCGCGCAGCGCGTCGGTGCCGGAACGCCACGTCATCATGACCAGAAAGATCAGCACCCCGAGGGTCAGCGGCAGCCAACCGCCATCGGCAATCTTCAATAGATTGGCGCAGAAAAAGCTGGCATCCACGAACAGAAACAAGCCGCCAATGAGTACCGACGGCAATAGCGGCCAACGCCAGATCCTTCGCATGGCGACCAGCAGCAAGCAGCTGGTCAGCAGCATGGTGGTCGACACGGCCGTGCCATAGGCGCCTGCCAGACGGTCTGAGCTGTGAAAAGCGATGGTGATCGAGACCGTTCCGACCATCATCAACCAATTGACCACCGGCACGTAGATCTGGCCATACAACTGGTCCGATGTCTGCCGGATATTCACGGCCGGCAGCCACGCGAGCTGCATGGCCTGGCGCGTCATGGAGAAGGATCCCGTAATGATGGCCTGGCTGGCGATAATGGTGGCCACCGTGGCCAGCAGCACCAGAGGATAGACGGCCCATGTCGGCGCCAACAGGAAAAACGGGTTGCCTTCGACAGTACCCCGCTCCATCATCAATCCGGTCTGGCCGGCATAGCTCAGCAGCAGCGCCGGCAGCACGATCAGATACCAGGACCATTGGATCGGTACCCTGCCGATGTGGCCCATATCCGCATACATCGCCTCGCCTCCGGTGATACACAGGAATACGCCGCCCAGTACCAACAGCGCCACGCCCCGGTTATGAGACAAGAATGCGATGCCATGCCGCGGATCGATCGCCATCAGTACCTCCGGGTTACGCACTACGCCGGCGAGCCCAAGCGCTGCGATGACGATGAGCCAGAGCAGCATGATCGGCCCGAAGGCTCGACCGATCTTCTCGGTTCCAAAACGCTGTACTGCAAACAGCGCCAGCAAAATAGCGACCGCCGCCGGCATGATGAATGGCTTGAACGTGCTCGTGAGCACGTTGACGCCCTCGAGTGCGCTGAGCACCGAAATCGCGGGCGTGATCACGCCATCGCCATAGACCAACGCCGCACCGAGCAAACCCATGATTGCGAGCAACCGGGTGCCGCGCTGGAAGCTATTCGCGCCGACCAACGACATCAACGCGAGGATGCCGCCTTCGCCATGGTTGTCCGCGCGCATGACAAACAGGCAGTATTTGATCGATATTGTAATAATCAAAGTCCAGACGATCAGGGACAGCACGCCAAGCGCACTTTCCGCGCTGAATTTGCCGCCGACCGCCTGCACAATGGTTTGCAGAGTGTAGAGCGGGCTGGTTCCCAGATCGCCGTAGACGACGCCGATTGCCGTCAGCGTCGCGGCCATGGGCGATGCTCGCTGCCGAGCCTCGCCCGCAGAGGCAGGCCCAATCGCCGCAATCAACATAGCCATCGCCTCTCATGTCTCCAATGCTCGACCCGACGCGGATATCTGCGGCGTGGCATAATTTGGCTCGCAGCAACGGCGTTGGGCCATGCTGCACTGTGACTAAGCCGGCGTCCAGCAGATTGCAGCGGAACAACTTCAGCTACACTATCGACTCTAAATTCACCGAAGGGAAACTATTGCATGGCCAAGCGACAGAAGCGGCGACAAAGAATTCTTTGGACGCCCGCTCATGAAAAGCAGCTGCGGCGCCTCTCAGGCCGCTCGCCGGCGGCGCGTATCGCGCGCGAACTGGGTCGCAGCGAGGCTGCCGTTCGCTACAAGGCACACACGCTGGGACTATCGCTGGCCGTGAAGCGCGGGTAGCCGCGCCGCGGACTGCGGATCAGTCACGCCGAACTGGAATCCGGAAATCATCTTGCCGAGCACGCGCTCGTTATAGGTGCGCTGTCCCGAATCCAGCCCGGCGGCGCCCGCTGCAACCATCAGCGGGATTAAATGCTCGCTGCGCGGATGGCACTCGCGCGCCGCGGGCGCCTGTGCCCATTGCGCCAGCGCGCGCTCACGCTCGGCTGCGTCGGCCGGGATCGTCCGGCCGAGCCAGTCGTCGAAACGCTGCGCGGCGTCCCGCGCAGCAGGGTCCTCGGAGAAGAGGTCTCGCAGATTGTGGTAGCTCATCCCGCTGCCGACAATGAGCACGCCCTCGTTCCGCAACGGCTCGAGCGCACGGCCGATACGCAGATGCTTTGCCGGATCGAGGCCGGTTTGCAGCGAAAGCTGCAGCATCGGCACCTCGGCCTGCGGGTAGATGAGCTTGAACGGCACGAATACGCCGTGATCGAGCCCGCGCTCGCGTTCTTCGCCGGCTTCGATGCCCGCGAGTGCCAGCAGTTCGCGCACGCGCGCGGCAACCTCGGGCGATCCGAGCGCCGGATACGTCAGGCGGTAGGTATGCTCCGGAAAGCCGTAGTAGTCGAACAACAACGAATGCCTGGCGGCCGACTGCACGGTCGGACGTGGACATTCCCAATGGGCGGAAATCACCAGCACGGCTCGCGGGCGCGGCTTGATCCCGGCGGCGATGCCGCGCAGGTACGCGGCCATGCCGTCCCATAGGTTTAGCGGTAATCCCGGCGGCACATCCATGAAGAAGCACGGTCCGCCGCCGTGCGGAATATAGAGCGTCGGCAGTTTGGCGCCGCTCACTTACGCACCCTTGGGACTGCGGGCACCCCGCCACGCAAATTGCCGTAGAGCTTCTGGGCTTCGCTCTGAACGCGTTGACGAAAATCGGTGAACTCCTCGGGAATGTGCTGCCTCACATAGGCGCTCAGTGCAGCGTCGATCAGGCGCGCGACTTTGACGCCATCGCGCAACGCCATGCGCCGCGCACGCTCCATGATTTTCGAATCGACCCAGAAGGTCAGATCCTCATCTCCCGCCCGCCGGGCCGGATAGTTCTCCACCGGCTGCTGCGCGTGCTGCTGCAGGAACCACCCGAGCGCCTCGTCATGCACGTGATCCTTGGTGGCCCAGCGCGTATCGGGTTCGAGCAGAGGATCCCGTGCGAGCAGTAAACCGCGCAGCCACACCTCGGTGTCGATCGCGTAGCGAATCTTTGGCGATAGCGTCTGGTGCTGCAGCGTGCGCAGGCCCCGTGAGCGCGCGCTGGGTGCCCTGCTGGCTCTCTTCCCGACCATCGCCTCTCCTGTCGATCGCCTGCCGCGGCGGTGCAATATGTTAACGGCATCTTAAAATAGTGACACCTAACATTGTACGCGCTGACTTTTTTGCCCGGCTGCGGGCGCTGACGTACCGCCGTGTGGGGGCCGGCCACCGCCGGGCGTGCATCGCAGCGGCTTCCAAAAAAGCGCTGCGCTAAAAATATAACGTTTTATTTATCAATATGTTACGGCAGCATGCTAACGAAATTTATCACCTATGATTGCCGGTCCACTATCCATTGCGCCGCCGCAGCGCCGTGGCGAGCCTACCCGTGCCCATCGCAAGCCTTTGATTGATCACCATTGAGTTTCGCAGGCATCGCGCTATATTAAGGCTGTACGCCATTGATGAGGCAGGGTTTTCGTCTGCTAACAACCGAATGGGGCGCCATGAACTTCGCGTTACAAGAATCCAGCAGCGCGAAATCACCGAGTGTCGCTAGGAGCATGACATGAGGGACTTGAGCACACGACTGGAAGCGGCTGCGCTGTCGATGACTGGCCCTGGGAGCATTAAGGACCGGCTGCGCGACGCGTATTGCTCGCATCTTGAAGATGTGCGGGAATCGGATCTACCGGGGGTACTCGGCGCAGAATTTGCCGAGATGATTCAAGCGTTGCATCGCGCTCGCGCGCTGCCTGGCGACGATGTGGTCAAGGCGTCGGTGCGCAAGCTCTCCAATGAGGAGGCCAGGCGCTACGCCGATCTGGTGGTGCGCCTGTACGGCATGTTCGCCGGCATGAAGCCGCAGATTAGCAATGGTCGCGGCAACCGCAGCGCCGCCCCGTTGCTCAAGTTTCTGTCGGTTGAGGCCAGTGCCAACCCCTAAGGGGTTCAGTCCAGTTTGAATTCGATCGTATCCCAGCGCGTCGTGTCCTCGTGGCGCGCCTGGCGCTTCACGGCATCCACCAGGGCCCTCTCATCCCACGCCACGATCTCGTCGATGAGCCCATCGAGCGTCTTGAGTTTGGGTTGTTCGCGGCCGAAAAGCGGCAGAAATACCACCGGCTTGTCGCTGGCCTTGGAGTAATTGAGCTCGAAGATCAGCAGATCCTGCTGTTCCGGGTAGAGGCTGGCCAGCGCTATGATGACCTCGGCGGCTGCGATCTGCTTTCGGAGTTCCTCACGCGCCGCGTCCTGCGAGCGAGCTCCGGGCTCGAGTGCCAGATTGCCGCAATTGCGATAGTAAAAATTACGGGCGCTCTCGAGGTATTCGAAGACGCGCACGTAGTCGTCGCTCTCCTCGAAGCTGTGCGTGACAAACACCCGGATGGGATCGCGATAAGACATACTCCCAGTGTACTGTGACGCCCTGAGGAATTGAAAGAGAGCGCTGCTGCGTCAGTGAGACTGCTCGTTTACAACATCCGTTACGCCACCGGTACCGGACCGGCGTTTCATTTGCCCGTGCCCGGCGCGGGCTACCTGCGCAGCAGCCGGCGTGTGCTGGAGCAGATCACGACTTTCATCAGTTCCGAAGACCCCGACCTGGTCGGCCTGATCGAAGTCGACACCGGCTCGGTGCGCACCGGCATGCTCAATCAGGCCACCTACATCGCCGATGCCCTCGGGCATTATACCGCGCATCAGTGCAAGTACGGCACGGGCTCGATCAACCAGCTGGTGCCCATCGTGCGCAAGCAGGCGAACGCGCTGCTCGCCGCCCCGCGCGTGACCGGGGAGCGATTCCACTATTTCGATACCGGGATCAAGCGCCTGATCATCGAGCTCGAGCTCGACGACGTCTGTATTTTCCTCGTGCACCTGTCGCTGAAATACCGTCACCGGCAATACCAATTGCGCACGCTGCACGATCTCGTGGTGCGCTCTCCCAAGCCGGTCATCATCGCCGGGGATTTCAATACCTTCTGGGGCACACACGAGATTTACCTGTTCATGCGTGCGTCCGGGCTGCGCAGCGCCAATACCGAGGGACTGTTGTCCTTTCCCTCGCGCAATCCGCGCATCGAGCTCGACTTCATCCTGGTCAGCGCCGGTATCGAGGTGACCAGCTTTCGTATTCCGGCGGTCAGATTCTCCGATCATCGTCCCCTGGTGTGTGATTTCCATGTGAGTGCGAGCGGGGGAGAAATAACCTCATGAGCGACACTGCACCGAGCGCCGCGGCCGCTTGGAGCTTGGAGATCGATGCCGACCAGATCGGCTGGCTCAGCTTCGACAAGCCGGCCAGCTCCGCCAATACGCTCTCGCATCCGGTGCTGCTCGAGCTCGAGCGCCAGCTCCAGGCGCTCGCGACCCGGACGCTGCGCGGCCTGGTGATTCGTTCCGCCAAGGCTTCCGGCTTCATTGCCGGCGCGGACATCCGCGAGTTCACCGCTTTCGAGTCGCCGGCCGCAGCTCTCGAGCACATCCGCCTCGGGCAGCGCATCTGCGCGCGGCTCGAAGCCCTGCCCTATGCCACGGTGGCGGCCATTCACGGCTTCGCTCTGGGCGGCGGCCTCGAGCTGGCGCTCGCCTGTCGCTATCGCATCGCGGTCGGGGACTCCAAGCTCAACTTAGGCCTGCCCGAGGTGCAGCTTGGCATCCATCCAGGCTTCGGCGGCACGGTGCGCAGCGTACGCCTGCTCGGGGTGCGCAGCGCCATGAGCCTGATGCTGACCGGCCGCAGCGTGCGCGCCGACCGCGCGCGCAGGATCGGCCTGGTCGATCGGATGGTCGAGCGCAATGGCGACTTGGCCGATGCCGCGCGACAGATTATCCGCGCCGCCCCGCCGCCGCATCGTCCGACGCTGACCGAACGCGCCCTGAGCTGGCCCGGTGTGCGCGCGCTGTCGCGTCCGACATTGCTGCGCCAGGTGGCGGCCCAGGCGAGCCGGGAGCACTACCCGGCCCCCTATGCCATCATCGATCTGTGGTCGCAATATGGCGCGCGCGGTGAGGCCGCCTATGCTGCCGAGGCGCAATCGATCTCGGCGCTGTTCTACAGCGACACGACCCGCAATCTGATTCGAGTCTTCCTGCTTCAGGATCGGCTCAAGGGTCTTGCGGGAAAGGCGAAGATCTCGTTCGAGCGCGCGCATGTGATCGGCGCGGGCGTCATGGGCGGGGACATTGCCGCCTGGTGTGCGCTGCGCGGGTTGCAGGTGACGCTGCAGGACCGTGAGCCGCAATTCATCGAGCCGGCGCTCGCGCGCGCGCGCGGACTGTTTGAAAAGCGGCTGTCGACGCCGGCCGAACGTGTGCAGACCGGCGAGCGGCTGCGCGCCGACGTGGCCGGCAGCGGCGTCAGCGAAGCCGATGTCGTGATCGAGGCGATCTTCGAGGATTTGGCTGCGAAGCGCGCCCTGTATGCCGTGGCCGAGCCACGCATGCGCACCGGGGCGCTGCTCGCGAGCAATACCTCGAGTCTGACCCTCGAGACCCTCAGCGCTGACTTGCGCGATCCGGGTCGGTTTGTCGGCCTGCATTTCTTCAATCCGGTGGCGCAGATGTCCCTGGTTGAAGTGGTGCATTCGGCGCAAACGCGTCCCGAGGCGCTCAGTGCGGCATTGGCTTTTACCCGCCGTATCGACAAGCTGCCATTGCCCTGCCGCAGCAGTCCCGGCTTTCTCGTCAATCGCGTGCTGTTCCCGTATTTGCATGAAGCCCTGCACGCTGCCGGGGAAGACATTGCCTTCGGCGCGATCGATCGCGCAGCGGTGGAATTCGGCATGCCGATGGGCCCGATCGAGTTGTCGGACGTGGTCGGTCTGGATGTCGTGCTGCACGTCGGCGAGATCGTCACGCGCGAGCTGCAGCGCGAGCCCCCGCCGTTTGCCGAGAAACTTCGCCAACTGGTGCAGGCCAAGCAGCTCGGCCGCAAGAGCGGACAGGGCTTTTACAGCTGGCGCGACGGCAAAGTCGTGCGCGAGGCCCGCGGCGCGGCGGCGCCGCCGGATTTGACCGACCGCCTGATCCTCGTGCTCGTGAACGAATGCGTGGCTTGCGCCCGGGAGGGAATTGTCGAAGATACAGACCTGATCGATGCCGGGGTCATCTTCGGTACGGGATTTGCGCCGTTTCGCGGTGGCCCGATAGCGTATGCGCGCGCTCGAGGCATCGATGCCTGCGTAGCGCGTCTGCGTGAGCTCGAGCAGCGCTATGGCGCCCGCTTCCGCGCCGACGCTGGCTGGTCGCAGCTGCACGCAAGTTAGGGGCAAATGCGTGAACTCGCGCAGAAGGACGCAGCTTGACCCTGTGTTAGCATCGAACGTCTGTCAAACGATGTGAGGACGCGGAGCCAGGACCTGAGCATGACTGAAGATAGGGCTGTCGATGTGGCGTTACTCCGGAAGTTCTCGCCACTGGACGGCATGAAGAAGGAGAATCTGCTCGCTCTGGCGCGAAAAGTCGGCATTTCCCACCTGCCCGCGAGCCGCCTGCTCTTCAAGGAAGGCGATCGCGACAAATTCACCTACTGGCTGATCTCGGGCCTGATCGAACTGCGCGAGGGCGAGAGTACGGTCGCGATGATCCGCGGCGGCACCCCCGAAGCACGCAATCCGTTATCGCCGAAAGTGCCGCGCAAACTCACGGCGCGCGCCGTCGACCCGATCGAATATCTGGCGGTCGACAGCGAGCTGCTCGATATGATGATCACCTGGGATCAGACCGGCACCTACGAGGTCGCCGAGCTCCAGGCCCAGTTTACCGGCAGCGGCGGCGATGACTGGATGACCACGCTGCTGCAAACGCAGGCCTTTCACCGCATTCCACCGGCCAATATCCAGGCGATATTCCTGCGCATGCAGCGCATGAACTGTCGGGCCGGCGAGATCATCATTCAGCAAGGCGCCGAGGGCGACTATTTCTACGCCATCGTGAACGGCAAATGCCTGGTCACGCGCGAGACACCGCTCAATCGAAGCGGGCTGAAGCTGGCCGAACTCAGTATCGGCGACACTTTTGGCGAAGAGGCGCTGATCTCGGAGGCCAAGCGCAATGCCACGGTTACGATGCTGACCGACGGCGTGTTGATGCGCCTCAACAAAAAAGATTTTCGCGAGCTCATGAATGAGCCGCTGGTGCAGTGGGTCACCTACCCGCAAGCGCGCGATATCATCGCACGCGGCGGCCGCTGGCTCGACGTACGGCTGCCCTCCGAACACCAGAACCTGGCCATCGAGGACTCGCTGAACGTGCCGCTCTATTTCATCCGTTTGAAGATCTCGACGCTCGAGCGCTCGCGGCCATACGTGGTTTACTGTGACACCGGGCGGCGCAGCTCAGCGGCCGCCTTCATTCTGGTCGAGCGCGGCTTCGATGCCTACGTGCTGACCGGTGGTCTCGATAGTGCCGAGGGCGCCCTTCGGCGCAATCCCTGAAGCGACGGTGCCGGAGCAGCGTGTATGCTGAGTCGACCATCGGTAGTCACATCGTGTGCGTGGCTTTATCGCCGGACAGTGCGCCGGCTAAATAATTTTCGATCTTATTGCGGGTCTGGCCGCGATCCTGATCGGAGAACTGCACGCCGATGCCGGCCGTGCGTTTGCCCTGCGCGCCCTTGGGCGTGACCCAGATTACGCGCCCGGCGACGGGTAGCTTCTCATCCTCGCCCATCAGATTGAGCAGCATGAAGACCTCATCGCCAAGGCGGTAATTGCTGCTGGTGGGAATGAACAGGCCACCGTTCTGCACGTACGGCATGTAGGCCAGATACAAGGCGCTCTTGTCCTTGATCGTCAAGGTCAGCAGACCCGGTTTGTTGATCCCGGACCTGGAATTTGGATCCTTGGCCATGCTCCCCGATCGATCCTTTGTCTATAGGCTGGTGCAAACTTCAAGACGCTGTGGCGGCCCGCATGGCGCGCGGCAGCTGCCATAGCAACTGTTCGAGCGCCACCGAACGGTTGATGGAGGTCAGCCGCAACCTGCGCAGCTCATAGGCGCCATCCAGCAGCCGCAGCAATGCTGCAATATTCATGTCCCAACTGGATTCTGGCAAGTGGGCACTGGTGCGCATTTCCTGCGATTGGCTCGGCGCTCCGGCGGCGCGATCGATACACGCTGTGAGCCAGGTCTCAATGCAGGCGAGCCGCAACTCGAAGCTCTCGCCCCGCGCCCAGCGCTCGGCCAGCCCCGAAACCCCTAAGCGACCCGAGGCCAGCTCAGTCAAGGCGTTGAAAGTTTCGGCCGCCAAGCGTGCCACGTCAACCGGATCGAGCGCCATGGCCTCAAACGGCGCGTCGCCGACCACATCCAGCACGGCGGCCCAGGGTCCGGGCCCCTTGTGCCGCTCGAGCCAGCTTAAGCTCGCGGCGCGGGACGGTGCGGCAATGCGCAGCCGCTGACAGCGGCTCAACACCGTCGCGGGCAGCCGCGAGGGTACGCTGGCCACGAGGATGAGCGTGACGCCGGCGCGCGGCTCCTCGAGCGTCTTGAGCAGAGCGTTAGCGGCGTTGGCGTTCAACGCATCCGCCGGCGCGATCAGGGCCACGGTTGCGCCGCCGCCGTGCGCTGTCAGGGTGAGCTGCTCGGCGAGTTCACGTATCTGCTCGATGCGAATCTGTTTCGACTCTTCAATCGGTCCCACCGACATGAAATCCGGATGCCGGGAGGCGAGCAAGAGCCGGCAGTCGCGGCAGTGTCCACAGGGCGGCAGCGGGGCACGGCACAGCGCCAATTGCGCGGCATAGCGCGCCAGCCACAGTCCCCCGGCCCCGCGCTGATCGTGAATCAGCAATGCGGACGGGAAGCGCGCGGCCAGCCGCGCGCGGCGCAGCTGTTCGATTTGTGGGGCCAGCCAGGGCACTTCGATGTTGGATTCGAGGTTCAACAGTCGCCCCGGCGCTACAACAGGTCCGACAAGGCGGCCAGCGCGTTCGCGGCTACGCGCTGCGGTTCCGGCGTCGCATCGATCAGGCGCACGCGTTGCGGCTCGTCGGCCGCGAGCTGCAGATAGCGCGCTCGAACGCGCTCGAAGAAGCGGTGGTCCTGGTCTTCGAAACGATCGCCGCCGCCATGACGCGCGCGCGCGCGCGCGAGTCCCTGCTCGACCGGCAAATCGAGCACCAGCGTACGTTGTGGCCAGAGCTGCGCGTGCACGGCCTGGGCCAGACCCTCGATCAACGCCGAATCGACGCCGCGTCCGGCGCCTTGATAAGCCCGCGTGGCATCGCTGTAGCGATCGCAGATCACCCATTGGCCCTGCTCGAGCGCCGGACGAATTCGATTCTCGATGTGGATTGAGCGCGCAGCGAACATCAGCAGCGTCTCGGCCGTGGGTGTAATGCACTCCGGACCGCGCTCGAGCACCAGTGTGCGCAGCTGCTCGGCGAGCGGTGAGCCGCCCGGCTCGCGCGTCACGAGCACGGACAGACCGCGCTCGCGCAGCGCGCTCTCGAGTGCGCGGGCCAGCGTCGATTTGCCCGCACCTTCGATGCCCTCGAGGCTGATGAATCGGGCCGGCGATGTCACGGGGCAGGTCCCCTGCTTGCATGCGAACCGAGCTTGTGCAGATAGGCGCGCAGCGCTACATCGTGTTGCGCCAGCGTGGCCGAAAATTGATGCGTGCCATCGCCGTTGCCCGTGGCAACGAAGTACAGCGCGTCGATGTCCGCCGGATGCAGCGTCGCCTGCAGCGATGCGGCCCCAGGCAGCGCGATGGGGGTCGGGGGCAGACCTGCACGGGTGTAGCTGTTGTAAGGCGTATCGCTCTCGAGGTCGCGAGTGTGTATATCGCCGTCGTAGCGTGTGCCCAGACCATAGATGACCGTCGGGTCGGACTGCAGGCGCATGCCGCGGCGTAGGCGGTTGACGAACACGGCCGCCACCTTGGCGCGCTCATCCTCTCGTGCCGTCTCCTTCTCGACGATCGAGGCCATGATCAGCGCCTCCTCAGGATTCGAAAGCGGCAGCTCGGACGCACGCATGTCCCATGCCTGCGTGAGCTCGCGCTGCATGCGATCATAGGCGAGTTCGAGGATCTTGCGATCGCTGGTCCCGGCGGCAAAGCGGTAAGTGTCCGGAAAGAACTGTCCTTCCGCAGCCTGGCCTTCGTGCCCGAGCGCACGCATGAGTGCGTCATCGGCCATGCCGCGCAATGGATGCGTGAGCGCCGGATGCGCATCGAGCGCACGGCGCAGTTGCGCAAAATTCCAGCCCTCGACGATGGTGAGCTGCTCGAGCACGACGCGACCGGCCACGAACTGCTCGAGCACCGCACGCGCGCTTGAATGCGGCGCCACCTCATAGGTGCCGGCCTGCACTCGCGGGTTCTGCCCATGCACTCTGAGGTACCACTCGACCAGTCGTGCGTGGCGAAGCGCGCCCTGCTGCTGCAGGTGCAGCAGGATGCCGCGCAACGGCTCGCCCGGGAGCACTTCCACGCGCACCGGCATCGTAGCGGGGGCCGGCCTATCCATCTCGCGATCGAGGTCGCGCCATAGTGCGAGCGCGCCCACGGCCAGCAGTGCCGCAAGCGCCAGGAGCTTAAGGCTGCGCCGCATCGATCACTCTGCGCAATGCTTGCGCGTGGGTCTGGCAGGACAGCGGCCGGCCTTCGAGCACCGCTATCGATTGCACACCCCAGCGTACATTGGTCACGAAGGCCTCGCGCTGCCGCCAATCACCTGCCCCGCGCTCGACAACATCAGCACCTCCTCCAGTGGCGCATCCCGCATCGCACTTTGCGCCAGGACCTGCTCGAGTCGGTTGAGGTGCTTGAGCCCGGCGAGCAGCGGGTTCATGCCAAGTCTGACGCTCGAGATTGCGACGCGAAAGCCCTGCATTGCCGGCGAGACCGGCGCTGGCGAGGGCGCCACGGGCCATTCATGGCGCGTGAGGATGCGTGCCGGGGTCTCATCA
>DAIMZW010000049.1:0-5192 GCA_036733765.1 Steroidobacteraceae bacterium
GATTGCGGCTGCACCACCAGTACCACGAACGTCCCGGGAACCGGTGTCGGCCGCGGCCGTGGATTGTCCGGCGTGGCAGGCGCGGCGGGGCTGAGCTGTGCAGTGGGCAGGTACAGACGCTGAGTGCTGGTATCGAGCGCGATGGTGCGCGCGCCGCGCTGCGTAGTCAGCGTCTGCAGCACCGTGTATTGATCCGGACCGAGCTCGCGCACAACGCTCATCGTGCCCTCGCCGTTGGCGCTGAATATGTTCTGCGTCGCCGGATCGAACTCGCCGCCATCCACGCCCTTGCCGATCGGCACGCTGGCCACCGACTGGCCGGAATCCAGATTCGTTACGGCCAGAATCTGGTTGCCGCAGGTCGAGAAGCCGCGGCGATGTGCGGCATCCAGCGCGAGCCCGGTCGGCTGCTCGCATTTGGGCAGCGGCCAGCGCGCCTGCAACGAGGCGGTCTTGGCATCGATCCGTGCCAGCTCGGCGGTGTCCTCAATGTTCACGAACACGTTGCCGCGACCATCGGCGCGCGAGAATTCGGGTTTGCCGGCCAGCGCAATCGTCGCCACCACCGTGTTGGTCCTGGCGTCGATCACGGTGGCGCTCTTGCCGCGACCGTTGAAGGCGAACACGCGCTGCGTGGTGGGCTCATACAGGATCGCGTCCGGTCCATCGCCGGTGGGCACGCTCGCGAGCACCGCGCGGCTCTTGAGGTCGAACACCTTGACCACATTGGCCTGCCCACAGCTGATGAAGCCGCGGTTCAATTCAGGGGCCAGCGCGATGCCGTGCACGCCGGGCGTATCGGGAATCTCGCCGACGCTCTTGCCAGTGCCGGTGTCCACCACCGTGACGTGAGTGGCGCGCGAGAGGTATAACCAATGCGTGTTCGGATCGACGCTGGGGTAATCCCAACCGCCATCGCCGCCGATGGGCAGCGGGTCGGTCATCCGGTACGGGCCGTCTTCGGCCTGGGCGTTCAAGCTCAGGCCGAGCAGCGCGAGCAGCGGCAGGCAACGCGAGATGTTCATACTAAAGTCCTTATTAAGCTGTGGAGAGCGGCACACAGGAATGGCCTCAGGCGATCGCGGGCGGGTCTCGGAGCGTGAGCCCGATCAGCGCCGGCATCGCCAACAACACCAACGGAAACTGGATCACGAGGCCGGCGATGATCGCGATGGCGAGCGGCTGCTGGATGCCCGAGCCATGGCCGATGGCCAGGGCGAGCGGCAGCAGAGTCAGGATCGCCGCCAGGGTGGTCATCGTGATCGGTCGCAGCCGATTGCGGCTCGCCTCGCGCAGCGCCTGACGCGGGCTCATCGTGCGCGCAAGCTCGATGTACTCCGAGACGTAGAAGATCGCCATCTCGGTGGCGATACCGATGATCATGGTCATGCCCATCAGCGCGGTGATGTTCAACGCTACGCCGGTCAGCCACAACGCGGTGAACACAGCGGTCGTCGACAGCAGCGATGTGCCGATGATGATCAGCGGTAGCCAGAACCGCTCATACAGCCACAGCAGCAGCACCAGCTCGGCGATCAAGGCCGCGGCGAACACCCGCGCGAGACCGGCGAAGGCGATCTGCTGCTGGCGGTACAGACCGCCCAGTGCATAGCTCACGCCGGGTCGCAGCAGCCCCGGCTGCGCCAGCGTCTTGCGCACTTCGTCGACCGCGGCGCCGATGCCGCGTTTTTCGATGCGCGCGGTGACGGCCACCATGGGCTGCAGATCGTCACGCGAAATTTCCGGCTCGCCGGACACCGGCGTGAGGCTCGCGACACGGCGCAGCGGGAACAGATGGCCGTCGGCGCTGCGGATCGGCAGCTCGGCCAGGCCACTGTCGCGCAGGCTCAGCGCATTGGGCACCCGCACGCGCACGTCCACCACCTTGGTGGTGCGTGGCAGCTGCGTGGCGATGGTGCCGTGGAGCGCTGCATCGACCCCGTTCGTGACCTCCTGCGGACTGCTGCCCTCGATCGCGGCTTTCACCGGATCGACCTTGAGGTCGATGCCATCGCCGGCCAGCACCACCCCATCCTTGATCTCGACCACGCCCTCGATCTTGCCGAGGGCTGCGGCCACGGCTCTAGCCTGCGGAATCAGTATCGCCGGATTGGCGGCATAGAGCTTGACCTCGATCGGCTGGGGCACCGCGGTCAGATCACCGATCAGGTCTTCCATGAGCTGCGCGAGCTCGACCTGCACGCCCGGCACGCGTTGGCCGACTCGCGTAAGCACCTCGGCCATCACATCCTCGGTCGCGCGCGCATGGTCGCTCTTGAGTCGCACGAAGAAGTCGCCGTGATGCGGCTCGCCCAGATCCCCGCCCAGGCTGGTGCCGGTACGGCGCGAAAAAGTATCCACTTCCGGAAACTCACGCAGGATGGCTTCCACCTGCGCCAGCTCGCGCTCGGTCTCGATCAGCGAGGTTCCCGGCTTGGTATAGAAATCCATCACGAAGCCGCCCTCATCGACCTGCGGCATAAAGCCACTCGGCACGCGCTCGTAGGCGATAAAACCCACGATCAGCAGCGGCACCACCGCGGCCAGCAGCCACACGGGTTTACGCAACACGCGATCGAGCAGCCGCAAGTGCTGCCGCTGCAGCCAGCCCTCACGCTCGGAAGCCGGGTCGTGCCAGCGCTTGAAGTCGATCAGGTGCCGCGAGAGCACAGGCACCACGAATGCAGCCACAAGATAGGAGATGATCAGCGCCGAGGCCATCGTCACCGAGAGGGCCTTCGAGAATGCACCGGTGACGCCGCTCAGATAACTCAGGGGCAGGAATACGATCAGCGTCGCCAGGCTCGAGCCGATCAGTGGGCGCATGAACTCGTGCGCGGCCGGCAGCACCGCTGCGCGACCATCGGCCGTGCCGGCAGCGCCAGCGCGGCGGGCGATGTGCTCGACCATGACGATGACATCGTCGATCACCAGGCCCACGGCCGCGGCGATGCCGCCGAGCGTCATGATGTTGAAACTCATCCCTAAAACGTTGAGCAGCAGCGCGGTGACCGCCAGCGTCCCCGGTACGGTCAGCAGCGCGATCAGCATGATCCGCCCATTGCGCAGGAACAGGATCAGCACCCCTCCGGCCAGCAGCAGCCCGATCAGCACCGCATCGCGCACGCTGGCGGCCGACTGCAGCACCAGCTGACTCTGGTCGTACCAATTGCGCAGCTGCACATCCAGCGGCAACTTCAACGCGGCGAGGCGCGCGCGCACGTCGGCGGCAATCTGCACCGCGTTGCCGTCCGGCTGCTCGTAGACGTTGAACAGCACCGCCGGCTCGCCGTCTTCGCTGACCCGGATCCACTGCGGCACCGAGCCGTTGCGGACCTCCGCCACATCGCCCAGGCGCACCACCCCGGCGGCGTCGCTGCGCACCACGATGTCCTGCAACTCGCGCAATTGCCGCAGGTCGCTGTTCGAGACCACGAGGTACAGCTTGTCGTGATCCTGCACCCGGCCCACCGCCTGCAGCGCATTGCCCGCGGCCGCCGCGGTGACAAGATCGGACAGACCCAGCCCATAGGCATCGAGCCGGTGCGGATCGGCCAGCACCTCGACCTCATCGAGCGCGCCGCCCTGCACGTCCACGCGCGCGAGCCCCGGCACCGGGGCCAGCAGCGGCACGATCTGAAACTGCGCCAGGTCATGCAGCGCGTTGGGGCTCAGGCGCTTGGAGCTCAACGCATAGGAGATGATCGGGAATACCGTCGGGTCCATGCGCCGCACGCCGTAGGTGGCACCCGCGGGCAGCTTCGAACGCACCTGGGCGATGGCCGCGTCGACCAGCAGCGTGGTGGCGATCATGTCGCGACCCCAGCCGAAGTCCACCGAGATCTGCGCCGCGCCGCGCGAGGTGGCCGAGCGCACCTCGCGCACGCCCGGCACCGATCGAATCGCCTCCTCGACCGGTCGCGTCATGGTCAGAGCAGTCTGGTCGGCCGGACGATCGCCCGCGGACAGGTCGACCACCACGCGCGGAAAGGACACTTGCGGAAAAAGACCTACCGGCGTCGACAGCGCCGCGACCGCCCCGGCCAGCGCCAGTGCGCAGGCGATCACGACGATCGAGCGCGCGTGCCGCTCGAGCAGCTGTTCGAATCTCATGTGCCGTTGGCGTCGGGGTGCGCATCGCGCAGCCGCACGGGCGCGCCGTCGTTGAGCTGGTAGTTGCCGAGCGTCACCAGTGGGCGCTTGGGATCGAGCGCACCGTCCACGAGCGAGCGCTCATCGTCACCGCCGAGCCGCTTGACTGCGACCCGCAGCGCCTTGCCGCTGGCCACCTGGAACACGTAGTCACCCTGCTCGTCGCCGAGCACCGCATCGCGCGGCACCACCCAGCCGTGGAGTTCGCCGGTCCGGATGCTGGCGCGAAACGCCGCGCCTTCGAGCAGCTCCGCCGATCCGGCCTCGCGCGGGGTAACCTCGACATCGATCAGTCGCGTCTTGGGATTGAGCACCCGGTCGATGCGCGACACCGTACCCTGCTGCACGGGCTCACCTTCCGCCAATGGCGTCAGATCAACCGTCTCGCCCTCGCGCACGCCCCGCCGCAGCATAGGCTCGACCCCCACCGTGATCACGAGGCCATCGCGGCGCGTGAGCGTCACGAGCGGCGCGCCGGCCGCCACGCGCTCGCCCTGCCTGACGGGCAATGCACTCACGACGCCGTTGAACGGTGCGCTGATAATCTGCTGTGCGGTACCGCCATGCTCGGCTTCGAGCGCCGTCAGCGCCGCCTGCGCATCCGATGCGGCTTTGCCGGCCTGCGCGAGCTGATCGCGGGTCGCGAGTTGCTGATCGAGCAGCCGCGCGGTGCGGGTTTGCTCCTCCTTCGCCAGCTCGAGCGCAGACACCGCCTGCTGATAGCTACTGCTCGCAGCCGCGGCCAGGTGAAATTCCAGCAGCGATTGACCGGCGCGCACGGACTCGCCGGCCGTGACGTCAATACGCATGACGCGCCCCTCGGCCTGCACACTCAATGTCATGCTACCGTTGATCGCGGGCGTCGCGATGCCGTAAGCCACCACAGTGTCGGACATCGAGCCCCGCTGCGGCATCTGCGTCTGCACCAGCACACTGCCGGCCTCATCGGCCTCGGTAGCTGCGCAGGCGACACCGCACGCTACCAGACACGCCAGCACGCCGCTGCCGTGCCATGCTTGTACCCTGATCATGGCTGCACC
>DAIMZW010000049.1:5292-11880 GCA_036733765.1 Steroidobacteraceae bacterium
CCCTGATCATGGCTGCACCGGCGCGCCATTGAGTGACGCCGGCGGCATGCCGGCGCCGATCAACGTAGCGATCGCCACCTGCTGCTCGAGCAGACTTTGTTCCATCGCAAGCACTTCCTGTGTTTTGGCACTACGGCTGGATAACATGTCGATAGTGGTGCGCTCATCGAGATCCCCGGCCCGAAAAGCGTTGTCGGCGCGCTGCGCGGCCTGCGAGAGCTCCGCGAGCTGTGCGCGCTTGCCGGCGAGCTGCTGCTGCAACAGAGCGTTGTCGGCCAGCAGCGAAAGCACTTCACTGCGCGCGGCGAGCAGCCGGGCGGTGAATTCATCGTGCAGCTGCTGCCGCGTGGCCCGTTCGATCGCGATGTTGCCCTGGTTGCGGTCGAATACCGGCAGCTCGAGCGTGATCTGCGGGCCGACGCTGCGAACATCGGTGTTATCCCGCTCGCCACCGACGCCGAGTGAGAACAATGGGAATTGGGCCAGGATGGCACCACGCACGCGCTCCTCCTGCGAGCGATAGCCGAGCTGCAGTGCCAGCAGATCCGGGCGGCGACGGGCAAGATCGCGCAGCGACTGCGTGACCGCATCGGCATCGATCGGTGAGAGCACGATGTGCTGCTCGAGCGGCAGTGGCGCCTCGGAGCTAAGGCCGAGCAGCTGATTGAGTTCACGACGTCTGGATTCCTGCTGGCGCTCCAGCTCATCGAGCTGCTTGCGCGCATCGGCGGCGGCGCTGAGCTCCGGTAGCAGCGCGGGAAGCGTGCTGTCGCCCCGCGCGAGCGCCTCGCGGCTGCGCGCCGCGCGATCGAGCAATAGCGTCACGCTCTGTTGCAGCGCCTGGCGCTGCTGCTCGCCCTCGATCAGGTCCACGGCCTGCAACCGCGCCTTGGCGATAATCTGCCATTCCTCCCACAGCAGGCTGGCATCGATCGCGCGCGCCGACTGCCGTGCGGCGCGGCGCTTGGACGAGAGCGTGACCAGCGAGCGCAGGTCCTGGCTCAACGCGACCGTGATCGGGTCGGTCGTGCCCGGGCCACTGAGCAGAAAGCCGTAGCTCGCGCTGAGGGCGGGATTGGGCAGCAGGCCGGCCTCCAGCAATTGCGCCTGCGCCAGACCATGTTGGGTGCGGGCGGCAATCAGCCCCGGATTGTTCTGCACCGCCAGCAACGCGACGTCCTCGACACTTAAGGCAGGGGGCAGTGGGTTCGCATAAAGCAACGCCGCGGCGCTATCCTTAGGTCTCGCATCCAGCGCCAAGGGTAATGGCCGATAGCTCGCGCAGCCGGCCAGGACCAGCAGGGCCGCCAGCGCCAGAGCCGCCCCTGGCTTAGGTCTATCGAGGGTCATAGCAGTACGCATGACCTGGGCAGCCTAGCTGGCGCAGGCTTGCGGCGGGCTGGACGCGAGATTACGAAATCGCAATCTAATCCGCGGCCGCGATGCGGTTTAATGGACGCCGAGACGAGGAGGTGTCGTGCGGATCCTGCTGGTCGAGGACGATGCGGAAACTGCCCACTACGTGTTGCAGGGCCTCAACGAGGCCGGGCATAACGTCGCGATCGCCTCCGACGGCCGCGATGGCCTGTTCCGCGCCGCCGGCGAGGACTGGGACCTGTTGATCGTCGATCGGATGCTGCCGGGACTGGACGGCCTCGGGCTGGTGCGCACGCTGCGCGGCGGCGGCATCGAATCGCCGGTGCTGTTCCTGACCACACTCGGCGGCCTGGATGAGCGTGTCGCCGGTCTCAACGCCGGCGCCGACGATTACCTGGTCAAGCCGTTCGCCTTTTCCGAGCTCGCGGCACGCGTGGCGGCGCTCGGCCGCCGCCCACGCCGCGCGCCGCCGGACACGCGCCTGAAAGTCGCGGACCTCGAGATGGATCTGCTCTCGCGCAGTGTCCGGCGCGGTGGGCAGACGCTCGAGCTGCAACCGCGCGAGTATCGTCTACTGGAATGCCTGATGCGGCACGCCGAACAGATCGTGACGCGCACCATGCTGCTCGAGCTCGTCTGGGATCTGCATTTCGATCCGCACACCAACGTCGTGGAGACTCATATCAGCCGACTGCGCGGCAAGATCGACCGCGGACAGGCTGCCACCCTGATCCACACGGTGCGTGGCGCCGGCTATTGCCTTTGTGCGAGTCCCTAGAGTCCTTCGGACCTCGAGCTTCCGGTTGACGTTGCTCTACGCCGGTCTGACCGGCCTGAGCTACCTGCTGCTGTTCGGTGTGGTGTACTGGTCCACCGCCAATTCCATGGAGCGGCAGATCGATGCCAGCGTCGATGGCGAATTGGCCGAGATCCGGGCCGACGCGCAGGACGGCGGACTACCGCGGCTGCGTGAAGTGGTGCGCGAGTTGAATAGCCGCTCCCCCGACTACTTTTATCTGTTGCAAGACACGTCCGGTGCGGTGCTGGCCGGTAACCTGCCTGCGACGCGCTCTGTGCCCGGTGTGCGGCAATGGCCGGGTAGCGCTCGACATCCGCAAATGCCTTACAGCGGCATTCGCGGCCGGGGTTTGACCGTCGGCGATGGCGCCTACCTGTTCGTGGGCTTAAGCACGGTTCAGCTGCATGAGATGGAGCAGACCGTGGTGCGGGCTTTTCTCTGGGGCCTTGCGCTCGCGATGCTGCTGGCCCTGGCCGGCGGCGCGGCGATGAGCTTTTCCGTTCTGCGTCGCATCGAGGCCGTGAGTCAGACCAGCCGTGACATTGTCGGTGGCGACCTGCAGCGACGCATCCCGGGCCGCGGCAGCGGCGATGAATTTGACCATCTCGCCGCGAGTCTTAATGCCATGCTGGACCGCATCCAGACGCTGATGGAAGGCCTGCGTCAGGTATCCAACGACATCGCGCATGATCTTCGCACGCCGCTGACACGCTTGCGCCAGCGCTTGGAACTGGCGCAGCGGCGCGGTGGGGTCGCGACGACCTCCGGCGCGGTGCTGGAGGATGCATTGCACGACATCGACACGATTCTGGAGACGTTTGGTGCACTGCTGCGCATCGCACAGATCGAGAGCGGCGCGCGCGTAGCCGGCTTCACCGAATTGGATCTCGGCGAGCTGCTGCGGACCGTGACGGAGATTTATCAACCGTCGCTCGAGGAGAAATGCCAGGCGCTCGTGGTGCAAATTGACACAGCGCTGCGCGTCAAGGGCGATCGCGAACTGCTCACGCAGATGTTCGCTAATCTGCTCGAAAATGCGGTGCGCCACTCGCCACCGCATGCGCGAGTTGAACTGAGCGCGCGGCGCCGTGGTGCGATGATCGAGGTGAGCATCGCCGACAACGGACCCGGCATTGCACCGGAATTTCGCCACAAAGTGCTGCAGCGTTTCTTTCGGCTCGAGGCGAGCCGCAGTACACCGGGCAATGGCCTCGGACTCAGTCTGGTCGAGGCTATCGCACGGCTGCATGAATCCGAGCTTGCGCTTTCCGACCACGAGCCGGGCTTGCGAGTGAATGTCACTTTGCGCGCAGCCAAATTATGACCTAAGCGGTAAGCGTCGCATAGTCGGTGTACCCCTTGGGCCCGGGCACGTAGAAGGTGGCCATGTCGGGCGCATTGAGCTTCGAGTTCAAGCGCAAACGCTCCACCAAGTCCGGGTTGGCGAGGAATGGCCTGCCGAACGCGATCAAGTCGGCGCGCCGCTCGATCAGCGCAAGCTCGGCGCTCGTGCCATCGAAACCGCCGGCCAGAATGAACAATCCCGAAAAGCCGCTGCGCAGTTTGAGCTTGATCTCTGCCGGCACGGGCGGTGCGCCCATCGCGGAATGGTCGAGCACGTGCAGGTAAAGCAGACCCAAGCGCGAGAGCTCGCTCGCCAACGCGAGGTACTGCGCTTCGAGTTCCGGAAACGCACCGGTGCTGTTGAACACGCCATAGGGCGAGAGCCGCATGCCGACCCGATCGGCGCCAATGGCGTCCGCCGTCGCGCGTGCGACCTCGAGCGCAAATCGGTTGCGAGCCGCAATGCTGCCGCCATAGCCATCGGAGCGGCGGTTGACGTTCGCGTTCAGAAACTGCTCGATCAAATAGCCATTGGCGGCATGCAACTCAATACCGTTGAATCCGGCGTCGATCGCGAGCCGCGCCGACTGTGTGTACTCCCCGACGGCACGAGCGATATCGCGCTCGGTCATGGCCCGCGGCGGGCTGTGGGGCTGCAAGCCTGATGCGTCGGTATACATCTCTCCCGGGCACACCTCGGTGGTCGGTCCCAGCACTTCAGCGCCTGCGGGCAGGTTGGCGATATGGGTCACGCGCCCGGTGTGCATGAGCTGCAGGAAAATCTTGCCGCCGCGCGCGTGAACGGCCTGCGTGACGCCTTTCCAGCCGCGCACCTGTGCGCCGTTGTACATCCCTGGGATGCGCGGATAGCCCAAGCCGTTGGGCGAAGGCGAAGTACCTTCGGTGATGATCAGGCCCGCGCCGGCGCGCTGGCTGTAGTACTCGGCCATCAACGCGTTGGGCGTGTTGGCATCGACGGCGCGATTGCGCGTCATGGGTGACATGACGAGGCGGTTCTTGAGCTGCAACGGGCGGCTCAGCAAGGGTTCAAATAGCATGAGGATCCTCGGTAACTGGGTACTAGAGTGTGGGTTCCGGCAGTCTGCGGCAACGAACGAACAGGCCATGACCTGTTGACGAAAGTACATGTGCATCATGACAAATTGATCACCGCGGCACGCGCTCTACACTGCAATCATGCCCGCACCTGGGCGCAATTGAGCCGCCCTTGGTGAAGACGCATTCCCTGCGCGCTCGTCGTGCTCGGCTGCGTGCTCAGTCAGAGCGTGCCGGGCCGCCGCTCGATGTCGGGCAACAACCAAGCGAGCAGCCCAATCAGCGGCAAGTAAGCGCAGACCTGGTAGACGTATTCGATGCTGGTCGCATCGGCCAGTACGCCGAGCAGTGCCGCACCGACTCCGCCGACACCAAAGGCAAAGCCGAAGAACATTCCGGAGATCATGCCCACCTTGCCGGGTACCAGCTCCTGCCCATAGACCACGATCGCCGGAAACGCCGAGGCCAGAATCAGGCCGATCAGGACCGTCAGGGGTCCGGTCCAGAACAGGCTCACGTGAGGCAGCAACAACGTAAAGGGCAACGGCGCGAGTATCGAAAACCAAATCACGAATTTGCGTCCGAAGCGGTCGCCGAACGGGCCACCGACCATCGTGCCGACGGCGATGGCCGCCAGAAACACGAACAGATGCAACTGCGCGTTGGGTACCGATAAGCCGAAACGCTGGATCAAGTAGAACGTGTAGTAGCTCGTGATGGCCGCGAGATAAATATATTTCGAGAAGATCATGGTCATCAGCACGGCCAGGCCCGTCAGCATCGCACGCCGGGGCAGCGCCTGGCCCTGCGCCTTGTGAGCCGCGCCGCTGCGCAAGCGCGCGAGGCCGTGATGCTTGTACCAGAGCCCGACGTTCCAGAGTATTGCGCACGACACCAGCGACAGCAGCGCGAAGAAGGCGATGCTGGATTGGCCCCAGCGCACAACCACGAGCGCCGCGGCAACCGGACCGACCGCCTGGCCGATGTTACCGCCCACCTGGAATATCGATTGCGCGAGCCCGTGCCGGCCGCCCGAGGCCATGCGCGCGACGCGCGAGGATTCCGGGTGGAACACGGACGAGCCGACCCCGATCAGCCCGGCACCGAGGAGCAGAATTCCATAGTGGTGCGCGATCGAGATCACCAGCAGCCCCACCAGCGTGAACAGCGTGCCCCCAGGTAGCGCCAGCGGCGTCGGCCGCCGGTCCGCGTACAGCCCGACCAGCGGCTGCAGAATCGAGGCCGTCAGCTGATAGACCAGGGTCACGATGCCGATCTCGCCAAAGTTCAGGCCGAAATTCGTTTTGATATCCGGATAGATCGCCGGCAGCAGCGATTGCATCATGTCGTTGAGCAGGTGGCAGACGCCGACCGCCACGATTACGCCGAAAGCGGTGGCGGGGAATGGCGCCATGCCGCGCGTTGAATCCGGTGTCATCGTGATGCGATCAACCGGGTATTCAGGTAGAGCTTGTTCAATGTTAAGGCGAACAAACAGGCGGTCGCGGTAACCCTCAGCCCGCGCCTGAAGCGCGGTCAGCGCACGAGTTTATACGGCAGCAAGCGGTCGGTTTCCTTCTTGACCACGGCATAACACTCACAACACAGTTCTTCCAGCTTAGGCCGGTCCAGTACCGTGATCTGCCCGCGACTGTAGCGGACGACCCCGAGCTTCTGCAACTTGCCGGCGGCGTCTGTGACACCTTCACGACGCACGCCGAGCATGTTGGCGATGAGTTCGTGGGTCATGGTCAGGACGTTGGAAGACAGGCGATCGAGGGAGAGCAGCAGCCAGCGGCACAGCTGCTGGTCTAACGAGTGATGCCGGTTGCAGACTGCAGTCTGGGCCATCTGCGTAATCAGCGCCTGCGTGTACCGCAGCGCCAAGTCTGTGAACCGTCCGCCCAGCGCAAATTCCCTTTTTAGAATGCTCGCCTTGAGCCGATAGCCGTCGCCTGCGCTTTGCACCACCGCCCGGCTCGGCGTGCTTTCGCCGCCCATGAATAAGGAGA
>DAIMZW010000050.1:0-6547 GCA_036733765.1 Steroidobacteraceae bacterium
CCCGAGCCGTAGGGTGGGTCGAGGAACACAAGATCGAAGCCGCGTGCCTCGGCCGCTGACAAATAGCGCTGTGCCTCGGTACAGAACACCGCAGCGCCCGTGGCCTGCCAAGCGGTGAGAAGCTGCTCGATCGCCGCGGCCGCAGCGCGCTGCTGCTCGACGAACACCACCGATGCCGCGCCGCGCGAGAGCGCCTCCAACCCTAAGGCACCGGAGCCGGCGAACAGATCCAGGCAGCGGGCGCCTTCGATGCGCGGCTGCAGCCAGTTGAATAAGGTCTCACGCACGCGATCGGGTGTGGGCCGTATGTCGAGTGGCGGAAAACGAAATTTTCGTCCGCGCCACTGCCCGGCAATGATGCGTAACGTGCGCTCTGGTCTCATGAGGCCGCGAATCCTACCGCAGCGTGCGACAATCCGCCGGCTATGCCACCGAGCGATGAGCGCACTGATGAACCCCTGGGATTCCTGGGCCGCCTCAAGGCGCGCCTGAACCGCGGCGGTGCCTCGATCGCGCGCGACCTGCGCAGCCTGCTGCGCGGTCGCAAGATCGATGCCGCGGTGCTGGAGGATCTTGAGGCGCGGTTGCTGACTGCCGACGTCGGCGTCGAGGCCACCAACGACATTCTTGGGGATCTCAACCGGCGCGTCGCGCTGCATGAACTCGCTGACGTCGAGGCCCTGCTCGGTGCGCTGCGCGATCGACTGAGCGAGCTGCTCCAGCCCTGCGAGCGGCCATTGCACATTGAGCGCGGAGCTAAGCCGTTCGTGGTGCTCATCATCGGCGTCAACGGCTCGGGCAAGACCACCAGCATCGGCAAGCTCGCGTGGCGCTTACGCGCGCAGGGCTTGAGCGTGCTGCTGGCAGCCGGGGATACTTTTCGCGCCGCCGCGGTCGAACAACTGCACGTGTGGGCCGAGCGCAGCGGCGCGGCCTTCAGCGCGCAGCAGACCGGCGCCGATCCCGGCGCGGTGATCTTCGATGCATTGCAGTCCGCGCAGGCGCGCCATATCGATGTTGTGCTCGCCGATACCGCCGGACGTCTTCACAGCCAGACGCACCTGATGGACGAGCTCAAGAAAGTCAAACGCGTCATGCAACGGCTCGACATGCAAGCCCCGCACGAGGTGCTGCTGGTGCTCGATGCCAATCAGGGACAGAACGCGCTTGCGCAGGCCACGCAGTTTCACGCCGCGCTCGGCGTAACCGGCCTGGTGCTGACCAAGCTCGACGGCAGCGCGCGCGGCGGCATCGTCGTGGCGATCGCACGCGCGCTCAAACTGCCGATTCGCTTCATCGGCGTCGGCGAGAAAGTCGAGGATTTTGGTCCCTTCAATGCTCGCGCCTTCGCCAGCGCACTGATCGATGGTGCGGTCACATGATTCGCTTCGAGCGCGTCAGCAAGCGCTACCCGAACGGCCGGGAAGCACTGTCGGACTTGAGCTTCGAGGTCGCCGATGGCGAGATGGTGTTCCTGACGGGCCGCTCGGGCGCCGGCAAGAGCAGCGTGCTCAGGCTCATCGCGCTGCTCGAGCGGCCCACGCGCGGGCTGCTGGTGGTGAACGGCCAGAACACGGGCAAGCTGCCGTTGCGTCGCGTGCCGTTGTTCCGCAGGAACATCGGCATCGTGCTACAGGATCATCGACTGCTCATGGATCGGCCGGTATTCGATAACGTCGCGCTGCCGTTGATCGTCGCCGACACCTCGTTCAAGGAAATCGACAAGCGCGTGCGCGCCGCGCTCGACCAGGTGGGACTGCTCGGCAAGGAGCGGGTCGCGCCGCTGGAGCTGTCGGTGGGCGAGCAGCAGCGCGTGGGCATCGCGCGCGCGATCGTGAGCAAGCCGCCATTGCTTGTGGCCGACGAGCCGACCGGCAACCTCGATGCCACGCTGGCCAGCGAGGTCATGGAGCTGTTCCGGCGCTTCAACGAGGTCGGCGTCACGGTCGTGGTCGCGACCCATGATCAGCATCTGGTGGAAGCCTCAGGCAGGCGCCAGATTGTGCTCGAAGACGGTCGCCTGCTCTGATGGCGAGCATCTCGAACTGGGCTGCGCGGCATGGCCATGCCCTGCTCTCCTCCGGTGGCCATCTGGCACGCCATGGCTTCGCCACCACGCTGACCGTAACCGTCATGGGATTGGCGCTCGCGCTGCCATTGGCGCTCGATGTGCTGGTGCGGAACGTGCGCGGCGCCACCGGCGATTTCTCCGATGCGGTCGGGCTGTCGGTGTATCTGAAACTACAGGTGACGGAGCAGACCGCAAAGCAGCTGGCTCAGAACCTCAACGGGCACGCCGGCGTGGCAAACGTCACGTTGATCACCGCCGCCCAGGCGCTCGAGGAATTTCGCGCGCAATCGGGCTTCGGGGCCGCGCTCGATGCACTGACCGACAATCCGCTCCCGAACGTGCTCGCGATCCGTCCGGCGCCTTCAAGCTCCTCCCCGGCGCAGCTCGAGGCCTTGCGCCGCGCTGTGCAGGCGTGGCCCGAGGTCGACTCGGTGCAGCTCGATCAGGATTGGCTGCTGCGTTTCAATGCCATCCTCGAACTTGTGCTGCGCACGCTGTGGATCACCGCCGCGTTGCTGGGCGCGGGCGTCATTGCGGTGGTCGGCAACACGATCCGGCTCGAGATCCGCAGTCGCGGCGCCGAGATCGAAGTCACGCAGCTGGTCGGCGGCAGCCGGGCGTTTGTGCGCCGGCCGTTTCTTTACACCGGCGTACTGTACGGATTGATCGCGGGAGGGATTGCCTGGGGTATCGTCGCCTGCGCGCGCTTAGCCCTGGCTCCGAGCGCGGCACGGCTGGCCGCCGCCTACGGCCAGCGCTTCGAGCTCGCAGGTCCCAGCGCACGCGAGCTCGGCATATTGGCGCTCGCCGGTCTGGCGCTCGGCTGGATCGGCGCTGCGATCGCCAGCGCGCGCGAAATCGCGCGCAGCGGACCGGGCAGCGGTTGAATAAGCCATTGATCTGGGACGGTTAATTCTGGGGTCAAAGGGGTTAGCAGTCGTTTCTGAAGAGTGCTAAAATCCATATCTTGGTACCATGCTTCGGTACAGATGGAGGATTGTGGAGTGATGAACGCTCGGACTGCGCTGATCGCCCAACATGCAGGGCTGGCTGTAGCCGGCCCGATCGGCAGCTTTGACGCCGACCTGGAACGGGTAAGCCGTATTCCCGTGCTCGACCGCGAGCACGAACAGCTGCTCGCACAACGATTCCGCCGGGATAATGATCTCGATGCCGCCCGCGAGCTCGTGCTCTCGCACCTGCGCTTCGTGGTGCACATCGCGCGCGGCTATGCCGGCTATGGGCTGCCGATGAACGATCTGGTCCAGGAGGGCAACATCGGCTTGATGAAAGCCGTGAAGCGCTTCGACCCCAACGTCGGCGTGCGCCTGGTGTCCTTCGGCGTGCATTGGATCCGCGCCGAGATACACGAATACGTACTGCGCAACTGGCGGCTGGTCAAGGTCGCCACCACCAAGGCTCAGCGCAAGCTGTTCTTCAATCTGCGCCGCCTGAAGACCAATCTGAGTTGGCTCAGTGCCGACGAAACCCGCGCGGTCGCCAAGGATCTGGGCGTGAGCCCGGCCGAGGTCACCGAGATGGAGCGGCGCCTCTCGGCGCGCGATCTGTCGTTTGACGTTGCGCCCGACGCCGACGAGGAAGAAAGCTACGGCCCGGCGTCCTATCTGCCGGCTGCCGGTGCCGATCCGGCCGAACAGGTCGAGGCGGAGGAATGGAGCATGTCCTCATCGCAGAATCTCTCGGCGGCCATGGAGCGGCTCGATGATCGCAGCCGAGCCATCGTGCAGCGACGCTGGATGAGCGAGGACAAAGCCACGCTGCATGAGCTCGCGGCCGAGTACGGCGTATCGGCGGAACGCATCCGCCAGATCGAGGTCGGCGCGATGAATCGCCTGCGCTCACTGCTGCCCGCGCCGGCCTGAACGCCGGCGCCACGCCCGAGCGGCCTACCGAGCCACAAGGGCCTCAGGCAGGCCAAACACCACTTCGACGCGGCGATTCTGCGCTCGCCCTTCGGGCGAGTCATTGATCGCCAACTCCGCGCTCGGCCCCAGGCCGCTGGCTGTGACACGTTGCGGGCGGATCGCCGCGGCATGCAGCGCTGCCACGAGCGAGAGCGCGCGTTGCTCCGAAAAGCTCTGGTTGGCGCTCTGTCCGCCGATGCTGTCGGTGTAGACGTTGATCTGCGCCACGATTCGATGGCGCTTGCGCAGCAGCTCAGTCACGGCCGACCAGGGCAGGAGCTTGACGGCGCCGGTGTTGACCTGCGCGCTATCGGCGTCGAATAGCGCCCGTGCCGGAATGCGCACTGTCAGGTGTTGCGGCTCACGCAGCATGACGACCTCGCTGCCCTCGGGCAGCGCCTCGAATCGCGTTCGCAGCAGGGCCTCGGCGGAATCAAGCTCGCGCTTTTCCGCGCGTACGCTCTGCGCCCGCAGGGGGGCGGCCATGGCCCACAACGGGGCGAGGCACATCCACGCCGTAACAAGCCGTCGACTGGCCAGTGCGCTCATCATGAATCGATTCTATTGAACATATTGTGACCACACTGTAACAGCCCAGCGACGTGTGATCGGCACCACATGAGACCGCACGCGAACTGAGGAAAGCGTCGCAGAATGGCGACTGCTGCGCATCAATTCATTGATCCGTTATAGTTTTATCGTCGAGGAGGCGATATAGTCGCCTGCAGTTGCCGCCATGCGAAACATTGCGGCAAAAATCGAACAACCAGAGATTCTAGCGCTTTCGATTGTAGAAACTCGGGCTGTCCGGATGGACACAGGCTGCGGCATGCCAACTTTTGATGCCTGCCGCGAGTGGTCTGAAGCGCGAACTGACGCGCGGGTCCCGCACTTTCGGGATGGGCCTTCTAAGGCCGGACCCTCAGGTCTGCACAATTGATGTCCATCTGAGACAGACCTGTGTCGACTTGAGAGACTGAAACCCCGTCTGGCGGGGTTTTTTTTGGCCCGTTCCGGCACATTGCCGCGTCAAGTTACCCGAATCCGCGCCGCGAGTTCGCCGCCCTCGCGGCGCATTTTCAGATCCTGATAGAGCGCGATCAGCGCCGCTGGCAGCATCGGCAGCACGAAGATATTGGCTAAAACATTGACGAGCTCAAACAGTATCTGAGTTGCCGCAGCATCCAAACGCAACAGCAACGCGAACATTTCCGCCACCAAGTCAGCGCCCAGCAGGAAGGCAAACATGATCAGCAGCGGCGCCGTCAGGATCGTCGACGAACTCCACCAACGTCCGCGAATCAACTTGTGGCTCACACGTAGCGACTCAATCGCGCCTGCGTTCTCGACGTACAACGCCACAGGCCACAAGAACAGCGTGCCTAGCAAATAAATTCCGGGTACCACGAGCGCAATACAGCCCGCAAGTACCAGCAGGGATCCGAGCACGGCGGCGATCACGCAGCGTGCGAGCCGTGAGAATCCGATGCCGATCGCCTGTCCGAAGCGCAGCTTCGTATCGCCGGCGGCTACCGCATTCAGGATCACAATCACGGCGCCAGATAATGCCAGCGATAACACGCTCTGCAGTAGAGCGGTCGCCATGACCGGTGGCTCGGCATAGATCTGGAGCGACTCTAGTCCGGTCAACGGCAATCCAGCGTGGCGCGCGTACTCGATGACAAATATTCCGAACGCCGCCATGACCAGGGAGCCGAGCAGGGCAACCGGAACGCAGCGACGAAAGGACGCGCGATAGAGTTTGATCGCGTCGTCGACCACGCCGCCGATTGAAAGCGGCGCGGTGGGCCTGGCGTACATCACTCTGTCCCCTGGATATGCGGGTCAAAGGTACCAGATTGGGCTCTGCTACGAGCGAAACAGCCGCGAGTACTGCGATTCGTGCAGGGCGCTCGCGAGCGCCTGCGAGATCACGCCGACACCGATGGCCTCATCGCGCAGCGTCAGGGCGTGCTCGACGATGCCCGGCATCGAATCGGTCAGCCGGTGCAGCAGGCGCTGTCCGGCGGATTGACCGAGCGGCACCAGCTTGAGCGCGGCCAACACCTGGTTTTCGCTCCAGGCCCACAGATAGCCGCTCAGGGTCTCAGCCGCCGCGATGTGCCAGCGTACAGCCGCGAGAGCGAACATGGTCGCAAACGCCGGCGCCGGCTCGCGCCACGAGCGCGCTTCGTGCAGCTCGAGCTCGATGAGCACGCGCGCCAGGGCCTGCCCCAAGTGCCGCTCCTCGGCGCGCAGCTCCGCGCACTCGCGTGAGGCGATCAGCTGCGCGTTCCAGTCCTGCAGCGCCGCGGCATCGTTCGCACTCCAGGCCGCGTGCAATCGCAGCAGTATCGGCAGATCCAGCGTGCCGAGGCCATGGCGTGACAAGCCTTGCAGCCACTCGAGTGTGCTCGCCTCATCGACCACCCATCCGGCCTGCACCGCATACTCCAGGCCCTGCGAATAGGCATAGGCACCGACCGGCAATGCCGGGCTCACCAGATGACACAGGCGCAATAGCGCGTGCGGATTAATGGCCGTGCTCGCC
>DAIMZW010000050.1:6647-11702 GCA_036733765.1 Steroidobacteraceae bacterium
GGCTCGAACGGCGCCTGCTCGACGCTGAGCTGCGCACCTAAGCCGCGGGCCATCTCATCGAGCACATGATCGTGGCTGTAGCGCAGCCAGCCCTCACCGATCTGCAGCGCGACGTGGCGATTGCCCAGGTGATAGGCCACGCGCGCGAGCAATCGCGCGTCCTGGGCGTGCAGCGTGCTGACCCATTCCGGCGCCGCGCCCACCTCGACCACGCGACCGTCATCGGTCAGCAGCAGATCCCCGCCACGCAGAATCTGGCCGCGCGCGAGCACCACACCGACCTCCTCGCCGCCGACCAGTCGAGCGCGAAAGCGGCTGCGGCTGCGCAGCTCGAAGGGCAGCACCAGGCGCATCTCGGCGCTGTGAGACCCGGCACTGCGAGGCTCGGCCAGTCGTTGCGAGATCCGCAGCATGGACGCGGCGTGGGCTCAGAACAGAAAATAGCGCTGCGCGAGCGGCAGCACGCTCGCAGGCTCGCAGGTCAGCAGCTGGCCATCGGCCCGCACTTCATAGGTCTGTGGATCGACTTCGATCTGCGGCAGATAGTCATTCAGGATCAGATCGCGCTTGCGCAGGTGGCGTGTGCCCGAGACCGCCACCAGCCGCTTGCGCAGCCCGAGCCGCTCGCCAAGGCCGCCCGCGAGCGCCGCCTGGCTGACAAAACTCACCGACGTCGCCGAACGCGCGCCGCCGAGTGCGCCGAACATGCGGCGGTAATGCACCGGTTGCGGCGTCGGTATCGAGGCGTTGGGATCGCCCATCGGCGCCGCGACGATCATGCCGCCCTTGATGATCAGCGCCGGCTTGGCGCCGAAGAAGGCGGGCCGCCACAGCACCAGGTCGGCCAGCTTGCCGACTTCGATCGAGCCGACCTCGTGCGCGATGCCATGCGTGATGGCCGGGTTGATCGTGTACTTGGCCACATAGCGGCGCGCGCGAAAATTATCGTTGCGCGCGCTGTCTTGCGGCAGCGCGCCGCGCTGCAGCTTCATCTTGTGCGCAGTCTGCCAGCTGCGCGTGATGACCTCGCCGACGCGGCCCATGGCCTGTGAATCCGACGAGATCATCGAAAACGCGCCCAGGTCGTGCAGGATGTCCTCGGCGGCGATGGTCTCGCGACGGATACGCGATTCAGCAAACGCAACGTCCTCGGGAATACCGGGATCCAGATGGTGACAGACCATCAGCATGTCCAGGTGTTCGTCGATCGTGTTGAGCGTGTAGGGTCGGGTCGGATTGGTGGACGAGGGCAGTACGTGCGCGACACCGCAGGCCTTGATGATGTCGGGGGCATGGCCGCCGCCCGCACCTTCGGTGTGATAGGTGTGGATCGCACGACCCTTGAAGGCCGCGATCGTGTCTTCGACAAAGCCGCTCTCGTTGAGCGTGTCGGTGTGGATCGCCACCTGCACATCGAAGCGCTCGGCGACGCTCAGGCAATTGTCGATCGCGGCCGGCGTCGTGCCCCAATCCTCGTGCAGTTTCAGGCCCATGACACCCGCGCGAATCTGCTCCTCGAGCGGTTCGGGCAGGCTCGCATTGCCCTTGCCGAGCAGACCGAAGTTCATCGGCAGCTCCTCGATCGCCTGCAGCATGCGTGCGATATACCAGGGTCCCGGCGTGCAGGTGGTGGCGCACGTACCGGCCGCCGGTCCGGTACCGCCGCCGATCATGGTCGTGACCCCGCTCATGAGCGCGTCCTCGACCTGTTGCGGACAGATCAGATGAATATGGGCATCGATCGCCCCCGCGGTCATGATCAGGCCCTCGCCCGCGATGACCTCGGTGCCGGCGCCGATCACGATGTTCACGGCCGGTTGGATATCCGGATTGCCGGCCTTGCCGAGGGCGGCGATGCGGCCGTCCTTGAGGCCGACATCGGCCTTGACGATGCCCCAATGATCGAGAATGACGATGTTGGTGATGACCGTGTCGACGACCTCGGCCGCACCGCGCTGACCCTGCCCCATACCGTCGCGAATGACTTTGCCGCCGCCGAACTTGACCTCCTCGCCATAGATCGCATGATCGTGCTCGATCTCGATCATGAGCTCGGTGTCGCCCAGGCGCACACGGTCGCCGGCGGTGGGCCCGAACATCTCGGCGTAGGCGCGACGGTCGATGTGCGTCATGACAATGCGCCCATGATGCGGCCCTGAAACCCATAGACGATGCGATCACCGCTGAGCGCCACGAGTTCGACCTCGCGCAGCTGCCCCGGCTCGAAGCGTATGGCCGTGCCGGCGGCGATGTTCAGGCGAAAGCCGCGCGCGCTTTCACGTGCGAACTCGAGCGCGCGATTGGTCTCGTAGAAGTGGTAGTGCGAGCCGACCTGGATCGGCCGATCGCCGGTGTTGGCGACCGTGATGCGGCGCGTCTCGCGCCCGGCGTTCAAGCTCAGCGTGCCCTCAAGCGTGATGATCTCGCCCGGAATCATGATGTCCTCAAGTGATCGGATGATGCACGGTCACGAGCTTGGTACCGTCGGGGAAGGTCGCCTCGACCTGCACCTCGGCGATCATCTCCGCGATCCCGTCCATGACGTCCGCGCGCGTGAGCAAGGTTGCCCCGTAGCTCATGAGCTGCGCAACCGTGCGCCCATCGCGCGCGCCCTCGAGTATGGCGGCGGAAATGTAGGCCACCGCTTCGGGGTAGTTGAGCTGCAGTCCGCGCGCCTTGCGACGCTCAGCCAGCAGCGCTGCCGTGAACAGCAGCAACTTGTCTTTCTCTCGCGGCGATAATTCCATGGTTAGGTCGACCAGATTCTCGGTGTCACGGCCTCGCGAGCCAGCACGGCCGGTCGTAAGGCGCGCCACCACCGCACGAAGGCCTGCTTGAGTTGATCGGTGCGCCGCGCGGTGGCCCGGCATACCAGCACGCCGTCCACGAGCGTACAGGCAACCATGAGCTCAGCACAATTGGCCCCAGCGCTGGCGCGCGCGAGTGCCAGCTCCGGCAACCCGGCGGGAAACAGCAGCGCGGTGCCCAGCGCCACATGCCCGGCCAGTCCCCAGCGAGCGCCCAGGCTCTCGCGGCTCACGCTGAGGCGCTCGAGCAGCAGCGGTCTTGCTTGCTGCCAGAGCTCGAAGTGCCATTGCAGCGCGCCATCATCCAGGCCGCGCGCGCTCGCGGGCAACCCTAAGCAGCCGATCTCCCAGCCGATGAATCGCGCCGCGCCGGACAGCCGCACGATGCTGCGCAATTCCACGGCGGCGTCCGGGAAAAAAATATTCTCCTGCGGCAGCCACTCGAGCACCCCGCCATCGACCCGCAGCGTCTGGCTCACGCGGGCGAGGCCGGCCGGCCCGCGGCGATAGAACTTGCCGGCGGCGGGGGTCGTGAGCAGCGCGTGGGCACCGGGGCAGACCTCGACCTCGAGCTGCAGTTCATCGCCGCTGGCGACGCCGCCTGGGGGATGGATGACATACACATGGCAGGGCTCGCCCGCTCCCGCCACAGCCTGTTCGGGATAGAACGCGCGTTGCACCAGCAGCGGACCCACGTGTTCGCGCCGCGTGAGCTGCGTGCGCACCGGGGAGGCCTCGAACCTGAGCGCCAGTCGCGCCTGCCAGCCGCGCGCGAGGGGCAAAGCGCTGCTCATACCGTCAAATGCGCGTGCACCAGCTCATCCGTCAAGGCGGCGATCGTACCGGAGACGACCAGCCGGCCTTTATCGAGCACGCGCAGCTCGCTCGCGACCCGGCGTGCAAACGGCAGTTTCTGCTCCACCAGCAGCACGGTCAGGTTGATCTCGCGGTTCAGGCGCTGAATGACCTCGCCGATCTCGTGCACGATATTGGGCTGGATGCCCTCGGTCGGCTCATCCAGGATCAGCAGCTTCGGGTCCAGCACCAGCGCGCGCGCGATCGCCAGTTGTTGCTGCTGGCCACCCGAAAGGTCCCCACCGCGCCGGCGCAGCATCTGCTTGAGCACCGGGAACATCTGGTAGAGATGCTCGGGCACCGCACGCAGTTTCGGCCGGCGTACCGCCAAACCGATGCGCAGATTCTCCTCGACCGTGAGCTGCGAGAAGATCTCGCGCCCCTGCGGCACGTAGCCGATGCGGCGATGCGCGCGCTCCTCGGCCGGCAGAGCGCGCAGGTCCTGACCCTCGTACCGGATCGAACCCGAGCTGGACGGCAGCAGCCCCATGATGCACTTGAGCAGCGTAGTCTTCCCCATCCCGTTGCGGCCCATGAGGCAGGTGCAGGAGCCCTGCGGTACGCTCATGTCGATGTCCCAGAGCGTATGACTGCCGCCATAAAACTGATTGAGGCCTTTGATCTCGAGCATGCTACACCCCGAGGTAGACCTCGATCACCTTGGGATTCGCCTGCACCTCATCGATACTGCCTTCGGCCAGAACGCCGCCTTCGTGCAGCACCGTCACCCTGCGCGCGAGAGCGCCGCGGCAGCCGGCGACAGTTATCCGACCACGCGCGTGCTCAGCGCCGACGGCGTGGTGAGCCTGATCGGTTGCATGATGGGCAATCCATTCATCAACGCGGTGTACATCGGCCACCCGGGATGGAAGGCCATGGGCGGACGCATCGGCTACTCCGCCGCGACCGGCATCAGCGTGATCGTGCTGGCCTGGTTTGGCGTGATCGCGCTCATGATGGCGCTGATCCCGGTGGTCGCGATCCTGCCCATCCTGGTGTACATCGGCATGTTGATCGGCTCGCAGGCCTTTCAGGAGACCCCGCGCCGCCATGCGCCGGCGATCATCCTGGCGCTGCTGCCCAATATCGCCGCGTGGACCAAGAATCAAATTGACGGTGCGCTCGGTGCGGCCGGAACCTCGGCGAGCGCTGTTGGGCTGGACAAGCTCGGCGATCAGGGCGTGTTGTACTCTGGGCTTGCGACACTCGGCAGCGGCGCGACGCTCGGCGGCCTGGTGCTGGCCGCGATTGCCGTGTTCATGATCGAGCGCGAATTTTTCAAGGCCGCCGGCTTCGCCATCGCCGGCGCAGCCCTGACCTTTTTCGGCCTCATGCACAGCGAGCAGATCGGCATCGCCCAGTCACCGTTCGTGGCCGCGGCGTATCTGTGCGT
>DAIMZW010000051.1:0-10242 GCA_036733765.1 Steroidobacteraceae bacterium
TCGCAGGCGTAGCAGCCGTCGCAGGCGTAGCAGCCGTCGCAGGCGTAGCAGCCGTAGCGGGCGTGGCCTCGGCGGCGATTTTGAGCGTTGCGATCAGGCTGCCGGCGGAAACGCGCGAGCCCTTGCTCACATGCAGCGTCTCGATCACGCCGGCGTCCGGGGACGGAACGTCCATCTCGGCCTTCTCGCTCTCGAGCGTCAGCAGCGGCGTGTCGACCTGCACCGACTCCCCGGGCTGGACCAGCACCTCGATGACGGCCACGTCCTTGAAATCGCCCAGATCGGGCACCCTTATCTCTTTTGAAGCCAAGGCTGTTCCTTGAATCTCAGGCGTTGAGCGGATCGGCCTTGTTCGGATCGATGCCCAGTTTCTGCACAGCCGCGATCACGGTCTGGCGCTCGATGCAATCGCTGTCGGCCAAGGCCTTGAGCGCAGCCAAGGTGATGAAATTGCGATCGACTTCGAAATGGCGGCGCAGTTCGGCGCGTGCGTCACTACGCCCGAAACCGTCGGTGCCGAGGCAGATGTAGTGCTGCGTCAGCCATGGCCGGATCTGATCCGGCACATTGCGCACGTAGTCGGTGGCCGCGACGATCGGTCCCTCGCATTGGGCCAGCAATGTGTGCACGTACGGCACGCGCGGATCCTCACCCGGATGCAGCAGGTTCCAACGCTGGCACTCGAGCGCCTCACGGCGCAGCTCACTGAAGCTCGTAATCGAGAGCACGTCTGCCGGCAGCCCGAACTCTTTCTCAAGCAGCTCGGCCGCCGCCACACACTCGCGCAGGATCGTGCCGCTGCCGAGCAGCGTGGCACGCACCTTGCCCTCGCTGCCGCTGCGCAGCAGATATCCGCCTTTGACGATTCCGGCCGCAGCATCCGGCGGAAGCGCCGGCTGCGCATAGTTTTCGTTCATGACCGAGATATAATAAAACACGCTCTCGTTATCGAAGTACATGCGCTTGAGGCCGTCCTGGATGATCACGGCGAGCTCATAGGCGAAGGCCGGGTCGTAGGCACGGCAGTTGGGCACCGTAGTCGCGACCAGTTGACTGTGCCCGTCCTGATGCTGCAGTCCCTCGCCGGCCAGCGTCGTGCGCCCGGCGGTCGCACCGAGCAGGAAGCCGCGCGCGCGCATGTCGCCGGCGGCCCAGATGAAGTCGCCGACGCGCTGAAAGCCGAACATCGAGTAGTAGATATAGAACGGCACCATGCTGATGCCGTGGTTGGCGTAGGAAGTCGCCGCCGCGATCCACGAGCAGGTCGAGCCGGCCTCATTGATGCCTTCCTCGAGCATCTGCCCCTTCTTGTCCTCGCGATAGGACATCAGCGTTTCGGCATCGACCGGTGTATAGAGCTGCCCGACCGCGGAGTAGATGCCGATCTGGCGGAACAGCCCCTCCATGCCGAAGGTGCGGGCTTCATCGGGCACGATCGGCACGATGTGCTTGCCGATACTTTTGTCCTTGAGCAGTACCGTCAGAATGCGCACGAAGGCCATCGTGGTCGAGATTTCGCGCTCGCCGGTACCGTCCAGCAGCGAGCGGAATGCCTCGAGCGGGGGCACCACCAATGCCGGCGCGAACGGCTTGCGCACGGGCAGATAGCCGCCGAGGGCCTTGCGCCGCGACTGCAGATAGCGGATCTCCTGGCTGTCCTGCGCAGGTTTGCGAAACGGCAGCCCGGCTATGTCCGCGTCCGACACCGGGATATTGAAGCGATCGCGCAGCTCCTTGAGTGCATTGTCGTCGAGCTTCTTATGCTGGTGCGCCACCATCTGGCCCTCGGCGCTTTTGCCCAGACCGAAACCCTTGACGGTCTTGGCCAGGATCACGGTCGGCTGGCCCTGCGAGCGCACGGCGGCGTGATAGGCCGCGTATACCTTGCGTGCATCGTGACCGCCGCGATTGAGGTACCAGATGTCCTCATCGGACATGTTGGCCACCATCTCTTTCAACACCGGGTCCTTGCCGAAAAAGTGTTCGCGTGTGTAGGCGCCGCCCTTGGCCTTGAAGTTTTGATACTCCCCGTCGACGCATTCTTCCATGACACGCTGCAGGTTGCCGCCGGTGTCGCGCGCCAGCAGTGGGTCCCAGCGCGAGCCCCAGATCACCTTGATCACGTTCCAGCCGGCGCCGAGAAACGCCGCCTCGAGCTCCTGGATGATCTTGCCGTTGCCGCGCACCGGACCGTCGAGGCGCTGCAGATTGCAGTTGACGACGAAGATCAGATTGTCGAGCTTCTCGCGCACCGGCATGGTGAGCGCACCCATCGATTCAGGTTCATCCATCTCGCCATCGCCACAGAAGGCCCAGACCTTGCGGTCCGATGGCGCCACCAGGCCGCGATTCTCCAGATAGCGGATGAAGCGGGCCTGGTAGATCGCCATCATCGGTCCCAGACCCATCGACACCGTCGGGAATTGCCAGAAGTCCGGCATCAGCCACGGATGCGGATAGGACGAGAGTCCGTTGCCGCCGACTTCCTGGCGAAAGCGGCTCAACTGCTCCTCGCTCAGGCGCCCCTCGAGATAGGCGCGCCCGTAGATGCCCGGTGAGGAGTGCCCCTGCATGTAAACCAAATCCCCCGGATGCGCGGGACCCGGGGCGCGCCAGAAATGGTTGAAGCCGACTTCGTACAGCGTCGCTGAGGAGGCGTAGCTCGAGATATGCCCGCCGTACTCGCTCGATTTGCGGTTCGCCTGCACCACCATCGCCATGGCGTTCCAGCGTATGTACGCTTCGATGCGTCGCTCGAGCGCCCGGTCGCCCGGATATTCGGGCTGCGCCGTCACCGCAATCGTATTGACATAGGCAGTATTGGGCCGGAACGGCAGATAGGCCCCAGAACGGCGCGTGTGGTCGATCAGCCGCTCGAGCAGGTAGTGGGCGCGCTGCGGTCCTTCGGTGCGCAGCACCGATTCGATCGACGCCAGCCATTCGCGTGTTTCAACGGGATCCAGATCCGCGGGG
This sequence comes from Steroidobacteraceae bacterium, assembly GCA_036733765.1. Taxonomy (GTDB): domain Bacteria; phylum Pseudomonadota; class Gammaproteobacteria; order Steroidobacterales; family Steroidobacteraceae; genus FEN-1191. The sequence continues at coordinate 2,974 of DAIMZW010000051.1, forward strand.
GTGGTCACGTCATTCATGTCGCGATTCTAGTGCTTTCCGATTTCGGCCGCCTGCGCCGCACAGGCCCTCCGGCGACGCTGTGTTAGGATGCGTCGCATTGCTCCCCGCTGTGAGCGGCTGACATGATCCAAGATTTCAACCGGTGCTCATGCCGCCGCGCGTAGTGTGTGCAGATCGACTGAATCGTCTCGGCACCGATCTTGTCAAAGAACTCCGTGGCACCGGCGGTCAGGTAGCATAGGTCAAAGCCAGACAGCCACTTGCGATTCGTATCGGTGCGCGTGGCGGCGGCGTGGCTCGTCCCATTGCAATAGTTGAAAACCCGGTTTACTTCAACCGCGGCGGCATTAAGCCACGCATAGGCTTCCAAATGAACCTTCAAACGAAGAGTGCGCGTGAACGAGAGTGGCATGAGCGGATTATCCCTCTTCACAGGCGTTCTTGCTCCACTTCGTTACGCAATTCACCGGTGGGTCGCAACGTCCGTGTTGCTTCATAGCATGGTCAAGCACAAGCGGCGGCCACGGGCGCCATCCGCAGCGACGCCACCCGATTGCACCCGGCACGCCACGACACTCGGTAATTCGCGCCAGACCCAGGCTCTGCTCGGCTACATCAAACCCAAAGCGAGCAGCTTCGAGCGTCTGAGTTTTGCGGGTCGGCTCATGCGCGAGCTGCTGCTGTCGCAGAAGCTGCACGCGAGATGAGCGGCGAGCTCACACTGCGCCGGCCCGACGATGCTCACCTGCATCTGCGCGATGGCGCAGCGCTCGCTGCGGTGCTGAATTTCACGGCGGCGCGCTTTGCGCGCGCCATCGTCATGCCCAATCTCGTGCCACCGCTGACCACCACGGCGCTGGTATTGGCCTACCGTGATCGCATTCGCGCTGCACTCGCCCCGGGCGCGAATTTTGCGCCACTGATGACTCTATATCTGACCGATCGGACTAGTGCCGCGGAAATCGAGCGCGCCAGCGAGTCCGGCGCGATCTTCGGCTGCAAGCTCTACCCCGCGGGCGCGACCACGCACTCCGACTCCGGGGTCACCGATCTCGCACGGCTGGAGCCTGCTCTGGAGGCCATGAGCGCGCTGGATTTACCGCTGCAGGTACACGGCGAGGTCACCGACCCCGGCGTCGATGTGTTCGACCGCGAAGCCCGCTTCATCGAGCGCGTGCTCGCGCCGCTGTGCGAGCGCTGGCCGCGGCTGCGGGTCGTGTTCGAGCACGTCACAACGCGCGAGGCCGTGCAGTTCGTGCGCAGCGCCCGCGCCGGCGTGGCGGCGACCGTCACACCGCAGCATCTGCTGCTCAATCGCAATGCGCTGTTTGTCGGCGGCATCCGCCCGCACTATTACTGCCTGCCATTGCTCAAGACCGAACCCGATCGCTTGAGCCTGCTCGAGGCGCTCGCCGATGGCGATCCACGCTTTTTCCTCGGCACTGACAGCGCCCCGCATGCGCGCCATGCGAAGGAGAGCGCCTGCGGCTGCGCCGGTATTTTCTCCGCGCACGCCGCGATCGAGCTGTATGCAGAGATTTTCGAAACCGAGGGCATCCTGCCGCGGCTGCAGGGCTTCGCCGCCGAATTCGGCGCCGATTTCTACCGCCTGGGGCGCAATCAGGAGTCGATCACCCTGATCAAGGAGCCCTGGACCGTGCCCGCGAGCTATGCCTTCGGCGACGCGGAGCTGGTGCCGCTGCGCGCCGGCGAGAGCATCGGCTGGCGCCTGAAGAGTGCCCCATGAGCGAGGCCCCGCCCGACGCTCCGTCGCCCGACGCTGCGCCGCCCGAAACTGCGGCGCCGGCGGCCATGGTGCCATTGACGACGGTGCCATTGATGGCGAGGCGCTTCCGCGGCTTTCTGCCCGTGGTCGTTGATGTTGAGACTGGAGGCTTCCAGCCCGGCACCGACGCGCTGCTGCAAATCGCCGCGGTGCTGATCGAGATCGATCCCAACGGCCGCCTATATCGCGGTGAAACGCATTCGTACCACGTGCGGCCGTTCGAGAACTCGCGCCTTGATCCGGCCTCCCTGCAGGTCAACAAGATCGATCCGTGGCATCCGCTGCGCCCCGCGATCGATGAGAGCGACGCCCTGCAGCGTATTTTTCGCGTCATTCGGGCCGCGATTCGCACACATGGCTGCCGGCGCGCAGTGCTGGTCGGGCACAATGCCTCCTTCGACCTCGCATTCCTGAATGCCGCCGTCGTTCGCACCGGCCTGAAGCGCAACCCGTTCCACCCGTTCTCGAGCTTCGACACCGTATCGCTGGCGGGTGCCGCCCTGGGTCAGACCGTATTAGCCAAGGCGACCGCCGTGGCGGGCCTTGCGTGGGACAAGGCCTCCGCACATTCCGCCAGCTACGACGCCGAACGCACGGCGGATCTCTTCTGCCTGATCTGCAACGAACTCGCGGACAGCTATGCGCGCGCCGAGACGCGCGCGCGCGAGCTGGGCTGGGCGACGCTGGCGCTCGTGCCGGCGGAGCCCGAAGAGGGCTAGGTGGCGACCACCCCTGCCGTCTCGAGCAGCTGCTTGAGTTCGCCGTTGCGGTACATCTCCAGCGCGATGTCGCAGCCGCCGACCAGCTCACCGTTGATGTACAGCTGTGGATAGGTCGGCCAATTCGAAAAGCGCTTGAGTGCCTCGCGCAGTTCGGGCTCTTCGAAGATATTTACGTGATGAAACTGCGCGCCGAGGTGGCGCAAAGCCGAAGCGGTCTGGGCGGAAAAACCGCATTGCGGGAATTCCGGCGTGCCTTTCATGAACAGCACCACCGGCGCGGTGCTCAGTTCTTTGCGGATCCGATCGTTGACGTCCATTGCTTTCACCTGATCTAGTAGCGTGTGCGTTGAATTATGGGGGGCGCTGGCCTATTCTTCCAAGCGCTTTCGATTGCGCAATCAAACAGAACAACAACTTATGCGAGGACTGACATGAACCCCCTGAATACAGTGCGTGGCGCGCTGATTACTGGCTTCATTCTCGCTCTGATCGTCGCTGTCGCGATTCAACCCACGGCTTTTGCCGAACTGGGTCTGGTGGTCTGGATTCATATTCTTTCCGGGGTCATGTGGATCGGTCTGCTCTACTACTTTAATGTCGTCCAGACCCCCGGCCTGGCGGCCGCTGCGGCCGACAAGGGCGGCCCCGGCGGCGCCGGTGTGACGAAATACATCGCCCCGCGGGCACTGCTGTGGTTCCGCTGGGCGGCGGTGGCCACCTGGCTCACGGGGGTCTGGTACCTGGTTCGTGCGAACAACTTTGGCAACGCCGTGAGCTTCGGCCGTCTCGGAGAGGATCATTACGGCCTCGTGATTGGCATCGGTGGCTGGCTCGGTACCATCATGCTGCTCAATGTCTGGCTACTGATCTGGCCGAATCAGAAGAAGCTCTTAGGGCTCGTGCCCGCGACAGACGAGCAAAAGGCCAAGGCGCGCAAAGTCGCCGGGCCGGCCTCGCGCACGAATTTCGTGCTGTCGATTCCGCTGCTGCTGTGCATGGGTGCCGCGAACCACCCGTTGCCGTTCTGAACTCGACGCTGCCTTCCGACCTGTCCGATCAGGTCGCGCGCGCGCTGCGCGAGGACATCGGATCGGGCGACATCACGGCCGCTCTGATCAGCGCCCGATCCCAGGCGCGCGCTCGCGTGCTGTGCCGCGAGCCGGCGGTGTTGTGCGGCGCGCCGTGGTTCAATGAAACCTTCCGCCAGCTCGACCCCGCGGTAGAAATCAGATGGCGCTTTCACGACGGCGCCAGCGTCGCGGCCGATACGATCCTGTGCGACCTGCACGGCCCGGCGCGCGCGATCCTGACCGGGGAGCGCACGGCATTGAACTTTCTGCAGCTGCTGTCGGCTACGGCGAGCATCACCCACCGCTACGTCGAGGGCGTCACGGGCACCTCGTGCCGGATTCTCGATACCCGCAAGACCATTCCGGGATTGCGCTCGGCGCAGAAGTACGCGGTGCGATGCGGCGGCGGCGCCAATCACCGCCTCGGCCTGTACGACATGGTGCTCATCAAGGAAAACCACATCGCCGCTGCCGGCTCGATCGCAGCGGCCGTAGCCGCAGCGCGCAGCCACTCGGCGCAGGTGCGCGTCGAAGTCGAGGCCGAGAATCTCGAGCAGGTGGCACAGGGTCTCGCGGCGTGCGCCGACATCATCATGCTCGACAATTTCAACATCGAGCAGATGCGCGCGGCCGTGGCACTGAACCGCGCGCACGAGCGGCCGGTGCAGCTCGAATCCTCGGGCGGCGTCACGCTCGAGAGCCTGCGCGCCATCGCCGAGACCGGCGTTGACTACATCTCCGTCGGCTCGCTGACCAAGAACATCGCCGCGATCGATCTGTCGATGCGCATCGAGGCAAACGCCGGTTGACGCGCTCAGTTGGGCCCGGTAGTTCCACCGGGAGCCGGAGCTCCATTGGCGCCAGGCGTTGGCGCGCTCACGGCCGGCTTGGGGGCTATGTCCACCAGCTCAACGTTGAACTCCAGTGTGGCCCCCGGCATGATCGTCGGCATCGCGCCACGATCGCCATACGCCAGGCTCGACGGGCAGACGACGCGGCTCTTGCCTCCCACCTTCATGAGCTGCAGCGCCTCGGTCCAGCATGGGATGACGCCGCTGACGCTCAAGCTGACGGGCTGGCCGCCGTGCTTGGCGGAACTGTCAAACACCGTGCCGTCGATGAGCTTACCCTCGTAGTTGACGAGGACTCGGTCGGTGCGTGCCGGGGTGACTCCCTTGCCTTCGGTGAGCGAGACGAAAACCATCCCGGTGGCAGTCTTCTGCGCCCCTGGTTGTGCTGCGGCCTTGTCGAGGTACGCCTGCCCCGCTTCCTTCTGGTGCTGCTCGATCATGGTCACGCGCGTGCGTTGCAATGCCTGCACCTTCGGGTTGTACGCCTCGGCATCGACGCTGGCGCGATGATTGAAGCCATCGGCGAGACCGGCCTGCACGGTCTTGAACTCAGCACTCGATAGCTGAAACGAATCAAGATTGCGGCTGATCAGTACGCCCAGGGCGTACAGCGTCTTGTCGTCCTCGCTGGTCGGCGCGGCGGCGCTGGGCCCCGGAGCCGCGCTGGGCTTGTCAGCGCTGGCCGCCAAGGCCAACTGCGCCGCAGCCAGGGCGGCCATTAGGGTAATTGCCACGGCCGTCGTCGGCCACGCACCGAGTAATTTTCTCATCGTACGAGTCTCCTTGATTCATTGAAGGATATGCGCTCGGGTCAAATGACCAGCTCGACATCGCGCGGCCCGATCCAGTCTCCAGAAAGCGACCGCCGAACGCGGCAAATCGCGCCACGTCTGTCGGCGCAGCGTCGACGATGCGGATCCACGCGCCGATCACCTCGCGGTTGACCGCAGCAGTAACCGCAAGTGGGCGACCGAGCACCAGGATGCCGGCCGCGCCATCCTCGAGGCTCGCGCAGCGCGAGCAAGTGCAAAAGATAGCGCGCGGCGGCGGCACGCGCCACTGTACCCTCGGTCCAGCACTCCTCGGCCAGCGCCACGAACAACTGGCAGATGTACGGATACCAACTGCTGTATCCGGCCCGACTCAACGTCAAAAGCGCACTCGATACGCGGCGGAACCGTGCAAGTGGCGCGCATCTTGCGTACTGCTCGCATTTTGCCCGGCCAGCGGCTGCTGTTGCTGCACCTGGTAGCTGCCGATCAGCTCGAAAACAGTGCTCCTACCCGTCCAGTCACTGCGCAGCTCGGGCAGATGCAGCAGGCTCGAGCCAGACATCTGCACCGACACATTCTTGTCCAACCCGGTCGGCGGCGTGGCGGCGATCGTGCCGGCCGGCACCGGGTCGGCGATGACGTTCACTTGACCACCCGGTCGATCAGGATTTTGAGCGGCTCATGAGCAGACGGATTGATGATGCCGCTCGTGCCCTGCAGATCACCACTGGCGGGCATCGCCTGGCCGCTCCTGGAGATGCGCGCCTCGATCGTGAATCGGCCGGCGCTGGAGAGATTGCGCCCAGGCAGCATGGCCTGCGAATCATCGAGCGTAAATTTCACCGGCCAGGTGCCCACGGCGGTGCGCAGCACCGCCAACGGAATCCCAGGCGAGTCGACCGATTTGGCGACAACGAACAACGTCGCATCGCTCGCGACATGGCCGCTGAGCGCATCGGCCAGCGCCACCTCGCCGCTGATGGTCGCACCCGCGGCCGCAGGGCTCGCCGTCGGCGCGGAAGCGGCCAGTTTCAGATCGTGCTGCAAATTGGCTGCAACGATCTTCGCATCGGCGGAACGCGGTTCGAGCACTGTCTCGAGTTTCTGCCACACGAGGCCGGCGTCGTTCCACCGACCCGCCTCTTCGTCGGCGCTTGCCTTGAGCCACAAGGCCTTGGGGTGTTGCGGATCGAGCGCGAGCGAGCGCGCGATGAAAGTTTCCGGTTCGCCGGCGAGCTTACTGCCCTGCAAGCTCGCCGCGGTATCCGCGTAATCGGCCCAGCTGTCTGCGTTCATCTGGCCGCTCGCGGCGAGCTGGGAGTAAATCGCCGCAGCGTCCGCCAATTTCTTGTCACGCCGTGCAGCACTCGCCTCGGCCAGCCGTTTGAGCGATTCCGCAGACAGTGTCGGGGCGGCAGACGCGGACACGGCGGTCGCGGTCGCCACCGTTGCGTCCGGCGCACTCATCGGCAAGACCGGCATCTGTTTGGCGCGGGCCTTGGCGGCGTCGGCGGGGCGGCCCAGGAATTGGTAGGATTGGGCCAGTAACTCCCAGTCATCGGCGGTGCCGCTGCCTTTGGCGAGGCGCGCCTCCAGGCTTGCAATCGCACTGCTCATCGACTCGGCGCCGCCGTTGGCCGCGGCAGTGCTGCCGGTGGCACCCAGGGATCCGGCGGGCAAATTGGCGCTGGCGACTACGCTCGGCCGGGCGGCCAGATCAGGGCGCCCGAGCCACTCATACAAGCCGACGAGGACGGCCAGTGCGACCGCAGCGGCAGCGGCCATCGGCCACGACACCGCGGGCAGCGGGCCCAGGCGCGGAATCGTTCGCAGCCACGGCAGCAGCAGGATGAGCGCGGCCAGCGTGCTCAGGATCCCAGCCAATAGCCAAAATAGTGGCAACAACAACTCACTTTCTAGAGCAAAGTTTACGCGCAGACCCATGCCGCTGACGCCGATGGCACCGATGGCACCGATGGCACCGATGGCACCGATCTGATCGTTACTCAGTATATCAATGAGTCACAGTGATGCCTCGCAATGTCCGAGAATGGCGACACAACTGCC
>DAIMZW010000052.1:0-7644 GCA_036733765.1 Steroidobacteraceae bacterium
CGAAAACTTCCCTACCAGAAGCTTAGCGGATCTATTACTCGGACACACTCCTAGCAAAGCGGCCGACTGATTTGAACCAATAAGCTCGAGGCGAAGATGCAGCACGCCCGCTGCTGCGAGGCCGGAAAGCCGCCATTCGCGACCGTCTCAAAGGGGTCAACTGGAGACAGACGTTCGTCATCACCCCGTGCCCTGGGCTACCCTTAGGCGTGACGCTTCCGGCACCAAGGGCATCGGGAGCCATGGGGCCGCGATGGCAGCGGAGGCGGGATCGGATTCTCGGGCGAGACCTGGCTGACCCACTGCAGCCAGCGATCACGCTCAGGGCCGAGCCCGATGCCGTCTTCGATGAGGCGACGAACGGTCAGGCGGGCGCCATAAAGCGGGCCTTCCATGGCCCGCAGCGTACCGCTTGCGGCAATAACTACTCGAGTCTGCAAATCCGACGCGTCCGGCCAGAAATGCTCGCCGGGGTAATGACAGCAGCGGTCATTCGCGACCGGCAGCAGAGGTTAACTCGGTCATCGACAAGGTGCTGCTTCGGGCACCGAAGATTTCTTGCTCGGGGAGCTACAAGCCGTTGGTGAAGAGCTATACCTCATAGTGACTTAGTGGGTTACAGCACCGTTGCGGCATTCAGTGCAATTTCAGTGCTGTGGGCTGCCAATTTAGATTGGCTCGTCCAAAGTCTCCGCCACGGTGGCGACAGCGCCATCGAACGAAAAGTCACACGAGTCGGCCCTCACGCTCAATCAGTTGGGAGACCTTCAGTCTCAATCCTCTGGCAATACCCTACATAGCCAGCGACGGAGGCGCTCGGCCCGATCGTTCGATCATGCCAATGTAATTGCGGTGCAGGCTTTCCCGATCGGCGCTGGCCCCGGCACCGACGACGAATACCGTATTGTTCTTGATCACGGAACGCTCCGAATCTCACGGCTTCCAGTTTGCCTGCCGCCGGCTCCCAAACCCGCGCGCCGAGGAATCCCGCTGCCATAACGCCGCCACTGCCGCGCCCGCGCCCACCGGCACACGTACCCACGCAAACGAATTCCGGGCCGCTCTCAGCGCGTCTCCGGCGGTTTTTCGCGATGCGGCCAAGTGGGACCAAAAATGGGACCAAACGCCGCAACCTAAATACACTTTTAAGACTGGTCGGAGCGCCGAGATTTGAACTCGGGACCCCTTGCACCCCATGCAAGTGCGCTACCAGACTGCGCCACGCTCCGACATTATTATTCTTCTTGGAATGCACCGCCGGACCAGCGACGGTGCCCGTTTATCATACCCTCTTTCCCGCGTGCGGTGGTCTTACTCCAGCACCCCTCAACGCCGCAGGATGCGCAGTACCTCTTCGAGCTCCATGCGCACCTGACGCACGATCTGCTGGCTCTGACTGGTATCAGTGCGCGCCTCATCGCCAGTGAGCTTGTTGCGTGCGCCGCCGATCGTGAAGCCCTGCTCGTACAGCAGACTGCGGATCTGACGGATGATGATGACGTCCTGACGTTGATAGTAGCGTCGATTGCCGCGACGCTTGACCGGCTTGAGCTGAGGAAACTCCTGCTCCCAATAGCGCAGCACGTGCGGTTTGACGCCGCACAGCTCGCTGACTTCGCCGATCGTGAAGTAGCGCTTCCCAGGGATCGCGGGCAGTTCGTTATTGTTCTTTGGTTCCAGCATAGGCTTCGACGCGCGCTTTGAGTTTCTGACCCGGACGGAAAGTCACCACGCGGCGCGCGCTGATGGGAATTTCCTCACCGGTTTTGGGGTTGCGGCCCGGCCGCTGATTCTTGTCTCGCAGATCGAAATTACCGAATCCCGAGAGCTTGACTTGCTCGCCCTGGGACAACGCGCCGCGCACCTCTTCGAAGAAGAGATCCACGAGTTCGCGGGCTTCGCGTTTGTTCAGACCGAGCTGGTTGAACAGTGCTTCGGCCATCTCGGCCTTCGTGAGAGCCATGAACGTTATTCTCTTATCCTGGCGTCCAAATTCGACTCGAGATCGACGCGTACTGCCTGGACGACGCGATCTGCTTCCTCATCCGTAAGGGTGCGTGTTAAATCCTGTAAAATCAAGCCCAAGGCGACACTTTTTCGACCAGTTTCTACTCCCTTACCCTGGTAGACGTCGAAAACGCGCAATTCTTGTAACAGGCTCGCCGCAGCAACACTAACACGTTCGCCGATGCGCCTGAAGGCGATGGCCTCGGGCACCGTGAAGGAAATGTCGCGACGGATCAGCGGATAACGCGAAGTCTCGCGAAACTGCGCCACTTTGGCAACAAAAGTCGCGCCGTAGTCGATTTCGAACAGGATTGGCGCATATGTTAAATCAAGCGAATGCACCAGCCCTGGGTGGAGCTCACCCAGATGCCCTATTTCGACGCTCCCGCGCACGATGCGCGCGCTGCGTCCGGGGTGCAGGCACGGCAGGGCCGCCGGCTCAAATAAAAACTCTGCTCCCGCCCCGCCCAGCGCCAGCAACGCCTCGAGGTCACCCTTGAGGTCGTAGAAATCCACCGGTGTCGCCGCGCTCCCCCACTGCTCGGGGGCGCGCGCGCCGAGCACGATCGCAGCAAGCATTTTTTGTTCGCGATAGCGGCCGTCGCTGTCCACCAGAAATCGATTGGCGATCTCGAACAACCGCACCCGCTGCGCTTGGCGGCGCAGATTCTCGCGCGCCGCGCGTAGCAGACCGGGCCACAGCGAGCTACGCATGACGGCCATGTCGGCCGCGATCGGATTGGCCAGCTCGATCGTGGGTTGCGCGCCGAACAGCTCGCGCTGCAATGCCGGATCGACGAACGCAAAACTGATCGCCTCCTGAAAGCCGCGCGCCGCGAGCGTACGCAATACCACGCGCTCATCGATCTCGCTCGAGACCAACGGCTTGAGCGCGACCGAACACACGGCATCGCGCTCGGCGATTGTGTCGAAGCCGCCGATGCGCGCGACTTCCTCGATGAGATCCGCTTCGATGCCGATGTCGTAGCGCCACGAGGGTGGCTCGACGGTCCAGGCCGCACCGGCAAGCTGGCCGGCCGCGCTGCCCGTGCCTGGGCCGGCCGCGCCTAACCCGGCCGGGCGCACCGTCATGCCGAGCGCGCGCAGGCGCGTTTCGATCTCCGCGGGCGCGACGCTCGCCCCGAGCAGACGCTCGACTTGCCGCGAGCGCAGCCGCACCGGGGGCGCGTGCGGCAGCGCCTCGGGTTGTTCCGCGACCGTGACCGGGCCGGCCTCCCCGCCCGCGAGCTGCACGATCAAATGCGTGGCCAGCTCGAGCGCGCGCTCCTGCAGGCGCCAGTCCACGCCGCGTTCGAAGCGCTGGCTGGCATCGGTCTGCAGGCCGTAGCGTCGCGCCCGTCCGGCGATCGCCGAAGGCACGAACCAGGCGACTTCGAGCGCAATGTCGCGCGTCGCGCTCGTGATGGCGCTGCGCTCGCCGCCCATGATGCCGGCCAAACCTAAGATCGATTGCTGATCGGCAATCACGAGTACGTCGGGGCCAAGCTCGATCTCGCGGCCGTCGAGCAGCCGCAGCCGCTCGCCCGGGAGCGCCCATCGCGCCGCCATGGCGCCCTGGAGCATCGAGCGATCGTAGGCATGCATGGGCTGACCGAGCTCGAGCATCACATAGTTGGTCACATCGACCACCGGGCCGATCGATCGCAGGCCCGAACGCCGCAGGCGCTCGCGCAGCCAGGCCGGACTCACGCGTGTATTGTCCAGGCCGCGCAGCACGCATGCGAGCAGGCGCCCGGCTCCACCTTTCGCCGGCAACGCGACCTCGAGCGCTGGCCCGCAGGCTAGTGCGTGTCGATCCACGCCGATAGCCGCGCGCGGCGCGGCAACATTCGATGGGCTGACGCCCAGTTCCGGCGTTTGGAGCAGCGCGCCGCTCAGCGCGGCGACTTCGCGCGCCATGCCGAGCACGCACAGCGCATCGCCTCGATTGGGCGTCACGTTGACTTCCAGGATCGGATCGTCGAGATCGAGCGCCGCGCGCAGATCCACGCCGAGCGGTGTGTCGGGCGGCAGCTCGAGGATGCCTTCGGAAGCCTCAGCAAGCCCGAGCTCGCGCGCCGAGCACAACATGCCCTGCGATTCGACGCCGCGCAATTGCGCGGCCTTGATCCGCACCTCGCCCGGCAATACCGCGCCGACCCTGGCCAGCGCGCTCACCAGTCCGGCGCGCGCGTTGGCTGCGCCGCAGACGATCTGCAATGGCGCCGCGGCGGAGGCTCCCTCGCCGAGCACGACGCGACACAGTCGCAGCTTCTCGGCCTGCGGGTGGCGCTCGGCCGAGAGGATCTTGGCCACGACGACACCGTGAAATGCCGGCGCCGCGGGCTCGTAGCTTTCGACCTCGAAGCCCGCGAAGGTGAGCCGGCGCGCGAGCTCCTGTGTGTCCCAGGGCACCTGCACCCAGGCGCGCAGCGCCGAGAGGGGCAGCTTCATATCTCCCCTCCGACGAACGGAGCCAGGAACTTCAGATCGTTTTCAAAAAACAAACGCAGATCGTTCACCCCATAGCGCAGCATGGCCAGCCGCTCGATACCTGCGCCGAAGGCATAGCCCGTGTAGCGCTCGGGGTCGATGCCGCAGGCGGTGAATACGCGCGGGTGCACCATGCCGCAACCGGCGATCTCGAGCCAGCCGGTCTGCTTGCAGACACGGCAACCGCGGCCCTGGCACAGCACGCAGGTGATGTCGACCTCGGCCGAAGGTTCGGTGAATGGAAAATACGAGGCGCGCAACCGCATCGACAGATCCTGTTCGAAGAACGCTTCCATGAAGCGATGCAGGATCGCCTTGAGATTCGCGAAGCTCACGCCCTCATCGACGAACAGTCCCTCGACCTGGTGAAACATCGGCGAGTGGCTGACGTCCGAGTCGACACGATAGACGCGGCCCGGCGCGATCAGCGCCAGCGGCGGCTTGTGCCTCTGCATGGCGCGGATCTGCACCGGCGAGGTGTGCGTGCGCAGCAGATGACCGTCCTTGAGATAGAACGTGTCGTGCAGCGCCCGCGCCGGATGATTGGCTGGAATGTTCAGGGCTTCGAAGTTGTAGAACTCGTCTTCGATCTCAGGTCCCTGCGCGACCTGGAAACCGGCGCGCCGGAAGATCTCCTCGATGCGCAGGCGCGTGAGCGTGATCGGATGCACGCCTCCCAGCCGCTCGCCGCGCCCGGGCAGCGTCACGTCGATCGCGCCGGCGCGCAATTCGCCTTCGATCGCGTGCTTCTCCAGTTCGAGCCGCCGCGCTTCAATCGCGCCGTGCAATCGCTGCTTGACACTGTTGATGCGCGCACCGGCCGACGGGCGCTCGGCGGCAGGCAGCTGCCTAAGCCCCTTGAGCTGCTCGGTCAATGTGCCCTTACGGCCGAGCCAGTGGACGCGGATCTCATCGAGCTCGGCGATGCCGCCGCTCGCTGCGATCCGCGCCAGTGCGGCCTCAAGCAGCGCGCCGAGCTCTTCCACGGCACCAGGCCCTGATCAGGCTGCGGCGAGACTGACCTTGGCCCGCTCGGCGATGACACCAAAGGCATTGGCGTCATTGATCGCCAGATCGGCCAGTACTTTGCGGTCGATCTCCACACCCGCTTTGTGCAGGCCGGCGATCAGACGGCTGTAGGACAGACCATGCACGCGCGCAGCGGCATTGATGCGCGTGATCCAGAGCGCGCGGAAGTCGCGCTTCTTGGCGCGCCGGTCGCGATAGGCGTATTGGCCGGCTTTGATCACCGCCTGTTTGGCAGCGCGATAAACCTTGCGGCGCGCGTTGTAGTAACCCTTGGCTTTGCCGAGGACCTTCTTGTGGCGGCGTCCTGCCGTCACACCACGTTTGACTCTTGCCATGTTGGGACTTCCGTTATTTGTTATTCGGCAGCAGTTGTTTCAAGCGACCCACGTCGCTCTCATTCACGAGGCTGCTGCCGCCCGAGCGCAGATGACGCTTGCGCTTGGAATCCCTGTGGCCAAGGTTATGGCGGCGGGTAGCCGAGTACCGCTTGAAGCCGTTCGCGGTCTTGCGAAAACGCTTCGAGGCGGCCCGGTTGGTTTTCAACTTGGGCACGATCCTTCACTCCTCATTGTCGCCAGAGTTCGCAAGGCTCGAGCGCTCTCGAACCCGCTTGCTCGCGGATCGCTCTTAGCTCAGCCCATCGGGGCCGCGCGCCGAACGATCACTTCTTTTTTGGTGCGAACAGCATCACCATTTGCCGGCCTTCCATGAGCGGTTGCTGCTCGATCACGCTGTGGGCAGCGAGATCGCCCTGCACCCGGTCCAGAAGTTTCCGGCCGATGTCCTGATGCACCATTTCACGGCCGCGGAACCTCAGGGTCACTTTGGCCTTATCACCCTCGGACAGGAAGCGCAGCAGATTACGCAGCTTGACCTGGTAGTCCGCCTCTTCCGTTCCGGGACGAAACTTCACTTCCTTGACATGAATCTGCTTCTGCTTGCGCTTGGCAGAATGCGCCTTCTTGTTCTGCTCGAACAGGAATTTGCCGTAATCCATCACTCGCACCACCGGCGGTTCCGCCATGGGCGAGACTTCAACCAGATCCAGCTCCGCGGAGGATGCCAAAAGCAGCGCTTCTGCGCGCGTCATGACTCCTGCTTGTCCTCCATCCGCTCCGATCACACGCACAGTAGGTGAGGCGATCTCGTCATTACGCCGGACCCGCTTCGATGAAATGGCTATATATCAATCCTCCAACGTTCGGCGCCCATGGCTTTCGAGCTCGATGCGCAGACGCTCTACGAACGTCTGCGGCGTCATCGCGCCCAGATCCTTGCCACTACGGGAGCGCACAGAAATCAGATTCGCTGCGACTTCCTTGTCACCCGCTACCAGAAGGTATGGGACGCGTTGCAGCGTATGTTCGCGGATCTTAAAGCCGACTTTTTCGTTGCGCAAGTCGGATTGAACTAGAAGCCCCTGATTTTTCAGGAAATCCGCTGTTGCAGTCACGTATTCGTGCTGGCGGTCAGTGATGCTCAGCATCACGGCGTGCACGGGCGAGAGCCAGGCCGGTAATCGGCCGGCATGATGCTCGAGCAGGATGCCAAAAAAACGCTCGAGCGAACCAAAAATCGCCCGATGCAGCATCACCGGCACGCGCTTCTGGCTGTGCTCGTCGATGTAGTGCGCGCCCAGGCGTGCGGGTAGGTTCAAGTCCACCTGCAGGGTGCCGCACTGCCAGTCGCGGCCGATCGCGTCCCGCAGCACAAATTCGAGCTTAGGCCCGTAGAAAGCGCCCTCGCCCGGGTTAAAGCCGAATTCGATCCCCGCTGCGCCGGCAGCCTCCTTAAGAGCCGCTTCCGCCTTGTCCCAGACCTCATCGGCGCCCACGCGCTTGACCGGCCGGTCGGAGAACTTGATGCGCACGTCCTCGAAGCCGAAGTCCTGGTAGATATCCAGAATCAGCCGCGTCACGGCCACCGACTCGGCCGTGATCTGATCCTCGGTCACGAAGATATGGGCGTCGTCCTGGGTAAAGGCGCGCACGCGCATGAGGCCATGCAGCGCCCCCGAGGGCTCATAGCGGTGCACCTTGCCGAATTCGGCATAGCGAATCGGCAGCTGGTGATAGCTGCGGATGCCCTGCTTGAAGATCTGCACGTGCCCGGGGC
>DAIMZW010000053.1:0-7644 GCA_036733765.1 Steroidobacteraceae bacterium
CGCATAAAATCGATTGAACGGGTATTTAAGCGGTCGATGCCGCCCACCGGCGCGGCAGCCGGCAGGAGCGCGCACCTTGGTGTTTTTTTCCTCAGTAATCATGCTCAATTGATGCTCATTCGATTATAGTCTTCGATATTAAATGATGATTCAACCGGGAGTCGCAATGGTGGCCGATGCAGTGGGCACACGGCGAGCGCAGCTGATCGAGATGACCATAGACAGTCTGGCGGAGGTGGGCTACGTCGGGAGCACCCTGACCCGAATCGGCAAGCGCGCGGGCGTATCGGCCGGGCTGGTCGCACATTACTTCTCGGACAAGGACGGTCTGCTCGAGGCCACGTTCCGTACGCTGGTGGCGCGCCTGGGCCTGCGCGTGCGTGCGCGGTTGCGGCAGGCCCATACCCCGCGCGGACGCGTGCACGCCATCATCGACGCCAACCTGGCCGCCGAGGAATTCGACCGGCGCACTGGCACCGCATGGCTGGCGTTCTGGGGCCAGGTGCCGCACGTCGATCGGCTGCGCCGCGTGCAGCAGGTGTATCAGCGCCGCATGCTGTCGAATCTGCGGCACGCATTGCGCTCCCTGCTCGATGCCGAGGAGGCCAGGAGTCTCGCCGCAATGATCGCCGCGATGATCGATGGCGTCTGGCTGCGTGCCGCGCTGTCGAATTGGACCGAAGCGGACAGCGAGGCCGCACGCGCACTGCTCGCGGCCTTCCTCGACTATCGGCTCAAGCCGCAGAACGCCCCGGTGCTGGCACCCGCCTGGAGCGTGGGCCGCCGCCGGGTGGCCGACGGCGGTGTAGTCGTCTCGATCAACCCGGCGACCGGCAAAGAACTGGCCAGGCTCGCGGCGGCCGGCCCGCTCGAAGTGGACACGGCCGTGGCACGGGCCATCGAAGCCCAGCAAGTATGGGCCGCACGCACGGGCGCCGAGCGCGGGCGGGTGCTGCGGCGCGCGGCCGATCTGCTGCGCTCCCATAACGAGCGGCTCGCCGTGCTGGAGACCTCGGACACCGGCAAGCCGATTCAGGAAACCCGCGCCGTCGATGTCGCATCGGGCGCGGATTGCTTTGAATACTACGCGGGGCTCGCCGGGGCCATCGCCGGCGAGTACCTGGATCTCGGCCGGGAAGCCTTTGGCTATACGCGCCGCGAACCGCTGGGCGTGGTGGCGGGAATCGGCGCCTGGAACTACCCATTGCAGATCGCCTGCTGGAAGGCGGCTCCCGCGCTGGCCTGCGGCAACGCGATGATCTTCAAGCCCGCCGAACTCACGCCGCTGACGGCCGTCGAGCTGCAGGGGTTGCTGCGGGAAGCGGGCCTGCCCGAAGGCGTGTTCCAGGTGGTCCAAGGCTACTCCGATACCGGCCGGTTGCTGACGCGTCATGCGCAGATTCGCAAAGTATCGCTGACCGGCGAGGTCAACACAGGCAAGGCCGTCATGGCCGACGCCGCGGCCACGCTCAAGCAGGTGACGCTCGAGCTCGGCGGCAAATCGCCGCTGATCGTCTTCGATGACGCTCATCTCGACAATGCCGTGTCCGGCAGCATGCTGGGTAATTTTTATTCGGCCGGCGAGGTATGCTCCAACGGCACCCGGGTGTTCGTCCAGCGCCGCCTGCTTAGCTCCTTTCTCGAACGCCTGCAGCGGCGAGTCCAAGCCATGCGCATCGGCGATCCGATGCGTGCCGACACCCAGGTCGGGTCGTTGATCAGCGCCGAACACATGGAGAAAGTGCTCGGCTACATCGCTCGCGGACGAGCCGAAGGCGCGCGGCTGTTGACCGGCGGCGCGCGTATCGTCGACGGCGATCTCGCCAACGGCAGTTTCGTGGCGCCCACCATCTTCATCGACTGCCACGATGACATGGGCATCGTGCGTGAGGAGATCTTCGGCCCGGTCATGGCGGTGCTGGCCTTTGATGACGAGCAGGAGGTCATCGAGCGTGCGAACGCGACACCCTACGGCCTCGCCGCCGGTGTCTTCACGCGCGATCTGACGCGCGCGCACCGCGTGATTGCCCAGGTGCAGGCCGGTACCTGTTGGATCAACCAGTACAACGTCACGCCGGTCGAACTGCCCTTCGGCGGCGTCAAGATGTCCGGACTCGGCCGCGAGAACGGTCGCGCCGCCATCGAACACTACTCGCAGCTCAAGAGCGTCTACGTCGCGATGACCGACGTGGCCTCGCCGTACTGAAGCCGTCCGGCGATGCTGCTGCGCGAGGAATTCGACTACGTGATCGTCGGCGCCGGGTCGGCGGGCTGTGTGCTGGCGAATCGGCTCAGCGAGGACGGCCGGCATTCGGTGCTGGTGCTCGAATACGGCGGCTCGGATCGCTCGATATTCATCCAGATGCCCAGCGCGCTGTCGATCCCGATGAACACGGAAAAGTACGCCTGGCGTTATCACTCTGAACCGGAACCGCAACTGGCAGGTCGGCGCATCTACACCCCGCGCGGCAAGGTGCTCGGCGGCTCATCCTCGATCAACGGCCTGGTGTACGTGCGCGGCAATGCGCTCGACTTCAATTACTGGGAACAGCAAGGCGCCCAGGGTTGGAGCTATCGGCACGTGTTGCCCTACTTCCGGCGCGCCGAGCACTGTCATGCCGGCGGCGACGCTTACCGCGGCAATGCCGGCCCGCTGCACACGCGCTATGGATCACTGCGCAATCCCCTGCATCAGGCGTGGCTCACGGCCGCGCTCGAGGCGGGCTATCCCGCGACCTCAGACATCAACGGCTTCCAGCAGGAGGGATTCGGCCGCATGGACATGACCGTGCAGGACGGGCGGCGCTGCAGCGCTGCGAACGCCTACCTGCGGCCGGCGATGCAGCGGCGCAACCTGACGGTTCGCACTCATACCCTGGCCACCAGGATCCTGTTCGACGGTTTGCGAGCCAGCGGCGTGCGCTATCGGCGCGGCGAGATCGAGGCCGTCGCGATCGCGCGGCGTGAGCTGATCCTCGCCGCCGGTTCGATCAACTCGCCGCAGCTGCTGAAGCTCTCCGGCGTTGGCCCGGCTGCTGAACTGGCGAGCCATGGCATCCCAGTGGTCGACGATCTCGCGGGCGTCGGGGAGAATCTGCAGGATCATCTGGAATTTTATTTTCAGGTGGCCTGCCGCGAACCCGTCAGCCTGTATTCGGTCATGAATCCTTGGGCCAAAGGGCTGATCGGCGCTCGCTGGCTGCTCAGGCACGATGGCCTCGGCGCCACCAATCACTTTGAAACCTGCGGTTTTATCCGCAGTCGCGCGGGGCTTGAGTATCCGGACATCCAGTATCACTTTCTGCCCATGGCCGTCAGCTACGACGGCTCGAACCAGGCGACGCAGCACGGCTTCCAGGCACACGTGGGCCCGATGCGCTCGAAGAGCCGGGGCTGGGTGAGGCTGGCCTCCGCCGATGCGCGCGAGCCGCCTCGAATCCAGTTCAACTACATGAGCCACGCCGACGACTGGCTTGAAGTGCGCGCCTGTGTGCGTCTGACGCGTGAAATATTTGCGCAGCGCGCCTTCGACCGCTATCGCGGCGAGGAACTGCAGCCCGGCGCCGCGGTACAGAGCGATGAGCAGATCGACGCCTTCATCGCCGCCAGGATCGAGACCGCGTATCACCCCTCCTGCAGCTGCAAGATGGGCTCCCGCGACGATCCGACCGCCGTGGTCGACCACTGCGCGCGCGTTATCGGCCTATCCGGATTGCGCGTGGTCGATTCCTCGATCATGCCCTCGATCACCAACGGCAATTTGAATGCCCCGACCATCATGATCGCGGAAAAAGTTTCAGACCTGATCCGGGGCATAACGCCGTTGCCGGCAGCCGATGTGCCCGTGTATGTCGCGCCCAACTGCTCCGGGGCGCAACGCTGAGCCGCGTCAGTCGAATACTCGCGTGCAGGCCCGATCGCCTTCGGCCAGTACGCCACCCTGCTTGCGTCGAAGCGAGGGCGATAATCCGTAGGTCTCTTTGTACTGGCGCGAGAAGTGCGCGCCGTCGGCGAAGCCGGCCTCCAGCGCGATGGTCGTCATCGAACGGTCGGTATTGCTGATCAGCCACTGCGCATAGCGCATACGGATGCGTCGATACAACGAGGCCGGGCCGGTACCGAGCGCGCTGCGGCACAGGCGCTCGAACTGCCGCACCGACAATCCCAGCTGCTTGGCCACGTAGCCGATGGCCACCGGCCGCGCCAGATTCTGCTCCATCAGCAGCAGCGCGCGGCGCACGCGTTCATCGGCGACATTTTCGAACAATGGCGGGTGCGGCTGCGCGTCATTGCCGGCCCGGGCATGGTCGAACAGCAGCACCTGATTGGCTTTCTGTGCGGCCGCGCGACCGAGGTGCAGCTCGAGAATGAAGGTCGCCAGATCCGCAGTGCCGGCACCCCCGGCACAGGTGATGCGATCACGGTCGGCAATGAACAAACGGTCGGCGACCACCTCATGATCGGGAAACTCAGCGACGAAATCCTGATGGTGGTACCAGCTCACGCAGCAGCGGCGGCCGCGCATCAAACCGCTGCGGCAGAGGATAAAACTGCCGGTGCACAAGCCGATCAATGGCACGCCGATGGCCGCCGCGTCACGCAGATATTGCATCGTGAGCTGATCGGTCTGCGGGCCGCCATGCAGCAGCCCACCAACGACCACGACGTAGTCGAGCTCGGCCGGATCCAGCAGCCCCGCGGTCGGGCAGATCGTGACGCCGCAGCTGGCGCGAATCGGATCCGTGCGGCTCGACATCGTCGACCACTGCACGTGCACGGGGCGGCTGCGATCACCCTCATCGGCGGCGAGCCGCAGATGATCGACAAACAGAGCGAAAGCCGAGAGCGTAAAATTATTGGCCAACAACACGCCCACCCGAAGCGGCTCGGGTCGTCGATGCAATGGCGGCGGCTTGGGCGAGGTCGGCACGAGAGTGATTGAACGAGCGTGCAATCCGCTTGTCAAGCCTTCCGCGCGAGCCCTCTCGTCGAACCCGGCGGGTTCGCGGAAGTCATCGCGGGAGTGCAATTAGTCTTTTTTTATTAACAACTTGTACGAAAATGGAGCAAACCGCGGCTCCACGCACTGGCTTGGCACATATTGAACCGCGGTTCAATGCTTTGGCTCAAGCCTGCCATAGCAGCGCCGCGTCGGCGCCCCAGCTGACATACACCTCATCACTCCAGTCGATCGACCACTCGGACTTGCGCCGCTCGTTCTGCGCGCCGGGGGGCACCCTGACCGAACTGCTGCGCGACACGGTCGCCCTGTTGCCGCCGTTCACGGCCGAGACCATCCTCTGCGCCATCAACCGGTTCAAGGTGGCACCATTGCTGGCCGGGTATCGCGGCCACAGCGCTGCCGATGTGCCGGCGCTGGTCGAGATGGCCCTGGCTTGCACGCGCTACGCCCAGACGCATGTCGACCGTCTGGTTGAGCTCGACATCAACCCCGTTATCGTACGACCCTCAGGGCTAGGCGCGGTCGCAGTGGACGCGCTGATTCGCCTGGTCAAGGAGCATTGAGATGTCAGACGGAGTCAGAACAGAAAGCATTGGGGCCATTCTCGAAGTGACCCTCGATCGACCCAAGGCCAACGCGATCGGTCTGGCGATGAGCCGGCGATTGAATGACATCTTCAGCCGATTCCGCGACGACCCCGAGCTGCGCGTGGCCATCGTCACGGGAGCCGGCGATCGATTCTTCTGCGCGGGCTGGGACCTCAAAGCGGCCAGCGAGGGTGAGAAGTCCGACGAGGATTGGGGGCCGGGCGGCTTCGGCGGCTTGAACTATCCGCGCAATCTCGACAAGCCGATCATCTCGGCGGTCAATGCATCGCTTGCGGCGGCGGCTTCGAAATCGTGCTGGGCACGGACATCATCGTCATGGAGGAGCACGCCCGATTCGGACTGCCCGAGATCAACGTCGGCGTGCTGCCGGACGCGGGCACGATCAAACTTCCGCGGCGCATCCCCTATCACATCGCCGTGGAATTCCTCATGACCGGCCGCTGGATGGATGCCGCGGAAGCCAAACACTGGGGTCTCGCCAATCACGTCGTGCCCCAGGGCGCAGGACTGGCAAAAGCGCGCCAGATCGCGCAGCACCTCGTCGACGGCCCCCCATTGCTATTTCCCGCGATCAAGCAGCTGTTACGCCACAGCGAGATGCTCAGCGAGCACGAGGCCTTCGAACTGCACGATAGCTTGCACGCGGTGCAGAAGGTCCTGCGCTCCGAGGACCTCAAGGAAGGAGCGCGCGCCTTCAGTGTGAAGCGCAAACCGGTGTGGCAGGGGAAGTAACGCGCCGGCCCGGCGTGGTGGCGCGGCGTGATCAGCCGCCCAGCGGCCGCAGCAGTGCCCGCGAGATGATATGCCGCTGCACCTCGCTGGTGCCGTCCCAGATACGCTCGATGCGCGCGTCGCGCCAGATGCGCTCGAGCGGCAGCTCGGTCATGAGACCCATGCCGCCGTGGATCTGCAGCGCCTCATCCGCCACCGGCGCCAGCATTTCGGTCGCCTTGAGCTTGGCCATTGCCATATCCATGTCCGTGGCGGTTTTTTGCTGCAACTTCCAGGCCGCTTCGAGCGTGAGTAGTTCGGCGGCGCGCAACTCCACGGCCATATCCGCGAGCTTGAAAGCCACGCCCTGGAACTTGCCGATCTGCTGACCGAACTGCGTGCGATCGACCGCCCACTGCTTGGCCAGTTCGAGCGCACGCTCCGCGCGCCCGAGGCAGGTCGCGGCCACCGGCAGCCGGGCGTACCCATGTCGATCAAAAACGCGGTGATGAGCTTGCGGTTGCCTCGCGGCGTCTGCTCCTCGCCCGAGGCGGCGAACAGGATGACGAAATCCGCGTGATCGACGTGACTGATGAAGTGCTTGGTGCCGTTGATGACGAAGTCGCCGCTCTGCTGCACGGCGCTGGTCTTCATACCGCGCAGATCGGAACCGGCCTGCGGCTCGCTCATGGCGAGACACTCGACCCGTTCACCGCGCACGCTCAAGCCACTGCGCTGCACGGCGGGCAAGCGCATCGCGAGTCTTGCGATCGCCGCGCTTGCGGCGAGCGGATTGGCGTTGATCTCCTCGAACGATTTCATCAATCGCTTCGGGGATTTTCTCGCGCTGTTGCTGTATCTGTTCACGCCGTGGACGGCGATCAACCTGGTCGACTTCTACATCGTCCGCAAGGGACACTATTCGATCCGCGAGATATTCAACCCCAACGGCATGTATGGACGCTGGAACTGGCGCGGTCTGCTCGCCTATGGCACCGGCTCCCTCGTCATGATCCCATTCTTCAGTGCCCCGACGTACCGGGGACCGGTGGCGCGCGCTGACCGCCGACATGGGGCTCGAGCCGTAAGGACCCGCCCGTTGCGGTACTATTCCATCAATGCGCATAGCGCGGCCTGGCGCCAACTTTCATTCGCACGCCACGTTAGGGTGCACGCTTCGCCGGGGACTTCGCCGCGACGCCGGGCCGCCAGCCGCATTTCCCCTGGGCCGATGCGTCTGTGCAACATACTACGAGGTATCAATGCTGACGCGTAGAGGACCGCCCCAAATCGGGCTGCGCATATGGCGCGGCGTCTGTACCGCCGCCCTGCTAATCATGGGCCCGCTGGCCGCGCCAGTTG
>DAIMZW010000054.1:0-7583 GCA_036733765.1 Steroidobacteraceae bacterium
GATCTACATGCCCAATCGTCCCCACATTCACGTGCGGCTTGGTGCGCTCAAATTTTTCCTTGGACATACTCGTTAACCTCTAAACAATCCAATACGCAGCGGAACGGCGCTCAAGAGACATCCGACAACTTGCAACATGTCTCTTCAGCCACGCTCTACTTCTTGATGATGGTTTCGGCGATGTTCGCGGGCACTTCCATGTATTTCCCGAATTCCATCGTGAAGGTGGCACGACCCTGGCTCATCGAGCGCACGGTGGTCGCGTAACCAAACATCTCCGACAATGGCACTTCGGCCGTGACGGTCTTGCCCGCCGGCGTGTCGTCCATGCCCATGATCTGGCCACGGCGGCGATTGAGATCGCCGATCACATCGCCCATGTAGTCCTCTGGCGTGACGACCTCGACCTTCATGATCGGCTCGAGAATGATCGGCTTGGCGCGGCGGAAACCGTCCTTGAAGCCGAAGATGGCCGCCATGCGGAACGATATTTCGTCCGAGTCGACGTCGTGGTACGAGCCGTCGAACAGCGTGACCTTCACATCCACGACCGGATAGCCGGCAATGACGCCGGTGCTGCAGGCCTCGACCACACCCTTCTCGACCGCTGGAATGAATTCGCGAGGTACCGATCCGCCGGTGATGCCATTGACAAACTCCACGCCCTTGCCGGTTTCATTCGGTTCGAGCTTGAGCCACACGTGACCGTACTGGCCGCGGCCGCCCGACTGCTTGACGTGCTTGCCCTCGGACTCGACCTTGCCGCGGATGGTTTCGCGGTACGCGACCTGAGGTTTGCCGACATTGGCCTCGACCTTGAACTCGCGCTTCATGCGATCGACGATGATCTCCAGGTGCAGCTCACCCATGCCTGAGATGATCGTCTGGCCGGATTCCTCATCGGTCGAGACGCGAAACGAGGGATCTTCCTTGGCCAGGCGCTGCAATGCCATGCCCATCTTTTCCTGGTCGGCCTTGGTCTTGGGCTCCACGGCGACGGAAATCACTGGAATCGGGATGATCATCTTCTCAAGCGTAATGACATCGTCCAGATCGCACAGGGTATCGCCCGTGAGCACATCCTTGAGGCCCACGGCCGCGGCGATGTCGCCGGCGCGCACTTCCTTGATCTCGCTGCGCTCGTTGGCGTGCATCTGCAATAGACGGCCGATGCGCTCCTTGCGGTCCTTGGTCGGCACGTACACCGTGTCGCCGGAATTGAGCGTGCCGGAATAGACGCGGAAAAAGGTCAGATTGCCGACGAACGGGTCGTTCAGGATCTTGAAGGCGAGGGCCGCGAACGGCTCATCGTCATTGGCCGTGCGCGTAATGGGCTCGCCGTCCGAGTCGATGCCCTTGACCGGCGGCATCTCCGCCGGCGAGGGCATGAACTCGATCACCGCGTCGAGCAGCGCCTGCACGCCCTTGTTCTTGAACGCCGTGCCGCACATGCACAGCACCACTTCGCTCTTGAGCGCACGCGCCTTCAGACCGCGTTTGATCTCATCGACGCTGAGCGCCTCGCCCTCGAGGTACTTGGTCGTCAGTTCCTCATCGCCCTCGGCCGCCGCCTCGATCAACTTGGCGCGCCATTCCAGGCATTCCGCCTGCATCGTCGGGGGAACCTCGCGATACTCGAACTTCATTCCCTGGGTTTCCATGTCCCAGTAGATGGCCTTCATCCTGATCAGATCGACCACGCCCTCGAAATTCTCTTCCGAGCCAATCGGCAGCTGGATCGGGATCGGATTGGCGCGCAGACGAGTGCGGATCATGTCGACGCAGCGCAGGAAATTCGCGCCGGCGCGGTCCATCTTGTTGATGAAGGCGATGCGCGGCACGCTGTAGCGATTCATCTGCCGCCACACCGTCTCCGACTGCGGCTGCACGCCGGCGACCGAATCGAACAATGCCACCGCGCTGTCGAGCACGCGCAGCGAACGCTCCACCTCGATTGTGAAGTCGACGTGTCCCGGGGTGTCGATGATGTTGATGCGGTGTTCCGGGAAGTTCTTTTCCATCCCGCTCCAGAAGCAGGTGGTCGCGGCCGAGGTGATCGTGATGCCGCGCTCCTGTTCCTGTTCCATGTAATCCATCACCGCCGCGCCGTCGTGCACCTCGCCGATCTTGTGCGATACGCCGGTGTAAAACAGGATGCGCTCGGTGGTCGTCGTCTTGCCGGCGTCGATATGCGCCGAGATGCCGATGTTCCGATAGCGCTCAATGGGCGTCGCACGTGCCACGATCTACTCCTAACTCCTCATTCCTTACCAGCGATAGTGCGCAAATGCCTTGTTGGCCTCTGCCATGCGGTGCGTGTCCTCGCGCTTGCGCACGGCCGCGCCGCGGTTCTCGGCCGCATCGAGCAGCTCGTGCGCCAGCCGGAACGCCATCGACTTCTCGCTGCGATCGCGCGCGGCCTCGATGACCCAGCGCATGGCCAACGTCTGGCGGCGGCTCGCGCGTACCTCGACCGGCACCTGGTAGGTCGCGCCGCCGACGCGCCGCGACTTCACTTCCACCACCGGCTTGACGTTATCGAGCGCCTGCGAGAGTAGCTCAAGGGCCTCGTTGGCTTGGCGGCCCGTCTTCTCAGTGATGCGCTCGATCGCACCATAGAGAATGTGTTCGGCGGCAGACTTCTTGCCGCTGTGCATCACGACGTTCATGAACTTCGCCAGCATGTCGCTGTGGAACTTAGGGTCCGGGAGAATGGTGCGGCTCGGCGCCGCGGCACGACGGGACATTCTTTGATACCTCCGTTATTTCTTCGGCCGCTTGGCGCCGTACTTCGAGCGACTCTGCTTGCGGTTGCCCACGCCAGCACAATCCAGCGTGCCGCGCACCGTGTGGTAGCGCACGCCCGGAAGATCCTTGACGCGGCCGCCGCGGATCAGCACCACCGAGTGCTCCTGCAGGTTGTGTCCCTCGCCGCCGATGTAGCTCGACACCTCGTAACCGTTGGTCAGCCGCACGCGCGCGACCTTGCGCAGCGCCGAATTCGGCTTCTTCGGCGTGGTGGTGTACACGCGCGTGCACACCCCGCGCTTCTGCGGCGAGGCACCCAATGCGGGCACCTTGGTTTTCTCAGCACGCACCTGTCGCGGCTGACGGATCAACTGACCTGTAGTGGCCATTCGCAACTCCAGCATTCCAATCGAATAATGTGGCGGCCGACGCGAAGCGCCGGGCCGTCCTTTAACGGGACGGCCCGGCGCACTCGGATCGCTGTTTTTGGGTCAGGCAGCCAATGGGCCGGACCGACAAAGGCCGGCGATTCTAGGTAGCAAACGCTGTTAAGTCAACGCCTTGCTGCACTGCAGAACCCCCTTGCCTAGGGTGCCAAAGGCTGAAAGATCGCGCTGAGCAGGTCCGGGATTGCCGGGACGCGCTGCAGGTGCGGGTAGCGAGCCATCACATGCTCCCCAGTTTCGAGCTCATGGCCTCGAGCTGCTCAGTCGATTGCATCCAGGCGGCCTCGAGCGCTGCAATCTTGCTCGCGACCTGGGCCTGTTCCTTGAGCAGTTTGGGCATACGCGCCGCATCCGATGCGGTGCTGGCGCTGAGCAGCTCGCGCTCGAGCCGCGCTCGCTCGGCGCTCAGGCGCTCGAGTTGCTGCTCCTGTTCGGCGATGGCGGCACGCACCGGGCTCAGAGCAGCCCGCTGCTGTGCCTCGCTGCGCTTGCGCTGCTTGCGCGTCTCCGCCGATTCGGGGGCCGCCCGGGGGGCGGCGGCGGCCGGCGCGAACGCCGTCGCAGGCGCGCCCCGGCCAGGTGCGGCCGACTCGACCGCCGCGGTCCCCAGCCAGCGTGCATAGTCCTCGAGATCCCCATCGAAGGGCTCGGCACGGCCGTTCGCCACCAGGCGAAATTCATCGACCACGGTGCTGAGCAGGTACCGGTCGTGGGAGACCAGCACCACCGCGCCTTCGTAGTCCTGCAATGCCACAGCCAGCGCCTGGCGCATTTCCAGGTCCAGATGATTGGTCGGCTCATCGAGCAGCAGCAGATTCGGACGCTGGTAGGCCACGAGAGTCAGCACCAGCCGCGCCTTTTCGCCGCCGGAAAACGGCGCCACCGGCTCGAACACCCGATCGCCGCGAAAGCCGAATCCGGCGAGGAAGTCGCGCAGGTCCTGCTCGGGCGCGCGCGAGCGCTCGCCGCGCAGGCGGTCGTCGAGGTCCCGCAGTTGCTGCAGCGGGGAGTCTTTGACCGCGAGCTGCTCGAGCTGATGCTGCGCAAAGTAGCCCAGGCGCAGATCACGCGCCTCGGTGCGCACGCCGCCGAGCGCCGGCAGCTCGCCGGCGAGCAGCTTCATGAGCGTGGACTTGCCGGCACCATTGCGCCCCAGGAGCGCGATACGGTCGCCCGGCGCGATCGTGAGGTTCACTCCTTCGACGATCGGGCGACCCTCATACCCGGCCGCCTGATTCTCGAGCGCGAGCAGCGGGCGCGGCAGCTTCGCGGGGGTCGCAAAGGAAAATTCGAATGGCGAGTCCACATGCGCCGGGGCGATGCGCTGCATGCGCTCGAGCGCTTTGAGCCGACTCTGCGCCTGCCGCGCCTTGCTGGCCTTGGCGCGGAAACGCTCGACGAACGATTCCATGTGGCGGATCTCGCGCTGCTGGCGCGTGAACAGCGCCGCCTGCTCGGCCAACTCGCTGGCGCGTTGCGTCTCGAAGGCTGAGTAGTTGCCGCGATAGGCACGCGCGTGGCCGTGCTCGAGGTTGACGATACGGTTGGTCACGCGATCGAGGAACTCCCGGTCATGCGCGATCAACAGCAGCGTGCCGGGATACTCGCGCAGCCAGCCCTCGAGCCACAGAATCGCATCGAGATCGAGGTGATTGGTGGGCTCATCGAGCAGTAACAGATCCGAGCGGCACATGAGCGCCTGTGCGACGTTGAGACGCACGCGCCAGCCGCCGGAGAAGGCGCGCACCGCGCGGGTTTCATCCGCGCTCGTGAAGCCTAAGCCGTGCATGAGCTGTCCGGCGCGCGCACGCGCGTCGTAGCCGCCGATCGCGGCATAACGGCCATGCAGCTCGCCGAGCTGAAGGCCGTCATCGGCCTCTTCAGCCGCTGCCAGCGCCTGCTCGACCGCGCGCAGCTCGGCATCGCCGTCGAGCACGAAATCGATGGCCGCGCGATCGCTCGCCAGCAGTTCCTGCGAGACATGGGCGACCGAGAGCTGCGAGGGCATGTCGAAGCTGCCGGCCTCGGGTTGCACTTCCCCGCGCACGAGCGACAGCAGGCTCGACTTGCCACTGCCGTTCTCACCGGTGATGCCGACTTTCTCGCCGCGAAACAGGCTGAAGGTGGCGCCGGCGAACAGCACGCGCTTGCCGCGGCGGATGCTGAGATCGGTGAAGTTGAGCATGAGCGGGCGCGGAGCCTATAGACCACTGCGGCCCGAATCAAGGCGTGCCGGGCTCGCCAGCGGATGGCCGGCTTCCTGGCCATCGGGGGGCGCCAGCGGTTTTTTCAGCGTTATTACATTTGTAATAACCCCGTTTTTTTAAAAAAAACCCCGGCGCGCACGAACCGTAGTGGTAAGCGCGACGCCGGGGATTTCAATCGAGCCTGACGAGCTTCAGCCCGCCGCGCTCTCTTCCTCACTGACCGGGGCATCCTCCATCTCGCCGACCGCGCCGCCGACGTCCATGAAGCTGCGCCGGCCGCTCTCATCGAGCTTGCGGCGCCGGTGCGCATGGGCTGCGAAGCCCGTGCCCGCCGGAATCAGGCGGCCGACAATGACATTTTCCTTCAGTCCGCGCAGATCGTCCTTGAGGCCCCGTACCGCGGCTTCGGTCAGCACCCGCGTGGTCTCCTGGAACGATGCGGCCGAAATGAACGACTCCGTCGCCAGCGATGCCTTGGTGATGCCCAGCAGCACCGGCTGCAACCGCGCCGCCTGCTTGCCGTCGGTCTCGACCCGATCGTTGATATCGAGCGCTCGTGAGCGATCGATCTGCTCGCCGCGCAGCAGCGTGGTCTCACCGATCGAGACCACCTCGGTCTTACGCAGCATCTGGCGGATGATCACCTCGATGTGCTTGTCGTTGATCTTGACACCCTGCAGACGGTAGACGTCCTGGATCTCGCGCACCAGATAGTTCGCGAGTGCCTCGACGCCCTGCAGTCGCAGGATGTCGTGCGGATTGGGCTCGCCATCGGCGATGACCTCACCACGCTCGACCGTCTCGCCCTCGAACACGTTGAGCTGGCGCCACTTCGGAATCAGCTCCTCGTACTTCTCGCCATCGTCGCTCGTGATCACCAGGCGCCGCTTGCCCTTGGTCTCCTTGCCGAAGCTGACCGTGCCGGTCTTCTCCGCCAGGATCGCCGGATCCTTGGGCTTGCGCGCCTCGAACAGATCCGCCACCCGCGGCAGACCGCCGGTGATGTCACGGGTCTTCGAGGATTCCTGCGGGATGCGCGCGATGATGTCGCCGATCGACACCTTGGCGCCGTCCTCGAGATTGATCAGAGCGCCCGCCGGCAGCGTGTACACCGCGGGAATTACCGTGTTGGCGAACGTGACTTCCTTGCCCTTGGTATTCAGCAGTTTGATCGTCGGCTTGAGGTCCTTGCCGCCGCGCGTTTTGGAATCCATCACGACAGTGGAGGACAGACCCGTGACCTCATCAACCTGTGAGGCGACCGTCATACCGTCGACGAAGTCCTGGAACTTGATGAAGCCCGCGACCTCGGTCACCACCGGATGCGTATGCGGGTCCCAGGTGGCCACGACCTGCGCGCCCTGCACGGTGGTACCTTCCTTGGCGGTAATGGTCGCGCCGTAGGGGATCTTGTAGCGCTCGCGCTCGCGACCGAACTCATCGACCACGCCAATCTCGCCTGAGCGCGACACGGCCACCAGATGACCCTTCTCGTGCTCCACGGTCTTGATGTGATGGAAGCGCAGCGTGCCCTTGTTGCGGATCTCGACGCTGCTGGCGGCCGCGGCCCGCGAGGCCGCGCCACCGATGTGGAAAGTGCGCATCGTCAGCTGCGTTCCGGGCTCGCCGATCGATTGCGCCGCGATCACGCCGACCGCCTCGCCGATGTTGATCAGCCGGCCGCGCGCCAGATCGCGCCCGTAGCACTTGCCGCACACGCCGTAGCGCGTCTGGCAGGTGATCGGGGAGCGCACGTCGATCTGATCGACGCCTTCCTGCTCGAGCAGTCGCACCAGATGTTCATCGAGCAGCGTGCTGGCAGCGACCAGCACGTCGTCCTTGCCCGGCCGGTGCACGTCGGTCGCGGTCACGCGGCCGAGCACGCGCTCGCCGAGACCCTCGACCACATCACCGCCTTCGACCAATGGGGCCATGACCAGCCCGTGGGTGGTACCGCAGTCCTCCTCGGTCACGACCAGATCCTGCGCCACGTCGACCAGGCGGCGCGTGAGATAGCCGGAGTTCGCGGTCTTGAGCGCGGTATCGGCCAGACCTTTGCGGGCGCCGTGCGTGGAGATGAAGTACTGCAGCACGTTGAGCCCTTCACGGAAGTTCGCCGTGATCGGGGTCTCGATGATCGAGCCGTCGGGCTTGGCCATCAGGCCGCGCATGCCGGCGAGCT
>DAIMZW010000055.1:0-7381 GCA_036733765.1 Steroidobacteraceae bacterium
TGAAGATCTGCACGTGGCCGGGGCAGTTCATCGGCTTGATCGCGTACACCCGATCATCGGGCGTGCGCGTGATAAACATGTTCTCGCCGAATTGTGCCCAGTGGCCCGAGGCCTCCCAGAGGCTGCGGTCCATGAGCTCCGGCGCGTTGACCTCCTGGAATCCGGCCGCCTGCTGCTTGGCGCGCATGTAGTTGATCAGCGTCTGGAAAATCTGCCAGCCTTTGGGGTGCCAGAACACCGCGCCCGGGGCTTCCTCCTGCATATGGAACAGATCCAGCTCGCGGCCGATCCGGCGGTGATCGCGCTTCTCGGCCTCTTCGAGGCGATGCAGATACTCATCGAGCTGCGTTTGATCGGGCCATGCCGTGCCGTAGATCCGCTGCAGCATTTCGTTGCGCGAATCCCCGCGCCAGTACGCCCCGGCGAGTTTCATCAGCTTGAACGCGCGCAGCTTGCCGGTCGAAGGCACATGCGGCCCACGGCACAGATCGACCCAGTCCCCCTGCCCGTACAGGCTGATGGGCTCGTTGGCCGGAATCGCGGCGATGATTTCCGCCTTGTAGCGCTCGCCGAGGTTGCGGAAGAACGCCACCGCCTCATCGCGCGGCATCACCCGGCGGTGCACCGGCTGATCGGCCTTGGCGAGCTTTTTCATGCGCGCCTCGATCGCGGCCAGATCCTCCGGCGTGAACGGCCGGGAGTAGGCAAAGTCGTAATAAAAGCCATCCTCGATCACCGGTCCTATCGTCACCTGGGCATCGGGGAATAGCTGCTTGACCGCCTGCGCCAGCAGGTGCGCCGTGGAGTGCCGGATGACCTCGAGGCCATCGGCGTCGCGGTCCGTGACCACGCTGACACGCGCGTCGTGATCGATCGAAAACGAGGTGTCGACCAGCTTGCCATCAACACGGCCGGCCAGCGCGGCGCGCGCGAGCCCCGATCCGATGCTCTGTGCGACTTCAGCGACGCTGACGGCGCGCTCAAAGCTGCGTTGGCTGCCGTCCGGCAAGGTGATGACTGGCACTTATAATGGGCGCGGTCGCGTATGAATTGGGGCGCGAAGTGTCACACACGGGCGCGCATCGCATCAACCTTCGTGGTTCAATCCGCTCATGAGTCAGGCACCCGCTTTGCCGATCCGCGATAACCTCGCCCGGGGCCGGCTCGAAGCCGAGCTCGACGGCGCCGTGTCATACGCGCAGTACACACTTGGGGAAGGCACGATCAGCTTTACCCACACGCTGGTGCCGGAGGCGCTACGCGGTCGGGGCATCGGTACGCAACTCGTGCTGGCGGGGTTGGCCGCGGCCCAGGCAACGCACCGAGGCGTGATTCCGCAATGCTCGATCTTTGCGGACTATATGCGACGCCGTCCCGAGACCCACGCGCTGCTGGCGCCGGCGGGGCGTACGCTGCTGCAGCTGTGAAGGCTAAAAAGCGCGTCCGCCAGTGGGTATACTGTCGGCATAATTCAAGGAGCGCACACCGATGAGCACTGCCAAGCCGACCACCAACCTCAAGGCCGCGAAACAGCGCCGCACGGCGCCGCTGCAGACCACCAGTGACCTGGGCGCCGAGGCAACGCGCGACCTCTCGGCCGAACTCAACGCGTTGCTGGCCGATACCTTCGCGCTGTACCTGAAGACGAAAAATTTCCATTGGCACATGTCCGGGCCTTACTTCCGCGACTATCACCTGCTGCTGGACGAACAGGCCGATCAGATCTTCGCGACCGCCGATCCGATCGCCGAGCGCGTGCGCAAGATCGGCGGCACGACCATTCACTCCACCGGCCACATCGCCCGCCTGCAGCGCTTATCGGACAATGACGCCGATTTCGTCACGCCCGCGGACATGCTGGCCGAGCTGCGCGAGGACAATATGCGGCTGGCGGCCTTCATGCGTGAGACGCACGGGCTGTGCGATAAGTACGGCGACGTCGCAACCGCGAGCTTGCTCGAAGTGTGGATCGATGAAACCGAACGTCGCGTCTGGTTCCTGTTCGAGTCCGGCCGGCGCACCTGACAGGACCTGACCGCGAAGCCATCCGCAGCACGGCACTAGCGCCCCCGCCAAGACTTCAAGACTTAAAGTTGCGACATCGAGATATATCGCAACTTCTTGATTAGATTATTTGTTTGGTAGGCGCGAGTGGGATCGAACCACCGACCACCACCATGTCAAGGTGGTGCTCTACCACTGAGCTACGCGCCTACCGTCAAAGGGCCGGGAACGATACCGGAGCCCGCCACCTGCCGCAATTATTTCACACGGCTTTGACCGCAGGCGTCGCGGCCGCTTGCGCATCGTAGGAGGTCGACGCGGCGAGGTCGAGTTCGAGCTGGCGCAACTGCTCGAGCTGGTCGCGCACCAGCGCCGCCTGCTCGAACTCAAGATTGCGCGCGTGCCGATACATGTCGGCCTCGAGGCGCTTGAGCTCACGCGCGATGTCCGCCGAGGTGCGCAGCTTGCGCGTGTCCATCGACCCGCTCCTGCCCTCCCCGCGCGCGCGACGCCCGGACGAGCCTCTGCCGCCGCTGCCAGTGCGTGCGCCCTCCATGATGTCCGTGACCGGCTTGATGATGCTGCGCGGGGTGATGCCGTGCTCCACGTTGAACTCGACCTGCTTGGCGCGGCGGCGATCGATTTCGGCGATCGCGCGCTGCATCGAGCCGGTCATCGTGTCGGCATAGAGGATCGCCCGG
This sequence comes from Steroidobacteraceae bacterium, assembly GCA_036733765.1. Classification (GTDB taxonomy): domain Bacteria; phylum Pseudomonadota; class Gammaproteobacteria; order Steroidobacterales; family Steroidobacteraceae; genus FEN-1191. The sequence continues at coordinate 2,706 of DAIMZW010000055.1, forward strand.
CCGTTCAGGTTGCGCGCCGCGCGACCCATGGTTTGGATCAGCGAGCCCTCGGAGCGTAAAAAGCCTTCTTTGTCCGCATCCAGGATCGCCACCAGCGCGACCTCGGGCATATCCAGTCCTTCACGCAACAGATTGATACCCACCAGCGCATCGAAGCGGCCCAGTCGCAGGTCGCGGATGATCTCCACGCGCTCGACCGTTTCGATGTCGGCGTGCAGGTAGCGCACCCGCACGCCATGCTCGTGCAGGTATTCGCTGAGATCTTCGGCCATGCGCTTGGTCAGGGTCGTGATCAGCACACGCTCCTGCGCCGCCACGCACCGGTGGATCTCGGACAGCACATCGTCCACCTGCGTGCGTACCGGCCGGATCTCGATCTGCGGATCGATCAGTCCGGTGGGCCGCACCACCTGCTCGACCACCTGCGAGGACTTGGCCGCCTCATACTTCCCGGGCGTGGCCGAGACGAAGATCATCTGCGGCGCGAGCCGTTCCCATTCCTCGAACTTCAGCGGCCGGTTGTCGAGCGCCGAGGGCAAACGAAACCCGTATTCGACCAGCGTCTCCTTGCGCGAGCGATCGCCTCGGTACATCGCGCCGAGCTGCGGAATGGTCTGGTGACTTTCATCGACGACCAGCAGCGCGTTGGTCGGCAGATAATCGTACAGACAGGGCGGCGGCTCGCCGCTCTCGCGCCCGGACAGATAGCGCGAGTAGTTTTCGATGCCTGAGCAATAGCCGACTTCCTTGATCATCTCGAGATCGAACAGCGTGCGCTGCTCGAGCCGTTGCGCTTCGACCAGCTTGCCGTCGGCGTACAGCACGGCCAGCCGCTCGCGCAGCTCTTCGCGAATCAGGTCGATCGCCTGCATGAGTCGATCGCGCGGCGTTACGTAGTGGGTGCCGGGGTAAACCGTGAAACGCGGGATACGTCCGATCGCCGAACCGGTCAGCGGATCGATCAGCGAAAGGTTCTCGAGCGTGTCGTCGAACAGTTCCACGCGCACCGCATCGCGCCCGGATTCGGCCGGGAATATATCGATTATGTCGCCGCGCACGCGGTAGGTGCCGGGTTGCAGGTCCATGTCGTTGCGCGTGTATTGCATCTCGGCCAGGCGCCGCAGCAGCCGGCGCTGATCGATGTGCTCCCCGCGCACCAGGTGCAGCACCATCGACAGATAGGCCTGCGGATCGCCCAGGCCGTAGATCGATGAGACGGTGGCGACGATGATCGAGTCGCGTCGCTCCAGCAGCGCCTTGGTGGCCGAGAGCCGCATCTGCTCGATGTGCTCGTTGACCGACGAATCCTTCTCGATGTACGTGTCGCTCGAGGGCACATAGGCCTCGGGCTGGTAGTAATCGTAATACGACACGAAGTATTCGATGGCATTGCGCGGGAAGAAATCGCGCAACTCGCCGTAGAGCTGCGCCGCCAGAGTCTTGTTGTGCGCGAGCACCATCGTCGGGCGCTGCACGCGCTCGATGACGTTGGCGATGGTGTAGGTATTGTGGACCAACGCACCGCCCAAGCCAGCCAGGAACGTTTCCGGTCCTGGTACCGAGAGGTCATAAACATGGGCGTGGGCATACTCGATGCGCTCGACGCTGCGCACCGGCGACCAGCGCACCTTGCACAGGCCCCGCATGCTCTGCCAGCGGCTCCAGGTAGCCAGGTCAGTCACCTTCTGCCCGTACAAGTGCCGGCCCACGACGTTCAACAGCCGCGCGAGCAGCGCCCGACTCGGTCGCCTTTGTCCGCTCTCAATCATACTGAGCATCGGACGCGAGCATTGCGCGCGGCTCGCAACCGTCTGCATCGACAGCCCCGATGCCTTGCGAAGATCGCGCCAGGCGTTTGCCGCTATAGGCACGACATCGACGTTGGTGTCGCGCTTTCGGCTAAGTGCGTGTTCCAGCCTCTGGCGTTTCTCTGGATGATCAAAGCCCACAGCGCGTGCAAAACGCTGCACGTCGTCCCGGCCTGAAATGGCCACGTCGAGGTATTCGCCACCGGCGTGCGCGGACTTGGTAGCCCGCTTCCAGGTTCGCCGCAATCGCGCATGGATGCCAAATCGCTTTAGGGCATAAGCCAGGTCCGAAGCCAGCTGCTCGCTCGCGGTGCTGGCAATCACCTGGCCATCGGCGGATAGCGTCGCATCGCCATCGAAATACGCGCGCAGCATCAAGCCCAGCGAGCGATCGCTCAGGCGCGGCCAGAACTCTGGCAGACGCTTGTGCCGCGCGCTCTTGCCACACACTGTGGCCATGAGCGCGGTGTCGGACGACGGGCTGTTGCCTTCGGTGAGGTACCGGCCGAAGTGCGCCAGCAGCGAGTCGGTCAATGGCAAGCGGGCCGGCAGGCGGCACGACGCTTTTTTGCAGCCTACCAATATCTCTGCGCTCTCATAGGCGCGCGCCAACCCATCGGTCGCCGCCGCGTGCGGCTGAATCGCACAAGCGTTCATGGTTGCTACCAATGATCCAGTCCCCGCAGCGGCCACGTATTTCAGTATCGGCGCCTCGGCAAACACCGACAGCTTCGTGTCGGCCAGATACGGGACGATGTCCAGCATCTGCAGACTTTCGGATTGCGGTAAATCCGCTGCCAACGACTCAGGCATCGGCAGAAAATCGCTCGTGCGGGCATCCTCGGTTCGAATCAGCTGCAGCGTGCCGTCCCGCAGAACCCAGAGATTGTGATCGCCGGTCAGAGTCACCTCGCGGCCACAGCGTGTGCGCAGACGAAACATCTTCTCCGGCGCGCGATGGCGCAGGAATGCCGCCACCGGATATTCGCCCGTGGCGCCGCGCGATGGATCGTAGGCCAACGTGAAAAAGGCTCGGTCGAGGCAGGCGTATCGCTCCGTCTCGCCACCCTCCACCGCCTCCAATCCCTGAGCGACCATCAGTGCATCGATAAACGGTCCGGCCTTGACCAGCAGTGCCCGTCGCTGGCCATTCGCGTGCTCGGTCAGGTACAGCGGATCGTCGTAGCCGATGCTCTTGCCGCTTCCCGTGACTCCGAGCAGCGTCTGATGCGCGAGCCCCGACTCGAGCCCATCGATGAGGCCCTCGATCGCCTGCGGCTGATCGCCGGCGGGCACGTAGCTGGCTTGCAATTCAAAGCGATCGGTGGGTTCGTTCATGCGCTATGGCATCTATCGGTCGTGGTCGCGGCGGATCGAATCCCGTAATATAACGCCCGATCGCCCATTGCGGTCGCTGGCAGAAATCTCCTAGGGGAACTCCGTGCCTTTGACAGTCTCGAGACGCGCGCAGCGCGTCAAACCCTCGCCGACTCTCGCCGTCACCGCCCGCGCCGCGCGCCTGAAGGCCGAAGGCAAGGACGTCATCGGCTTAGGGGCGGGCGAGCCCGATTTCGACACCCCGGTGCATATCGCCGACGCCGGCGTGCAGGCAATTCGCAGTGGCTTCACGCGCTACACCAATGTCGATGGCATCGTGGAGCTCAAGGACGCCATCATCGCCAAGTTCAAGCGCGACAACGGCATCAGCTACGAGCGGCCGCAGATCCTGGTCTCGAGCGGCGCCAAGCAGACGATTTTTAACCTCTGCATGGCAGTCCTCGACGCCGGCGACGAAGCCATCATCCCGGCCCCCTACTGGGTCTCCTACCCGGACATGGTCATGCTCGCCGATGGCATTCCCGTCACGCCGAGCGCCGGTCCCGAGCAGGGCTACAAGATCAGCCCCAAGCAGCTGGCCGCAGCGGTCACGAACAAGACGCGTCTGTTCCTGCTCAACAGCCCCAGCAATCCGACCGGTGCCGCCTACACGCGGACCGAGCTGCGCGCGCTGGCCGATGTGCTGGTGCAATACCCGCGCATGCTGATCGGCACCGACGACATGTACGAGAAGATCTATTGGGGCAGCGAGCCGTTCGTGAGTCTGCTGACCGTCGCCCCGGAGCTCTATGACCGCACCGTGACGATCAACGGCTGTTCCAAGGCCTATGCCATGACCGGCTGGCGCATCGGCTACTGCGGCGGCCCGAAGGAGATCATCACGGCGATGGCCACGATTCAGGGCCAATCGACCTCCAACGCCTCCAGCATCTCGCAGAAGGCGGCCGTGGCAGCGCTCACCGGCGACCAGCAGTGCGTCGCCGATATGAATCGGGCGTTCAAGGAGCGGCACGACTTCGTGCTAGCCGGGCTCAACAGCCTGCCGGGCGTGGCCTGCCTGCCGGGTGCCGGCACGTTCTACGCCTTCGCCGATGTCCGCGGCGCCATGCGCAACCTGGGGCTGCGCGACGACAATTCCTTCTGCGAATACCTGCTCAACAAGGCACTCGTCGCCGTGGTAGCCGGCTCGGGCTTCGGCGCTCCAGGCCACATGCGGCTGTCCTTTGCGTGCAGCAAGGAAACACTCGAAAAGGCGATCGACCGCATCCGCGCCGTCCTGCCCGCCCAAGCGCAGGTCAAAACCGCTTAAAGGATCCGATGTCGCGCGGGCACGGTTGCGAGCATCGACCGCGCCCGCGCACGCAAGTCCTTGACGAGTTGACCTCAAACCTTAAGAATTCGCCGCCTCTCAAGAGCCCACCCAGGCGCCACCATTCGCGGCGCCCCGTCTACTCCCCGGTAGCTCAGTTGGTAGAGCGTCGGACTGTTAATCCGTTGGTCGTTGGTTCGAGTCCAACCCGGGGAGCCAAT
>DAIMZW010000056.1:0-7360 GCA_036733765.1 Steroidobacteraceae bacterium
GTCGAACAGCGGCGTGTCCGGATTGGCCGGATTGCTCGGCACCGCCAGCGCCGCGGTCAGCTCGGCCGATAGGACTGCGTTGCCGGGGATCGTCACGGTCGGCGTAGCGCTGTCGAACAGCGCGGTCTCCGGCAGTGCGCCATTGGCGAACAGCGTGGCGAGCGGTGTCGCGCTGGGCAGCAGCGTATCGATGCCGGTCGCGTACGTGGCGTTGTAAACATCCGTCGCGGCGCTGTAAATGTTGCCATACGCGTGCTGATAGCTGGTCGTGATCAACGGTGCGAAGGCTGTCGAACCAAGGCTGACGCTGCCAAAGAAAACCGCATCGCCAAACGCCTCGAGTGCGTACGGTCCTGACATGGGCGCTGCGGCGGTCACTGCCTGGCCGGCCGCTTCCATGGCACGCTGCGTGGCCATCGCGACATGGCCGCCGGCGGAATCGCCCGCGACGAACAGCTTGCCGTTGTCGCTGGTCGCGGCAGACATCGTATTCGGCAGCGCCGTGCGCGCCGCGGTCAGGGCATCGATCATCTCACCCGACTCTTGCGCGGCATTGAGGTACGGGTGATAGCCCAGCGTCGAAATATCGTAGCCGGCAAAGTTGGGGGCCACCACGATGTAGCCCTGAGCGGCAAACGTCGCCGCGATAATCTGGCTCTCGTTATTCGTGGGGGAGGGCGTGGCGGTGTTGGTGATGTCGGCAATGTTGGCGTTCTTGTCGGTAAACGTGCCGTGCGCGTACAGCACAATCGGCCGTGGGCCCGAGCAGGTCGGAGCGGCGCCGGTCGGTACCATGAGCGCGCCGGAGGACTGAGTGACCTCACCGGCCCCGCCGACGGTCCAATACTTGATGTAATAGAAATCTACGCCGCACGCCGGGCTGCCGGTGATCTGCAGCAGTTGCGCCCCCGTGCTCACGGCCGACAGCTGGGCCGCAAAGCTGGCGGCATTCACGGATGCGATGCGAAACGGCGGATTTTCGACCAGCGTACCGTGCGTCGTCGATGAGGCCACCATCGAGGTGGTGCTGTCGGACCCGCAAGCCGTCAGCACAGCTGCGGCGATCGCCGCGCTCAAATGCCGGAATTTAAACATGCCTGCCTCCTGAATTCGGCTGGCGAAACAAAAGACAACCCCAACCCCAGCGCCTGATCATTAGTTTTACGGCGAGCGCCTTGCCGCCCAGCACGGGATTCTATTCTGCCGCGCATCCGAGGGCATGTCTATGAGAAACACCGACGCTGCGAGCACTGCGCGCGGCTGTGGATAGACCGGGCGGCCATTTATTCCAGGGTGTAGTCCTGGAATCCGAACAGCAACAACTCATCGCGCAAGTCCGGCACGCAACTGGCAGCGCTCGTGCGCGTCCCTCTCGCCTGCGCTATTCTCGCCAGCACGTATGAAGTACAAGGACTATTACGGTAGCCTGGGTCTGGAACGCGGCGCCAGCGACGCGGACATCAAGAAGGCCTATCGACGTCTCGCGCGCAAATATCATCCCGACGTCTCGAAGGAGGCCGGCGCCGAGGAGAAATTCAAGGAGGTTGCCGAGGCCTATCAGACGCTCAAGGATCCCGAGAAGCGCGCGGCCTACGACCAATTGGGCACTCACGCTGCGGGGCAGGAGTTCCAGCCCCCGCCCAACTGGCAGCAGCAATACAGCGACGCGCCGTTCTCGGCCGACGAACTCGATCTATCCGATCTGTTTGCGCATCTGCGCGGCAGTGCGAGCAACCGCGGCGCTCGCATGTCGATGCCCGGTCACGACTATGAGGTTGCCGTTGCCATCACGATTGACGATGCCTTCCACGGTACGCAGATCGATCTCGATCTGAACATGCAGGAATACGATGAGCGCGGTCAGCTGCGGCGTGTACCGCACGCCTTCAAGGCCCGGATTCCCAAGGGCGCGACCGATGGGCAGCGGCTGCGCCTGCCGGGCAAGGGCGGTAAAGGCCTGCGCGGCGGTCGCGACGGCGACTTGTATCTCAATATCAGTTTGCGTCCCCATCCCTTTTACCGTGCGACGGGTCACGACCTGTACCTGGATCTGCCATTGGCGCCGTGGGAGGCCGTGTTGGGCACCGCCGTGGAGGTACCGACGCCGGCAGGTGCGGTGCGACTCAAGGTACCCCCGGGTACCCAAGCCGGCCGACACTTGCGTCTGCCCGAGCGCGGACTGCCCAAGCCCAAAGGGGGGCAGGGCGATCTATACGCCATCGTGCAGATCGCGGTGCCCAGTGTGATCGCCGAACCGGAGCGGGAGTTGTACCAAAAACTGGCTGACGGTTCGAGCTTTGACCCGCGTGCTCATTTCGCTGTGGAGGCCGGCCATGCGCCTTGAGTCGACAGAAGTGCTCTGGTTCGAACAGCACGTGCTGTCGTTACCGGAGTTGGCTGAGCTATCGGGGCTGCCGCGCCCGGTGCTCGAGGAGCTGCTGGACTGCGGCGCCATTCCACCCATCGAACCCTCTGGAGCCGTACCGGGGACCGAATTGCGCTTCGGCGCGCAGGCGCTCAGTGCCGCGCGGACCGCCCATCGCCTGCGAGCTGATTTTGAGCTCGATGTCCAGGCGCTGGTCGTGGCGCTGAGCTTGCTGGATCGGGTGGCGGAACTCGAGGCGCAGCTTCGAGAGCTGCAGGCACGACAGCCGCAGCGGGTGCGATAGCGTCCGCTGCTCAGCCGATCAGGTATTCAACGGCAGGGCACCGAGCATCAGCGCGGTGTCGACTTCACTCTCCGCGGCCAGCCAGTCTTCCGCTTCGTGTCCGGGTGCGAACCCGCGCCGCTCGGCGCGGTAATAGGCGGCTTGTGCGATCAATCCTCGTCGCAGATCCTGATCGATCAGGCCGGGGGGCACCGGGCGGGCTTTCTGCTGCACCGTTCGGCTCGATCCGCGGGCTCCACGTGGCGTGGGTGATGTCTGGACTGCCATATTTACACTCCTAGGTCGCAATTGAATGCCTTACATCTTCGCTCGACTCAACCCTTCAGAGCAATGGTTGAGTCCACACATTTGGCTCATGCTGACGCGCGGGGCGCCTGCGTCAAGTTGTCGCGAATAGACGTCAGTTCAGACTGACCCTAAAAATGTCTGCGAGGCGCGCCCGCTTCCATTCGGCAGGGCGGCAGAGCAGGATGAGTCCAGTGTCCGGCGCATCGGAGTGTTGTCATGGGTTCCTCACCGAGCGGATTGTCGATGTGGTCGCGAGCCTGTGCAATGATCGACGAGGCCGAGCGCCGCCATCGACGCTTCTTTGAACTGCTGGCCGTGCCCTCGCAGCAGCCCGCCTGGGAGCCGCCCGTGGACATGTTCCTACTCGAGCGCGAACTGCAGGTGTTGGTCGCGCTTCCGGGCGTGCGGGCCGATGAATTTGACGTGGAACTGTCATCGAGCGGACTGCGGGTGCGCGCCGAGAGTCACTTGCCGCGGCTGGCGCATCAGGTGCGCATTGTGCGGCTCGAGATTCCCTACGGCCGAATCGAGCGTCGCATCGAGTTGCCCCCGGGCCGCTATGAGCTGCTTAGCCAGGAGCTTCTCGACGGCTGCCTGCGCATCCGGCTGGCGGGGGAATGGCTGTGAGCGCGACGACCGCGACGGATCAGCCCAGCAGCACCGCTGCGGAAGACACGCTGATCATCCTGTCGCTGCGCAACACGGTGCTGTTTCCGCAGACGGTCCTGCCGATCACGATTCAGAGTGAACGCACGATCGCGGGCGCCCAGGAAGCGGTCAAGTCGCGGCGCAAGGTGGGGCTGGTGCTGCAACGCGATGCCGCCCAGGAAGATCCGGAGGCGGAGGGACTGCACCGCGTCGGCACCATGGCGAGCATCGTGCGCTACGTGACTGCCGCCGATGGCACGCACCATCTGATCTGCCAGGGCGAGCAACGCTTCAGCGTGCAGGATTTCATCAGCCGCGATCCGTTCCTGATCGCCCGCATTGAGCTGCATCCCGAACCGACGCTGGTCAATCCCGAGATCGAAGCGCGCGCAATACGTCTGCGCGAGCTCGCGATCGAAGCCCTGCAGCTATTGCCGCAGGCGCCGGCGGAACTGGTCAGTGCGATCCAGAACATCGACTCATTTCCGGCGCTGGCCGATCTGATCGCAAGCTTTCTAGACATCAAACCGATCGAGAAGCAGGAAGTGCTCTCGACATTCGGCATACGCGAGCGACTTGATCTGGTGCTCCAGTTTCTGCGCCAGCGCCTGGAGGTCATGCGGATCTCGCGCGAGATCGACGAGCGCACCAAAGGGGCGTTCGACGAGCGACAGAAGCACGCCGTGCTGCGTGAGCGGTTGCGTCAAATCCGCAAGGAACTCGGCGAGGACGAGGACGAGTCCTCGGAAATCGCCGGCTTGAAGGGGGCTCTGGCCAAGGCCGGAATGCCCACCGAGGTCGAGGAGCATGTCAAGACACAGATTGCGCGGCTCGAGCGCATGGGCGAGGCGAGCGCCGAGTACTCGATGACGCTGTCGTACCTGGAGTGGCTGCTGGCGCTGCCCTGGTCCAAGCTCGACAAGGAAGAGATTGATATAGCTAAGGCGCGGCGCATCCTCGATGAAGACCACTTTGGTGTCGAGACCATCAAACGTCGCATCATCGAATTCCTGGCGGTACGCAAGCTCAATCCCGAAGGCCATAGTCCGATTCTGTGTTTCGTTGGGCCTCCCGGAGTCGGGAAGACCTCGCTCGGTCAATCGATTGCGCGCGCGCTGGGGCTCAAATTCGTGCGCGTGAGCCTTGGTGGGGTGCACGATGAGGCGGAGATTCGCGGTCACCGCCGCACTTATGTCGGTGCGCTGCCCGGCAATATCATGCAGGCGCTGCGCAAGACCGGCACGCGCAACCCGGTCATGATGCTCGATGAGGTGGACAAACTCTCGGCCAGCAGCCAGGGCGATCCCTTCTCGGCGCTGCTGGAAGTACTCGATCCTGAGCAGAACCATACCTTTCGCGACAACTATCTCGGTGTGCCGTTCGACCTCAGCAAGGTGCTGTTCATTGGCACGGCCAACATGCTCGATACCATGCCTGCGCCACTGCGTGATCGCATGGAGATCATCCAGCTCACAGGCTATACCGAAGAGGAAAAGCTCGAGATCGCAAGGCGCTATCTATTGCGGCGCCAACTGGCCGCTAACGGACTGACCGCAGAGCAGGTGAATCTGCCGGATGACAGCCTGCGCCGCGTGATCACCGACTACACGCGCGAAGCCGGCGTGCGCAGCCTCGAACGCCAGATTGGTGCAGTGCTGCGTTACTGTGCGGTGACGATCGCCTCCGGACAGGGCGGTCCGATTTCGGTCAGCGTCGAGGATCTGCCGCGTATCCTCGGTGCGGCGCGCTTCGAGAATGAGATCGCCATGCGCACCAGCGTGCCGGGCGTGGCGACCGGATTGGCCTGGACACCGGTGGGCGGCGATATTTTGTTTGTCGAGAGCAGCCGGGTGGCCGGTTCGGGCCGACTGATCCTGACCGGTCAACTTGGTGAGGTCATGAAGGAGAGCGCTCAGGCGGCCATGACGCTCGTCAAGGGACACGCCGAGCGCTTAGGGTTAGATCCGCTGGTGTTCGAGAAATCCGATGTGCATATCCACGTCCCAGCGGGCGCCGTGCCCAAGGATGGTCCCAGCGCGGGAGTGGCGATCTTTGCCTCGCTGGTGTCGATGTTGACGCTGCGGACGGTGCGGCACGATGTCGCGATGACGGGCGAGATCAGCTTGCGGGGCCTGGTGCTGCCCGTGGGAGGCATCAAGGAAAAGATGGTCGCGGCGGCACGTTCAGGCATCAAGACCGTCATCCTGCCGGCCCGCAATCGGCGCGACTTCGATGACATCCCGGCGAGCGTGCGCGAGATGCTGCAGTTTGTCTGGGCCGAGCGTGTCGAGGACGTGATCGCCGCGGCCTTCGATGGCGGCGTGGCGCGGCCCGGCCTAACGCGTCGCAATGTGCCGAGCGAGGTACTCGATCGCGAGCCGGTAACCCTCGATGCCCAGACCAGTGATCACGCCGCTGCTGGCGGCCGCGAGGATGGAATGGCTGCGCCAGTCCTCGTTGCGCCGGTAGATGTTGCTGATGTGCACCTCGACGATCGGACATTCGCACAAGCGCATGGCGTCGAGAATCGGGACTGAGTGATAACAGAACGCGGCTGGATTGATGACGATGCCGGCAGCGCGGCGCGCCTCGTGCAGCCAGCCGATCATTTCGTGCTCGGCATTGGTCTGGTGACAGATCAGCTCCAGACCAAGGCGTTCGGCCGCCGAGCGGCACAGCGATTCCACATCGGCGAGCGAACTGTGGCCGTAGATGTGCGGCTCACGCTCTCCGAGCAGATCGAGATTAGGTCCGTTCAGCAAATAAACGCGTGTGCTCATCAACCCGAGGGCGTCAGCCAGGCACTTCCTGAATGCCCGATACGACGGCGGGGGCGGCCGGGGGCCCGGCGGCGCGCTGCTGTTGTTCCTCACGCACTTGCGCCACGGTCAGGCCGGTATGCGCGGCGATGACCCCAATCAAGCGGTGGGCCGTGTCGCGCGGGAGGACGATCGCGTGCAACTGCTCCCAAATTCGGATGCGCGCCTGCGGCGTATTCAACGTGGACGCCTGCTCGGTCAGCGCCTGCTGTCGCCGCTCATGCGCGGCGGCCTGCTGGCGAGCCAGCCGTTCACGAAACTCCGAGCTAGGCTCTCCGGCAAAGGGGAGCGAATCGCGCCATGAATTCATGAAGCAGCCTTGGCCACAATGCGGCAGGTGAGCTCAATCGGGCAGCTGGCGCCGGTGACGCGATCGCGCGCCCGCACGCCGGTGCACTGCAGTTTGGCCGTTCCGGAGCGGCTGCTGCGGCTGCTCGAGGCGGCGACTTGTGCGACGCTGGCACTCAAGTCGAACTCGCCGCTGCAGTCCGCGCAGGGACAGGTAAAGCGGAAGAACGCCCGCGCCGGCGGGTAAAAGGCGTGCGATTGCGAGGAGGGGGCGGGCTCCTTCGCCACCGTCCCGGTCCGGTCCGCGAAAGCCAGCTCAATGCTCAGCTGCGAGACCTCTGGAAAGGCGGTACGCAGTGGCGGGGCTCGGTCCCGGTCGTATTGCCGCTGATAGCGCCGTTGCTCATCGACGGTTGCGTTTTTGCGTGCAGCGAGCTTCATGATTTAGGCTCGATCGCCGACGGCTTGGCCAAGCTCGCCTCCAAATATGGTGGTGGTGGGATATCCCCTCGCCAGGCTGATGCAGTCGGGATACGCGGGGTGACGAGCCGTGCAGCCCGCCTATTGCAGGCAATACTAGCACAAAACGCTCGCCTTGGGGGCGCGAGTTGTGCGCCTTACTGGGATGCGAGCGTCATCGCCTCGAGT
>DAIMZW010000057.1:0-7354 GCA_036733765.1 Steroidobacteraceae bacterium
GATGAAATGCAAGGCTATCTTTTTGGCAAGCCCGTGCCGGTCGAGATCTTCGAAAAGAGATATCTGGCCGCTTCCGCTGACGTCAACGCGAAGCCTGTTGGCACGACAAAAGCGCCGTAATCTGCGTTTCAACGCCCGCCCGGCGCTCCACCGCGCGCTTGCATACTTCAGCCGAGGTGTGCCAGCGCATGCTCGACGGCCACATGACCCAACAGCACTCGATGATCGGCACCCTCCCACTCTGAACCATAGCGTCGCGTAAAATTCAACTCCGCATGCGGCGCGAGTTCCTGTGCCGAGAGATGCACCGACCACAGCCCGAAGGGCTGGACCACTGCTTCGCGATCGTGAATCTGCTGCCAACCGTCAAAGCCAAAGTGCAAAATAAACGGCTGCCGGTCCTCGATTCGCAGCGCTCGTCCCGCCTCGAGCCGCGCAATGGGCACTTCGTGGCGCCAGTGCCAGGCTGCGGCACTGCGGCCCGCCGTACCACCATAGCGCTGCTGCACCGACTGCAGCAGTTCCACCGGCTGTCCGCGCTCACGGGCGATCAACAGCTTGAGGAATTCCGCGTGCGACCACAGCAACGGCATCGCGCTGCCCGAGGGTCGCCCCGGTTCGAGGCCGAGGGCCGGTATCGCCGCCGTGTCCCAGACCTGCTCGGGTAACATGCCGCCAAGGCTGGCGCAGTTCCAGATCGTGTTCAGATACTCGAGCGGATCCGCACCCATCTGCAGCGCCAGATGCCCGCGCTCGCCGGACAGCAACGGCCATAAACGGCCCACGCCGTTGCCGTCAAAGGCGCGCCCGTCCGGATGCTCGCCGTACCCATCCTCGTTGTAGCGGTGATAGAGCGCGCCGGACGGTGTCTGCACGCGCAGGATCTCATCGACGACTTTGATCGTGTCCCGGATGCGCGCATCGTGTGGGCTGCGCAGCCCCAGTCGCACGAGATAGGAAAAATCCATGCTGACCAGCGCTGAGCCCATGACCTCCTCGCCCTCGCGGTTGCGCAGCGCCACCCAACCGCACAAGTCACCGGATTTGTCCGGCGCAGCGATGCGTACGTAGTAGCCCGCGACGCCGAGCTGCTCGGCCAGCGTCGTGTCGCGCACATAGCACCAGGCCTCGAGTCTCTCGTTCCAATCATCGGCGAGTTCCTCGGCGCGCGAGCGCTCCTCGGCGCTGAGCCACGGCGCCGCCGCAATCAGCGCACTAATCGCGACTGCGAGCGTAAACGGGCTGACGCCGGGATTTTCCTCCCACCGGTCCTGCTCGCTGTAGGGCCCGGTGCGCGCGACGAAGCCGGTTGCCGCGCGCACCATCTGCGCCGTGCCGGGCAGCTCCGGGTCGCCGAGTTCGCGCAGCTTCGCCGCCAGCAACACTGGAAATGCCGCCTCATCGAGCTGCGTCCCGGTCCAGAACGGTGTGCCGCTGGGAAAGTAGTTCTGCGGCCACTGGCCATCGCGCGCCTGCGTCGCGGTCAGATGAGCGAGGATGTGACGCGCTTCGAGCGGTTGATTCGCCGCCAGCAGTGCGAAGGCTGTGAGCGTGGCATCGCGTGGCCACACCAGATGGTAGCCACCGAGTGTGTCCGTGCTGTTGCCCCAGGGCACGCTCAGACTTGCCACGACGGCGCCCGGGAACGTGCGATCTTCATGCACTTTCAACACCGCCGCCGACAGCAGCCCGGCGTTGCCGAGCCGATCGTCCGGTCGCGGCAATTTCAGCTCTGCGCCCCAGTTCTGCCAGCCCTGCAGGAACTCGGCACGCAGGGTATCGAAGCCTTCGGCGAGCGCGGTGCGTACCAGCGTATGAGCCCCGCGCGCCGATTCGGAAAATGCGAGCGCCAGTACGCCGCTCGGGCCCTGGGCCTCACCGCTCAGCGCCACCGTGCCGTGATCGGCGCTGGTGTAGTCGTAGGTCAGCGTGCCGTGCCGATCGAGATCCTGCCAACCGTCCGAAGCCCCGACATAGCCGCAGCTGAGGTGCTTGAGCGGCGCGTTGGCGGCAAAGCACAGCGCGCACTCCCCGCGCTGCGCGTAGCCGGTGCCGTCGTCCACCCAGGCGCGATTGTCGCGGCCGGTGCTTCCCAGATGCGGTGCCAGAATGGCCACGAGCCGGTACGGGCCCTGAAGGCGGTAACGCACCAGCAGTGCATCGCGGCGCGCATCGGGCAGGATCTCGAGGCAGAGTTCATAGTCATCACCGTAGTGCGTGATGTTCAGGGCCGGCAGGAAAGGCCCGGGGGTGGACAACCGATAGCGCCGCACACGCTTCAGATCGATGAAACCGGCCGCACCGACCAGATAGAAGCTGAAATCGCGGATCTGCGGCTCCCCGGTCGACGGCCAGTACACCTCATCGACGATGCCGTGCCCGATGGTCGCCCACAGGCGCGAAGACCCCAGCGCGGTGGTGACGAAATCCTTGTCGCTTGAACACCAGGTCGGCGCCAGGCCCGGCGCGCCGAAGGCTTCCCCGCTCACGCGCCTGCCGCCATGCTGGTGCATCTCATGCGTTCCAGCATATCGGCACTGCCCCGCTCACCGCTACCGTGCAGGCTGCTACGCTTTAGTGCTATGAGCGCGCACACCATGTCCCCGCGTAGCTTTCTGCGTTACCTGCTGCTGCCCGCACAGCCGGTAGGGCTGCTATTCATTGCCGTGCTGACGCTGGGTTTTGCGCTGTGTTCGGCGGCCGGATTGTTCGGCCTGCCCATACTGGTGATCCTGCTGTCCTGGCTCTCCAAGTACGCGTACGTGCTGCTCGAGCAGGTCGCGCACGGGGCGCGCGAGCCGCCGGTGCTGGCCATCGAAATGGTCAATCCCGCTGCCGATTTCCGCCCGCTGGTGCAGCTCGCGATCGTGGTGGTCGTTTATCTCGGCCTGCGCGCCCTGTCCGGTTACCTCGGCACCGCGCTGACCCTGGTGCTCGAGGGCCTGGCGCTCGCGGCGCTCCCGGCATCCATCGCCGTCCTCGGGGTCGCTGATGTGTACTGGCAGGCGATCAATCCGCTGGCACTCTGGCAGATCGTGCGCGCTCTCGGCCTCACCTACCTCGGCATCGTCGCCGTGGCCTTGGTCTACGGCTACGGCATCGCCGGACTTGAGGCCTATGCGGCGCTGCCGGCATGGCTGCTCAATGCGCTCGGCGTGTTCGCGTGGCTGTCATTGTTCTCACTGCTCGGCGGCAGCCTGTACGAGGAACGCGAGGCGCTCGGCCATGAGGCCATCCATGCGCCGGAGCGCGCCGCGCGCAAGGCGCAACAGCAACTCGATGGCGAACGCGCTCGATTCGTCGATGGGGCGTACGCCCAGGCGCGCGGCGGCAATCTGGCCGGCGCCTGGCAGGCCATCGAGCACGAACTGGCCGCAGGCGGCCATGGCTTTGAATCCTATGATTGGCTGCTGGAACGACTAGGACGCCTGGCTGATCAGCGGCTGGCCAACCGCCTCGCCCAGGACTACATACGCCGCGCGCTCGGGCGCGACAATGGCCGCGTGATAGAGATCGTGCGGCAGCGGTTTATCCTCGATGCGCACTTCCGCCCGCGATCGGCCGCCGAGACCCTGCGCGTGGCGGCGCTCATGCGGCTCGCCGGCGATCGCGCCGGCGCGCAGTGCCTGCTGGGGGACTTTGCGCAGCATTTTGCCGATGCCCCGGCCGCACTGCTGGCCGCCGCGCAAGCCGAGACCGAATCGCTGGTCACCCGCTCGGCGCCGGCACCCTAATAAAGCCCTTTACCGCGGAAATCACTCGCGCTCCAGTAGTGGTAGCTCGCCGACGCCCCTGTCATAAGCAGAATTTTCCACGGCGCAGACCGCTCGGCCCGGTTTCGCTCTACACTGGGCGGCAAATTCAGCGGAAGCAACATGTCCGACCCCAGAGAGCGATTCAGCAGACAGCACGCAGAGCAGCACACGTAGTGGCGGCTCCGGGGCGGCCTCAAGCCGCATGAAAGTACCCAAGGGCCTGCAGCCACTGGTAGAGGATGGCCTCATCGACGCGGTCGTGCGGCGGCTGCAGGGCGGCAAGGAAGCCTCCGTCTACATCGTGAGCCGCGGCGAGCAGATTCTGTGCGCCAAGGTGTACAAGGAGGCCGAGCATCGCGGCTTCCACAAGCTCGCCCAATACCAGGAAGGCCGCAAGGCGCGCGGCAGCCGCAATGCGCGGGCGCTGCGCAAGCACGGTCGATACGGCCGCAAAGTGCAGGAATCGGAGTGGAAAAACGCCGAGATCCAGGCCCTCTACCAGCTGGCCAACGCCGGCGTGCGCGTGCCCAAGCCACAAGGGGTCCATGAGGGCGTGCTGCTGATGGAACTGGTGGTGGACCAGCACGGCAATCCCGCGCCTCGACTCAACGAAGTCGAAATGACCCCCGAGCAGGCTCGCACATGGCACGGCTTCATGATCGCGCAGATCGTGCTGATGCTCTGTACCGGCCTGATTCACGGCGATCTGTCCGAATACAACGTGCTGCTGGACGCCAACGGGCCGGTCATCATCGATCTGCCGCAGGCGGTCAACGCCGCGGGCAATAACAACGCCTTGCGCATGCTCGAGCGCGACGTCAACAACATGCGCACGAGCTTTGCCCGGGCTGCGCCCGAGCTGCTGGAGACGGACTACGCCCACGAGATCTGGAAGGTCTATGAGGCCGGCGAGTTGAAGCCCGACACGCCGCTCACGGGCCGCTTCACGCGCGACCCGACCGCGGTCGACGTCGAGGCGGTGCTCGATCAGATCGAAGCCGAACGTCAGCAAGCCGAGGCGCGGCAGCGTGGCCGCGAGCAGGCGCTATCCGCCTGAGTATGGGATCAGTGCGTCGCGGCCGACTCGTTCGCGCCGCGCGTGAAGGCCCAATCCATGCAACGCGTGATCAGGCCGCCGCCGAGACTCGCACCCGTGACCCCCTCGAGCTGGTAGGTCGAGCCATTGAGAATCGAGTCGGCGGCACGCTGGCCGCTGCGGATCGCCGGTCCAATGCCTTCACACAGATCCCGCGTGGCCAGACCCGCGGCGTCGCCGGTCAGAAAGGCGTTGCCCAGGCGCCCGACCTCAACTGGACCGCGCAGATAATAGCTGTAGCCGGAGGGCTCCTCGGGCACGCTGATGCGAAACTGCCGCTGCAATTTGCCGACAAAGTGCTGCCAGTGCGTTCGGATGTCCTGCTCGCGCTGCTTGAGGCGCGCGGCCATGCCGCCAACGCCCACGTTGAGCCAGCCGCGCGCCTTGGGCACGTACCAGCTGTAGCCCGGTAGGCCGTGATCGAAAAACCACAGGTGACAGTCCGCATCCTGCCACTCATAGGGGAATTCCAGTTCCAGGGTCACCGTCTGTAGAGCACGAACGCGTGCCAGTTGCTCGCGGAACAGCGCGCGGTAGACCGGACAGGAGGTGCCTGCCGCACCGATCAGGTAACGGCAGCGGAACGCCTCATCGAGCACGTAGTGCTCGCCGTCGCGACGAATGGCCTTGACGGTGTGCTGGAGGACTTGCGCGCCGGAGCGCTCGAGCAGCCAGGCATCGAACTCAAAGCGCCGAATGGAGTGCTGCACGCACGGGACCGGCACGTGCAGGCCCTTGAGGTGCCAGTGCAAGCGCCGGAAACTCAGGAAGCGGTGCGGGTAGGCGCTGATCTGCAGCTGCAGGTCCGCCACCACCTCGGGGGTGATCCAACCCGCGCACAGCTTGGGTCGGGGAAAGCTCGACTTGTCGAGCACCAAGACCTCTGCGCCGGCCTGCTTGAGCCGCTGTGCGGCCGCAGAACCGGCTGGACCGCCGCCTACCACAATGATCTCGGCGCTGCGCATCCTGCATGTGCCGTTCAGCGCGGGTAGATGAACTCGCGCGTCAGCGGGATCCGGTTGTTCTCCTGGGTCGTGAACAGGACCTGGAATAACTGCATCGTACCGGTCTCAAATGCCGCGATCGAACCGGCCAGATATAGCCGCCACATGCGCACGAAAAATTCATCGAACATCGTGCGCACCTTTCCGACCGCGCCCTCATAGCGCGCAAGCCACTCGCGCAGCGTCAGCGCGTAGTGCAGGCGAATGTTCTCCACGTCGAGCACCGAGAGACTCGAGGGCTCGAAGATCTGCATCATCTCGCCCAGCGTGGGCGCATAAGCGCCCGGAAAAATCCGCCGCTCGATCCATGGATGCAGCGGCTCCGGGCGGTTGCGGCCGATCGAGTGAATCAGGCCCCGCCCTTCAGCGCTCAGCGAGCGCCGCGCGACACGCCCCAGTTCGGCGTAATTCTCGCGGCCCACGTGCTCGAGCATGCCGACCGAGGTGAAGACGTCGTAGCGGCCGCTAATATTGCGGTAATCGTCTTCGATGAACTCGACGAGGTTTTCCAGACCCTGCTCGCGTGCGCGCGAGCGCGCGTACCGGATCTGCTGGTTGGAGATGTTGAAGGCGCGAACCCGCGCGCCGTAGCGGCTGGCCATGTGCAGCGCCAGGCTACCCCAGCCGCAACCCGCCTCCACCACGGAATCCCCGGCCTGCAGGCGCAGCTTGCGGCAGATGTGATCCATTTTCGCGACCTGCGCCTGCTCCAGGCTCGCCTCCGCGCTCGGGAAGTAGGCGCAGGTGTAGGACATCGTCTCGCCGAGCCATAGCGAATAGAACTCATTCCCCAGATCGTAGTGACGATGAATATTGCTGCGCGACCCGCTGAGGGTATTGCGGCGCGGCCGCTGCAGCCAGCCGGCGAGCCGACGAGACATGGAGCCTGCGCCGCTGCCCGAGGGGAAGGCGCGATAGATGATTTCCATTAGCTGAACTAGATCGCCTTCGACTTCAATGCTCCCGGCGCTGTAGGCATCGCCGAAGCGGACCCGGGGATCGCTCAGCAGGCCCAGCAGCGTGGCACGATCGGCGATGCGAACGTGCGCGACCGGCGCGGTGGCTTGCCCGGCAATGAGCTCGCCTGTCCACGCCAGTACAAACTCGATGGGCGGATTACCCAGGGTCGTGATGAGCCGTCGCACGAGGCGTACATCCAGTGAACCGCCCTGGCGGCCGTGCGGAATCGGTGCCGCGCCGGCGGGCGTTGCAAGCCCCTCAGGCTCGGAGGCGGCGTCCATAGCATGCTCTCCTTAACTGGATCGTAGGTTGCCGGGCGCGTTGCAGCCACGCGCCCGGCCGCGCGTAGCCTACCCGAGCTGCGCCCGCAGCCGTCGCATTCGACGGTACTGTAACTGCAACCCGTATTCGAGTTCCTTGAGCTGCAACTGCAGGGCCGAGCGCTCCCAGCGCTCGATCATCGCGCGCTTGGTTTGCGCAAGCCATTGTTCGCGCAGATGAGTCCAGTCCGTGACGGCTTGACAGAACGCCTCATACTC
>DAIMZW010000058.1:0-1934 GCA_036733765.1 Steroidobacteraceae bacterium
CCGCGTCGGTCACGGCGAGAATGCCTGAGAGATTGTCGAGCGCCTCGTGGCGCTCGATCTTGGCCACGACGCGTGCCTCGCCGCGCCAGCGGCGCAGCTCGGACTGTGCCCGGCGAATGTCCTCGGCGTCGCGCGCGAAGGAGACCGCCAGATAATCGATGCCGAGCTCGGCGACCAGGCGGATGTCCTCCAGATCCTTTTCGGTCACCGCCGGGGCCGAGATGCCCCCGCCCTGGCGGTTCACACCCTTGCGGTTGGAGAGCTCCCCGCCCGAGCGCACCACGGTCGAGATGCGCGTGCCAACGACCTTCTCGACCTCGAGCACGATCTGCCCATCGTTGAGCAGCAGGGTGTCGCCCGTGTGCACGTCCGAGGGCAGCTCCTGGTAGGCGCAACCCACCTCGGTGCTGCCGCCCGCCTGGGGATCGAGCGCGGTATCGAGCGCGAAGGGTGCGCCATCGACCAGCTGCACCGCGCCGTCGCGAAAGCACTCGATGCGGATCTTCGGCCCCGCCAGGTCGGCCAGCAGACCGATGTAGCGGCCCGCCTCGCGCGCCGCGTTGCGCACCAGCTCGACGCGCTTGCATTGCGATTCGCGCGTGCCGTGCGAGAAATTGATGCGTGCCACATCGAGCCCGGCCTTGACCATGCCCGCCACAACGTCGGGGTTATCCGTCGCCGGGCCGAGAGTCGCAACAATCTTGGTCCTGCGCAGCGTATCCATCAGCCAGCGGCACGCTGTTCGAGCACGGCCACGGCGGGCAGCGTCTTGCCTTCCACAAATTCAAGAAACGCGCCACCGCCCGTGGAGATATAGGAAATACCGTCCTCGACCCCGTATTTCTCAATCGCCGCCAGCGTGTCGCCGCCCCCGGCGAGCGAAAATGCCTTGCTGCTCGCGATCGCATTGGCGATGGCCTTGGTGCCTTCACCGAACTGATCGAATTCGAACACCCCGACCGGTCCATTCCAGATGATTGTGCCGGCAGACTGCAGGATCGCGCTGAACTGCTCGGCGGTATCCGGTCCAATGTCGAGGATCAATTCGCCGTCGGCCACCTGCCCTACCGGCCGCACGTCGGCGTGTGCCGTGGCGGCAAATTCGCGCGCCACCACGACGTCGACCGGCAACGGAATCTCGGCGCCACGCGCGCGCGCGCGATCCAGCAGCTTGCGCGCCATGTCGAGCATATCCCTCTCGCATAGCGACTTGCCGACCTTGACGCCTGTGGCGGCAAGGAAGGTGTTGGCGATGCCGCCGCCGACGATGAGCTTGTCGACCTTGTCCAGCAGCGCCTCGAGCACCAGCAGCTTGGTCGAGACCTTCGAGCCGGCGACGATCGCCACCAACGGTCGCGCCGGCTTGGCGAGCGCGCGTTCGAGGGCTTCCAGCTCGGCGACCAGCAGGGGACCGGCGCAGGCCAGCGGCGCGAATTTCGCCACGCCGTGCGTGCTGGCCTCGGCCCGATGTGCAGTGCCGAAGGCGTCCATGACGAACACATCGCACAGCGCAGCCATCTGCCGGGCGAGCGCGTCGTTGTCCTTTTTCTCACCCTTGTTGAAACGCACGTTCTCGCACAGCACGACCGAACCGGCCGCGCAATCGACGCCGCCGAGCCAGTCCTTGCGCAGCGGCACCGGTTTGCCGAGCAGCTCGGTGAGCTTCGCGGCCACCGGCGCCAGCGAGAATTCGGGCTCGAACTTGCCCTCCTCCGGGCGCCCGAGATGCGACAGCACGATCACGTGCGCCCCCTGCTGCATCGCTGAGCGCAGCGTCGGCAGTGCGGCGCGGATGCGCGCATCGCTGCTGATCAGTCCGTCCTTGACCGGCACGTTCAGATCCTCGCGGATCAGCACGCGCTTGCCCGCCAGAGCCAGATCGCTCATGCGCAGCACTTTCATGCGGTTGCGCTCTTACGCGGCTCGCGACCAGG
>DAIMZW010000058.1:2034-7245 GCA_036733765.1 Steroidobacteraceae bacterium
CTGTCCCTTTTATCGAATCGAGTATCCCTTGCAGGACGTGCTCGGCGGTGATTCCGTACTTCTTATACAGCTCGGGCGCCTTGCCTGAGGCGCCGTAATGATCGATCCCGATCACGCGTCCGGCGCTGCCGACATAGCGCCACCACAATCCGGTCGTCCCCGCCTCGACGGCCACGCGCGCGCTGACCGCGGCGGGCAGTACCGACTCGCGATACGCCGCATCCTGCGCATCGAAGCGCTGGGTGCAGGGCATGGAGACCAGGCGTACTCGCCGGCCTTGCGCCGCGGCGGCTTTGACCCCCTCGAGCGCGATGGAGACTTCCGAGCCCGTGGCAAGCACCACGCACTCGGGCGAGCCCGCGCAATCCGCGAGCACATAGCCGCCGCGAGCGATGGCCCCGAGCGCTGCGGGCGTGCGCGGTAGCTGCGGCAGACCCTGGCGCGTGAACACCAGCGCGCTCGGGCCGGACTGTTGCTCGATCGCCTCGCACCAGGCCAGCGCGCTCTCGACTGCGTCGGCCGGGCGCCAGAGAGTCAGATTCGGGATCAATCGCAGGCTGTTGAGATGCTCGATCGGCTGATGGGTCGGACCGTCCTCGCCCAAGCCGATGGAATCGTGGGTGTACACCAGCAGTACGCGCTGATGCATCAGCGCCGCCATGCGCACGGCGTTGCGCGCGTAGTCGGAAAAGGTCAGGAACGTGCCGCCATAGGGAATCAGCGCGCCGTGCAGCGCCAAGCCATTCATGGCCGCCGTCATGCCAAACTCCCGCACGCCGTAATACACATAGTTGCCGGACGCGTCGGCCGGCTCGATGGCGCGAGAGATTTTCTGCAGCGTGTTGTTCGAGCCGCTCAGGTCGGCCGAGCCACCCAGCAGTTCGGGCAGTTTGGTGCCGATCACATTCAACGTCGCCTGGGAGGACACACGCGTCGCCTGTGCGCCGGTGACGGCCTGCGCCGCACTCAGCGCGGCCTTGCGGGTCTCGCTCCAGTCGGCCGGCAGCCTGGCGCTCATGCGCCGCTCGAGCTCCGCGGCGAGCTGCGGAAAGGCGCTGCGATAGCGGCCGTAGAGCTGCTTCCAGACGTCCTCGGCCGCGCGTCCGGCCTGCTCGTGATTCCAGGCTGCTTTGAGCTCTGCGGGCACCTCGAATGGCGGAGCAGTCCAGCCAAATCCCTTCTTGGCCGCCGCGACCTCCTCGGCACCCAGTGCCTCGCCATGGGTGGCCTTGGTGCCGGCCTTGGTCGGGGCGCCGAAGCCAATCACGGTCTTGCAGCAGATCATCGACGGCCGCTCCAATTCGCTCTTGGCCTTGCGAGTGGCCTGCGCGACCGCCTCGCCGTCCTGACCATCCACGCTCTGCACATGCCAGCCATAGGCCTCGAAGCGCTTGGGCGTGTCATCGGTGAACCAGCCCTTAACCTGGCCGTCGATCGAAATGCCGTTGTCGTCGTAGAACACGATGAGCTTGCCGAGCTTGAGTGTGCCGGCCAGCGAGCAGGCTTCGTGCGAAATGCCTTCCATGAGGCACCCATCGCCGCAAAATACCCAGGTGTAATGGTCGATGATCGGCAGTTCGGGCCGGTTGAAGTGCGCCGCGAGAATCTTTTCGGCCAGCGCCATGCCGACGCCGTTGGCGAGCCCCTGTCCGAGCGGCCCGGTCGTGGTCTCGATGCCCATGGCGATGTCGTGCTCGGGATGGCCGGCCGTGCGGCTACCGAGCTGGCGGAAATTGCGCAGCTCATCCATGGTGACCGGATAGCCGGTCAGATGCAGCAGCGCATACAGCAGCATTGAGGCATGGCCGTTCGATAGGATGAACCGATCCCGGTCCCACCAGTGAGGATTGGCCGGGTTGTATTTCATGACGTCCCGCCACAGCACCTCGGCAATGTCGGCCATGCCCATAGGGGCGCCTGGGTGGCCGGAATTGGCCTGCTCGACTGCGTCCATCGCCAGGACACGGATGACATCGGCGAGCTTTCGGCGGGTGATCATTACGGGTTTCTCCAAGCCGTGGCCATTGCGGCCGGGTATTGTCTACCAGCGGACGGCCTGGCGGCAATGCCGAGCTAGAGCGCGCGCGATCGGCGAGCAAACCCGCGGCGCACGCTAACAGTCCCGCTGCAGCTATTTCGCGCCTGGCGTCGAAAATGTGACACAGGTTCGCCGCGACGTGCTGCTTGGGGCGGGCGGTACCGATTGGCCTTCGGGTATACTGTGCCACTACTTTTCGCGAGCCCCCGTAGCCCTAGATGACCAACCAATATTTATTTACCTCCGAGTCGGTCTCGGAGGGCCATCCTGACAAAATAGCCGATCAGATCTCCGATGCGGTTCTGGACGCCATCCTGCGCGACGATCCCGCGGGCCGCGTGGCCTGCGAGACGCTGGTCAAGACCGGCGTCGTGATTGTGGCCGGTGAGGTCACGACCAGTGCCTGGATCGATCTGGAAAAGCTCGTGCGTGAGACCGTGCTCCACATTGGCTACAACCATTCGGACATGGGTTTCGACGGCGCGAGCTGCGGCGTGATCAATATCATCGGCAAGCAATCTCCGGACATCGCGATGGGCGTGGATCGCAGTGACAAGCGCAAGCAAGGCGCCGGCGATCAGGGCCTCATGTTCGGCTACGCCACCGATGAAACCGATGTATTGATGCCGGCGCCCATTACGCTCGCGCACCGGCTGGTCAAGCGACAGTCCGAGGTGCGGCGTCGGGGCAAGCTGTCCTGGCTGCGGCCGGACGCGAAGAGTCAGGTCACGCTGCGCTACGAGAACGACAAGCCGGTCGGGATCGAGGCCATCGTTCTCTCCACGCAGCACAGCGATGAGATCTCCACCTCGAAACTGCGCGAGGCGGTCATGGAGGAGATCATCAAGCCGGTACTGCCGAAGAAATGGCTCGATCGGCGCACGCGCTATCACATCAATCCGACCGGCCGCTTCGTGGTCGGCGGCCCTGTCGGAGACTGCGGTCTGACCGGGCGCAAGATCATTGTCGACACCTACGGCGGTTTCGCCCGCCACGGCGGCGGCGCGTTTTCCGGCAAGGACCCGTCGAAGGTCGACCGCTCCGCGGCCTACGCCGCCCGCTACGTCGCCAAGAACATCGTCGCCGCCGGGCTAGCGGCGCGCTGCGAAGTACAGGTCTCCTACGCCATTGGCGTAGCCGAACCAACCTCGATCATGGTCGACTCCTTCGGCACCAGCGAGCTCTCGCGCGAGGAGCTCACGGCCCTCGTACGCCGGCATTTCGACCTGACACCCTACGGTTTGCGTGCGATGCTGGACCTCGCGCGTCCGATCTACCAGAAGACCGCGGCCTACGGGCATTTCGGTCGCGAGGAGCCCGAGTTCACCTGGGAGCGCACCGATAAGGCCGAGGCGCTGGCTGCCGGCGCACGCCGACGTGGCCGCAGTCGCGCGGCCTGACCGGCGGCCCGGACCGAATTTGATTGGATTGACGCTGCCGCTTCGCGGCAGCCTGGTGACTGAGGAGCGCTGCGACAGGAAATGACCTGCCAGGCTCAGTCCACCGGACTTGAGTCAACGGCGCTCGCAAACCTTGATCTTAAGGAATTGGAGCCACCATGACTGCCACTGCCCGTCCTGTTTCCGTAGCCGGCGCATCCGCGGACTTCCGCGTCGCCGAGCTTCAGCTCGCCGACTGGGGCCGCAAGGAAATTGCCATCGCCGAGACCGAGATGCCCGGTCTGATGGCCATCCGCGAGGAATTCGCGCCCACGCAGCCGCTGCGCGGCGCGCGCGTCGCCGGCTCGCTGCACATGACCATTCAGACCGCGGTGCTGATCGAGACGCTGCAGGCGCTCGGCGCCGACGTGCGCTGGGCTTCCTGCAATGTGTTCTCGACGCAGGACCATGCGGCCGCGGCGATTGCGGCGCGCGGCACTGCGGTGTTTGCCTACAAAGGCGAGTCGCTGGTGGAGTATTGGGAATACACGCACCAGATCTTCGAGTGGCCCAATGCAGCGCATGCCAATCTGATTCTCGACGATGGCGGCGATGCGACCTTGCTGCTGCACCTCGGCGCGCGCGCGGCGCAGGATTCCGGGCTCCTCGCCAAGCCCGGCAGTGAGGAGGAAGTGGCGCTGTTCGATAGCATTCGCGCGACGCTCAAGCGCGACGCGAAATGGTATTCGACGCGCCTGAAAGCGATTCGCGGCGTGTCCGAGGAGACCACGACCGGCGTCAAGCGTCTGTATCAGATGGCACGCGACGGGCAGCTGGCCTTTCCCGCCATCAACGTCAATGATTCGGTCACCAAGAGCAAGTTCGACAACCTGTACGGCTGCCGCGAATCCCTGGTGGATGGGATCAAGCGAGCCACGGACGTCATGGTGGCGGGCAAGATCGCGGTCGTGGCCGGATATGGCGACGTCGGCAAGGGTTCGGCGCAAGCCCTGCGCGCGCTCTCGGCCCAGGTGTGGGTCACCGAAATCGATCCGATCTGCGCGCTGCAGGCGGCGATGGAAGGCTACCGGATCGTCACGATGGAATATGCGGCCGAGCACGGCGACATTTTTGTCACCGCCACCGGCAACTTCCATGTGATCACGCATGAGCATGTCAAGCGCATGAAGAACAATGCGATCGTGTGCAACATCGGCCATTTCGATAATGAGATCGATGTGGCCGCGCTCAAGCAGTATCGCTGGGAAAACATCAAGCCGCAGGTCGATCACGTCATATTCCCGGACGGCAAGCGCATCATTCTGCTGGCCGAGGGACGACTGGTGAATTTGGGCTGCGGCACGGGTCATCCGAGCTATGTCATGAGTTCCTCATTTGCCAACCAGACCCTGGCGCAGATCGAGCTGTTCACCAACACAGCTAAATATCCGATCGGCGTCTATGTGCTGCCGAAGCAGCTCGATGAGAAGGTGGCGCGACTGCAGCTCAAGAAGCTGGCCGCGCAGCTCACCGAGCTGACCGAGACGCAGGCGCACTATATCGGCGTGAACCGTGCCGGTCCGTACAAGACCGATCACTACCGCTATTGACCTGAATTGGCGACAGCCAAACCGGCACGCGGGTGCTAGCGCGCCACGCGGCGCTAGCACCGCGCCCGCGTCATATCTGTCAGCATATTCCGACAAACGCGCACGGCGCGTTTAACATCTCGCCGCGGACACAGCACGCGATTGAGCGCTGCGTCACTGGGGCTGCGCACGCGAGATCGCCAAC
>DAIMZW010000059.1:0-7151 GCA_036733765.1 Steroidobacteraceae bacterium
CGTGGTGCCCTCGTCGGTGGTCGCGGCGCTGTGCGCATTCGCCTCGTTCGGGGTGAGGTTGGCGTCGGCGTCGGCGTCGGCAAGGCTCTTGTCGGCCGGCAGGGCCTCCGGGCTCGCCGCAAGCGTCGCAGCCAGGGCAGTCGCGGGCACGGGCGTGGCCAGGGCGGCGCTGTCGGGCTTGAGCTGATGCGCGCAGCCAGCCAGCAGGGCCAGGGGTATTACCAGGAGTCGCAGGGGCAGTCGGGTCAGCTTCGCTGGGCTCAACGGTCGGCTCCCCGTAGCGGATATTTGGAACATGTTACGGTATGCCAGGAGCCGAGGCGCCAGGCCAGTGGAATTTAACCCGTAAGTTCACAAAATTGCTAGTTTTTTTACAATACACGCTCACAATCTCAGGATGGCGGAATTCCCTTGTGTTTTGCAGCCATGGCAGGGTGAGCCATTGGGCCGGGCGCTGATCGCGGCGGAGGCGCGTTTGCTGGCCACGACCTTCGATGACGTCTTCGGCCAGGAGCTGCTGCAGCTCGGGACTTGGGGTGCCGGCCGTGAATTGCTGGCGCAAAGTCGAATCCGACGCCAGAGCGTGGTGGCCGATGCGTACCCCAGGCTGGCCGATGGGGATCTGGTAGCCAGTCTGGCGCATCTGCCCATCAGCAGCGGTTCAGTCGATGCCGTACTGTTGCCCCACACGCTCGAGTACGCGCCTGATCCGTACGCGGTGCTGCGCGAGGCCGACCGGGTGCTGGTCGCGGAAGGTCAGCTCATCGTGCTGGGCTTCCGGCCGGCGAGCTTCTGGGGGCTACGTTCCGCGGCCTCGCGCGGTGGTTATCCGCCCGGCCTGCGACGCCGGCTCGCTAGCGGACGCGTGCGCGATTGGCTGGGCCTGTTGAGCTACGAGATCGTCAGTCTGAACCCCTATCTGTACCACCTGCCGCGCGCACCGCGCGCTGAGCTCGAGGCCACCGTCACGAGGATGCTGCATCGCGGCTGGTTCTACCCCTGGCCGGCGGCCGCTTATGTCATCAAGGCGCGCAAACGCGTCTATACCCTGACGCCCATTCGCCCGCGGCTGCGCGAACGGCGCTCGGTGCTCGGTGGCCTCGTGGAACCGAGCATGTGAGCGACGTGGTCGAGATCTATACCGACGGTGCCTGCCGCGGTAATCCGGGAGTCGGCGGCTGGGCGGCGCTGCTGTCGATGGGGGCGCGCGAGAAGGAGATCTCCGGCGCGGAGAATCCAACCACCAATAATCGCATGGAGCTGCAGGCCGTGATCGGGGCGCTGCAGGCGCTCAAGCGCCCGGTCGAGGCGCGGGTCTACACCGATTCGCAATACGTGCGCCGCGGCATTCTGGAGTGGCTGCCGCAGTGGAAAGCGCGCGGCTGGAAGACCGCGGACAAGAAGCCGGTCAAGAACCAGGACTTGTGGCAGCTGCTCGAGCACGAGGCGGGTAAGCACCGGATCGAGTGGCACTGGGTGCCAGGGCACGCGGGCGTACCCGGCAACGAGCGCGCCGATGCGTTGGCGAACGCCGCGATCGATGCGCTGCTTGCGGTAGACTCGCGCTACTAAGCCCAAGTGCTGCGCATGCGACAGATCGTTCTCGATACCGAAACCACTGGACTGGAAGTCGATCGCGGCCATCGCATCATCGAGATCGGGTGCGTGGAGCTGCTCAATCGACGCACCACGGGCCGGTATTTTCACCGCTACCTCAATCCGGAGCGCGAGATCGAGCAGGGTGCACGCGCCGTGCACGGCCTGACGCGCGCGCGGCTCGCGCAAGAGCCGAAGTTCGCCGAGATCGCGACCGAGCTGCTGCAGTTCATCGAAGGCAGCGAGTTGATCATTCACAATGCGGTATTCGACATTGCCTTCCTCGAGCGGGAATTTGCGTTGCTCGAGACGCCGGCGCCTATCCTGGTGCGCAACCTGTGCCAGATACTCGATACCCTGAGCCTGGCGCGTGAGCGTCACCCGGGTCAGCGCAACAGCCTCGATGCGCTGTGCAAACGCTATGGCATCGACAATTCGCATCGTGAGCTGCACGGCGCACTGCTCGATGCGCGCATTCTGGCAGACGTCTACCTGGCGATGACCGGGGGTCAGAGCCTGCTGGCGCTCGATGAGTCGGCGCGCGAGCGCGCGAGCGCGCGCACCACCGCCGCGCCGGCGATGGTGCGCCCCAGTGAACCGCTGGTGGTCATACCTGCCAGTGCCGAGGAGTGCGCAGCCCACGCGGAACTTCTGGCACTGCTCGCCAAGTCGAGCGGCGGGCGCTGCGTTTGGAGCACGCTCGAGTCGCCACCTCCGGTCACCCCCATGGCCGAGTAGACCTCAGGGGGCTTGGGCCGACGCTGCCAGTGGACTAAACTAACCAGACTTAGTTTATCTGGTGTGTCATGCGCTGCTTCAATATCCCTGAGGCCAAAACTCAGCTCTCGCGGCTGGTGGACCAAGCCGCCAAGGGAGAGTCGTTTGTAATCGCCAAGGCGGGCAAACCGCTGGTCAAAGTCACTGCTCTGGCGGCGCCACGCTCAGGAATGGCCCAACGCCTGGGTTTCATGAGCGGGGAAATTGAAGTTCCCGCGGATTTCGATCACATGGGCAGCGCGCAGATCGAGCGAGTTTTCGGCGAGCAGGCGTGAAGCTGCTGCTGGATACCCTTCGCGTCGATCCTCGGCTATTGCGCCGTGGGCTGATCGACAACGATTACGATGAGTTGCCCATCACCAGCGAACATGCCGTGGTGGTCGCTCAATATCCAGGCTCAATTCGCAAAGTCTGACCACTCCAATGCAATCCGGTCCGACCCGGAATCGGTTCGCAGTGCCGTCTATGTCGCTAGAATTGCCGTCCCCCACCCGCTACGCGGAGCAGTCCGAATGACGATCGTTAAGCGCTCTGGCACTGACTGTCCCGCTTGGCGCGAACTTGAAGCCCTGGCCCAGCGCCTGAGCGCCACGGCCACGGTTGAGCTGTTTGCGCAGGATCCGCAACGCTTCGGGCACTTCTCGCACGAGGCGGCGGGGCTGGTCCTGGACTATTCGCGCCAGCGCGTCGATGCGCGGGTGCTCGCTGCGTTTACCGCACTCGCCGATCAGCTCGAGCTGCGCGCGCGCATCGAGGCCATGTTTCGTGGCGATCCCATCAACAGCACTGAAGGCCGCGCGGTACTGCACACCGCGCTGCGGCGCTCCGGCGAGGCGCCGCTGATGGTCGATGGGACGGACATCAATGCGCTGGTGCTGGCCGAGCGCGAGCGCGTGCTGGGGTTCGCCGAAGATGTGCGGCAAGGCCGGATCCGCTCGAGCAGCGATGCGAACTACTCGCTGGTGGTGAACATCGGCATCGGCGGGTCGGATCTGGGTCCGGCCATGGCGGTGCAGGCGCTCAAGGCATCGGCGCAAGGTGCGCCGCAGGTCGCCTTCGTCTCCAACGTCGATGGCTGTCAGATGGTCGATGTGCTCGAAAACGCCGATCCGGCGCGCACCCTGTTCATCATCTGCTCGAAGACCTTCACGACGCTCGAGACGCTCACGGATGCCCGGGCGGCCCGCAGCTGGATTCAGCAGCGCCAAGGCGAGAAGGCGGTACCAGCGCACTTCGCGGCCGTCTCGGTCAATACCCGAGCGATGGACGAGTTCGGGGTGCATCCCGAGTATCGCTTCGCCATGTGGGACTGGGTCGGCGGGCGCTACTCGCTGTGGTCGGCGATTGGCGTATCGCTTGCGATCGCGATCGGCCGCGAGGGCTTCGAATCTTTCCTGTCCGGCGCGCGCGAGATCGATGAACACTTTCGCAGCGCCCCCTGGCAGCAGAATCTGCCGGTGCTCGCGGGTCTGCTGGCGGTCTGGAACATCGATCTGCTGGGCCTGCCCACGCTGGCGGTGCTGCCTTACGACTCGCGGCTCGCGCGATTGCCCGCCTATCTGCAGCAGCTCGAGATGGAGAGCAATGGCAAGCACGTGAAGCTCGATGGCAGCGCGACCACGCTCGGGACCTCTGCGGTGATCTGGGGCGAGCCCGGCAACAATGCGCAACATTCGTTCTTTCAGCTATTGCACCAGGGCACGCAGCGCACGGCACTGGATTTCCTGCTGCCGATACGCTCCTCCTGCGCCAACCAGCCACAGCAGGACCTGGCGATCGCCAACTGCCTGGCGCAGGCCGAGGCTTTTGCGCTCGGTCAGGATGCGGCGGCGGTCAGGGCGGATCTGACGCGCGCCAAGCTCCCCGAGGCTCAGATCGCCGCGCTGCTGCCGCACAAGATCCACGAGGGCAATCGACCTTTGAGCCTGCTGATGTTCGAGCAGCTCGATCCGGTCACGCTGGGCCGGATCATCGCGCTGTATGAGCACAAGGTGTTCGTGGAAAGCGTGGTCTGGGGCGTCAACGCTTTTGATCAGTGGGGCGTGGAACTGGGTAAGAAGCTCTGCGAGACGATCATTCCATTGGTGCAGAAACCCGATAGCGCCCAGGGCGTATCGAGCTCACTGGCCGGCGGGTTGGGGTACGTGAAGCGGTGGCGTGTTTAACTCGCGTGTCAACGCGACGGCTCGACATCCGCTGATCGGATGGCGCGTAGTACAATCCCAATCTGTGCAATGGCGGGGAGCTAGCGAGTGACCGGCATACCGGCCCGACATCGAATTGGCATAACCATCAGTCTGGCGATCTTCGTGATCGCCTTGTTCGTGCTTCCCAACCCAGTCCGCGCGCAGCAGACCGATCTGTCGCAGCAGATGCAGCTGTTCAACAGCCTGCCACCCGACCAGCAGCAGGCCATCCTGCAGCGCCTGGGGCAGGGTGGTGGCACCAGTTCTGGCATCGGGGGGGGCTCTCTGTCGGGCAGCTCCGGCGGCTATAACAGCTCCCAGTCTGCATTGCTTCAGCAGCAGATGTTGCAGCAGCAGCGCCGGCAGCAGAATCAGGATCAACAGGAGGAAAATCAATTCCTGCCGCCGGTATTCAAGCCCGGTGATACGGTGCTGGTCGATATCTCCCTACAGGGCGAGATGCAGAACAATGGCAATCCCGTCAACGGTCAGTACAACCCTCAGAACGCGCGTCAGAGCGGGTATCCGAACGCGGCGCAAACCAATGGCATCATCCCAACCCAGCTCACTCCGTTGCAACAGCAACTCCTGCAACAGCAGCTCACTCAACAGCAGGCAGCGAACAATCAGCGCCTGCAAGAGCAGCCGCAGCAGCCGATCGAGGAATTGCAGGCCGACGAGAAGCAGCGGCTCACGGATCTGGTGGATCTGATCCGCTCCCACAATCCCTACCAACTCGACAGCAGCGGTGAGCTGCAGCTTCCCGGCATTCCCGCTATGGCGCTGGCCGGACTGACCGAGGATCTCGCGACGCGACGGGCGGCGGCGGAGCCGGCATTTTCGAAACTGCAGATTAATTTGACGCGGCTGCCGTTGAAGAAATCCGGCCAGGCCGCGCTGAAGCCCTTCGGCTACGACTTGTTCGACAATTCAATGTTGAACTACCAGCCCATGCTCAATGTGCCGGTACCAGCCGACTACGTCATCGGACCGGGCGATGTGTTCGAGGTGCAGCTGTTCGGCAGCCAGAACCAGACCCTCAGGCTTACGGTGTCGCGCGACGGGCGCGTGAGCTTCCCGCAGCTCGGTCCGATTGCGGTAGGCGGTCAGCGCTACAGCGAAGTCAAGAGCGACATCGAGGCGCGCGTGGCGCGGCAGATGATTGGCGTACGCGCCAACGTGTCGATGGGCGACACCCGTACGATTAACGTATTCGTGCTCGGCGAGGCGAAATACCCAGGCTCCTATACCGTGACGGGACTGGCCACGGTCACCACGGCGTTGTTCGCCGCCGGGGGAGTCAAACCGATCGGCTCCTTGCGCACCATCCAGCTCAAGCGCCAGGGCGAGATCGTGCGCACGGTGGATCTGTACGATTTGTTGATGCGCGGCGACAGCGCCAATGACGCCAAGCTGCTGCCTGGGGACGTCGTCTTCATTCCGTCCGTGGGTTCGACCGTATCGATCGACGGCGAAGTGCAGCGGCCGGCGATCTATGAACTCAAGGGTACCGCCAGCGTCTCCGATTTGATCAGCATGGGCGGCGGCCTCACGCCGGTGGCCGATCGCGACACCGCCGCGCTGGTTCGGGTCGATGCCCAGCAGCGCCGCGTTGTGCTCAACGTGAATCCCTCCTCGCCGAACACTGCGAGCCCCGCGCTGCGCAACGGCGATGCGCTGCGCGTGCTGCGCCTGCGACCGCAGCTGGATTCCGGCATTACCCTGCAGGGCTACGTCTATCGGCCAAAGTATTTCGCCTGGCGCGATGGCTTGCGGCTGTCCGACGTGGTCTCGTCCATCGATGAGCTCAAACCCAATGCCGACCAGAATTATCTGCTGATTCGCCGTGAAATGCCGCCCAACCGGCGCATCACAGTGTTGTCGGCGGATCTGGCCGCGGCATTGCGCGCTCCGGGCTCTCCCGCCGACATGACGTTGATGCCGCGCGATACGCTCACGGTGTTCGATCTGCAGAGCAGCCGCGAGCATGTCATCCATCCGCTCATGGACGAGCTGCGCGTGCAATCCAATCTGGCCCGGCCGGTGCAGATCGTGCACATCGACGGTCGGGTCAAGGTGCCAGGAGATTACCCACTCGAAGCGGGCATGCGCGTCACCGACCTGATCCGCGCCGGAGGTAGTCTTGATTCTGCGGCCTATGGCACCCATGCGGAATTGTCGCGCTACATCGTCGACAACGGCGAGCAGCGCCGCACCGAGGTGTTACCGATCGATCTGGCTGCGATCCGCAGCGGCGATCAGAGCGCTAATGTCACGCTGCAGCCATTCGATCGCCTGTCGATCAAGCAGATCTCCGGCTGGACCGAGCAGGACCAGGTGACCCTCAAAGGCGAGGTCCGTTTCCCGGGAACCTACGCGATTCAGCAGGGCGAGACGCTGCGCTCCGTGATCCAACGTGCCGGCGGCCTGACGGCTCTAGCATTCCCCGCCGGCAGTGTGTTTACACGGACCGAACTCAAGGAACGCGAGCAGGAACAGCTCGATCGCTTCGCCGAGCGCATGCGTATGGCCATTGCCGAGGAAGCGCTGGAGGCCTCGCGCGGGAACTTCGGCTCTACGCAGTCATTGACC
>DAIMZW010000060.1:0-7005 GCA_036733765.1 Steroidobacteraceae bacterium
GCCCGCGAGGTACTGGTAGCGCAGCCGCATTGGCGCCACGGCCGCGAGCGCCGCGGCTCCCCCGGGCTGGTCCGCGAGGCCGAGCTGGAGCTGGTGAAACGGCCAGCGCGGCGCGGTCGCGGCGCGGCCGAGCGCGGCATCCTGGGCCCCGCCGCAGAGCGCGACAGCGGCGAGCAGCAACAATGGCAGCCGGGCGCGCCGCACCGCTCGATTATGCCCGCGCCCGGCGACCGCGCAATCGGACGATGGTCCGCCTGCAGTCGCTTTCCCACCCCGCGGAGATGGTCCGCTAGCGTGCGCAGGCGATGATCTTCTACGAGCCGTCCAACCGCGACCGCGACCTGCTGCCCCACGACCCCTTCAAGTCGCTCGTGGCGCCGCGGCCGATCGGCTGGGTCTCGACCCGCAGCGCAAGCGGCGCCGTGAATCTGGCGCCCTACAGCTTCTTCAACGCGGTCGCCGAGGCGCCGCCGATGCTGGCCTTCTCGAGCAACGGCTCAAAGGACTCCGCGACCTTCGCGGCGGAGATCGACGAGTTCGTCTGGAATCTCGTGACCTGGGAGCTGCGCGAGGCGATGAACGAGACCTCGGCGGCGCTGCCGCGCGGGAGCAGCGAGTTCGAGCGCGCCGGCCTGGAGATGGCGCCCTCGCGGCTCGTCGCACCTCCGCGCGTCGCAACGCCCACGGCCGCCGTGGCCGCCGTGATTGCCACTCCGCCGGTGCGGCGGACTCGCCGGCGTTCAGCGGCTGCGCGGACTGCGGGAACGACACCCACAGCCGGGAAACGCGACGCCGCGGAGCAGGAGCTATGAACGCTTCGGCGCCGCTCGATGATGCAACGATGAAATACGGTCTGCTGTTGGAGACAGCGCAAGCGCAGCAGAAGCTCATCGCCTCCAGTCTCAGACAGCTCAAGGGTCACACGCAGGAGCTCGACGCCATCGTGCGCGAGCAGATCCGGCGCACGCTGGTCGAGGAGTTGGGCGCCGTAGTCGAGGAAAGTACGCGCGCAGTCCAGGCATTGCGCGCGCTCGAACGCACCGCGAAGCTGCGTTTCATATCATGGACGTTGGCCGTGACCGTGCTGTCCGGCGCGGCCACGGCCTTGTCGGCCTGGTGGCTATTGCCCTCGCCGTCTCAGATCAGTGCGTTGCGCCTGAAACGCGAGCAACTTGCTGCTGGCCTCGAGAGCCTCGAGCAACGCGGTGGGCTCATCGATCTTCGACGTTGCGGCAACGATGAGCGCTGGTGCGTGCGAGTGGACCGGCACGCGCCGGCCTATGGCGAGCAGGCGGACTATCTCGTGGTCAAGGGTTACTGAAGGTGGTCTGGCTCGCATCGGCGCCGGTATCCCTCGGCGCGGTAGCGCTCGCGGCGATCGTGTTGCTGTCCTTCAGCGTGCGGCTCTTGTGGCGACGGCGGCCATACGAATTACACCGCCGCGGCGCGCTGATCGTGGACTGCCGGCGAAGGGTCTGGACACAGCTGCTGAGCCGATCACAGCTGAAAGGCGCCAGAATTACTCTGGCCGGAGTCGCAGTCGCTCCGATGGAGGAGAGCAAGCACTTCAAGTTGATCGGGACCACGGGGACCGGAAAGTCGACGGCTATTCGCGAATTGCTCGAGGCCGCTCTGCGGCGCGGCGATCGGGCCATCATCAGCGACCCAGACGCCGGCTACCTGGCCCAGCTGCATCGTCGCTATCGCGGCGATGTCATGCTCAACCCGTTCGAGCGCGACTCGGTGCAATGGGATCCGTTTGCGGAAATCCGAGATCCCTATGACATCGAGCAACTCGCGAGCGCACTGATTCCGTTCAGCGAGGACCCCTCGACCAGGGAATGGCGGGCCTACGCGCGCACTTTCTTCGCCGCCGTGATCCGGTGCCTTCATCGGCGGCGCGGGTGTGACCTCAAGGAGCTGTGGCGCCTGCTGGCCATGGCACCGCACGAAGAGCTTCGGCCGTTGGTGGCGGGCACGCCCGCCCAGCCTTTCCTCGAATTGGACAACGCGCGCATGTTCGGTTCGATTCGATCTGTGCTGATCTCGGCGATCGCTGCGCTGGAGTACGTCAAGGCGCAGCGGACCGTTGCGTTTTCCGTGCGCGAATGGGTGCGAAGCGGCCGCGGGGTCTTGTTCATCCCGTACCAGGCGGGGCAGATCGCGGCACTGCGGTCGATCATTGCCGCCTGGATGCGATTGGCAATCGTTGAGGCAATGAGTCAGCCTGAGAATCGCGACCAACGCCTGTGGTTCGTGGTCGATGAACTCGACGCGCTGGGCGCCATTGACGGGCTCAAGGATGCCTTGGCGCGGCTGCGAAAGTTCGGTGGCCGCTGCGTACTCGGCTTCCAGTCGATTGCGCAGGTTTCCAGTACCTACGGTGCCGGCGAGGCGCAGACCATTGTCGAGAACTGCGGCAATACACTGATCCTGCGTTGCTCTGGCAGCGAGAACGGCGGAACCTCGCATTTTGCCTCGCGGCTCATCGGCGAGCGCGAAGTACTCCGGCGCCAGACTTCCCGCGGCCGTGACCGCGATGCGGGGCTGGCGTTCCGCGGCGCGCGCCGGTCGATGCAGACCAGCGAGCACTACGTGACGGAAATGGCGCTGATGCCGTCCGAGCTCGAACAGCTGCCCGATCTGTCCGGATACCTCAAGCTTGCCTCGTCGCCCTCGTGGAGGCGCGTTTCGCTGCGGCGCTGAGACCATGGCGCTATACCGCCTGCAAATCAAAGCAATCTCAAGGTCAGCAGGACGCAGCGCGCCTGCGGCCGCGGCGTACCGCGCTGGCGAGCGTATTCGGGATGAGCGGACGGGCTTACTCCACAACTACTCGCGCCGTCGGGACGTAACCCATAGCGAAATCTTTCTGCCGAGCGCGCTCGCATCAGGCGATGCGAGCTGGGCGCGGGAGCGGGGGCGGCTATGGAACGCGGCCGAAGCTGCCGAGCATCGCCGCGATTCGAGGGTAGCGCGTGAATATCTGGTCAGTCTTCCGCCCGAGCTGGCAGCAGCGCAGCGCTTGGAGCTCGCGCGCAACTTTTCCCTCGAACTGGCCGATCGTCACAATGTCGCGGTCGATCTGGCAATCCATGAGCCCCGCGCAGGGGGCGATCCGCGCAATCATCACGCTCACTTGCTCACGACGACTCGCGAGCTCAGCGCCGGAGGGCTCGGGGCCAAGACCGGGCTCGACATGGGCTATTCCGAACGAGTCAAGCGTGGCTTGTCTGCTGGATTGCAAGAGCTGGTGGCCATTCGTGAGCGTTGGGCAATGTTGGTCAACGAGGCTTTTCATGCCGCTGGTCTTCAGGAGCGCGTGGACCATCGCAGCCTCAAGGCACAGGGCATCGATCGTGAGCCTCTCCCGCGTATTCCCTTTGTAGCCTATCAGATGGAGCGTCGGGGACTACGCAGCGAGGTAGCTGAGCGCATACGTGAGCGCTACCGGACGCGCGTCGCCGCTCGAGCGGCGCGAGAAGTCTCGACGCAGAGCGCTGATGCCGGCGATTGCTCACCGGCGTCGCTGACCCAGGCAGTTCCCGGTATTGAAGAGTTTCGTCGGCGCTCGCGCGAAGCGTGGCTAGAGCTGCGGCGCGAGGCGCTGCACGCCACCGGCGCGCAGCCGGCGGCAAGCAAAGAGTTGCTTACCGCGCGAGAAAAATCGTCCGATCAGTCAGCGTCGGTATCTGAACTGAAAAACGATGCGGCAGAGAAGGATTTTTGCTTATGAGTGCAACGCTGACGCTGCTCGATGCGCCCAGCCGGGCCGATCATGCGTTTCTGGCGGCGTCGGACCACTGTGCCTTTTTGGCGCAATACCTGGGCGGTAAAGGCTACCAGGCCGGTGGCTGCAATCAGCTGATCCGCAATTTCAAGTGCGAGCCGTCGGTTGCTCGCAGCAACCTTCGGCGTCAGCAGTATAAGCAGCAGGCCATTGCGACGCTGGCGCAGTGGTTGCGCGGCGCGGTCACGCGAGAGGAAGCGGAGTGCTCCACCTGGGTACCGATCCCGCCCTCGAAGCGGCGCGGGGACCCGGACTTTGACGATCGCCTGTCACGCACTCTGAGTCTTGCCTTTGACGCCTACGATGTGGATGTGCGCAGCCTGCTATACCAGGTTCAAAGCACCGTGCCGGATCATGCCGGTCAAGCACGACTCAGTGCTGAGGCGCTGTATGACATTCTGCGCCTGGATGTCGAGGCCTTGATTGGCCGGCCGATCCGAGAGCGCATTGCGCTGTTCGACGATGTGCTGACGAGCGGAAAGCACTACAAGTGCTGCGAGCGCCGGCTCAGGGAAGCGCTTCCATGCACGCCGATCGCCGGCGTATTTCTGATGCGCAGAGCACTGCCGAGGCGCTGGCGCAGCCTCGGTTAACGCGCACCCGCGCCTGCGTGCGATAGCGCACCGACGCTTGCCAGACGTGAGCCGACTATGGCCTATGGTCGCCGTCGCTTCAGACGGCGTCACTCGAATAGGAATCTGCCATGAAGACCGATGCTGACAGTGCGGAGCTTGGCCCCAATGGGCACGGCGCTGGATCTACCTCGAGCCAGAGCGCCGCTGCGGCTGCAGCGCTGTCCGGGGCGTCGCAAGAATTACACGATTTCATCGCGGATCTGGAAGACCTGATCCAGGCAACGACTTCGCTGACCGGAGAGGATTTGGCCCGTGCCAAGGCCAAGCTCTATGAGCGTATCGCCGCGGCAAGGCAAGCCGCTGGACACATGCGTCGCGGGGTACTGGGTCGGACGCGCACCCGGATCAAGGTCGTCAATAGCTATGTCCATGACAAGCCGTGGAAGTCGCTCAGTATCGGCGTGGCTGCGGGTCTGGTAATCGGCTTACTGATGAGCCGGCGCCGCGCCTAGTTCGTCCCGGCTCACCCCATCGCCGCCAGCACCGCATCGCCGGCTTCCTGGGTGGAGGCGGCCCGATGGGACGGCGCCACGATATCCGCCGTGCGCACGCCATCATCGATGGCGCGGTGCACGGCGAGTTCGATGGCGTGCGCCTCGTGCTCGAGCTTGAAGGAATGGCGCAGCAGCAGCGCGACGCTCAGTATGGCGCCGTAGGGGTTGGCGATGCCCTGGCCGGCGATATCGGGAGCCGAGCCATGGATCGGCTCGTACAGCCCCCGAGTCCCATCACCGAGTGAGGCCGAGGGCAGTAGGCCCAACGAGCCGCTGAGCATCGAAGCTTCGTCGGTCAGGATGTCGCCGAACATGTTTTCGGTCACCAAGACGTCGAAGTCGCGCGGCCTTCGGATCAGATGCATCGCTGCGGAATCGACCAGCATATGCTCGAGGGCAATGTCAGGAAACTCGCTGCGCACCACGCGTTCGCACACTTCGCGCCACAGGCGCGAGGTCTCGAGCACGTTGGACTTGTCGATCGAGTGGAGGCGCTTTCGGCGCGTGCGCGCGATCCGTGCCGCGACGCGCACGATGCGTTCGATCTCGCTGGCCGTGTAAGTGCACAGGTCCGTCGCCTGATAGGCATCGCGGGTCTTGGGGCCAAAATAAATGCCGCCCGTGAGCTCGCGCACGAAAATCAGATCCACACCTTCGAGAAGATCGGGCTTCAGGCTCGAAGCGCCGCGCAGCGCCGGATGTACGCTGACCGGGCGCAGATTCGCATACACGCCGAGCTCTTTGCGCAGCCGTAGCAGACCGGTTTCGGGGCGAACCTTCGCCTGCGGCGCAGACCACTTTGGGCCGCCGATGGCGCCGAGCAGCACCGCGTCGGCATTCAGGCAGCTCGCGAGCGTGGAGGGCGGCAGCGGATCGCCGAACTGATCGATGGCGGCGCCCCCGAATGGTGCCTGCTCAAGCGTGAACTCATGGCCGTAGCGTCGCGCGCTGGCCTGCAGCACGCGCAGCGCCTCGGCGATCACCTCCGGACCGATGCCATCGCCCGGGAGTACGGCAATGCGAGCCTTCACGATGCCTTCCGCTGCTCGAAAGCGCTGATCTGCGGCTCTTTGGCCAGCAGAAAGCCGAGTTCATCGACGCCGTTGATGAGGCAGTAGCGTGCGAAGGCTTCAACCGGGAACTCAATCGTGACGCCCGTGGGCAGCTGCAGAGTGGCGCTCGGCAGATCGATCGTCACCTCGGCGCCCGGATGCTCGAGCAGCCATTGGCCACTCGCCTGATCCACGACAATGGGCAGCAGGCCATTCTTGAGTGAGTTGCTGCGAAAGATGTCGGCGATCTCGGTGCTGATGACGGCGCGAAAGCCATAGTCGAGCAGCGCCCAGGGTGCATGCTCGCGCGAGGAGCCACAGCCGAAATTGCGATCCGCCACCAGCACGGTGCAGCCGGCGGCCTCGGGCCGGTTGAGCGGAAACTCGCTGTTCAGCGTGCCATCGGCGTTGAGGCGCCAGTCGGCAAACAGCTGTCGACCGAGTCCCTCGCGGGTGGTCGTGCGCAGAAAGCGCGCCGGGATGATCTGGTCGGTGTCGACGTTGGTGTAGGGCAGCACTGCCGTGCGCGCGCGGATCTGTCGTATCGGTTGCATGGGCAGTCAGATGTTGAGAATTTCGCGGGGATCGGTGACGCGACCGCGCACCGCACTGGCCGCAGCGGTGAGCGGACTGGCAAGTAGTGTGCGGGCGCCGGGGCCCTGGCGGCCTTCGAAATTGCGATTGCTCGTGCTGATCGAATATTCGCCCTTGCCCACCACATCGCCGTTCATGCCTAAGCACATCGAACAGCCCGATTCACGCCACTCGGCGCCGGCCTCGATGAAGACGCGGTCGAGGCCCTCAGCCTCGGCCGCCTTCTTGACCTGCTGCGAGCCGGGCACCACCAGTGCACGCACGCCGTGCGCGATCTTGCGCCCGCGCAACATTTGCGCCGCGCTGCGCAGGTCGGAGAGCCGTCCATTGGTGCAGCTGCCGATGAATACGACGTTCACCGGCTGATTACCGATCGGTTCACCGGCGTGCAGGCCCATGTAGGCCAGTGCCTTGTCGAATACGGGGTCATCGTGCGGATC
>DAIMZW010000061.1:0-6808 GCA_036733765.1 Steroidobacteraceae bacterium
CATGACAACGAGCTCAAAGGCTGGCAGCTCGGCGCCGACGACTATGTGACCAAGCCGGTTGATTTCGATGTGCTCGCGGCGGTGATTGCATCGCGGCTCAAGCGCGTTGCGCGCAGCGCGATCTGGCCCAAGCACATCGATCTCGGCGAGCGTGAGCTCGAGGCGCTTACTTGGGCGGCACGCGGCAAGACATTCGCCGAAATCGGGGAAATCCTGGGCTTGAGCCGGCGCACGGTTGAATTCCACCTCGACAACGCGCGCAAGAAGCTCGGCGTGCCGACGCGCACTCAAGCCCTGATCAAGGCGGCAATCGGTCAGCTGATTGAGCCGTAATTGCATTCGGGCGCGCCCGAACGCGCTCCCGCAATCAGAGCCGAGGGTGCAGCGCGGTCCCATCGATGCTCGCCTTGATAACGGCCCTGCCGTTTGCAGGGCCACCGACCATGCCGCGGCCTGGAGCGCGCGGACCGCCGATGACACCATTCCCCGCCAGGGCTTTGAGGCTGGCAGAAGGCCGACTCAGAGCGCGCAGGACTTCCGAAGACTGCCGGCCTGCGGCGGCCGACGCCCTCGTGGCGCTGATTCCGCGCGCAGCTCCGGTGACGGGATCTGAACGGCTGGCCGTGTGATCGGCATCTGGCCTGCGGACCAGATACCCGCGCGTGGCGGTGGCGACGGCTGGTTTCAAGACGTTGGCATGCGTGCCCAGCAGTGGGCCGGCGCTGCGGCGCGGTATGGGGCCTGCACCGTGGAGCGCTGCCGCCTGTTGCCCGTTCCGAGCTGAAGTATTTCGAGCATTTGAACCCCGCGTAGTTGTTTCGGTACTCTTGATTGACCCGTCCCGCCTCGCCGCATCGCGCTTTGCGTTCTCGGCAACGCCCGCGGGCTCGCGCCTCTGAATCGCGTCACTGGGTTGTGCGTTCTCGGCGCCTGATGCCCCGGGATCGGCCGGGTACGCGGGACCCGCCAGGCTGCAAGCGATCAGTGCGTACAGGACATGGCGGCCAAGCGTCGCATTCATGACATCAGTGCCCGAACCTGCTCGCCGACACCGGGGCCCGGTCATCGCGCTGGCCGGAGATCAGCATGCGCAGCGCCGGGACGACGACCAGCAGCATCATCGGCCCGATCAGCATGCCGCCGACCACCACGGTCGCGAGCGGGCGCTGCACCTGGCTGCCGATGCCGTGGGACAGCGCGGCAGGAAGCAGACCGATGCAGGCCGATAGCGCCGTCATGAGCATCGGCCGCATTCTGCGTTCGGCCGCGTGGTAGATCGCCTCCGCGGAACGCATCCCGTCCATCCTCAAGGTATTGTAATAGGTGAACATCAGGATGCCGTGCATGACCGACACGCCGAGCAGCGACACGAAGCCGATCGCAGCCGAGATGCTGAATGGCAGACCGGCGATGAGCAGCGCGATGACCCCACCGGCAGCGGCGAAGGGTATGCCGGCGAGTGCAAATAGGCTGTCTTTGAAGGAATTGAACAGCGCATAAAGCAGCACCAGGATCAGCAGCAACGCAACCGGCACGACGATCGCAAGCCGCTGCTGCGCGAGCTTCAAATCTTCAAACTCGCCGGCCCAGTCGATGCGATAACCGGTCGGCACTTTGATATTGTGCGCAATCCGCTGCTGGACCTCCGTAACCGTGCTGCCGAGGTCGCGGCCGCGCACGCTAAACTTGACCGGGATGTCGCGCCTGGTGCGCTCGTGATAGATGTAGGACGCTCCGGTGTCCAAACTCATCGTCGCCAGCTCGCGCAGCGGGATGTAGGCGTTCGCCCCGGAGCTGGTCTGGTACCCGACCTTGATGTCGCCGATCCCCTCGACGCTGGTGCGGTATTGCGGTGCGAGGCGCACCGTCAGGTTGAACGAGCGATCGCCTTCGAGCACCTGCGAGGCTACCGCGCCGCCCATTGCGGCCTGAATCACCGTGTTCACGTCGCCCGAGTTCAGGCCGTAGCGCGCCGCTCGCGCCCGGTCGATCTTGATGTCGAGATTGGGCTGGCCGAGCACGTGAAATATTCCCAGGTCCTCGACACCGCGCACCTGCGCCATCTGCGCCTCAACCTGACTGGCAAGATCCTCGAGCACGGCCAGATTGGGCCCGATGATCTTCACCGAATTGGCGCCCTTGACGCCGGAGATCGCCTCCTCGATGTTGTCCTGGATGTTTTGCGAGAAATTGAAGGTGACGCCGGGCAGCGCCGCCTGCATCTGCTGCTGCAGCGTCGCGGTTAGCTTCTCTTTCGTTAGGCCGTGGGGCCATGCCTCGAACGGCTTGAGCGGCACGAACAGTTCCACGTTGGAGAAGGGTGAAGGATCGCTGCCGTTGTCCGGCCGGCCGTGCTGGGACGTCACCGTGACCACTTCCGGATGGCTCAGCAGGATCTCGCGCATCTTGCGCGTCGCCTCGGTGCCGGAGTCCAGCGTCATGCTGGGCGGCAACGACGCGCGGATCCAGAAATTACCCTCTTCGAGCGCCGGCAGAAACTCGCTGCCAAGCTGCGTCGTGAGCAGGGCCGCCACCAGCAGAAACGCGGCAGCAATGCCGACCACGAGTCTCTGCCGCGCCAGCGCAAAGCGCAGCGCCGGTGTGTACGCATCGCGCAGCCAGCGCACGAGGATCGTCTCGGTTTCCTTCACGTGCTCTGGCACCAGCAGCGACGCCAGCACCGGC
This sequence comes from Steroidobacteraceae bacterium, assembly GCA_036733765.1. Taxonomy (GTDB): domain Bacteria; phylum Pseudomonadota; class Gammaproteobacteria; order Steroidobacterales; family Steroidobacteraceae; genus FEN-1191. The sequence goes on from DAIMZW010000061.1 coordinate 2,686, forward strand.
GTCACCGTAAAGGTTGCAATCAGCGCGCCGGCGAGCGCATAACCGTAGGTACGCGCCATCGGGCCGAAGATCTGGCCCTCGACGCCCTGCATCGTGAACAATGGCACGAAGGCTGCCACCGTGATCGTGGCCGAGAAGAATACCGCGCGATCGACCTGCAGCACGCTCACCATGATCAATCGCAACCGATTGTTCCATCCAGGAACGACTTGGGCACCCTTCGGATTGGATGGATCGTCACCATAGCGGCCCTCCGAGAGATTCTCGAGCAGCTCCAGCCGATCCTGCGCCTTCGACTGGAAGTTGCGGAAGATGTTTTCGACCACGATCACGGCCGAGTCGACGATGATGCCGAAGTCGACCGCGCCGACCGACAGCAGGTTCGCATCCTCACCCTGCAGCACCAGCAGGATAATCGCGAAGAACAGCGCAAACGGGATGTTGACGCCGACGATGATGGCGCTGCGCAGATCACCCAGGAATACCCATTGGATGATGAACACCAGCACGCAGCCGAAGATCAGATTCTCCAGCACCGTATGCGTCGTGACATTGACGAGGCTGGTGCGGTCGTAATAGGGCACCACCTTGACGCCCGGCGGCAGCGTGCCGTCATGGTTCAAATCGGCGACCATTGCGCTGATGCGTGGAACGACGTCGTTGGTGTGGTAAGCGCGGCCCATGACGACGATCGAGGAGGCCACATCGTCGTCGTGGTTCTTCCCTACGATACCCAGGCGCGGCACGTAGCCGACGTAGCAGCGAGCCACGTCCTTGACCAGCACCGGCACGCCATTGGTCTGCGACAGTACAATATTCTCGATGTCGGCGACGTTGTAGCCCTTGGTCAGATCGTCAGTTCCGCCGCTGTCGATGAGGCCGATGCCGCGAATGTTGACCGACTGCTGGCCTATGGCCACCTCGCGCCCGCCAACGTTGACATTGGAGTTGCCGAGCGCACTCACTAGCTGGGGTAGCGTGACATTGTAGGCCTGAAGCTTGCGCAGATCCGCCTCGACCTCGAATTCCTTGGTCGGGGCGCCAAAACTGTTGACCTGCACCACGCCCGGGATCGTCGACAGCCGTCGCAGCACGATCCAATCCTCTACCGTGCGCAGGTTTGTGAGGCCGAAATCCTTCGGGCCTTCGACCGTATAGCGATAAACCTCGCCGATGAGGCTCGACTGCTGGATCTGCGCCTGCTGGCCTCCCGGCAGCGACACGTTCTGCTGCAGACTGTTCAGCATCTGCGTGTAGGCAAAATAGTAGTCCACGCCGTACTTGAACGTGACGCGCAAGTAGCTCAGGCCGTAGAACGAGGTCGAGCGGACATTGTCGATGCCGGGCGTCGAGTAGACGCCGATCTCCATCGGCACCGTGTAGTAGCGCTCCATCTCCTCGGCCGAGAGCCCGGGCGCCTGCGCGGTGATTTCGAGTATCACCGGCGCCGGATTGGGATAAGCCTCGATGTTGAGCTTGTAAAAGGCCGCCAAGCCGGCGCCGATGAACACCAGCAGGCCGAGCACGATGATCGCCCGACGCGTCAGCCCGAAGGCGAGAAGGCCTTTCAGCACGGATCAGCTCTCCCCACCATTGACCATGTTGTCGAGGATGATCGCGCCCTTGATCACCACTCGCTCGCCGAGGCTCACGCCGTCGACTACCTGGTCGTAGCCGCCGTTCTGCAGGCCGAGCTTGACCGTGCGCTGCGTGAAGTGATGACCGTCGCTGGTCACCCACACCGTCATCGAGCCATCGCCCTCGCGCACCACGCCGTCGAGCGGCATCGCGGGCGCCGTGACCGGATCGCCGGTGACAATCACGAACGCAGCGAACATTCCCGGCAACAACTCGTGCTTCGGGTCGTCGATCTCCGCGCGAACCAGCCCGCGATGCAGTTGCGGGTCGACCGTGGACCCCACAGTCGAGATCCGACCTTCGAACGTGCGATCCGGGAACGCCATGACGGAGACGCGAATCTCCTGGCCCTTCTTTACGAGCGGCATGTCGCTTTCCGTCACACTGGCGTTCAACCATATGCGTGAGATGTCCGCGACCGAATAGGGCGCCGGAGCATTCCCCGGCTGCACGAACACGCCGGGCGCGGCATTACGCGCCGTCACCCGGCCGCTGACGGGGCTCCGCACGACCAGATACGGATCGATCGTACGCGTCTGCACCATCCGATCGATTTCTGCCTGACTCTTGCCGAATACCACCACCCCATCGCGCGCCGCCTTGAGCGCCCCTTCCGCGGTCTGCTGGTCGGAGGTTGCCTGCTCGAGATCCTTGTCGGCGATGCCTTGCACGTCGTGGAGTTGTTTCGCGCGCTCGAGCGTCTTGCTCGTCAGATCCAAAACCCCTGCCGCAGCGATCAGAGTCGACTCCGCCTGAATCAGATCCGGGCTCTCGATCGTGAACAGCACCTGGCCCTTGGAAACGTTATCGCCCAGCTTGGCGAACAACTGCGCGATCCGGCCCTGGTACGGCGGGAACACCTGTGTTTCCATGTCCTCGTTGAAATCGATGCTGCCGACCGCCTCCCGCTGTAACGGGAACGTGTACTCGGAAACTGTCCCGACGTTGACCATCTGCAGCTGCGAATCCGACAGCACAACCGCCTTGGAACTGCTGGAGTCGGATGCCTGGGCGGCGACGTCCGCTTTTGGCCTTTCCGAGCCCTGCGCGCGGACATTCAGGTACACGCCGGCGCCAAAGGCCAGCAACATCAGCGTGGCACCGGCGCCCGCGGGTCGCCGGTACGGCCACGACCGCCATGTGTGCCACATCGAAGACCGCCGATCGCCCATGGCCACTCCTCCTGCCAAGCTCGCGCTGCAAGCCGCCGCGTGATCGACCGCGGGCGCGCTCGGTGCAGCACCTTCGACGCGGACAATGGCGGCAAGTGCGCGGACAGACAACTGTGTGTTTTCCGAGTTGTCGCTGTCAGGGGCGCAACGCAAGATCCCCTGCGAATGCGCAGCCATTGCAGCCGGAGGGGCTTTGACGCGACTGCACTAAGGACTGCGCCGAAGGTGACCACGATCATGTCGGCAACACGGCCGTTCATTCGAAAAGCCCTGCTCGTCAGCTCCGTCGTGCTCGCCTCGAGCTGCGCTGTGGGACCGCGCTATCACAAGCCTGAGGCACCGGCGAATGCGGGTTACGCGCCCGCGCCGTTGCCCGAGGCGACCGCATTTGCCAATATTCACGGCGGCATCGCGCAGCATCTGATCGCGGGACGCGACATTGCGTTCGAATGGTGGGAGCTGTTCAAGTCACCGACGCTCAACACGCTCGTACAGCAGGCGTTCAAGGCCAATCCGACCATCGCGGCGGCGCAGGCGGCGCTCGCCCAGGCGCAAGAGATGGTCTATGCGCAACAAGGCTTCTACTTTCCGACCGTGTCGGCGGTCTACCAGGCCGAGCGCCACAAAGTATCCGGTGACACCAACGCCAGCGAGACGATCGGCGTCCAGGCCAACGGCGAGAACAAGCTGCCGGAAGCAGAAAACCCGAACAGCCTGCCTCACAACCTACCGAGCTACTACACATTTCACACCGGCGAGCTCACGGTTGGTTTCGTGCCCGACATCTTCGGCGCCAACCGCCGACAGGTGGAGTCACTGGCCGCGCAGACCGATGCGCAGCGGTTCGCGCTCGAGGCCACCTACATCACGCTCGCCTCCAACGTGGTCGCTGCAGCGATTCAGGAGGCGGTCCTGCGCGCCCAGATCAGCGCGACCAACGAGATCATCGACGCCGAAGAGAAATCATTGCAGATCCTGCGCGATCAGTTCCGGCTCGGCTTCGCGATGCGCATCGACGTCGCGGCACAGGAGGCCGCACTGGCGCAGGCTATGGCCACGTTGCCGCCGCTGCAGAAGCAGTTTGAGCAGACGCGCGATCTGATCCGGGCCCTGGTCGGCAATCTGCCGAACCAAGACGTGCCCGAGACCTTCGAGCTCGAGGCGCTGCAGCTGCCGCCGGAGCTGCCGTTGAGCCTGCCGGCCAAGATCATCGAACAACGCCCCGATGTGCGGGCCGCTGAGGCGCAACTACACGCCGCAAACGCCCAGGTCGGCGTCGCGGTCGCGGCGATGCTGCCGCAATTCTCCATCAC
>DAIMZW010000062.1:0-3585 GCA_036733765.1 Steroidobacteraceae bacterium
CCGACGATCCGGCGACCCTGCCGCTCAAGGACAACCCGCCGCAAGACTTTCGCCTCGCGCTGCGCTCTGACGCCCTCAAGGGCGTGCGTGTCGGCGTGATGCGCGAATTCGCCGGCTTTGAGGACGACGTCGATAGACACTTTGAGCAGGCGCTCAATACGCTGCGATCACTCGGCGCGGTGATCGTCGATCCGGTCAGCATACCGACCAAGGGGAAATTCGACACCGACGAACAAACGGTGCTGCAGTACGAATTCAAGGACGGCATCAACCGCTACCTGGCGGCGCGGCGCGGCGCAGGCCCCAAAGATCTCGCGGCGCTGATCGCCTTCAACGAGACCCACCGAGCGCAGGAGATGTCGTGGTTTGGTCAGGATATCCTTCTCGATGCGCAGCGAGCTGGACCGCTGAGCGATTCGGCCTACATCGACGCCCACGAACGGGCCAAGCGACTTGCCGGACCGGAAGGCATCGATGCTGCACTGAGCGCAAACCACCTCGATGTGCTCGTGGCGCCGACCTTAGGTCCGGCGTGGCTGACCGATCTGATCGACGGCGACCACGTGGTCGGCGGCGATATCACCTCACCCCCGGCGGTGGCGGGCTATCCGCACATTACCGTACCGATGGAGCCGGTTCATGGATTGCCCATCGGACTGTCTTTTGTAGGTACCGCCTGGAGCGATGCGGCACTGCTCGGTTATGCCTATGCCTTTGAGCAGGCCACGCATTTCAGACGCCCGCCGCGATTCCTGCCTCACCTGAGCGAGTAGCGAGACCTGCATCGAATCGAGCCGCTGCACGATGTGACAGGGTTGCGCCCTGGGTGCGCACCGCCGTGGTTGGCGTCAGCGGCTCGACGCTGGCGCGCTGCACCTGGTAAACGTACAGTTGCCCGTGCTCACCGGGGGCGTGTTCGATGGCATCGACGGTATCCTCGGCATGGATGGCTTGGAGGACAAGAAGAAGTCGGCGGATTTCATCAACGACCAAATTACGATCGCCCAATCGCAGGGCTTGGGAGCGCCGGCGCTGTTCTCGGTGGTTCGCCTGCAATCTTCGCCGCAGCGATTCCCTGGCGCAGACCGACACGCGCATCGTGGATGTCACGCAGGCGTTGCAAGCTGCTGCGGTCGCCCAGGTACCGCAAATCCGCCTCGGTGAGGCGAGCAATAAGGCTATGACAGCCGCACGATTCCGGCGAAACCGTCAAAGCCGACATCGAAGCTCACTATCTGCGCTACGCCGTGCTGTTGCATCACAGCCAGATGCAACGCATCGCGTGCGGACAAATCGCGATGAGCCATGATAATCGTCTTCGCTCTCTCCACGGCACGGTGCTCGATCGCCAGTACCTCATCGACGACCCCTAGAAGTGCATCGAATGCGGGCTGAATGGCATCCCGACGATCGATCGCGACGTAGCGATGCAGGATCTCCTGCAGCACTTCGGCACTGGTGACCAGACGCTCGCGTTCGCTCACGAGCTTCTCCAGTAGGCGCTGCGCATCCGCCTTATGAGGATGCGGGCCGCCTACCAGATACATGGGCACGTTCGAATCGACGAAGATCACGGCGGCTCTGGTGGACGGTAACCGCGTTCGATCTCTGCGACCATCTGGTCGATGTCAGCTGTCGGATAGGCATAGCGGGCGGCGGCACGAATGAGAGCGAGTTTCTTGGCCGAATCACCCAGCGGTTCCTTCCGCCGCGCCATCGCGAGCGCCTGGCGAACCCATGCAGCAATGGACAGATGACGTGCACCGGCCAAACGCTTGATTTCCCGGTATTCGCCGTCCTGAAGTATGACTTGAAGACGCTTAGCCATGTAATGAGTCTAGATGACTCATTGTAGTGAGTCAATCTGGTGCAGCCACCACCACTTGATAGAAACAAAACATCCTTGCGGGTATTCGACGATTTACACTAATCTCTACCGGCCGCAAGCCAATGAGTGGGAGTAACCCCGGCAGCCATGGCTACCCCGACCACCGCATCGCTATTCGACGATGGCCTCGACAAGGACTTCGGACTGGTCGAGGTACTTGCACGAACCAAGCCCATCACCAAAGCGCAACAGCACTTTCAGCGCCTGGTGGCGAGGATCGAGCTCAAACGCGAGCAGCTCAAGCAATGGCAAGCCTATGCGCTGCGCTACAACCAGCGTCTGGCTGGCGAAATGGAGCCGCTGCGAAACCAGTTACGCACCGGCCAGCGGCAGATGGCCGCACTCATCGACGAATTGCTGAGCCAGCCCATGCCAGCTCGCCGCCTGGGGCGCGTGCAGCGCGCCAAGCTCCGGCAGGTGCTGATGAACCTGGTCACTGGCCTCTTGCAGGACGGCAACGACGAGTCACTGGCCGCACTGCGCGACAAGTACAGCGATGTTTCCGACGAGCAGTGGCGGCGGTCCGAGATGGACCTCACCGAGGCGCTGCTGACAGACGTCTTCGGCCTCGAGGTCGACGCGGATCACGGCGCCACCAGCGCCGAGGAGCTGCTGCAGCACGCGCAGCGCAAGATGCAGGAACGCGCCGATAGGGAAGCGCACTTGGCGGAAGACAGGCGAAACGACCGCAGTGCCAAACGCTCCAAAGCGAGCGCGGCCAAGGCCGAGGCCGCACGAGCTCAGCGCGAGCAGGCGGCGCGGGAAGTCAGTCAATCGCTGCGCGAGGTGTATCGCAAGCTCGTCAGCGCCTTGCACCCGGATCGCGAACCCGATGCCGATGCCCGGCAGCGCAAGACGCTATTGATGCAGCGAGTCAACCAGGCCTATGACGGCAACGATCTGTTGACGCTGTTGGGCTTGCAGCTGGAAATCGAGCAGATCGATGCCGCGCATCTGTCGTCCGTGCCGCCGCAGCGCCTGGCGCATTACAATCAGATCTTGCGCGAGCAGCTCGCCGGCCTGGAATCCGAGCTGGAGCGCTGCCTCCAGCCCTTCCGCGACAGCATCGGCTGGCAGCAGAGCCGCCCCTTGACGGTGGCCGCGGTGGACCAATACTTGAGCGCCGACATCGCACAGTTGCGCTCTGCGATTCGGGAACTGCATGAAGATCTCGTGGCGTTTCGCGACCCGACTACACTGCGCGACAGCCTCAAGCACTATGAGCCGGAACAGGAGATCGATGACCCAGGCGATCTGGCCGCACTGATCGACATCCTGCAAACCGCTGCTCGCGCGCCGCGCGGCAGGTCGCGGCGTTGAGGCGGCTGTCCTTTGCGACAGGTTGCCTGCCTCCCGCCTGGTATTCAGAATAGCGAAGATGAAATTCTTGGATCCAGATACCGAGAGTGCTGTACGCGATTTCCTGGCGCGGATTCCCGCTGATATACGGCTGGAGCGGGCAATATTGTTTGGTTCTCGGGCGCGCGGAGAGCACAAGCCGGATAGCGACGCGGATCTCGCACTGATCTTGCACGAACGCGGCAACGACGGGCAAACATTGATGATGCTCGCAGGACTTGCATGGTACGTGTTTCTCGACACTGGAATCATGATCCAGCCAGTTCCAATAGCTACTGAAGATTGGTTACATCCCGATGACTTTCTAAGGCCTGGCTTCCTTAAGAATGTCGAGCGGG
>DAIMZW010000062.1:3685-6690 GCA_036733765.1 Steroidobacteraceae bacterium
GCGGGCAGCGTTGTTACGCGCCGGTGTAGCCGAAGACAAGCTGCCGCGGACGCACAATGGAGTTATCGAAGTGTTTCGGCACCACGCGGTTCAATCTGGACTGATGGATCGGCAACTGGCGGGCGAATTGAGCCGGACGGTATCGCTGCGAATAAAAGCGGACTATACCGATCTGGAAATGGAGCCGGTCGTTGCCGTCCCCAAAATCGAGAGAAGGGACGCTCACCTGCAACCAATCTCGCTGGAAGAGACGCGGCGGCAGGCCCGCGATAATTGGTTGCGACTTCGGCAGCAAAAAATCGAGGGTACAAGGGACATCGGCCATGAAGAGCTCAGCCCTTCGCCCGACAATGACATGGATGAGTAATCAGACGCCACCTCAGCGTAGCTTCCCCTTCCCGTGCTCGTCCGCCGCGGCGCAGTTGCCGCAGCCGGGGGTGGCGAGCCGTTTGCGGTGCTCTGCGGCCGCCCGCACCGCGAGACCCCGCGCCGCCAGGGCATCGAGCAGCCATTGGCGTCGTTGCATCGGCATGAAACTCCAGACCACGTAACCCGCGGCCAGCAGCACCAGTACGCCGATGATGAGTTGTTGCAGCATGCGTCAGGCTCCGGCGCCTAAAGCCAACGCGATGCGATAGGTCGCGAACGCGAACGCGTAGGCCAGCACGAACAGGTAGCCGGTCATGATCAGCGGATAGCGCCAGGAATTGGTTTCGCGCCGCACGGTCACGAGCGTCGACAGGCACTGCGGCGCGAACACGTACCAGGCCAGCAGCGACAACGCGGTCGCGAGACTCCAGCCACTGGCGATCATCGGCCGCAACGCGGTCTCGACATTGGCAGCGCCCGCAGCGCCGGTAACGCCCGCACCGGCAAGCGAATAGACCGTGCCCAGCGCCCCGACCACGACCTCACGCGCAGCTAGGCCGGGCACCAGCGCGAGACTGATCTGCCAGTTGAACCCGAGCGGCTTGAAGATCGTTTCCAGACCGGAGCCCAGCATGCCGGCGAAGCTGTAGCGAATCGCCGGTCCGGTGGCCCCCGCGGGGGGCTGCGGATAGCTCGCCAGGAACCACAGCAGCACCATGAGCGCCAGAATGATCGTCCCCACGCGCGTGAGGAAAATCTGCGTGCGCTCCCATAAGCCGGTCAGCAGATTGCGCAGGTTCGGCCAATGGTATTCAGGCAGCTCCATCAGCAGCGGGTGATAGCTCGAGCGCATCGTCGCGCGGCGCATGATCAGCGCCACGAGCACCGCGCCGGCCACGCCGGCGAGGTAGAGGGCAAACAGCACCAGACCCTGCAGATTGAACGGCCCCTCCGAACGGTTCGGGATGAACGCGCCGATAATCAGCGCATACACCGGCAGCCGGGCCGAACAGGTCATCATCGGCGCTAACAAAATCGTCGCCAACCGATCCCTCACATTCGGAATCGTGCGCGTCGCCATGATCCCCGGAATGGCACAAGAGAATGAGGACAGCAGCGGAATGAAGGAGCGCCCCGACAGGCCCACGCTGCCCATGAGCCGGTCGAGCAGAAATGCGGCGCGCGGCAGATAACCGCTGTCCTCGAGCAGCAGGATAAAGAAGAACAGGATCAGGATCTGGGGCAGGAACACCAGCACGCTGCCGGCCCCGGCGATCACGCCGCCGACCAGCAGACTGCGCAGCGGACCGGCCGGCAGCGCCTGCGTTACCAGTTGGCCGAGCCCGTCCATGCCCGCTGTGATCCAGGCCACCGGGGCCTGCGCCCAGCTGAACACCGCCTGGAACATCAGGAACAGCAGCAGCGCCAGCAGCACCGGCCCGGCGATCGGATTCATGACGACCGCATCGAGCCGGGCGAGCGCGCGATCGCGCAATGGTTCAACGTAGCCGACCGCGGCCAGGATGCGGCGCACCTCGCGCTGCGTCGCGCTCAACTCCGCATCGGATACCGCCGGCACGGTGAAGGATTCGCGTGGCGCTACGAGCTCCAGGGTATCGAGCGCTGCGAGCAGCGCGGCCTCGCCGCCCGGCCGCACCGCAACGGTATCGACCACCGGCACCCCGAGTTCGCGCGCGAGTGCCTCGCGATCGAGCGTGAACCCGCGCCGATGCGCCAGATCGCTCATGTTCAACGCCACGATCATCGGTATGCGAAGTCGCGTGAGCTCGAGAGTGAGGCGCAACGACAGGCGCAGATTGGTGGAATTGAGCACGCAGATGATCAGTTCAGGCGGCGTCTCACTGCGCAGCCGCCCCGTCACCACATCGCGTGTGATCGCCTCATCGAGTGTCGTCGGCACCAGGCTGTAGGTGCCCGGCAGATCGATGACGCGATAGAGCAGGTGGCGGCCGGCGCTGAAGAAAGCCCCTTCCTTGCGCTCGACGGTGACGCCGGGATAGTTCGCAACCTTCTGACGGCTGCCGGTCAGGCGATTGAATAGCGCAGTCTTGCCGCAGTTCGGCGCCCCGACCAGCGCCACGCGGCGTGTCACCACATCGGGAAGGGCTCGGGTCACACGACCTCGGGGCGCTCGAGCTGCACCAGCACGGCCTGGGCCTCACGCCGGCGCAGCGCAAAGATCGATGAGCCGATTCGCACGGCGATCGGATCGCCCCCCGGACGAATCTCCCCGATGACCTCGATATGCTCGCCCGGTACGAATCCCACTTCGAGCAGGCGCCGCGTAATCGTCGAGCCGGCGCTATCGCCAATGGTGATCCCTGCCACGCCGCTTAAGCCCACCGCGCTGACTATGCCGCGAGCGCCTTTATGCAGCGATGCCAGCGAGTGCACCTCACCGGCGGCTTCGATACCTTTGTCGACCGCACGCCGATCCACACAAGAATCCATTGCTGTGCCCCATAAAAGGTCAAATGCGAATCAATCGCAATCGCATCTGAGGATAGCGCAGACGGGCGCCGGGCGCCAGTTCGGCTGCCGCAATTGCCGCTAGCGTTGCTGGCCAAAGCGGCGCCAGAGCCAATGGTCCACCGAGAAGGTCCCGGCGCCGCGGC
>DAIMZW010000063.1:0-6476 GCA_036733765.1 Steroidobacteraceae bacterium
GAGTTTCACGTCGACGGCTTTCGTGTCGATTTGAGCGTGACACTCGGGCGCGAAGAGGGCGGCTTTGATCCGGGCTCGGGCTTTTTCGATGCCCTGATGCAGGATCCGTTACTCGCGGGCGTGAAACTGATCGCCGAGCCCTGGGACCTTGGACCCGACGGCTTCCAACTCGGCAATCATCCCGCGGGCATGGCGGAATGGAATTCCAAATTTCGCGACCAGGTGCGCCGGGCCTGGCGCGGCGATGCCGCGCTGCGCGGCGCGCTCGCCGCGCGGCTTCAGGGTTCAGCGGATCTGTTTGATCACCATCGGCGCAGACCCTGGGCATCGCTGAATTTCATCACCGCGCACGATGGCTTTACATTGCAGGATTGGGTCAGCTACAACCAAAAGCACAACGCAGCCAATGGCGAGGAGAATCGCGACGGCAGCGACGACAATGCCAGCCAAAACTGCGGCGTCGAAGGGCCGACCGATGATGCAACCATCACGGCGCTGCGAGCAAGCATCAAGCGCGCGATGCTGGCGACGTTGCTGTTCTCCCACGGCACACCGATGCTGTTGAGCGGGGACGAATTCGGCCACAGCCAGCAGGGCAACAACAACCCGTACTGCCAGGACTCCGAGCTCAGCTGGCTCGACTGGGCGCAGGCGGAGTCGGCCTCGGGAGTCGAGCAGCAGCTGTTCCTGGCGCGGTTGCTGCAATTGCGTCGCGATCACTGCACCTTGCGCAGCGGCTACTTCCAGCATGGTCTGCTCGAGCCGCTGCCGCAGGTGCGTGACATCGAGTGGTTCGACGAGAACGGCGATGTCATGCGGCCCGAAGACTGGCAGTACACCGAAGGTCGCCTGCTGTGCGTGCGCCGTGCGTTGCGTCTGGACGAGGCGCGCGCGGAAGTGAGCCTGCTGTTGGCCAATACCACGCCGGATGTGCACTCCTTTCAGTTGCCACAGCCGCAGTTGCGCTGGTGCCTGCGGCTGGACACGGCCAATGGGTCGTTGCTGGATCGGGATATTGATCGACCACAGGTCGAGGTGGCGCCGCACAGCCTGCAGCTGCTGACCGCCGTGGTCGAGACGCCCTCGCCCACGGGCGTGGTTCACACTGCCGGCGACACGGCAGTGCAGCCCGAGCAGGCGCCGCAGCATTCACGCGGGGATCAGATCCTCGCCGACTAGAATTGCGCCGCTAGTGCTGCGGCGAGTTCATCGACGTGCGCGTCGGTATGCGCCGCCGACAGGAAGCCGACTTCAAAGGCGCTCGGCGCCAGATATATCCCGCTTTCCAGCAAGGCGTGGAATGGCGCGGCGAAGCTTGCCTTGGCGTCGGCCGGAAAGCTCTGCGGGGTCCGCATCGGTGTCACCGGTCGCCCGCGCTGCGACGCGCAGAGCCAGAAGATCGAGCCGACCCGCTGTACCGCCAGCCGCGGAATTCCGCTAAGCGCGCTCTCCAGTCGTGCCCCGAGCGTTTCAAGCTGCTGGTAGATGCCGCCATCCTGCAGCCGCTGCAGGACCGCGAGTCCGGCACACATCGCCAGCGGATTGGCGCTCAGGGTGCCCGCCTGATACACCGGTCCGGCCGGTGCGACCAGTTCCATGAGTTCGCGGCGGCCGCCGTAGGCGCCAACCGGAAAGCCGCCGCCAATGACCTTGCCGTAGGTGATGAGATCCGGGCGGATCCCGCTTACGCCGGCGTAGCCCTGGAAGCCAACCCGAAAGCCCGAGATGACCTCGTCGAAAATCAGCAGCGCTCCGTGCGCGCGCGTCAGCCGCGCCAGGGCCTCGAGGAATTCCGGCCGCTGAGGCAGCAGGCCGTAGTTGGCCGGTAGCGGCTCGATGATGGCCGCCGCGAGTTCGGAGCCGCGGCTCGCGAACAGCGTCTCGAGCGCGGCAATATCATCGAGCGGCGCGATCAGCGTCTCCTGGACGATATCCGGTGCGAGACCCGCGCTGTCGGGCAGCGGCGCCTCGGCCAGTCCTGAGCCGGCACGCAGCAGCATCGAATCGGTGTGGCCGTGATAGCAGCCTTCGAATTTCAGGATCTTCGAGCGCCCGGTGGCGCCCCGCGCCACGCGCAACGCGGACATGACGGCCTCGGTTCCGGAATTGACGAATCGAATGCTCTCGATCCAGGGAATCCTGGCCGTAATCAACTCCGCGAGCTCGAGGCTGTAGGGCTCCGCGGTGCCCAGGCTCCAGCCCCGCGCCAGCGCGGCCTCGGCAATGCTGCGCACCTGCGGGTCGGCGTGGCCCAGGATCAGCGGCCCGAAAGCCATGCAGAAATCGATGTACTCGCGGCCGTCGACATCGCGCAGGCAGGCGCCATGGCCGCCGACCATGAAGCGCGGCGTGCCGCCGACGCCGCGAAAGGCGCGCACGGGAGAATGCACGCCGCCCGGGGAAACGCGCTGCGCGCGCGCGAACAATTGCTCGGAGCGGTCAGTCCCCGCGCTCACGCAGCGAGCCACTCGCGCGCATAGCGCGCACCGTAGGTGATGATCATCGAGGCCCCGGCGCGCCTGAAGGCGGTCATGATCTCGCGGTGGAGCGGTGCGCGGGCGGCCAAGCCCTGCGCGCACAGGGCCTCGAGCGCGGCGAATTCGCCGCTGACGTGATACACGGCCCAGGGCTTGCGGATCGCCGTGGACAAGTCGCGCAGAATATCGAGGTACGGCAACCCGGGCTTCACCATCAGGATATCCGCGCCCTGGTCGGCATCGCGCTGCGCGCATTGCCAGGCGTCAGCGGGTCGCGCCGGATCGAGCTGGTAACTCGCACGATCTTTGAGCGCTACGCCCGCCTTGGGCGCCGAGTCCGCCGCCACGCGAAACGGCCCATAGAGCGTCGAGTGAAATTTGACCGCATAGCTCATCAGGATGGTGCGATCGAGGCCGGCTCCATCCAGGCGCGAGCGGATGGCGCCGATGCGTCCGTCCATCATGTCGCTGGGTGCGACGCAGTCGGCTCCGGCCTGGGCATAGCTCAGGGCGGCCTGCTCGAGTTCGGCGACACTGGCGTGGTTGTCCAAATGATCGCCCTCGGCATTGAGCACGCCACAGTGTCCGTGCGGCGTCGAGGAGCACAGGCAGACGTCGGTGGCGAGCCAGATGTCGTGGCCGAACCGCTGCTTGAGGGCGCGAACCTGGCCAGCGGTAAACGACCAATCGATATTGCGCTCGCTGCGGGCGCGGGGCACGCCGAACAGCAGGAATTTGCACACGCCGGCGGACAGGTCCTGCTCGACCTGGCGCAGCAGCGATTCGCAGGTGTCCTGGTGTACCCCGGTCAGCCCCGGCACCGGCTCGCGGGCATCGAGGCCCTCGGCGACGAACAGGGGCTGAATCAGCTGCTCGAGCTGGACGTGGACCTCGCGCGTCAGAGCGCGGACGTGCTCATTTTGCCGCAGGCGGCGCAGATCAAGGGAACTCATGGGCGATGGATGATGCCGCGAAGCGCTGGGCCGCAGGTCATGCTTTGTCACACCGCCTGCCTTAAGCTCATACGCCAAAGTCATGAGAGCAACGCCCAGAATGGCGGTCCTGATGGTACATCCGGTCTCTCAAGCCTCCAGGATCGACGCCACGGTGGTGCTTTTGCGCCGCGCGGTGGCCGATTATGGCCGCGTGGTCTACGCCAGCAGTCTCGGCGCCGAGGCCATGGTCCTGACCGACCTGATCTGCACACAGGCGCCGGAAATCGACATATTCAGCATCGATACCGGCCGTTTGCCCGAGGAGACCCTGGCGCTGCTCGAACGCCTCGAACGGCGCTACCAACGGCGCCTGCCGCTCTACTACCCGGAAGCGCAGGCGATTGACCGCTATGTGCGCGAGCACGGCATCAACGGCTTTTACGATGGTCTGGGCGCGCGCCTGAGCTGCTGCCAGATTCGTAAAGTGGAGCCGTTCAAACGCGCCATCGCGGGCTACCGCGCCTGGGTCACAGGAGTGCGGCACGAGCAGTCCGCTTTGCGTGCGCGGGCACAGCCGATCGCTCGCGACGAGCAGTACGGCCTGGAGAAGATCAGTCCGCTGCTGGATTGGACTGAGAGCGACATCTGGACCTATATTCGCGCCGAGCAATTGCCGTACAACCCGTTGCATGATCGCGGCTATTCGAGCATCGGCTGCGCGCCTTGCTCGCGCGCCATTGAGCCCGGAGAGGGCCACCGCGCCGGGCGCTGGTGGTGGGAACAATCGGATTCGCGCGAATGCGGTCTGCACCCGCGCAAGCGGCCGGCCGCAGTCGTCTAACTAGTGGATTATCTGCCGGTATTTCTCGATCTGCGCGGCCGGCTGACGCTGGTGGTCGGCGGCGGGGCGGTCGCGACGCGCAAAGTCGAACTGCTGCTCAAGACCGGCGCGCGCGTGCGCGTGGTTGCCCCCGCGCTGCATCCGGAACTCGCGCTCTATCGTGATGCCGGCCGCATCGAGTATCGCAGCGTGCTGTTCGAGCCCGCGCACTTCGAGGGCGTCGCGCTGGCCATCGCTGCGACCGATCGCCCGGAGGTCAATCACGCGGTTGCCGCCGCCGGCGCGGCGCGCGGCATCTTCGTCAACGTGGTCGACGACGGCAGCGCCTCCTCCTGCCTGATGCCGGCGATCGTGGATCGCTCGCCGGTCATGGTCGCGATCGGCAGCTCCGGACAGTCCCCGACACTGGTGCGGCGCGTACGCACTCAAATCGAGGCGCTGCTGCCTGAGCGGCTCGGAGAGCTGGCGCGCCTGGCCGGTCGCGCACGCACGCGGGTACAGCGCGCACTGCCCGACATCAATCGGCGTCGTCAATTCTGGGACCGGCTGTTTTCGGGCAGCATCGCCTCCAAAGTGTATGCGGGCAGCATGGCTGAGGCGGAAGCGTTGCTCGATGCGCAACTGCAATCGGCCGACGCGCCGCTGCGCGGTGAGGTCTATCTGATCGGCGCTGGCCCCGGCGATCCCGACCTGTTGACGCTGCGCGCGCTGCAGCTGCTGCAGCAATCCGATGTCGTGCTGTACGATCGGCTGGTCAGTGATGCGGTCCTTGAGCGCGTGCGGCGCGATGCCGAGTGTGTGTTCGTCGGCAAGGAATCGGGCCAGCATCGCGTCACGCAACAGCGTATCCATGCGTTGCTGCTGGAATATGCCGGTCGCGGTTTGCGCGTGGCGCGGCTCAAGGGCGGCGATCCGTTCATTTTCGGCCGCGGCGGGGAGGAGATCGACGCGCTGGCCGCCGCGGGCATTCCGGTCGTAGTCGTGCCCGGCATCACCGCGGCACTGGGTGCGGCGGCGGCGGCGGGCCTGCCGCTCACGCAGCGCGGCGTGGCCCAGTCGGTCACCTTCGTCACTGCCATGGGGGAGGGGGCCGAAGGGTTGGACTGGCGCTCGCTCGCGGCGCCCGGCCAGACCGTCGTGTTCTATATGGGAACCTCGCAACTGCCGCGCATTGTCGGGCATCTGCTCGCGCAAGGCGCGCCGCGCCAGCGTCCAGTGGCTATCATTGAACGCGCCACGCTGCCCGAGCAGCGTGTGCTCGCCGGGTCACTGCATGACATCGCGGAGCGCGCGCGGCGCGCCGGGATCCAAGCCCCCGCGCTGCTGATTGTGGGAGAGATTGCCGGCCGCGCCGCCAGTGCCGCGGCTTGGGTCGAAGCCTTGGGGACACAGCACGCATGAGTATCGTCCAGGACTTTCTCGATGCCGTGGGCCGCACGCCGCTGATTCGTCTGCGGCGCGTGAGCGAGCAGACCGGCTGTGAGATCTATGGCAAGGCGGAGTTCATGAATCCAGGCGGCTCGGTCAAGGACCGCGCTGCGCGTGCCATCGTGCTCGACGCCGAGCGCCGCGGGGTGCTCAAGCCCGGTGGCACCGTGGTCGAGGGCACTGCGGGCAACACCGGTATCGGCCTGGCGCATGTCTGCAATGCCCGCGGCTATCGCTGCGTGATCGTAATGCCCGATAACCAGTCGCCGGAGAAGTACGCCTTGATCGAGGCGCTCGGCGTGCAGGTGCGGCGCGTCAAGACGGTGCCGTACAGCGATCCGAACCACTACCAAAAAGTCGCGGGACGTCTGGCGGAGGAATTGCCGAACGCGATCTGGGCCAACCAGTTCGACAATACCGCCAACCGTCGCGCACACCTCGAGACCACCGGACCGGAAATCTGGGAGCAGACTGACGGGCACATCGACGCTTTCGTCGCCGCCAGCGGCACCGGCGGCACGGTCGCCGGCGTATCGGAATATCTCAAGTCGCGCCGCCCCGGCGTGCGTACGGTCGTGGCCGATCCGCCCGGCAGCGCGTTGTATGAATACATCCGCAACGGCGTGGTCAAGGCCACAGGCAGCGGCTCGATCACCGAGGGCATTGGTATCGGACGCATCACGGCCAACATGCAGGGTGCGCCGATCGACGATGCCGTGCACATCGAGGATGCCGAGACGGTACGCTACGTCTATCGGCTGCTGCGCGAGGAGGGGCTGTTTGTCAGCAGCACCA
>DAIMZW010000064.1:0-6318 GCA_036733765.1 Steroidobacteraceae bacterium
GCCTTCGAGGCCCATATATTTGAGCGCTTTTGCGATGGAGTCGCGCTGCATGGGGTCGGACACGCTCGACGGCTCGGGTACAGGCTGGTTGATGGATACGCCCATTCCGGGATTGGTGCCGTAGGTGACCATCGGTTCGATCGCCGCACCATCGAGCGTGAGTTCACGGTCAAAGGGCGCGCCCGCATCGCTCGGCAGTGCCCGCCAGCGCTCCAGCGCGCGCTCCCAGGCATCACCGCTCGGCGCTCGCGGGCGAGCGTTCAGATAATGGTAGGTGGTCTGGTCCGGCGCGATCATGCCGGCACGCGCACCGGCCTCGATGGACATATTGCATACGGTCATGCGCTCTTCCATCGACAGCGCACGGATCACGGCGCCGCGGTATTCGAGCACATGGCCGGTACCGCCGGAGACGCCAATCTGGCCGATGATCGAGAGAATCAGGTCTTTGGCGGTGACTGCGCGGCTCAACGCGCCCTCAATATTGAGCGCGAAGGTCTTCGGGCGGCGCTGCAGCAGACACTGCGTCGCGAACACGTGACCGACTTCGGTCGAGCCGATGCCGAAGGCGAGGGTGCCGAAGGCGCCATGGGTGCTGGTGTGACTGTCGCCGCAGACCAGGGTGTTCCCGGGCTGCGTGAGACCGAGCTCCGGCCCGACGATGTGCACGATGCCGCGCTGATCGCTCTTGAGGCCGAAAAGCTCAACTCCGAAATCGGCACAGTTGCGCTCCAGTTGTGCGATCTGCTTCGCGGCCGATTCGATCGTGATCGGTGCACCGCCGAAGATTTGCTCGGTGCGCGTCGGGCTCGAATGGTCGATGGTCGCGAGCACCAGATCGGCCCGGCGCAGTTTCAGACCGCGCTCGCGCAGAGTCGTGAATGCCTGCGGCGAGGTCACCTCGTGCACCAGATGCGTATCGACATACAGCACGGCAGGCGTGTCGGCCGTTTCGGGCACGACCTCGTGAGACTCCCAGACTTTCTGGAACATGGTCTTCATGGTCTGAAGTTCCTCGGCGCCGCGAGCCTGCCCGCTCAGTGTGCGGCCGCGGCGGTGCGCGTATCGAGCTTCATATCGACGTAGTCGAGCCAGGACCAGGCATCGGTGGTGGCACCCGAGAACAGCCCGAAGAATGCCCGTTGCAGCTTCTCGGTGATCGGGCCGCGGCGACTCGCGCCGATTGCAATGCGATCGACCGAGCGGATCGGCGTGACCTCGGCGGCCGTGCCGGTGAAGAACAGCTCATCGGCCAGGTAGAGCATCTCGCGTGGAATGGAGGTCTCGCGCACTTCCAGGCCCTGCAGCCGTGCGAGTTTCATGACGGTATCCCGGGTCAGACCACCGAGAACCGAATGTGCCAGGTTGGGCGTGAGCAGCACGCCGTCCTTGACGAGGAAGATGTTCTCGCCGGCACCCTCGCTCACGGTGCCATCGGGCGCAAGTCCAATGCCCTCGGCGAATCCGAGGCGCTTGGCCTCTTGGCTGATGAGCTGGCTCGAGAGGTAATTGCCGCCGGCTTTGGCGAGCGCCGGCAGGGTGTTGGGAGCAACCCGCTGCCAGGAGGAGACGCAGACGTCGACGCCGGCTTCCTCGCTCTCATGGCCCAGGTATTTGCCCCATTCCCAGGCTGCAATCGCCACATCCACCGGCGGATCGATCTTCGGCGCCACGCCAATCTCGCCGTAGCCGCGAAAGGCCACCGGGCGGATGTAAGCCCCGTGCGAGAGCGAGTTGACGGCGATGACCTGGCGACAGGCGTCGTTGACCTGATCCTGGGAAAACGGGATGTGTATGCGGTAGATCTTGGCTGAATCGAACAAGCGGCGGGTGTGGTCGCGCAAACGAAAAATCGCCACGCCCCGCGGCGTCTCATACGCCCGCACGCCTTCGAACACCGAGGAGCCGTAATGCAGCGCGTGTGAGAGCACGTGAACCGTGGCCTTTTCCCAGGCCACGAGTTTGCCGTTGAACCAGATATAGGGGGTTGCAGGTATGGGCATGTTTCGGGGCTCCTACACGGCACTCTGGGCGATGCGGGCGATATCCTGGCGGCGGCTCGCGTTGCTGCGGGCCGGGCTGTTGTGCGACAGATCGATACGGTTGATGACTTCGAGCAGCGCGCGGCTGGCCGCCTCGATGATGTTGGTGCTGATGCTCGAGCCGCGATAGCTGCGCCCGTCGGTGTCGACGTACAGGATCGCCTCGCCCTGCGCGTCCTCGCCGATGGTCACGGCATGAACCTCGAACTTACGCACCGTCACGGTCACGCCGGTGGCCAGTACGATCGCCTTGTAGGCGGCATCGACCGGCCCGTCGCCCGAGGCTTCGCGCTCGAGCGTGCGGCCGTCGGCATGTTTCAGGCGCACGCGAGCGATAGCCTGGGAGCCGCTGTGCGCCTCGACGTCCAGATGCTCGAGCGTCCACGGACCCTGCGCCTGGCTGCCGGCGCGCAGCACCAGCGCTTCGATATCGCCGTCGAACAGTTCCTTCTTGCGATCGGCCAAGGCCTTGAACTCTTCGAACACGCGATTGAGTTCGAGCTCTTCGAGCTCGAAGCCGAGCTGCTTGACGCGCTCACGAAAGGCGTGGCGGCCGCTGTGCTTGCCCAGAACGAGGTTACTGCGCTGCAGCCCTACGTCCTCGGGACGCATGATTTCGTAGGTGGAGCGATTCTGCAGCATGCCGTGCTGATGAATGCCCGACTCATGCGCAAATGCATTCTCTCCGACCACCGCCTTATTGCGCGGAATGGACACACCGGTGATGCTCGCGACCAGCCGGCAGGTGGGGTACAGGCGCGCGGTCTGCACGCCGGTCCCGATATTGAAAAACGCGGCGCGCGTGGCGAGCGCCATCACCACTTCCTCGAGCGAGCAGTTGCCGGCGCGCTCACCGATGCCGTTGATGGTGCACTCGATCTGGCGCGCACCGGCCACGACCGCGGTCAGGCTGTTGGCAACCGCCATGCCGAGATCGTCATGGCAGTGCACCGACAGCGTGACCTTTTCGATGCCACGCACGTGCTGGCGCAGGTAGCGGAACACTTCGCCAAACTCATCCGGCACCGTGTAGCCGACCGTGTCGGGAATATTGATGGTGGTGGCGCCGGCATCGATGACTGCCTCGACCACCTGCGCCAGAAAGTCGAGCTCGGTGCGCGAGGCGTCTTCGGGCGAGAACTCAACATCCTCACAGTGCTCGCGTGCGATCTTCACGCCCTCGACGGCGAGGCGCACGATCTCCTCCTGCGCCATGTGGAGTTTGTACTGGCGATGAATGGCGCTGGTGGCCAGAAAAACGTGTATGCGGTGGCGTGGCGCGTCGTGCAGAGCCCGTGCAGCGAACTCGATATCCTCGCGCGTGCAGCGGGCGAGGCCCGCGATGATCGGACCCTGCACCTCGCGGGCCACGGCGTTGACGGCTTCCCAGTCGCCGCGTGAGGCGGCCGGAAAGCCCGCCTCGATGACATCCACGCCGAGCTCGGCGAGCGCGCGCGCGACGCGCAGCTTCTCCGGCTGCGTCATGCTGCAGCCTGGCGCCTGTTCGCCATCGCGCAGTGTGGTGTCGAAGATCAATACTCGCTCAGGCGTCGCTGTCATGGCACTCTCCTTCAGCGGGCTCCCTTGAGCCAGGGCATGCGCGCGCGCAGCTTCTCGCCGACGCGTTCGATGGGATGGCGCAGGTCATCCTTGAGCAGGCGGCGGAAATTCTTCGCGCCGCTGTCGTTTTCGCGGATCCACTGCCGCGCAAACTTACCGCTTTGAATCTCCTTGAGGATCTTGCGCATTTCTTTCTTCGTGCGCGCATTGACCACGCGCGGGCCGCGCGTGAGGTCACCGTACTTGGCGGTGTCACTGATGAACCGATGCATCTTGGACAGTCCGCCCTCGTGCAGCAGATCGACGATCAGCTTGAGCTCGTGCAGGCACTCGTAATAGGCGACTTCGGGCTGATAGCCGGCCTCGACCAGCGTCTCGTACCCTTTGACCACCAGCTCGGTTGCCCCGCCGCACAGCACCGCCTGTTCGCCAAACAGATCGGTCTCGGTCTCCTCGGCGAAGCTCGTGTCGAGCACTCCGCCGCGTGTGCCGCCGATGCCGTCGGCGTAGGCGAGGGCGCGCGCATGGGCTTTGCCGGTCGCATCCTGCGCGACCGCGATCAGGCACGGCACGCCGCGGCCCTGCTGATACTGGCGGCGCACCAGATCGCCTGGCCCCTTGGGCGCAATCAGCACGACGTCGAGATCCTTGCGCGCCTTGATCTGCTTGAAGTGCACATTGAAGCCATGAGCGAACAGCAGAACCGCACCGGGCTTGAGCGCGGCTTTGATCGACGCGTACAGCGCGGCCTGCGCCAGGTCGGGCACCAGCATGGCCACCAGGTCGGCGCCCTTTACCGCCTCGACCGGCTCGGCTACCGCAAGCCCATCGCGCTTGGCATTTCTCCAGCTGGCACCGCTCTTGCGCAAGCCGACTATGACATTGAATCCACTGTCCTTGAGATTCAGGGCGTGGGCCCGACCCTGGCTGCCATATCCGAGCACGGCAATGCGTGCACCTTTGAGCGCTTTCTTATCGACGTCCTTCCTGCCATACAGATGCATCGTTCAACACTCCGTGAGGTCAACAAAAAACCCCGCATCGGCGGCCGGTGCGGGGTTTCGGTGTTTGTCCATTTCCTGGTTTCAGAAACGCCGGCAGCACCCACCCCGACCGCTCTTAACGAGCAGCAGATCTACCGATAGTACGAGCGAGCTCAGAGTCTGCATTGTGGGGTTCATGTGCTGATAGCGCATCGGCGATATCAGCACAACGATCAAGTACTTGTCAATCTGCAGCGCCGATTCGCTAAGCTTCGGCCATGCAGACATTAGTGACGGCGCCGGAGGGCGCGGGGATCCCGCTTTGGCTGGCCACCGACAGCGGCTATGCGGCGCTGTTGCAATCCCTGCCGCCGATGCAGGCGGCCTGGGCGCAGGCGCAGGGCTTCGGGTCCGAACGTCATCGCTTGCAGCTGCTGCCGGACTGCACCGGGGCGGTGGCGGGGGCTGTGCTCGGCCTGGGTACGAGTAAGAGTGTCGATGAGCTGTCGCTGTGGGACGCGGCGCCCTTGTCGGAGCGCCTGCCGGCGGGAACCTACCGCCTCGCGACACCGGTCTCGGCGCACGCGGCCACGCAATTCGCGCTCGGTTGGCTGCTGGGCAGCTACCGCCTCACGCGCTATCGCAGCGCCCCGCCGAAGCCCTCGATCGCCAATGCGCTGATTGCCCCACCTGCTGCGGACCTGCGCTACGCACACGCCGCGGCGCAGGCAATGGGATGGGCGCGCGATCTGATCAATGCACCGGCCAATCAACTCGGTCCCGAGGAGCTTGCCACCGCCGCGCTCGAGCTGGTCGCGCAGTACGCCGGCGAGGCCGTGGTGCACAGCGGTGAGACGCTGTCGCGGGAGTATCCTTTGATTGCAGCGGTTGGGGCCGCGAGCGTACGTGCGCCGCGACTGATCGACTGCCGCTGGCGACGAGCCGGTGCTGCGCGCGTGACGCTGGTGGGCAAGGGCGTCTGCTTCGACAGCGGCGGCTTGGATCTCAAGCCCTCGGCGGCAATGCTGCTGATGAAGAAGGACATGGGCGGGGCGGCCTGCGCGCTCGGACTCGCGCGCCTGCTGCTCGACCTCGCCGCGCCGATTGAATTACGGCTGCTGATTCCCGCGGTCGAGAACAGCGTCGGCTCGCGCGCGTATCGGCCCGGCGACGTGTGGCGCTCGCGCAAAGGGCTCACGGTCGAGATCGGCAACACCGACGCTGAAGGCCGGCTGGTGCTGGCCGACGCGCTATGTGAGGCCGATGCCGAGCGACCTGATTTATTGATCGATCTGGCCACCTTGACCGGCGCGGCACGCACGGCGTTGGGACCGGACCTGCCGGCGGTATTCGCCTCCGATGAGACGCTCACGGCCGAGTTGGCCGACATTGCGCGCGCGCACGCCGATCCGGTCTGGCCCATGCCGCTGTGGATGGGATATGACGATGAACTCGGCAGCCGCGTCGCGGATCTGAACAATGTTTCCTCCTCGCCGTTTGCCGGCGCGATCATCGCGGCGCTGTTTCTGAAACGCTTTGTGACCGCAACGCCGAATTGGCTGCACGTGGATCTGTATGCCTGGAACCCCAAGGACCGGCCCGGCCGCCCGCCAGGGGCCGAAGCGCAGTGTGTGCGGGCCCTGTATCAGCTGATTCGCCAGCGTTTGGGCTGAGTCGTGACCCTCGAGCCCCGATTTGGCGCGACCGCCAGCGCGCCCGCCGGCGACGCGCCA
>DAIMZW010000065.1:0-6304 GCA_036733765.1 Steroidobacteraceae bacterium
CGGCATGCCCAAGGAGGCGCGCGACAAAGCCACGGCGGAGATCAACAAGCTCAAGATGATGTCGCCGATGTCGGCCGAGGCCACCGTGGTGCGCAACTACGTGGACTGGCTGGTGAAGGTGCCGTGGAAGAAACGCACGCGCCTGCACAAGAATATCGTCAATGCGCAAAAGGTCCTGGACGAGGACCACTACGGTCTGGACAAGGTCAAGGAGCGCATCGTCGAGTATTTGGCGGTGCTGCAGCGCGTGGAGAAGATCAAGGGGCCGATCCTGTGTCTGGTGGGCCCTCCCGGCGTCGGCAAGACCTCGCTCGGTCAGAGCATGGCGCGCGCGACCAACCGCAAGTTCGTGCGCATGTCCCTCGGCGGGGTGCGCGATGAGGCGGAGATCCGCGGTCACCGCCGCACCTACATCGGTTCGATGCCGGGCAAGATCGTGCAGAACATGGCCAAGACTGGCGTGCACAATCCGCTGTTCCTGCTCGATGAAGTCGACAAGATGGCGATGGACTTCCGCGGCGACCCGTCCTCGGCGCTATTGGAAGTGCTCGACCCCGAGCAGAATGGCACCTTCAACGACCACTACCTCGAGGTCGACTTCGACCTGTCCGAGGTGATGTTCGTGTGTACGGCCAATTCGCTCAATATCCCGCCGCCGCTGCTCGATCGCATGGAAGTGATCCGGCTGCCCGGTTATACCGAAGACGAGAAGCTCAATATCGCGCGGCGCTACCTGGTGCCCAAGCAGATCAAGCAGAACGGTCTCAGGAACGGCGAGCTCAAGGTTTCCGACCCGGCAATCCTGGACATCGTGCGTTACTACACGCGCGAGGCCGGCGTGCGCAACCTGGAGCGGGAACTCGCCAAGATCAGCCGCAAGGCCGTCAAGCAGCTGCTGCTCGACAAGGCCGGCAAGAACGCGGTCAAGGCGGTGACGCCGCGCAATCTGGACAAGTATCTGGGCGTGAGGCGCTTCCGCTACGGCAAGGCTGAGGAGCTCGATCGCGTCGGGCAGGTCACCGGCCTGGCCTGGACCGAAGTCGGCGGTGAGCTGCTGACGATCGAGGCTGCGGTGGTGCCCGGTAAAGGCAAGCTGCTGCATACCGGACAGCTCGGTGAGGTCATGCAGGAATCGATTCAGGCCGCGATGTCGGTGGTGCGCAGCCGCGCCGCCGTACTGGGTCTGGACGTCGATTTCTACCAGAAGCACGACGTCCACATTCATATGCCCGAGGGCGCCACGCCCAAGGACGGCCCCAGTGCGGGTATCGGTATGTGCACGGCGCTGGTGTCCGCACTGACTCGCATTCCGGTGCGATCGGATGTGGCGATGACCGGTGAGATCACGCTGCGCGGGGAAGTGCTGCCGATCGGTGGGCTCAAGGAAAAGCTGCTGGCCGCGCAGCGCGGCGGAGTCGCTCTGGTCATGATTCCGGAAGAAAACCAGAAGGATCTGGTGGAGATTCCGGAGAACATCAAGGGCAAGCTTGAGATCAGGCCGGTGCGCTGGATCGACGAGGTGTTGCAGATCGCCCTGACGCGCCAGCCAGTGCCACGGCCCGAGACTCCGGCCGAACAGCCCCCGGAGGCCAAGCCGGCGCGGCGCACCAGAGCGCGCAACAGCAAGCAGGTGCAGGCGCACTAAACATCCGGCGGGTGCTTAGCTCAGTTGGTAGAGCGTCGCCTTTACACGGCGAATGTCGGGGGTTCGAGTCCCTCAGCACCCACCAGCGCCAAGCGCGGTGGCGAGCCCCACCTTCAGCCCGTATAATGTTCGTTTGTTGCGAGCCGATCCAAACCAGTGCTACTTAAGTGTATTGAGCGTCATGTCATGGTGGTCCCGCTAGGGACGTAAGCCTCAAACGGAGCGGTAGTTCAGCTGGTTAGAATACCGGCCTGTCACGCCGGGGGTCGCGGGTTCGAGTCCCGTCCGCTCCGCCATTTACCCACATGCTGCAGAGTATTAGCGACAAACTGAAGAGTCAGCGTTGGCTGATGACCGGGCTGCTTGGGCTTCTGGCGCTGATTTTTGCTGCCTGGGGCGCGTACGGTATCGTCAACGTGAGCTTCAGTCCGCAGGACTATGGACTCAAGGTCAACGGCGAGCGTGTCAGCACCGAAACCTTAAATCGTGCCTGGCAGGAGCGCCAGGCGCAGTACGCCCAGGCGCTCAATGGCGCGACCTTACCCCCCGCGCAGACGCGGATGCTGCAGCAGCAACTGCTCAATGAATACGTGCGCGAGACGCTATTGCGCCAGCGCGCACAGGCGTCCGGCTATCGCGCCAGCGATGCCCAGGTGCTGGCGGCCTACCAGAGCGAGCCGGGCTTTCAGGTCGACGGCAAATTCAGCGCCCTGGCCGCCAAGACCATGCTGGCGCAGATCGGATTGACGCCTGAAACCTACGAAGCCGAGCGCCGTCAGGCGCTGCAGATCTCGCAGCTGACCGAGGGCATACAGCTCTCGGATTTCCTGACCGCAGCCCAGCTCAATCGCATCTACGCGCTGGAAAACGAGCAGCGCGAAGTCCGTTACGCGCTATTGCCGGCGGAGCGCTACGCCGCGGCGGCCAAGATCGACGATGCGCAGATCAAGGCTTGGTACGATGCGCACCCGGGCGATTACATGAGCCCCGAGTCGGTGCGGCTGCAATACGCGCAGCTCTCCCTCGATGCGATCGCCGGGCAGATCACGGTCAAGGACGAGGATCTTCAGGCCTATTACGACAAAAACAAGAGCCGATACTCCGAGAATGAAAAGCGGCACGCGCATCACATCCTGATTTCGATCGGCGATGCCAAAGACGCCAGTGCCGATGCCGCCGCTCTTGCCAAGGCACAGCGGGTGCTTGCCGAGCTGAAGGCCGGCAAAGACTTCGGCGAGTTGGCGCGCAAATACTCGGGCGATCCGGGCTCCGCAACGCAAGGCGGGGATCTGGGCTGGGCCGAGCAAAGCGCCTACGTGGGAGCTTTTGCCGCGGCACTGTTCAAGATGCAACCCGGACTGACCAGCGATCCAGTCAAGACCCAGTTCGGCTACCACATCATCAAGCTCGATGAGATCCGTCCGGCCCACGTGCTCACGCTTGCCGATGGACGCGCGAGGATTGAGGCGGAGTACCGTCGCGCTCAAGCCTCGGAAATCTTCGGCGATCGCGAGGAGCAGTTGCAGCAAAAGCTCGAGAAGGGCGAGAGCAACGATCTGGCGACGCTTGCTACGCAGTTCGGCCTGCAACTCGGTGAGGTCAAGGATTTCAGCCGCAGCGGCGGCGCGCCGCTCGGCGGCAAGCCCGAGCTGGTGCAGGCCGTGTTCAGCGACGATGCGCTCTCGGGCAATCGCATCGGCGGCCCGGTGGCGCTCGCGGAGGATAAGCTCGTGATCTTCAAGGTGCTCGAGCATCAGGCTCCCGCCCCGCAGCCGATCGCGAGCGTGCGCGATGAGGTGATCGCAGCGATCCGCAAGGATTCGAGCACCAGTGCCGCACAGCTGGCCGCAAAGGAGGCCATCAAACAGCTCGATGGCGGCGCCAACTTCGATGCGGTCATCAAGACCCTCGGTGTCACGGCCGCGCCAGCGGCGTTTGTCGCTCGCGGTGATCCGCAGCTGCCGGTACAGGTGCGGGAAGCCGCATTCGCAGCGCCGTATCCGGCTGGCAAACCGGAGTATCGAGCGTTGCCGCTCGATAACGGCGGCGCCGCGCTGCTCTTGCTCAGTGGGGTGCGCGCGGGTACCGCGGGCGCCAACCCCAAGAACGACGAGCAGCTCGTCATGCAGTACATGCGTCGTGATCGCGACGGCGATATGGCCGCGTATCTGCTCGAGCTCGAGCATCGCGCCACCGTCAAGCGCAACCCGAGCGTTTTCCAATAGCCCGGATTCGGGACTATTCCGCGCTGCCGCCCTCGAAGCTCATGCCGACGCTGCTGTAGCCGTTGTCGACATAAACAATCTCACCGGTAATGCCGGCGGCCATGTCCGAACACAGAAAGGCGGCGGCATTGCCGACGTCCTGGGTCGTGACGTTTCGCCGCAGCGGCGCGGCCTGCGCGACGTGCGCGAGGATCTTGCGAAAGCCGCCGATGCCAGCAGCGGCAAGGGTCTTGATCGGACCAGCCGAGATGGCGTTGACGCGAATGTTCTGGGGACCCAAGTCTGCGGCCAGGAAGCGAACATTGGCCTCGAGGCTGGCCTTGGCGAGGCCCATGACGTTGTAGTTCGGCAGTGAACGCTCGGCACCCAGGTAAGACAGCGTCAGCAGGGCGCCGGCCCGGCCCGCCATGAGCGGGGCCGCGCCCCGCGCCAGCGCCGTGAAGCTGTAACTCGAGACATCGTGCGCGATGCGGAACGCCTCGCGGGAGGTATTGGCGGTGAAGCTGCCGCTCAGGGCTTCGCGCGGCGCAAAGGCGACGGCATGCACCAGGATGTCGAGGGTTCCCCATTCACGCTGCAGCCGCGCGAAAGCGGCATCGATCTGATCGTCGAGCTGCACGTCGAGCGGCATCAGCAACGTCGAGCCAATCGATGCGGCCAGCGGCTCGACCCGTTCTCGAAACTTGTCATTGGCGTAGGAGAAGGCCAGCTCGGCGCCCTGGGCGTGCATGGCCTCGGCGATACCCCAGGCGATCGAACGCTCGGTGGCGACGCCCACGATCAGCGCGCGCTTGCCCGGGAGGATACCCACCGCGCTCAGCTGCGTGATCGAACGAAGGCGACCAGCGTTTGCCCCGGCTTGAGGTTGCGATCGCCGGACATGTCGTTCCAGCCCACCAGCTCGATGACCGTAACCTGCAGCAGCCGGGCAATACCATAGAGCGTATCACCGCGGCGCACCTTGTAGGTCACGCGCCGGCCGCTGTCGCTCGCTGCCACCGCGATGGCGGAGGCATTGGTGCTGTGTGCCGATTTGCCGGCAGCCAGTGTCGAATCTGCACCGAGCGTGCTCGAGCCGACCCGCAGCTTCTGTCCCCTATGCAGGCGGTCACCGGGCCGCAGGCCATTCGCCTCTGCCAGCGTATGCACATCGGTACCCAGGCGCTGGGCGATGCCATAGAGCGTATCGCCACGCCGCGCGACACGAATATCGGGTCGCACGCCGCGATGACGCCGCTGCAGTCGCGCCGGTGAGTCGAATAGCATCGCCGCGCGAGCCGCCTTTTCGGGCAGCACCACGTTTGAAGGCACGCGCAGCGCCGTATCGATTACGAGCGGGTCGCTCGGTCCCAGGTCATTGAGCTCGCGAATGACATCGGGCTTGGTCACGAACCGGTGCGCGATCGTGGCGACGGTGTCGCCGTGTTGCACAGTGTAGTGCTCGATGCGCATGCGCTGCTCGGGCGTCAGTTGCGCGAGCGTCTGCTCCAGTCCTTCGGAGGCGTCCACGGGGACCAGCAGCCTGTGGGGACCGGTCGGATCGGTGGCCCAGCGATGAAACGCCGGGTTGAGCGTGTACAGGTCCTCGGTGCTGATCCCGGCGATTTTCGCGACGACCTCCAGATCGATCTGGCCGCCGGTCGAGATCTGTACGAAGTACGGCTCGTTCAGGATACGGCTGAACTCCAGGCCATAGCGGGCCGGATTGGCGACCAGGCGACGCATCGCCAGCAGCTCCGGCACGTAGCCGTGAGTCTCCGCGGGCAGCTTCAGATGCCAGAAGTCGGTCGGCTTGCCGGCGCGCTGATTCTTTTGGATTGCGCGCTCGACGGCGAGCTCGCCGCAGTTGTAGGCGGCGATCGCGAGCAGCCAGTCGCCGTTGAACTCATTATGCAGTGCCTGCAGATAATCCAGCGCAGCTCGGGTGGCCTCGATCGGATCGCGCCGCCCGTCGTACCACCAGTCCTGCTTGAGACCAAAACGGCGCCCGGTGTCCGAGATGAACTGCCACAGCCCGGCGGCGCGCGCTGAGGAGTAGGCGTAGGGTTCGAAGGCGCTCTCGATGACCGGCAGCAGCGCCAGTTCGCGCGGCATGTTGCGCTTCTCGAGCTGACCCACAATGTAATACAGCCAGAGCTCGGAGCGCCCGAACGTGCGCTCGAGAAAGTCCGGGTGGTTGGCGAACCAGTTCAGCTGGACGGCGACCGCGCGCTCATCGACGTCGTCGAGCGCAAAACCAGCGCGCAGGCGCTCCAACAGATCGGCCTGTTTGACGATCACGACGCTGTCGACGGGCGGACCGGGCAAGCCGGCCGAATCCAAGCTCGCCGTGGTGCCCTCGTCGGTGGCCGCGGCGCTGTCCGCATTCGCCTCGTTCGGGGCGAGGGTGGCGTCGGCGAGGCTCTTGTCGGGCGGCATGGCCTCCGGGCTCGCC
>DAIMZW010000066.1:0-6184 GCA_036733765.1 Steroidobacteraceae bacterium
GAAGGCAATCTGATCTATCGCAAGACCGCCCGTAACTTCAATCCGATGATGGCGACGGCGGGCCGTGTCACGGTGGCGGAGGTCGAGCAGCTGGTGGAGGTCGGCGCGCTCGATCCGGACCAGATCCACACGCCCGGGATTTTCGTGCAGCGGATCGTTCAGGGCCACGGCTATAGCAAGCGGATTGAGCAGCGCACCGTGCGCAAGCGGGGGAGCGATGCCGTGGTCGCGTGAACAACGGGCCGAGCGCGCGGCGCAGGAGCTGCGCGACGGCTATTACGTCAATCTCGGGATTGGCATACCAACCCTGGTGGCGAATTACATCCCCGCTGGCATGAAGGTGGTGCTGCAATCCGAAAACGGCATGTTGGGCATGGGGCCGTTCCCCTACGAAGGCGAGGAAGATCCGGATCTGATCAATGCCGGCAAGCAGACCATCACCCAATTGCCGAGCTCGTCCTATTTCTCCTCGGCCGACAGCTTCGGGATGATTCGCGGCGGCCATATCAACCTGTCCGTGCTCGGTGGCATGGAGGTTTCGCAAAGCGGGGATCTGGCCAACTGGATGGTGCCCGGCAAGATGGTCAAGGGCATGGGCGGAGCAATGGATCTGGTGGCCGGCGTGCGCTATGTCATCGTCGTCATGGAGCATGTAGCGCGCGACGGCTCACCGAAGTTCAAGCCGCGCTGCGAGCTGCCGCTGACGGGCGCCGGCGTGGTCGACATGCTGATCACGGACCTGGCCGTATTCCGCCGCATTGAGCGCAAGGGAGAATTTGATTTGATCGAGCTCGCCCCGGGCGTGGCCGAGGCCGAGGTGCGCGAGCGTACATCGGCCCAATTCCGTTCCGCACTGAGGTAAGCCGTGAGCACGCCGGAGCCCATTTACATCGTCGCCGCGCGGCGCACGCCGATCGGCGCCTTTCAAGGCGTCCTGAAAGCGCTCACCGCGCCGCAGCTCGGTGCGGCGGCGGTGCGTGGTGCGCTCGAGCGCAGCGGCATTCGCGGCGAGCAGGTCGATGAAGTGCTGCTGGGCTGCGTGCTGCCGGCCGGCGTTGGCCAGGCGCCGGCGCGCCAGGCGGCGATCGGCGCTGGAGTGCCCACGCGCGTGCCGGCGACGACCATCAACAAGGTCTGCGGCTCGGGCATGAAGGCGGCGATGATCGGCTGCGATGCGATTCGCGCCGGCTCGGCGCGCGTGGTCGTGGCCGGAGGCTTCGAATCGATGACCAACGCGCCGTATCTGCTGCCGAAGGCCAGGGCGGGCTTACGGCTCGGGCACGGCGAGCTGCTCGATCACATGTTTTACGATGGCCTGCAGAATCCATACGATGGCGCCCTCATGGGTCACTTCGCCGATGCCACGGCGCGCACATACGGTTTCTCGCGTGCCGAGCAGGATGCCTTCGCGGCCGAATCGGTCCGCCGCGCACTCGCAGCCTGCGAGAGCGGCGCGTTCGGCGCCGAACTGGTCGCGGTGACGGTCAAGAGCCGCAAGGGCGAGCAGGTCGTCGATCGGGATGAAGCTCCGTACGGCTGCGATATCGATAAAATCCCGCAGCTCAAACCAGCCTTCGACAAGGATGGCACGGTCACTGCGGCGAGTTCCTCCTCGATCGCCGATGGTGCGGCGGCGCTGGTGCTCATGAGCGAGTCCGCGATGCGCGCGGCCGGCGTTTCGCCGCTGGCGCGCGTTATCGCCTATGCCAGCCATGCGCACGAGCCGGAATGGTTCACGACCGCCCCAAGCGGTGCGATCCAGCGCGTGCTGCAGGCGGCCGCGTGGCGGGCGCCGGAGGTGGATCTGTACGAGATCAACGAAGCGTTCGCGGTGGTCACGATGGCGGCGATGCGCGATGTCGGTCTGCCGCACGAAAAGGTCAACGTCAACGGCGGCGCCTGCGCCCTCGGTCATCCGATCGGGGCTTCGGGCGCGCGCATCATCACCACGCTCGTGCATGCGCTCAAGGGCCGCAAGCTGCAGCGCGGCGTCGCCGCGTTGTGCATCGGCGGTGGCGAAGCTACCGCCATCGCCATCGAATTGGCCTAAATCCCGAGTTTGACCCATCCTGAGCCAGCGGCTAGACTTGAATGCAAACGATTCTCATTAACACTCTGATTAACATCCTGAGACTCTGCTGCAATGCGATATCTGCTTCACGGGCTGCCCGGCTTGGCGTTGTTGGCAGCCGCACTCGTAGGTTCCACGGCCAGGGCGGATGCGCCCAGTCCAGATGCGAATGAGCTGAGCACAGTGGTCATTGCCGGGGAGCGCATTAGTGGTCCGGACGTGTCCGACACCGGCACGGCCGACTATCGCCTCGGTCCGCGGGACATCAACGACCTGCCGAACGGTGATCAGACCCCGATCACCGACGTGCTCACGCAGCTGCCCAGCGTCGCGATCGACCAGAACCAGCAGATCCATATCCGCAGCACCGAGGGACCCCAGTTTCAATACCAGGTCAACGGTTTCCTGGTGCCGCTCGACCTCAACACCAATCCGCCATTCCTGTCGATGCTCAATGCGATGTTCATCGAGCAGCTGGATCTGCGGGTCGGGATACTGCCCTCGCGCTACGGCCTTGCCACCGGCGGCGTGGTCGACGTGCAGAGCAAGGATGGCTGCAAAGCACCCGGCGGCGAGTTCAGTGTCGAGGCAGGGCAGCGCTCGACGCTGTCGCCGAGCATCGAGTATGCCGCCTGCGACGGCGCGCTGAGCAGCTACCTCAGCGCGCGCGAGAGCTGGAGCAACACCGCTTTCAGCAGCGCGACGCCCGGCCCGACACCGATCCACGATCAGGGACGCACGCAGCAGGTGTTGGGCTTCTGGTCGTACTCGCTGGCGCCGCAGACTCACATCACGCTGCTGCTGGCCGCGACGCGCAGCGACAACGAGCTGCCGAACGCTCCGGCACTCCCGCCGGCATTCGATCTCGCGGGAGTCAGCAACGTCCCGAGCTCGGCGGACATCGATTCGCGCCTGAACTTTCGCGACTACCTGGCTATGGCCGGCATCCACAGCACGACGAGCTCCGGTGTGGAGTTGCAGCTCGGTTACACGGCACATTTCATCTCGCAGCAATTCATGCCCGATCCGGTCGGCGAGCTCATCTATCAGGGCGTCGCCTCGCAAGCCACGCACGAGGATCGGGACAACACGCTGCAGGGGGACGTGCGCTTCCAAAGCGGCGCCCACACGCTCAGTGCCGGCTTCTATGTCGGCGACTACCACGTGCAGAACCGCGATAATTCGCTGGTCTTTCCGGCCGATGCCAGCGGTGATCAGACCGGCACCGTGCCCGTGACCGTCCTGACCGGCAGCTCGGCGTCGAATGTCGTCTCGAGCCTCTATGTCAGCGATCTGTGGCGCCTGACGCAGCGCCTGAGCGTGGATCTGGGCCTGCGCGGCGACGATATGACCGGCTATACGCGCGCTCACCAATTGAGTCCCCGGCTCAATCTGCTTTTCCGGCCGGACGCCGACACCGCGTTTCACGCCGGTGTTGCCCGGTATCTGCAGGTGCCGAGCTTTCTGGGCATCGCACCGACGACGCAGGCGGCCTTCGCCAACACCACCGCCGCGGGTCCGCCGGGCCTGACGCTGCCGCTGGCCGAGGATGATACCGAGTTCGATGCCGGTGTGGTCGTGCATCCGAGCGCGCAGTTGACCTTGTCGCTCGACAATTACTACGAGCGCACCAACCATTATCTGGACACCGGGCAGTTCGGTATCGTACCGATCTTCGCGCCCTTCAATTACGACCATGGCTGGATTTGGGGCTCGGAACTCGGGGCACGCTATTCGGTGCAGGGTTTCTCCACCTACGGCAGCGTGACGGTTGGCGAGAACTGGCAGAGGGGCGTGGCGACCGGACAATTCAACTTTGGTCCAGACGAGCTCGCCTACATCAACACGCACTCCATATTGCTCGATCACCAGCCGAAATTCGGCGGCGCAGCGGGCTTAAGTTATGCATTCCATCCCTACGCGCTTTCCGTCGATTCGCTCTACAGCAGCGGCCTGGCCACGGGCTTCGCCGATACGCAGACCCTGGCCCACAGCTTCCAGCTCAATGCCAGTGCCGAGCGGACCTTTACGCTCTCGGGCGGATTACCGCTGTCGCTACGGCTGAGCGTGCTGAATCTGCTCGATCGCATCAACGAGATCCGATCGGCCGAAGGCATCGGTATTTTTCAAGCCGCCTACGGGCCGCGGCGGACCCTGTTCGGTACGCTTAGCGTGCGGTTTTAGTTCCCGGCGCTGGCGTCGAGCAGGGGGCGCCGCCAGGCGGTGCCGAGCAACACAACCAAGCCGACGGCCGAAAGATGCCATGTCAGGTCGATGACGGTGACGTCGAAGGGGTGAAAGAACTCGAGAATGAAGGCAGCGGTCGCCGCCACGCCCAAAGTTCCGATGGCGGCCACCGGTAAGGGATCGATCGGGCGGGCACGGCGCAGCATCCAGAACAGACCCACGGCCAATGGCACGCTGGCCGAGGTGATGAACATAAAGCAGTGCGGACTGTCACCCAGAAAGCCTTCAGGGCCGCGAAGGCTGAGACCATTGCGCAGACATCCGAGGCCGCTGGCCGCCAGCCACAACAGGAACGGGGGCAAGGGCAGCCATGCCCAGCGGGGCGAGCGATCCGGTACCGACAACTCAAAGGCTGCCACGATGGCGGTCACCGCGGTCAGAGCCGTGGCCACACACTCGACCGCGACGCGCGGCACGGCCAGCCGCTGCAGCACGCTGCTCATGTGGGCATAGCGCAGGATCAGCGCCGCAGTGACGACGCCGACGAATGCCAGCCATAGCAGGGCACGCAGCGCCGGCGAGCGCAGCACCTGCACCGGCTCGAGCTCTGAGGCCAGCTGTTCGATGAATTGATCCGTCTGCATCAGCGTTGCGCCTACCGTTCGGTCGTGTCCCGGAATAGCGCCCGCAGTGTCTTGAGCGCGCGGTGGGTGTTGACCTTGAGGGCGCCCACCGACTGGCCCGAGACCGCCGACGCCTCGGCCAGACTCATCTCCTTAAGCTTCACGGCCTCGAGCGCGGCACGCTGCCTTGGCGGCAGCCGCTGCAGCAACTCCTCGATCTCTCCCGCGGAACGTACTGCTGCTATATCGATATTCGCTGCAGGGTCGGCAAAGGTTTCATAGTTCTCGATCTCGGCACTGATCTCGTGACGTGCCACACGCGAGCGGCGGCGCAGGCCGTCGATTCCGCGGCGCGCGGCGATGGCGCCGAGCCAGGGACTGAACGGACGGTTCGGGTCATAGGTCTGGCGCACGCGGTGCAGGGTCAGCAGCGTCTCCTGTACCATTTCCTCGATGTCCTGCCGGTGGGAGCAATGGCGGCGCAGCAACGCGCGCACGAACGGCGTCACTTCGCGCAGCAGTCGGGAATAGGCGGCGCGATCACCGGCCTGCGCGGCGCGCATGAGCTGCGACCATGCCAGGTCTCGCAGCGTAGGCGTGGGGGCGGTGTGCACGAGCCGCAGTGTAACCTTTTGTATGCGGCGCCGAACTTACCCGCGTGGCCCCAATTCCCGCCACGTGCAGCAGACTCAAGAGCGGCTCAAGCGGCCGATTCTGATCGAGAATCCATCGACCTACCTGCAGTTCGAGCATTCGAGTATTCCTGAATGGGAATTCCTGGGCGCCGTAGTGAGGAGCACCGGCTGCGGCATCCTGTGTGACCTCAACAATATTTTTGTGAGTGCCAGCAACCACGGCTGGGACCCGCTGACCTATCTGGACGCACTGCCGGCCAGTGCGATCGGCGAGTACCACCTGGCCGGCCATGCCGTGTGCACACTCGATGACGCGCGCGTGGTGCGCATCGACAATCACGGCTCGCGCGTCGCCCCACCGGTGTGGCGCTGTATGAGCAGGCGCTGCGCCGCCTGGGTCCGCGGCCGACGTTGGTCGAATGGGATACCGACATTCCAGCATTCGAAGTGCTGCTCGACGAAGCGGCCCAGGCCGCCGATCGGCTGCGTGCGAGCTGCCTCAGCACCTTGACCAACGCCTTGGCCACAAGCTTCCCGGCGGTCCGCCGGTTGGTCGGGGCGCACATCGGTGCCTCGATCGAACTGTCCACGCCGGTGCTGCTGGTGCTGCTGTGCCGCGGCGCCGGGACCTTCTCGGTGGACCATTGGCTCTGGCGCCGCTTTGGCCA
>DAIMZW010000067.1:0-5944 GCA_036733765.1 Steroidobacteraceae bacterium
CGCCTCGGGGGCGCGAGTTGTGCGCCTTACTGGGATGCGAGCGTCATCGCCTCGAGCTCGGCCCAGCGCGCATAGCCTGCCTCCAGCTCGCTCGCGATTGCAGCAAGCCGTTGCAGCCGCGCGTGCAAGGTCTCCGGCGCGCCACGGTATAGCGAGCCATCGGCGAGCTGCGATTCAAGCTGCCCCTTTTCGGCTTCGAGCCCCTGCAAGCGCTCGGGCAGTGCGGACAATTCCCGCTGAGCCTGGTACGAGAGCCGGGGCGTGCGGCCGGCGCTGCTGCTGGAGGTGCTCGCTGCAGCCGCCACCGGCGCGCGGCGCTCTGAGGCTGGCGCCGCTCGCGCGGGCTGCCTCTGGCGGTAGCGCGTCCAATCGCTGTAGCCGCCGACGAATTCACGCACTGCGCCGTCGCCTTCAAAGACCAGCAGGCTCGTGACCACGTGGTCGAGGAAAGCCCGGTCGTGGCTCACGAGCAGCAGCGTACCGGGAAAGTCGGCGACGTACTCCTCGAACAGTTCGAGCGTGTCAATGTCGAGATCATTGGTCGGCTCATCCATGACCAGCAGATTCGCCGGTCGTGCGAACAGGCGCGCCAGCAGCAGGCGATTACGTTCACCGCCCGAGAGAGCACGCGCCGGGGTGTTGAGCTGCTCGGGGCGAAACAGGAAATCGCGCAGATAGCCGGCGACGTGGCGGGTTTGACCGTTGACGATCACCTGATCGTTGCGGCCACTGACGTTCTGCATCACCGAGGCGTCCAACTCGAGCTGCAGCCGTTCCTGGTCATAGTACGCGACCTCGAGCCGGCTGCCGCGGCGTACCTCCCCGCCACTGGGTTGCAGCTCGCCGAGCAGTGCCTTGATCAGCGTGCTCTTGCCGGCGCCGTTCGGTCCGACCAGGCCGATGCGGTCACCGCGCATGATGCGCATCGATAGGTCGCGAATCACCGCTCGCCCCTCGAACGCGACGTTCAGGTGCTCGGTCTCGAACACCAACGCCCCGGATTCCGCGGTCGTTGAAGCTTCGAGTTCGATGCGCCCGCCGCGCTCGCGTCGCGCGCGACGTTCGGCGCGCAGGGCGTAGAGCGCGCGCACGCGGCCCTCGTTGCGCGTGCGCCGCGCCTCGACGCCCTGACGGATCCAGGCTTCCTCCTGCGCCAGCTTCTTGTCAAACAGCGCCTGATGCTGCGCCTCGATGTCGAGCTGCCTTGCCTTGGCGCGGGTGTAGGAATCGTAGTTGCCGCTGCTCGAGGTCAGCGTGCCGCGGTCGAGTTCAACGATGCGCGAGGCCAGGCGATTGATGAAGGTGCGATCGTGGCTCACGAACAGCAGTGCGCCGTTGAACTCGAGCAGAAATTGCTCCAGCCACTCGATAGTCTCGATGTCCAGATGATTGGTGGGTTCATCGAGCAGCAGGATCTGCGGATCGCCCACCAGCGCCTGGGCCAGCAGCACACGCCGGCGCGTGCCGCCGGAGAGTTGATCGAGGCGCGCGTTGGGGTCGAGCTGCAGGCGCGAGAGTACCGTGGCGACTCGCTGCTGGAGCTGCCAGCCATCGCCGGCGTCGAGCTCGTGGTGCAGCTCATCGAGCCGCTGGCGCTCGGCGCTGCTGTGCAGACCCTGCTGGGCCAGCGTTTCGTATTCGGCCAGAGCGTTCCCTTGCCCAGAGAGGCCGTCGCTGACCAACTGCGCGACCGTCATCGGCGACAGCGCGCTGATGTCCTGCGCCAGGTGCGCGAGGCGAGCACCGGGCCTGCGCCAAACCGTGCCTTGATCCGGTTCGGCCTCGCCGCGCAGCAGCCGCAGCAACGAGGATTTGCCCTCACCGTTGCGGCCGACCAGCGCCACGCGCTCGCCTTCATCGAGCTGCAGGGAAACCTGATCCAGCAGCGGCCGGGACCCGTATGAGAGACTGACCTTGTCCAGACGCAGCAGCAACGATGTACCAAACTTGCGCGGCCAGGGGCGGCCGCGGGCGCATTGTAGCGGCTGTGGCGCTATGATCCGGTTAAACCAATACCTCGAACAACTAAGGCGGGGCGAGCCGATGTCGGCAACGGAAACCTGGGGCCCAACGCAACGAAACGTCGTGACCGCGAGCTTCTTAGGCTGGATGCTCGATGCGTTTGATTTCTTTCTGGTCGTGTTCGTGCTCAAGCGTATCGCGGGCGACTTCGGCACCGAGATCAAGAGCGTGACCTGGGCGATCTTCCTGACGCTGGCGATGCGGCCCATCGGCGCGTTCTTGTTCGGACGACTGGCCGATCGCTACGGTCGACGCCCGGCGTTGATGGCGAGCGTGCTGTGTTACTCGATCATGGAATTCGCCTCAGCCTTTGCGCCGTCACTGACGATATTCCTGATGCTGAGGGCCTTATTCGGTATCGCGATGGGCGGGGAATGGGGCGTGGGCGCATCCCTCGCGTTCGAATCCGTACCGGTGCGATCGCGCGGTCTTGTGTCGGGGTTATTGCAGGCCGGCTACCCGACCGGCTACCTGCTGGCCGCGATCGTGTACGGGTCGCTGTTCGACCACATCGGCTGGCGCGGCATGTTCATGGTCGGAGCGGCCCCGGCACTGCTGGTGCTCTACATCCGCAGCAAGGTACCGGAGTCGCAGACCTGGATCGCCAGCGGCCCGACGCAACGCACGCAGAGTATTCGGACCGGGCTCTCGGGGCACTGGCTGTTGGCTATCTACGCAATCGCCCTCATGACGGCGTTCAATTTCTTCAGCCACGGCACACAGGATCTCTTTCCGACTTTGTTGGACAAGCAGCGCGGCTTTTCGATCGGGACAGTCACGCGCATCGCGATCGTCTACAACATCGGGGCGATTTGCGGCGGCCTTTTCTTCGGCGCTCTGTCCAGCCGCATCGGCCGCCGCAAAGCGATTGCGCTGGCTGCGGCGCTGGCGCTGCCAGTCTTGCCGTTCTGGGGCTTCTCTCTGGCACCTGTGAACATAGCCATTGCGGCCTTTGTGCTGCAGTTCATGGTTCAGGGGGCCTGGGGCGTGGTGCCGGTGCATCTCAACGAGCTCTCGCCGCAAGGCCTTCGCGCCACATTTCCGGGCTTCGTGTATCAGCTTGGTAATCTGATTGCTTCGCTGAATGCCCCGTTGCAGGCCACCATTGCCGAACACCACAGCAGCGCGGCGCATCCGGACTACGCCTTCGCGCTGACTTTGGTCTGCGGCATCGTCGCAGTGTGCCTGTTGGTGCTGGCGCTGCTCGGGCCCGAGCGGCGCAATGTGCGCTTTGGTGCGCAATGAGGTAGACTCTCGGTTCGGAGTTTGTCGAATGCGCGGTTCGGTCCGCGCGCCGAGGTCTTCAGCGTCCCGCAAGGCAATCATCAGCCTTCAATCTCGGGACCCTTTCGCCCCTCCTGCAAGCCCATCGCTGTCGGTGCCGTTGGTACCGCCGATCTTCATTCATTGCTAACGCGCCACACCGAGGGCTGCATTGGGCAGCAAGGCCGTTGCGGAGTATTCATTTGTTCAAGGACTTTTCTTTATGCCCGGCGCTGCTGCGTGCGGTCGAGGAACTCGGCTACACCGAGCCCACGCCCATTCAGAGCCGGGCGATCCCCCTGGTGCTCGAAGGACGCGACCTGCTCGCGGCCGCGCAGACCGGCACCGGCAAAACCGCCGCCTTCGCGCTGCCCCTGCTGCAGCGTCTGCAGGCACAACCCCAGACGCAGCGCGCGCCGCGCGTGCTGGTGCTGGTGCCGACACGGGAACTGGCCGCGCAGGTCAGCGATGCCTTTCGCGTGCTGGCACGTCACCTGCCGGTACGTGGCGCGCTGGTTTTCGGCGGCGTGAGCCCCAGGCCGCAGATTCAGGCGCTCTCGGCCGGCGTGGATCTCGTAATCGCCACACCCGGGCGCCTGCTCGATCATCTACAGGGGCGCGCGATCGATTTGTCGCGCATCGAGACGCTGGTGCTCGATGAGGCCGACCGCATGCTCGATATGGGTTTCATCCGCGCCATCCGGCGCATTATCGCCGCGTTGCCTAAGCAGCGGCAAAATCTGATGTTTTCGGCGACCTTACCCGAGGAGATCCGCACGCTCGCGCGTACCTGGCTGGTGAATCCCGCAGTCATCGACGTCGCAGCGCGCAATGCGCCCGCCGAGCTGGTGGATCATCGCGTCTATCACGTCGACACCTCCGGCAAGCACCCGCTGTTGACGCGTCTGATCATCGACGGGGGCATACGCCAGAGTCTGGTCTTCACGCGCACCAAGCATGGGGCCAACCGACTGGCCGAACGCCTTGAAAAAGATGGACTTGCCGTGGCCGCGATCCATGGCAACAAATCGCAGGGTGCGCGCACGCGTGCCCTCGAGGATTTCAAGCAGGGCCGCATTCGCGTGCTGGTGGCGACCGACATCGCCGCGCGCGGACTGGATATCAGCGAGTTGCCGCACGTCGTGAACTTCGAGCTGCCGCACGTCCCGGAGGACTACATCCACCGCATCGGTCGCACCGGCCGCGCTGGCTCGAGCGGCGAGGCGATCTCGCTCGTGAGCCGCGACGAGCGCGATCGTTTGCGGGCAATCGAGAAGCTGCTCGGACGCGCAATTCCCGTTGCCGCTTGAGCCGGGCGAGCGGCACGGGCCGCGTCGGGCGGCGCTGTCATAAGAGGTGGAATTATGTCAGTGCCGCTTAGCTATTTCCGCGAGAGCTGTCGCAAAAAAACCGCAGTTGTTAACGCCGAGCAATCGGTGGTATAGATATTGGCGTCCATGCACAGCAACCTTATGCACGCTAACTCCCCACGGTCATCGCTGCGTCGCGTCGCCGGCGGCTACAGCAGTGCGCGGTTGATGGAGTACTCGGAGCAGTACCTGGCGCTGGCGGCGCAGTCTGCATCGACCGAGGAGGCGCATATCGCGACGCGTTTGCTGCAGGATGTGCCGCTCTATCGAAACTGGGAGCAGGCACACGGTCGGCTCATGCGCGGAGTCGCCGCACGGCGGCAGCGGCCGCAGCAGATGGTAGAGCTCAAGAAAATCAGCTTCCTGACGCTGCACCGCAAAGCCCCCTTTGAGTATCTGCGCGATCGGCAGGTCCACGGGCAGGCGCGCCGACAGTTGTTGCGGGCGCTGTTCGGAACACAGGAATACACGCAGACTATGCTGCGTGAGCACACGGCATACCTGAGTTCGGCCGGGAGTTTCCTTTGCGCCGATTCGCTCTGTGGCGATTTGATGCGCGACTCGGCCTTTTGCGAAGCGCTGGAACACTACCAAACCTCGTACAACGAATACTATCGCGCCTACTGCGACTCGCTGCTCGCGGAACAGGCCGGCGAGACGGCACCGGTACAGGCGCTGCTGCCGTACTTGCGCTATCAGCTCAAGCTTATTCGCGACCATATGCTCTCTGGGGCGCCACAGCAGAGT
The DNA here is from genome assembly GCA_036733765.1 of Steroidobacteraceae bacterium. GTDB lineage: Bacteria > Pseudomonadota > Gammaproteobacteria > Steroidobacterales > Steroidobacteraceae > FEN-1191. The sequence goes on from DAIMZW010000067.1 coordinate 5,403, forward strand.
GAGTTCACGCAGCTGCAATCGTTGTACAATAATCTGGGCGACACCCAGAAGCTGCCGATGCTGCGCCAGCAGTAAGCCCCGGCAATAAGCCCCGGCAAAAAGCCCAGGCAAATGGCGATGCTTTGGGGGTATCGCGGCGGTAACTGCGGGAATTCGTGGCACGGCCTGCGTTAAACTAGCCGCGTGATACACCCTACGGGCATGACGATGCGCTATACCGTGCAGACTACCAGCGCTTTCTGGAGCACTGGCTCGCGCAACTGCGCAGCGTACCGCTCACGCAGCTCAACGATCGCAACCGCACCGACTGGGCGGTGCTCGACAGTCGGCTGCGCTACGAGCAGTGGGCACTCACGACACTGCGTGAATGGCAATGGAATCCGACGATCTACAACATCGCCAAGCCGTTGGCGATTATTCTCGATACCGAGTACGCACCGCTGGATCAGCGCCTGCGCACGGCATCGGCGCGGCTGGCCGAAGTGCCGGCGGTCATCGCGGCGCTGATGAGCCCCGGCGCTTCGAGCCCATGACTGGCTTCA
>DAIMZW010000068.1:0-5852 GCA_036733765.1 Steroidobacteraceae bacterium
CCGTCGGAAAGCTTTCGCGCGTTACGCAAAGGCTTGACGTTACAAAGCTCGGTCTCGGTCAGCATCTTGAACCCCAGCATCGAAGCGCAGCGCTGCTTGATGGCGCGGTGGTCCTGCTCGACGATGTCGTTGAGGTAGCGACGACCGCGTACGACAACAGACTTCCATCGCGAATCCTCGTGGCCTAACTGCCGCAGCGCGCGATGGCTCGCGGTATTGCCGTCGAGATTAATCTTGCGGGGCCATCGGCGCGCCCAACGCGAATCGACGGCGTTGCGAAAAAAGGCCTGCGCCGCCTCCATGCCGCGATCGCCACGCAGCAGCGAGTCGACCGACTTCCCATGACGATCGACTGCCCGGTACAGATAGTGCCGGCCGCCCCGCACGCAGACGGCCGTCTCGTCCATCCGCCACGATGGATTCACCGGTCGTGCGAATCGCGCCCATCGCCGCTCGTATTCAGGGACGTAGCGCAGCACCCAGCGCATGATCGTCGTGTGCGACACGACGATGCCGCGCTCGGCCATCATGGCCACCAGGTCCCGGTAGCTCAGCCGGTACGTGATGTACCAGCGGACGCAAAGCTCAATGGTTTCGACTGAATAGCGACGCCGACGATAGATCGGGTCGCGAGCGACGGCTCGGGTCATTCGGCACCTCCTGCGAAGGAGGGCCGGATTCTAGGCTCTGACTCTCAATGCACCAGAACCCCAATATACCAACAGGAGGCAGGAACATCAAAAAACCGGGTGAGGCGACGTGAGAATAGAAAACCCTTATTTTATAAGGATTTTCTGAATTATTGAGACGATTTGAGACGGCCTGAGAGGGGTAATTGGCGGAGAGAGAGGGATTCGAACCCTCGAAGGGCTTTTGACCCTTACACCCTTAGCAGGGGTGCGCCTTCGACCACTCGGCCATCTCTCCTTGCGGCGCAATCATACGCAAGGGGGTCAAGCAGGGCAAAGCGCAGTCGTGGCGGCCCTAGCTCGGGGTCGACTCGGTATTCTCGGCCTCGGTATTCTCAGACTCGGTATTCTCGCGTTTGATACGGTGGAAGATCTCTTCGCGTTGCACCGACACGCTTTTCGGAGCGTTGACGCCCAGTCGCACCTGATTGCCTTTCACGCGCAGCACCGTCACCGTGACCTCATCGCCGATCATTACGGTTTCGCCCACTCTACGCGTCAGGATAAGCACGGTTCACTCCTCCGATTTTACCGGGCCGCTGCATGCGATCCGTCGGGACAACGGCATGCAGGTTACTGCGACCGTCGGCAAATAAAATTTAATTTCGTCAATGTGTCGGTGCGCTCAAGCGTGAACGAACCCACGCAGCAACGCTGGCGAGCGCTTGATCGAGAGTCTGCGGCTTGCTGCCGCCGGCTTGTGCGAAGTCCGGCCGTCCGCCGCCCTTGCCGCCTACTTGGGCCGCGACCGCACCGATTAGTTCCCCCGCGCGCACGCGCGCAGTCTGATCCGGCGTCACGCCGGCCACGAGCAGAACTTTTGAGTCCGACTCCACTGAGCCGAGTACGATGACGGCCGAACCAAGCCGACTCTTGAGTTGATCGAGCGCGGCGCGCAGCGCGCCGGCATCCGCCCCGTCCACGCGCGTCGCGAGTACTTTGACGCCATCCACATCGACCGCCGCATCGGCCAGATCGCGGCCGGAACTCAGTGCGAGCTTGTCCTTGAGCGTACGATTCTCCTTCTCGAGCGCCCGAATGCGCTCGAGTGCCTCGCGCACCTTGTCCGCGGCCTCAGCGCGCGAGCCGTGCACCAGGTGCGCCACATCGCCGAGCAGCCCATCGATCCGACGCACGTAGTCGAGCGCCGCCTGTCCGGTGAGCGCCTCGATTCGGCGTACACCGGCCGCGATGCCGGATTCACCGACGATATGGAACAGCCCGATATCTCCGGCGCGCCCCACATGCGTGCCGCCGCACAGCTCCGTCGAGAACTCACCGAACGAGAGCACGCGTACACGTTTGTCGTACTTTTCTCCGAACAGCGCCATGGCACCGGCCTCGATGGCCTGCTCGTAGTCCATCAGGCGCGTGGCCGCCTCGTCATTGGCGCGGATCTGCGCGTTGACCAGGCTCTCGATCTGTTGCAGCTGCGTAGGTGTCACGGGCTGGAAATGCGAGAAATCGAAGCGCAGCCGGTCCGCCGCCACCAGCGAACCCTTCTGTACCACGTGCGTGCCGAGCACGCTGCGCAGCGCCGCGTGCAACAGATGCGTCGCCGAGTGATTGAGGCGTATCGCCTCGCGCCGCTCGGCATCGACGCGGGCAGTCAGCGTATCGCCGAGCTTGAGGCTGCCGCTCTTAAGCTGACCGCGGTGCGCGTGCGTGGCGCCGCGCTTGTGCGTGTCCTCGACCGTGAAGCGCGTATCCGGCTTAGCTAGCAGCTCCCCGCTATCCCCGATCTGACCGCCGGCCTCAGCATAGAACGGCGTGCGGTCGAGCACCACTTCGCCGTGATCGCCGGCCGCCAGCGTCTCGACGCTCTCGCCATCGCGCAAAAGGGCGAGCACGCGTCCCTGCGACTCGAGCTCCTCGTAGCCGCGAAATTCGCTGCGGCCGGCCACCTGCGCCCCGCCGCGCTGATCGACGCCAAATCTGCTCGCGGCGCGCGCACGATCGCGCTGCGCTTCCATCTCGCGCTCATAGCCGTCCAGGTCCACCTGGAGCCCACGCTCGCGGGCGATGTCGGCCGTCAGATCGGGCGGGAAGCCATAGGTGTCATGCAGCAGAAACACCAGAGCTCCGGGCACGAGCTGGCCGCCGGCCTCGCGCATGCGCGCATCGAACTGCACCATCCCGGCGCACAGCGTCTCGGCGAAGCGCTCCTCCTCCAGCTTCAGGATGCGCGCAACCTGCGCTGCCTCGCGCGCGAGTTCCGGAAACGCTTCGCCCATCGCTACCACGAGCGCCGGCACGAGCTGATAGAAGAACGGCTGCGATTGGCCGAGTTTGTAGCCGTGGCGCACCGCGCGCCGGATGATACGCCGCAGCACATAGCCGCGGCCTTCGTTCGAGGGCATGACGCCGTCGACAATGAGGAAACTGCAGGCCCTGATATGGTCCGCAATCACGCGCAGCGAGGGCGAATCGACCTCCACGCTGCCGGTCACGCTGGCCGCGGCGCTGATCAGGTCGCGAAACAGATCGATCTCATAGTTGGATTGCACGCCTTGCATGATCGCGGCCACGCGCTCGAGCCCGGCGCCGGTGTCCACCGACGGCTTGGGTAAAGGCGTGAGCGTGCCGTCGGCGGCGCGATCGTACTGCATGAACACCAGGTTCCAGATCTCGACGAAGCGATCGCCTTCCTCATCGGGCGAGCCGGGCGGTCCGCCTGCTACCTCCGCCCCGTGATCCCAGAAGATCTCGCTGCAGGGTCCGCAGGGGCCGGTGTCGCCCATGGCCCAGAAGTTCGACTTCTCGCCCATGCGCGTCACGCGTTCCGGGTCGACGCCGATCTCGCGCGTCCAGATCTGCGCCGCTTCGTCATCGTCGCGGAACACCGTGACCCACAGCCGCGCCGGATCCAACTTGAGCCGGCGCGTGACAAATTCCCACGCATAGCCGATCGCCTCGCGCTTGAAATAGTCGCCAAACGAAAAGTTGCCGAGCATCTCGAAAAACGTGTGGTGCCGCCCGGTATAGCCGACGTTCTCCAGATCGTTGTGCTTGCCGCCGGCGCGCACGCAACGCTGGCTCGTGGTGGCGCGCACGTAGTCGCGCGTTTCCTTGCCCAGGAATACGTCCTTGAACTGCACCATGCCGGCATTGGTGAACAGCAGCGTCGGGTCATTGCCCGGCACCAGCGACGAGGACGGCACGATGGTATGTCCCTGCTCGCGGAAGTACTCGAGAAAGGTGCGCCGCACATCGGCCGCACTCATAAAAGGGGGTTTCACTGTCATGATTAGTCCAGGTCAGCCACAACCTCAGATCGCAAGGCCGAACGGATATGATCGTTGGAAAAGCCTCGGTATTGCAAAAACCGCGCTTGTTTTGCCTTGTCCGGCCAGCGCTTAGGCTCGGCGAGACCGAAGCGGCGGATTCGCAGCTCGCGGGCCCGCTGCGCCCAATCTTGGCCTGCGGCCAAGGCCGCTTCGATCAGCCTGGCATCGACGCCGCGCTGCACCAGCTCGCGCTCTATGCGCAGCGGACCCTGCCCGCGCTCGGCGTGTTGGGTCACGTACTGCTCCGTGTAGCGTTCATCGTTGAGGTAGCCGCGCTCGATGAACTCATCGACGACGCCCTGCACCGTTGCGGGCTCGAAGCCCTGGGCCACGAGCGTCTCGCGCAGCTCGCCCGAGCAGAAGTCGCGTCGCGACAGCAGCATCACGGCAGCGGCACTTACCGCCGCGGCATCGGCGGACTGCCCCGGGGCGAGGGCGCGCTTACGCGGTCTTTTCCTCAACACGCTTGGGCGGCATCATCTTGAGGCGGATCTTGTCCTCGATTTCCTTGGCGATGTCCGCGTGCTGCTGCAGGTACACGCGCGTATTGTCCTTGCCTTGACCGATGCGCTCGCCGTTGTAGCTGTACCAGGAGCCGGCCTTGTCGATGATGCCTTGCGCGGCGCCGATCTCGATGATCTCGCCCTCGCGCGAGATGCCGGTGCCATACATGATCTCGAACTCGGCTTCGCGGAACGGCGGCGCCACCTTGTTCTTGACGACCTTGACGCGCGTCTGGTTGCCGACCACTTCCTCGCCATTCTTGATGGCGCCGATTCGGCGGATGTCGAGCCGCACCGAGGCGTAGAACTTGAGCGCGTTGCCGCCGGTCGTGGTCTCGGGGTTGCCGAACATCACGCCGATCTTCATGCGAATCTGATTGATGAAGATCACGATCGTGTTCGAGCGCTTGATGTTGCCGGTCAGCTTACGCAGCGCCTGCGACATCAGCCGCGCATGCAGGCCCACCTGCAGCTCGCCCATCTCGCCTTCGATCTCGGCCCGCGGCGTCAACGCTGCGACCGAGTCGATCACGACCACGTCGACCCCGCCCGAGCGCACCAGCATGTCGGTGATCTCAAGCGCCTGCTCGCCGGTGTCGGGCTGTGAGACCAGCAGGTCCTGCACATTGACGCCAAGGGCCCCGGCGTAGGCCGGATCCAGGGCGTTCTCGGCGTCGACGAACGCCGCGGTGCCGCCGCGCCGCTGAATTTCCGCCACGACCATTAACGTGAGCGTGGTCTTGCCCGAGGACTCAGGGCCATAGATCTCGACCACACGTCCGCGCGGCAATCCGCCGACACCGAGTGCGATGTCGAGTCCCAGCGAACCGGTCGGAACCGTCTCGACATCGTAAGTCGCGGAAGCATCGCCCAGGCGCATGACCGAGCCCTTGCCAAACTGCTTTTCGATCTGTCCGAGCGCTGCGGTCAGAGCCTTCTTGCGGTTGTCGTCCATCGTCGCGGTTCTTTCCATCGTGGCGGTCCTTTCAGAATCTGCATCGGTTTTAGCCCTGCCGAATTATCCCACAACAGGCGTGCCAGCGCGGGTGCAAAACGCGCGTAGAGCCACGATAACGCGTCGCTCCAGCGCCTAGCGGCGCAGCATTAGCAGCGGCCAGGAGGCGAGCGTCGTGTAACGCGCAGTCTGCGCCACGGTTGCAGTAGCGGCCTCAAGTTCATGACTTTGCGCGAGATAGAAGCGCCGTGCGAGAAGCCGCAGCGGCGGCGACAATGGCAGCACATCGGCGCCCGGCGCATCCCCGCGTGGCCCCTGCGGGCTCGCCATGCCGCGCACCAGCGTCACGTGCGGCCGCAACAGCTGCTCGTCCGGGTGCAAGCCGGGCGTCTGCCGCAGCGCGGGGTCGCTCACGTCT
>DAIMZW010000069.1:0-5672 GCA_036733765.1 Steroidobacteraceae bacterium
TGCGCAGCCGCTACACTGATGCATGCGAGCGGACACCCGACTCATTGCCGGCATCGTTGCCGGTGCGTTCTTCATGCAGCTGCTCGACAGCACGATCATCAACACCTCGTTGCCGCAGATAGCGGCCACCTTCGGCGTGACACCGGTGGGCGTGAGCATCGGCATCACGATCTACCTGATGTCGGCGGCGGTATTCATGCCACTGAGCGGTTGGCTGGCCGACCGATTCGGCTCGCGCAATGTGTTCACGGCGGCCATCGTGCTGTTCACCGTGGCCTCGCTGTGCTGCGGTCTGGCCAGCAATCTGGCGCAATTCGGCGTGGCGCGCGCGGCACAGGGGCTGGGCGGGGCGCTCATGACACCAGTGGGACGCATGGTCGTGCTGCGCAGCACGGAGAAGTCCGAACTGTTGCAGGCGATCGCGCTGATCACGTGGCCGGCTCTGGTCGCGCAGGTCGTAGCGCCCGCGCTCGGCGGCTTCATTACGACGTATATCTCTTGGCGCTGGAACTTCCTGCTGAACGTGCCGTTGGGCGTGGCGGGCGCGACGCTTGCGGCGCGATTCGTGCCCAACAGTACGGCCGCCGGGCAGGCGCCTCTGGACTGGCGCGGCTTCGCACTCGCAGCGCTCGCGCTCACGGCACTGCTGTATGGATTGCAATCGCTGTCGCAGGCGCGCATCGACGCCCTGCTTTCGGGCAGTCTGATCCTGATCGGTGCAGTGCTCGGCAGGCTCGCGATTGGCCATTTTGCGCACACGCGACACCCGCTATTGCAGCTCTCGGCCGCAGGGGTGCGCACCTATGCCATCACGAGTATCACGGCTGGGAGCGTGTTTCGCATTGCCATCGCGGCGACACCGTTTCTGCTGCCATTGCTGTTCCAGCTGATCTTCGGCTTGAGCGCTCTGGCCTCCGGAGCGCTGATCTTGATCTACTTCGTCGGCAACATGGGCATCAAGCCCCTGACGACCCCGATCCTGCGACGCCTGGGATTCCGCAGCGTGCTGGTCGGCAATGGCATCCTCGCCGGGCTCGCCATCGCGGCCTGCGCAGCGCTGACGGCCTCCACGCCGCACGCCCTGTTGATGGCCGTGCTGCTGGTGGCCGGGATGACCCGATCGATGCAGTTCACCGGCCTGAATTCGCTTGCCTTCGCCGACATCAGCGCCGCACAACGCAGTTCTGCCGCGACGCTGTCCAGTGTGATCCAGCAGGTCGCAGCGGTCCTCGGGGTCGCCTTCGGAGCGGTCGCGCTGAACCTAGGGCAGATGCTTGGCGGCGAACGCGCCGTGTCGCTCAGGGATTTCCGCCTCGCCTTCCTGGTAGCGGGCGCACTGGCGATCGCGGCGGCTCTGTCATTTCGGCGCCTGAATGCCGATGCCGGCGAGGAGGTCAGCGGCCATCGCGCCCGGCGCGGCGCGCATTGAGGCGCCATCCGGGGGCCCGAGCGAACTCCTGCGTACTCTGTGGTCTAATGCTTCGATGCCAAGACAACGAGTTGCAGCCGCTGTGCTGGCGGTGGGGTGTTGGGTTCTAGGTGGCGCGGCGCCGGGCCTGTCGCTGGCCGCCGACAGCGTCGTATTCCGTCGTCACGCGGATCCGACCGCCACCGATCAGGTCATCGTCAAGTGGCGCGATAGCGGCGTCGCTGCGGTGCAGATCGCATCGATCGAGGAGCGCACGGCGCGGCTGCGCTCGGTCACCGGCGCCGATGTGCAGCCGGTGCACAACCTCTACAGCCACACCGACGTGCTGCGGCTCGAGCGCCCAGTCACGCCGTTCGCGATGGGTCCGCTGCTGGCACAGATCAGGGCCGACCCGGGCGTTGAGTACGCCGAGCCCGACGGCTGGCGATTCATCGAGCAGAACACTTTGGACACACTGCCCAATGATCCGCATTTTTCAGCCGGCTCCGACGCCAACGGCACGTGGCTGGGCCAGTGGTATCTGCTGCCAAGCTCCTCGACGACGCCCTCGGCCATTTCCGCGACGACCGCGTGGCAGACGACCACCGGTTCCTCGAGTGTCGTGGTCGCGGTGATCGACACCGGCATCATCACGGCGCATCCGGACCTGCAGGGCAAGCTGCTGCCCGGCTATGATTTCGTCAGTTGCGATCAGGGCAACAGCAGCACCGACCCTTCCGCATGCAGCGCTTCGGGCTCCGCCGCCACGTATTTATTCGCCAATGACGGCGACGGCTGGGACAGCGATCCGTCGGATCCCGGCGATTGGATCAGTGCCGCCGACACCGCGTTGCCGGTATTCCAGAGCGCCGGCTGCACCACCGTCGCACCGAGCTCGTGGCATGGCACCAAGGTCGCGGGCATCATCGGTGCGGTGACCAACAATGGCATCGGCATTGCCGGCATCGCACCCGAGACGATGCTGCTGCCGGTCCGCGCGATCGGCGCATGCACGGGACGCGTTTCGGACATCGCCGCGGCCATCACCTGGGCCTCCGGGGGCACCGTCACGGGCGTGGCCGCCAATCCGAATCCGGCCAACATCATCAATCTGAGCCTGGGCGCCGCTACGGCCTGTTCGGCCACCGAGCAGAACGCGGTCTCGGCCGCGATCGCCGCCAATGTGCTCGTGGTGGCCGCTGCGGGCAACGCGGGCGGACCGGTCAACGCACCCGCCAACTGCACCGGCGTGCTTTCAGTGGCCGGCCTGCGGGCAGCCGGCACCAAGGTCGGCTACAGCAGCCTCAGCAGCACCGCTGCGGCGGTCAGCATTGCCGCGCCGGCCGGCAACTGCGTCAATACCACCGCTACCCAGCCGTGTGAGTTTTCGATCGAGACCACCAGCGATGCCGGCTCGACCACACCTTCGACCACGCCGGGCTTCTATACCTACGCGCTATTGAATCCGAGCACCCTCAACAACGGCGGCAATTCGGACAATGCCGCCAACGTCGGCACCAGCTTCGCCGCGCCGATGGCCTCGGGCGTCGCCGCCCTGATGCTGGCGGACAGTCCAACGATGACGCCCGCGCAGGTGATCACACGCCTGCAATCGAGCGCGCTGGCTTTCCCGACCGCCTCCTCGACCAGCTCGACCGCCTGCCAGCTGGCCGCGACCACCACCGACTCGAACGGCAACTATACCGACACCAGCCAGGCGGTTGAGTGCGTGTGCACCACGGCGACCTGCGGCGCCGGCATGCTCAATGCCACCAGCGCCGTGGCGGCCGCCTCGGGCATCTTCGTGCAGATCACGACCTCGAGCACCACGGGCACGCCCGGACAGCACATTACGCTCACTGGCAGCAGCAGCACCGCCGCCACGGGTTATACGATCGTTTCGTATCAATGGTCGACGATCCCCGCCACCAGCAATCAGCTGATCAACGCCAATGAGTCGGTCGCCACGCTGGTGGTGCCCTCGTTCCGTTCGATCCAGGTGAAGCTGACCATCACCGATAACGCCGGCCACACCGCCTCGGGCACCGCCACGATTCAATCGGCATTCGGCGCCAGCGCGGGCGTGGGATCGTTTGGGCCCGAGCTGCTGGTCTTGGCGGCGCTCACCGGTGCGGCGCTGGCCCGCCGACGCTACGCCCTAGGCCAACCGAAATCCGAGAGGAGAAGCCGTTGACCGTCAATCGATGCGCCCGAGTCCTGTTATGTCTGAGTGCGGCGCTTGCCGTCCCGGCTTGCAGCAATAACAGCAATCGCGCTGTGACCGCGACGGTCGGTGTCGACACCGGCGTCGCCCTGACCACCGCGGGCAGCGTGACCTCGCTGCTGGAAGCCCAGACGCTGGGCCTCGGTGCCTCGGTCGTGAATGCGAGCAATACCGCCGGCGTGACCTGGAGCTTGACCGGGGTCGGGTCATTGACCGATGTGACCGCCTCGACGGCGACCTATACGGCGCCGGCCACCGTTACCGGCGCGGCCACAGCCCTCATCACAGCGACCTCGGTGGCGAATCCGACCCAGCTCGCCTCCGTGGCTTTGATCGTGCTCGGCTCGCCGCAGATCGACGGCCTGACGCTGTTCCCGGGCAATGTCAACGTCGCCTACGCGGCGTCCGTAACGGCGGCGGGCGGCGACGCGCCATTTACATGGGTCGTGCTGTCCGGCGCGCTGCCTCCCGGGCTCGCCCTGAATGGCAGCACCTCAGCCGCAACGGTCATTGACGGCACGCCGACCGCTGTGGGGACCTACACATTCACACTGCAGACCACCGACACACTCGGCCGCGTCGCGACCGTGGCGCTGTCGATGGTGGTCAATCCCCAGGCGGCTTGCGTCTTGGCGGGTCGCTATACGTTTGTATTCTCGGGCTTTCGCGGCGGCGCCGCCGCCACCCATACCGGCGCTATCGCGATCAGCAGCACCGGGACCATCACCGGAGAGCAGGACTACAAGGATCCCCATCGCACCACGCCTGCCGAGACCTTGAGCTCCGGCACCTGCGTCAATCGGGAGACCAATACGGGAGTACTGACGCTCAATGCGCCGAGCGGTCAGTTGGTCTACAACTTCGCCGCGACGCCGCCCGACACCGCCGGGGTCATCCATTCCGCCCAGCTGCAGCTCATCAGCTCCGGCAGCGATTCGGGTTCGGGTCACCTGGAGCTGCAAGACGCCACTGCCATCACCGTCACGCCACCGAGCGGCAACTTCGCCTTCGGGCTGCTCGGCGTGGCCGCCGATAATACGACGCACTTCGGCACCGCCGGACGCTTCACCACCGACACCTCGGGCAGTCTGAACGCCGGCCTGATCGACTCCAATGCGTCCACGGCACTGAACGATGCGCCGCTGTCCGGCACGCTCTCGGCACCGGACGCCAATGGCCGCGGTACCCTGACGCTGCTGGCCGGCTCGCAGACCTCGACACTCGCCTACTACCTGGTCGATGCCGGCAAAATGTTCATGATCGACATCGATGCGACCACCGGCACCGGCACAGCGCGCATGAGCGGACAGATGACGGCGCAGGTCGGTGACGTGAGCCTCACGGCCTTTGACAACAGCGCCCTGGCGTCCCCGTCGATACTGAGCCTGTTTGGCAAGTTGGGTACGGTCGAACCGATCACGGTCATGTCGCTCGGACGGCTGTCCAATGCCAATGCCACCGCCGGCACTGTGGATGTCGCGCTCGATACCTCCTACCAGGCGATCGACACCGCGGGGGAACCCTTTACCTCGCAGAGCTACGCCGTGGAGACCAGCGGGCGCGGCACTTTGAGCTTGATCGACACCCTCGCGTCGCGTTCCTTTGCGTTCTATCTCGATGGGACATCCAACGGCTATATCGTGGAACAAGGCAGCGCGGCCGGCAGTGCGGGCCTGCTCGAGGCCCAGTTCCAGGGACCCTATCCCTCCCCGCCGCCCAGCGGCATATTCCCCCCGACACTGCCCAATGCCTTCGTCGGCGGCACCGCATACCCGCAGGCGCCCGGACCGATCAGCCTGGAGCCACTCATCTACCTGAACTTCGATGCACTCTCGAGCAGCTACCTGAACGGATCGTTCGCGATCGACCCCACGAGCGGACGCGGATTGGGCACCATAGTCCAGAGTGGGGTCGTCACGACCGCCGCCGCGCTGTACATCGTCTCGCCGAGCAAGATGGATATGCTGCGCTTCGGTACGCGCGCGATCGATGGGACCATAGAGTTCATGATCCAGGACTGAGCGGCGATGAAGCCATCAT
>DAIMZW010000070.1:0-5447 GCA_036733765.1 Steroidobacteraceae bacterium
CCTCGGGTGTCGGTAAACCGCAAATCGGCCCACCTCACCTCTTTTTCCTTGATCAGGTGCAGTACATCGCGTGGACTCATATCGCCTCCTCTAATAATGATTGCTTGTTATTGGGCTGAGCCCCATAAGGATGCAGCCAGCGTGCCAAGACCGCGTTGACAAAAAACCTTAGAAAATTCATGTGCTTAGGAAACTGCCCGCCCCATAAGGACGCGCTTGTGCCCTATTCTAGTGCATATGACCTGGTACCGCCCCTTGGCAGCGCCAGCGGCTCTGGGCAGCTGCTCGCTTATACTCGCGCGTTCCGCTCTTAAACCTCGAACCTGATGCAAAGCCCGAAGATCGGCTCCAAGCCGCAGACCTTCCAGGAGCTCCTGTTCGCGTTAACGCACTTCTGGTCCGCGCGCGGTTGCGTGATCCTGCAGCCCTACGACATGGAGGTCGGCGCCGGCACCTTCCACCCCGCGACTTTTCTACGCTCGATCGGCCCCGAACCCTGGAGCGCCGCGTACGTGCAGCCCTCGCGCCGGCCGGCGGACGGCCGCTACGGCGCCAATCCCTTCCGGCTGCAGCATTACTATCAGCTCCAGGTGGTCATCAAGCCCTCGCCGCTCGACATGCAGGAGCTGTACCTCGACAGCCTGCGCGCGCTCGGCTTCGATCCACGGGTGTACGACGTGCGCTTTGTCGAGGACAATTGGGAATCCCCGACGCTCGGTGCCTGGGGCCTGGGCTGGGAAGTGTGGCTCAATGGCATGGAGATCACGCAGTTCACGTATTTCCAACAGGTCGGCGGTCTGGACTGCCGGCCGGTGACCGGCGAGATCACCTATGGTCTCGAGCGCCTGGCGATGTATCTGCAGGGCGTCGAAAGTATCTTCGACATCACCTGGACCGACGGCCCGCGCGGCCGCGTCAGCTACGGCGACGTGTTCCACCAGAATGAAGTCGAACAGTCGAAGTACAATTTTGAGTACGCCGAGGTTCCGGTGCTGTTGCGCCGCTTCGACGAACACGAGAGCGCTTGCAACGCACTGTTGGCCGTGCCGCTGGCGCTGCCGGCCTACGAGCAGGTGCTCAAGGCCTCGCACACCTTCAATCTGCTCGATGCGCGCGGCGCCATCTCGGTCACGGAGCGCGCGCGTTTCATCCTGCGCGTGCGCACGCTCGCGCGAGCGGTCGCGCTAGCCTATTACGCGAGCCGCGAAGCGCTCGGCTTTCCGATGCTGGCCGCAGCATGACGGCGACGGCGGCCGCACCCGGGCGCGGTAGCGACCGCCGCGACTTCCTCGTGGAGCTCGGCACCGAGGAGCTGCCGCCCAAGGCTCTGCGCACGCTCGAGCGCGCGTTTGCGGAGGGGTTGGCGACGCGTCTGCGCGAGCTGGGACTTAAGCTCGGCGCCGTGGAGTCATTCGCCACGCCGCGGCGTCTGGCTGTGCTCGTTCGCCGCTTGAGCCTGCATCAACCCGATCAGCAGATTGCGCGCCGTGGCCCGCCGCGCAGCGCGAGCTTCGACGCCGCGGGCGCTCCGACACGCGCGGCGCTCGCCTTCGCCGCCAGCTGCGGTGTTGCCTTGGAATCCTTGATCAGCGAGCGCGACGCGCGCGGCAACGAGTATCTGCGCTACCAAGGGATCAAGAGCGGTGCGGCCACGGTCAGCCTGCTGCCGGGGCTGGTGCAGGCAGCGCTCGATGCCTTGCCGATCCCGCGACGCATGCGCTGGGGAGCGCTCGAGGCGCAGTTCGTGCGGCCGGTGCACTGGCTGCTCATGCTGCTCGGATCAGAGCTCGTGCCGGCCACGATGCTGGGAGTCAGCGCCGAACGCACCAGCTTCGGGCACCGCTTCATGGCGCCGGGTGCGCTGCGCATCCGCTCGCCCGCGACCTACGCCAAGACCTTGCAGCAGCGCGGCAAGGTGCTCGCCGTCTTCGATCAGCGCCGGCAGAGTCTTCGCACGCAGCTCGAGACACTCGCAGTAAGGCTCGAGGGCCGCGCAATTGTGTCCGAGGCACTGTTGGATGAAGTCACGGCGCTGGTGGAGTGGCCGGTGGCGATCACCGGGCAATTCGAGGCGCGCTTCCTGACTCTGCCGCGCGAGGTGCTGATCTCGACGCTGCAGGAGCATCAGCGCTATTTCGCTCTGGAAAACGCGTTCGGCGAGCTGCTGCCCTGGTTCATCACGATCAGCAACATCGACAGTCCCGAACCGGCACTGATCCGCGCGGGCAACGAGCGCGTGGTGCGGCCGCGTCTGGCGGATGCTGAGTTCTTCTGGGAACAGGATCGCAAGCAGCCGCTCATCGCACGGCTCGCCGGCCTCGCGGCCGTGACCTTTCAGGCACAGCTGGGATCGCAGGCCAGCCGCACGATGCGCATCACGGCGCTCGCCGAAACGATCGCCGCGGGCATCGGCGCCGAGGTCGCGGCGAGCGCTCGCGCCGCCGAGCTGTGCAAGTGCGACCTGTTGACGGCGATGGTCCGGGAATTCCCGGAGCTGCAAGGCATCATGGGCCGCTATTACGCGCTGGCCGATGGCGAGAGCGCACCGGTCGCCGAGGCGATCCGTGAGCACTACCTGCCACGCGGCGCGGGCGATGCATTGCCGGGTTCAGCCATCGGCGATGCCGTCGCGCTGGCCGATAAGATCGATGTGCTCGCCGGCATCTTTGCCATCGGGCACAAGCCCAGCGGCACGCGTGATCCCTTCGGCCTGCGGCGCGCCGCCATCGGCGTGCTGCGCATCGTGCTCGAGCATCGGCTCGATCTCGATCTGTTAGCACTGCTCGATAGCGCCGTAAGCCTGCAGCCGCTGGCGGACGTGGGCTCACGCGCCGCGGAGTTGGTGGCCGAGATCTACGATTTCCTACTCGAGCGGCTGCGTGCCCAGTATCTCGAGCGCTCCGAAGCCAATGGCATCAGTACCGAGATGTTCGACGCTGTGCTCGCCACCCGGCCGCGCTCGTTGCTGGACTTCGACGCGCGGCTGCGCGCGTTGGTGGCGTTCATGGCCCGGCCGGAGGGCACGAGCCTCGCCGCGGCGAACAAACGCATTGCCAACATTCTCAGGAAGTCGGCGAACGCCGCGCCGCAGCTTATATCCCCTGAGCTGCTGCGCGAGGAATCGGAGCGCGAGCTGCATCGCTCGCTCGAGTCGCTGCGCGCCCAGGTCGAGGCTGCCACAGTCAAGCGCCAATACGCCCAGGCGCTGGACCTGCTGGCGGGCTTGAGCACTGCCGTGGATCAGTTCTTTGACCGGGTGCTGGTCAACGATCCGGACAGCGCCCTGCGTAATAACCGCCTGGCATTGCTCGCGCAGCTTCGGGCGCTGTTCGCCGGCATCGCCGATCTGTCGCGGTTGCCGGGCTGATCCATGGACACCGTGCAGCCAGGCGCGCCGCGTCCGCTTCGAGTGCTGCAGTTCCTCGGCTCGCTGTTCTTCACCGCATTCTTTTTGCTCTGGACTTTCTGCTACGGCATCTTTTTTACGCTGGTCTCACTGCTGCTGCCCTTCCGCGCTCGCTTCGCACTGGCGCGCGTGTGGGCCCACGTGATCCTGGCGGTGCTGCGCTGGACTTGCCGGCTCGACTACCGCGTCGAGGGACGCGAACACTTACCCCAGGGCAATCACATTGCGCTGATCAAACATTCCTCGAGCTGGGAAACCGTCGCCCAGGCGCTGCTGGTGCCACCGCATGTGTGGGTGCTCAAGCGCGAGCTGACCTGGATCCCGTTCGTCGGCTGGGGCATTCGCCTGCTGCGCGCGATCGCCGTCGATCGTGGCGGCGGCCCGGCTGTTGTGCGCAGCGTGCTCGCGCAGGGCAAGGCGCGACTGGCCGAGGGCGAGTGGATCGTGATCTTCCCCGAAGGCACACGCATGCCGCCCGGGGAGACACGCAAGTACGGTGTCAGCGGGGCCCTGCTCGCGGCGCAGTCCGATAGGCTCATCGTACCGATCGCGCACGATGCCGGTTACTACTGGCCGCGGCGGGGACTGCTCAAGAAGCCCGGCACGATCCGGGTCGTGATCGGTGCGCCGATTACCGCCGCCGGCCGCAACCCGCGCGAGGTCAATGCCGAGGCGCAGGCCTGGATCGAGGCGAACTCGACGCGCTGAGCGCGTACGCTACAGGAACATGACACTGTGTCTGCGTGAGGAGACTTCGATATGAAGATTGGATTCATCGGGCTGGGCCGCATGGGGTCAGCCATGGCGGCGAACCTCGTCAAGGCAGGACACGAGCTCACCGTGTTCAACCGCAGCCGCGAGAAAGCTCGTGCGCTGGTCGAGCTCGGCGCGCGCGAAGCGGCGAGTATTGCCGATGCCTGTCACGCTCAAGCCGTGATCACGATGCTGGCGGACGATAACGCGGTCGGCGACACGGTGTGGGCTGACGACGCACTGATCGCGAATCTCCCGAAGGGCGCGATCCATGTTTCGATGAGCACGATCAGTGTCGCGCTATCCAAGCGCCTCGCGGGCGCGCACGCGCAAGCCGGACAACGCTACATCGCCGCACCGGTGTTTGGCCGTCCGGAAATGGCGGCGGCGGCGAAGCTTTTCATTGTCACCGCCGGCGATCCGCCCGCGATCGATGCGTGCAAGCCTCTGTTTGAAGCAATGGGACAGCGGACGATTCCGATCGGAACCGATCCGGCCGCGGCGAATCTGGTCAAGCTCAGCGGAAACTTTCTGATTGCCGCGGCCATTGAAGCGTTGGGAGAGGCCATCGCACTGATCGGTAAGGCCGGCATCGATCGGCGCGCCTACGTGGAGTTGCTCACGTCGAGCATTTTTCCGGCGCCGTCGTACCAGATCTACGGTGGGCTGATCGCCGAAGGCAAGTTTGAGCCAGCGGCGTTCGCGGCGTCGCTCGGGCACAAGGACATCCGCCTGACGATGGCTGCAGCCGAGATTCTGCGCGTGCCGATGCCGCTCGCGAGCCTATTGCACGATCGATTTCTGCGGCTCTTTGCCCAGGGCGGTGAAAAGCTTGATTGGGCGGCCATCGGCGCTCTGGCGAGCCAGGATGCCGGCGAGCCTCAAATCCACTAGCCGCTATTGATCTCAATTGGGAGCACATGGATGCGCTTGCCGGTCGCAGCAAATATGGCGTTGGCGACGGCCGGCCCCACGGGGGCGACGCCGGGCTCTCCCACGCCGGTCGGTGCCTGCGTCGATGGCACGATATGCACCTCAACTTTCGGCATTTCGTTCATACGAAGCACCCGATAACTATCGAAGTTGTCCTGTTCGATACGGCCATCTTTGAGCGTAATCGTCCCATACAGCACGGCCCCGAGACCGAAACCGATGCCGCCTTCCATTTGCGCAGCGATGATGTCGGGATTGATGGGCGTGCCGCAGTCGACCGCGCACACGACCCGATCGACCTTGACGTGTCCGGCCTCATCGACACTGACCTCGGCGACTTGCGCAACGTAAGTCT
>DAIMZW010000071.1:0-5355 GCA_036733765.1 Steroidobacteraceae bacterium
AGGACCAGGAAACCGGCGAGATTCTCTACGGCAAGAATGCGAGCACGGTGACGCCGATCGCCTCGATCACCAAGCTGATGACGGCAATGGTGGTGCTCGACGCCGGCCTCGATCTGAATGAGACCATCACCATTTCGGACGAAGACATGGATTCGCTGCGCGGCACGCGCTCGCGCCTGAAACCGGGTGCCAGCCTTACGCGCGACGAATTGCTGCGCGTGGCGTTGATGGCCTCGGAGAACCGGGCCGCGGCAGCCTTGGGGCGCACCTATCCGGGCGGCATCGAGGCGTTCACGCGCGCCATGAACCACAAGGCGCAGATGCTGGGCATGAACGGTTCGCGCTTTGACGACGCCACCGGGCTCTCCAGCGCCAATGTGTCCAGCGCCGAGGATCTGGTCAAGCTGGTGCGCGCCGCGCATCAATACGACCTCATCCGCAGCTATACGACCATGACGGGACACGAGCTCCATGTTGCCGGCAGGCCGCTCGCTTACCACAATACCAACCGACTGGTGGCGAACGGGAGTTGGAACATCGGCCTGTCCAAGACCGGTTTCACCAATGACGCCGGCCGCTGCCTGGTGCTGCAGGCGAAGCTCGCCGAGCGCAAGGTGATCATCGTGCTGCTGGACTCCTGGGGAAAACTTTCGCGTATCGGCGACGCCAACCGCATCCGCGCCTGGCTCGAGGCGAACGCCAGGCCGCAGAGCAGCGGCGTGCACAAGGCCGCGCAGAAAAGCCGCAAGCTCGCGCCAGCCTGAAGCCGGCGGGCAGATCCGACCACCTGCTGTCGAGGAACCGATGGCACAGCCGCAGCAGCGTCCCGCCGAAGGGGTGGTGCGCTTCTACAATTTTCTGCCCGAGGGCGATTCCTTCCTCGATGACGTGCTGACGGGTTTGGCGCGGCCGCAGAAGACGCTGCCGTCGAAGTACTTCTACGACGCGCGCGGCTGTGAGCTGTTCGAGCAGATCTGCGAACTGCCCGAATATTATCCGACGCGCACCGAGTTGGCGATCATGCGCGAGCATGCCGGCGCCATGGCGAAGTTCCTCGGTCCGGACTGCCAGCTGATCGAGCTCGGCAGCGGCTCGAGCAGGAAAACGCGCATTCTGATCGAGCAGCTGCAGCCGCCGCTGTATGTGCCCATCGACATCGCCGGCGGGGCGCTGAGGGCAGCGGCAGCCGGCCTCGCGCAACTGTTCCCCTGGCTCAACATCATCGGCGTGTGCGCCGATTACACCAAGCCGCTGACGCTGCCCGAGTTCGTCGGCGTGCCGATCCGGAGAAAAGCCGTGTATTTCCCGGGTTCGACCATCGGCAACTTCACCCCGCACGAGGCGATCGAGTTCCTGCAGCTCGCCCGGCGCATGGTCGGCCCGGGCGGTGCCCTGCTCGTCGGCGTCGACCTGAAAAAAGACAAGCAGGTGCTCGACGCCGCCTACGACGACGCGGCGGGCGTGACCGCCGCGTTCAACCTCAATCTGCTCGCGCGCATCAACCGCGAGCTCGGCGGGGATTTCCAGCTGCGGCGCTTTTGCCACAAGGCCTTTTACGACGAAGACAAGGGCCGGATCGAGATGCACCTCGAAAGCCTGGCCGCGCAGCTCGTGCGCGTCGGCGGCGAGCGCCTGCGTTTCAGCCAGGGCGAAACCATCCACACGGAGATTTCCTGCAAATACAGCGTCGAGGATTTCCAGGCCGTCGCGCACCGCGCCGGTTTCGAGCCCGACCAGACCTGGATCGACGCGGCCAATCTGTTCAGCGTGCATGGCATGATCGCCGTCTAGGCCGAGAAATTGCCCGGAACTTTCCTGGCTTATAATCACAAGCTGTTCCAGATTGGCCGAAACAGCCGCTGACTCAGGGGAATACGAGGGAAGGTATCGCCTCATTGGGCAACGGACACTTGGCAGCGGCGTTCAGCTCTTGCCGAGCGCTTTCCGGGACAATCAATGTTGATTATTGTCAAGGTGCAGCGGATTGCCGTCGCGTGCCGAGGTAGCCTTTGAACCAGCGCGCTGCCAACCGCGCGACTTCCGCCAGCGCGCCCGGCTCTTCGAACAGGTGAGTCGCGCCCCGGACCACTGCCAGCTCTTTCTCGCAGGTGAGCTCGCGCAATGCCTGCCGGTTGAGTTCGATGACCGCGTGGTCTTCGCCGCCGACGATAAGCAGCGTCGGTGCACGCACCCGCGCCAGCGCTTCGCCGCCGGCGAGATCGGGCCGGCCGCCGCGCGACACCACCGCGGCAATTTCGTCGGGACGGCTGGCGGCAAGCTGCAGCGCCGCGGCGGCGCCGGTGCTTGCGCCGAACAGGCCGAGGGCGAGTCCCTTCGTCTCCGGCTCGTCGGCGAGCCAGCGCGCCGCGTCGTCGAGCCGTGCGCCCAGCAGCGCAATATCGAATCGATGCTCATATTCGCTGTCTTCGTCGCGGCTGAGCAGGTCGAGTAGCAGCGTCCCCAGCCCGGCGCGGCGCAATTCGCCGGCGACGTAGCTGTTGCGCGGCGAGCGGCGGCTGGAGCCGCTGCCGTGGGCGAACAGCACCATGCCGCGCGGACCCGGCGGCAGTTCCAGCACGCCCGGGAGCCGTTCCGTGCCCGAGGCAACGAGCACCAGTTCGCTCGAGGAAGGGACGTTCATGACGCCCGGGCCTCTCCGGCCGCCAGCCGGCTCTCGGCCAGAGTCGCGATCACTGCCTCGTCCTCGACCTGGGTGAACGAGCGATAGAACTGTCCCACTGCTTGGAACTCAAGCGGCGTTTGCAGGCACACGACCTCGTCCGCATAGGGTGCGACAGCATCAAGGCTTTGCGGCGCGGCGACGGGCACCGCGCAGACCAGACGGCGCGGCTGCCTCGCCCTTACCGAGTGCAGCGCTGCGATCATGGTCGCGCCGGTGGCCAGCCCGTCGTCGATGACGATCGCCACCCGCCCCGCAGGGTCGATGGGCGCTCGCGCCGGAGTGTATTGCGCGCGGCGCTGGCGCAACAGCGCCAACTGCGCCTGCTGTTCGCGTGCGAGGTAGGCTTCATCGGCGCCGGCCTCGCGCGCATGTGGGGCAACATAGGCCCAGCCGCTTTCGTCGATCGCGCCCACTGCAAATTCCGGGCTGAAGGGGGCGCGCAGTTTTTTTACCAGCACTACGTCGAGTTCACCGCCCAGCGCGAGAGCGATGACCTTTCCCATCGGCACCGCGCCGCGCGGTATCGCGAGCACCAGCGGGTTCTGCCCGCGGTATGGTGCCAGTGCCTTGGCGAGGCGTTGCGCCGCATCGATCCGGTCCACAAACACTGCCCCCCACCTCGCGCTTGATACAGGTCGAATGCAGAATCTACCTGACGCTGGAGCGGGGGTTATGCGTTTGATCAAATCCGGATCATTTCGCCCGCGCTTTTGGGGGCGGGCGTTCAGCCCGAGTGTCTAGAGTTCGCGACGATCTGGTGCAGCCTCTCGACGTCGAGAATCTGCAGATCCTTATTGTGTGCCCGGATCACCCCGGCTTCGTCGAACCTGGACAATGCCCGGCTGACGGTTTCCTGCGTCAGGCCGAGGAAACTTCCCAGGTCGAGCCGGGTCATGCGCAGGTTGAAGCGGGTGTCGGAGTAACCGAGGCGCGCGTAGCCCTCGCCCAGAATCAGCAGAAACGCGGCGACCCGGGACTCGGCGCCGAGCGAGCCCAGCAGCCACATCTGCATGTGTTCGCGCGTGAGCTGGCGGCTGAGCAGGCGATAGACGAACTGCTGCAACTCTCCGGCCTTGCCGCCAAGGTGGGCAAGCCGCGGGAACGGGATGATGGCCACTTCGCTGTCTTCGAGGGCCACCGCCTCGGTGCGGTAATGCTGTGCCTCGATCCCGTCCAGACCGAGCACGTCGCTCGCCATCGGAAAGCCCAGCACCTGATAGCTGCCGTTCGCGTCGAGCAATACGTTCTTGAAAGTGCCCGAGCGGATGGCGTAAATCGGGCCGAACGGATCGCCAGCGCGATACAAGGCCACGCCCTGCTGGACGCGGCGCAGCGTGAAGCTCATGCCGTGGTCGAGGCCGGCGCCATCGAGCCCGATCCTCAGCAGCCCGCCGAGCTCCTTCAGGCTCAGCGACGCGGCCCCGCTCGGCGGTGGCACCCCGATTTGCGCATGGAGTGGTTCGACTCGTTGTTGCATGGCAATGTCCCCGCGACTGGGTCAGGTGTGCGCCAGACCCGCTTGCAAAAAACCCCGAGAAACCCGGTTGAGGGCTCCGGAACCTAAGGTCAGTCTAGGGGTGTTGCGGGAACAGATATATCGGGCGGACCTGATCCTTGACTACCGGGTTTACGGTAGTCCTGGGCCGCGCAACAAGCTGCGCGTCGAGCCGGCGATACCGGTGGGCTGCAGCCTCAGATCGAGGTGAGCCCCTCGCGTATCGCGTATTTGGTCAGTTCCGCCACGTTATGCAGGTCGAGCTTGCGCATGATGTTGCGCCGATGCACTTCGACCGTGCCGGTCGCAATGTGCAGTTCCTCGGCGATCTGGGCCGAGGTCTTGCCGCTGGCCAGGAGCTGCAGCACCTCGCGCTCGCGCCGGCCCAGCGCTTCGCTCTGCTTCCCCTGCAGCGAGTGCTTGCGCAAGCTGTCGACGATCGCCGCGGCAGCCTCGGCGTACAGATAGCTCTGGCCTTCTGCCATGGCGCGTATCCCGCGCAGCAATTCCTCGCTGCCGGCGGATTTGGCGACGTAGCCGCGGGCGCCTGCCTCCAGCATCTGCAGCACCATGCGCCGGTCGGCAAAAGTGGACAGGCCCAGCACCTTGATGCCCGGGTTGTCGGCGAGCATGCGGCGGGTCACCTCTATGCCGCTCATTCCTTCCAGGCCGATGTCCATGACCACTACGTCTGGCGCGAGTTCGCGCGCGAGCTCGAGCGCCGCGGCGCCATCGTCCGCCTCGGCGACCAGCTCGATGTCGCCGGCCTTTTCCAGGATTGTGCGCAGGGCTTCGCGCAGCATCCTGTGGTCGTCCACCAGCATGACCCGGATGCTCACGGCGCGGCTGCCTTCTTCGGCGGCGGTGCTGATCTGGACATCGCTTGCCTCTTGTGCCCCGCCGCCGGGTGACTGCGGGTTCCGTCCCATTCGTTTTACAACAGCTTGCACGCCTCGTCGAACGCGAGTCGCGGGCTGCGCGGCATCACTTTCGACGGATCGCCATAGCCGAGGTTGCACAGAAAATTCGACTTGATGCCGGTCCCGGCGAAAAACTCGGCATCCACCTTGGCGTTGTTGAACCCGGACATCGGGCCGCATTCAAGACCGATGGCGCGCGCCGCGATGATGAAGTAGCCGCCCTGCATCGAGCCGTTGCGGAACGCGGTCGTCTCGAC
>DAIMZW010000072.1:0-5087 GCA_036733765.1 Steroidobacteraceae bacterium
GGCTTCATGAAGGGATTCGCCGAACGCGAACTCGACAAGGCAGGCGTCAAGTTGATTGCCACGGGCGACGTCACCGAAGACGGTGTGATCGAGGCGATGGGCGACGCGCCGCTCGGCGTGATCACGACGCAGCACTATTCGGTCGCGCACGACAGCGCGCAGAACCGGGTGTTCCTCAAGGCCTACGCCGAAGTCGCCGGCACCGCCCAGCGTGCCAATTTCATGGCGGTGGGCGCCTGGGACGGCATGGCGGCGATGTACGAAGTGGCGCGGCGTCTGAACGGCAAGATCGACGGCGACAAGGCGATGGATATCCTCAAGGGGTTGAAAATCGACAGCCCGCGCGGGCCGCTCGTAATCGATCCCGCAACGCGCGATCCGATCGAGACGATTTACGTGCGCCGCGTCGAGCGTTTGAAAGACGGCAAGCTCTATAACGTGGAGTTCGACCAGTTCCTGAACGTTAAGGATCCGAACAAGTAGGCCGCCGGCGTGCCGCGCCGGAGTGCATAGGGCGGGCGGCGTCGGTGCAAGCACCGGGCCGCCGCTCCTCCTCCATAGCCAAGAATATCGATGATCACCAGTTTGCTGGGCGTGCTGTTCGACGGGCTCGCCTACGGAATGCTGCTGTTCCTCATCAGCGTGGGCCTGTCGGTGACCCTCGGTCTGATGAACTTCATCAATCTCGCCCACGGCGCTTTCGCCATGCTCGGCGGCTATGTGTGCGTGCTCGCGTTGCAGCGCTGGGGCCTGCCTTTCCTCGTGGTGCTGCCGGTGGCGTTCGTAATTTCTGCGCTGGCCGGACTGCTGCTCGAGCGCGTGTTGTACCGCTATCTTTACCGCCGCAGCCATCTCGACCAGGTGCTCGCAACTATCGGCCTGACCTTCATGGCCATCGCCGCCGCGAGCTATTTTTTCGGACCGATGCAGCAGCCGCTGCAGGTGCCGAGATTCCTTTCCGGCCAGGTCAGCGTGCTTGGCGTCGATCTCAACATCTACCGCGGCTTCCTGCTCGCAGTGGGGGCCGCGCTCACGGTCGCGCTGACGCTGGCGCTCGAACGCACGCGGTTCGGCGCTTCGGTGCGCGCGGCGGTCGACAGACCTCGTGTCGCCGAAGCGCTGGGAATCCGGGTCGGCCTGGTGTTCCAGGTCACTTTCGCCGTCGGCTGTGGATTGGCGGGATTGGGAGGGGCGCTCGGCGTGCAGGTTCTTGGACTCGATCCCGCGTTTCCGCTCAAGTTCATCGTCTATTTCCTGCTGGTCGTCGCGGTGGGGGGAACCAGCGGCCTCAAGGGTCCGCTTTATGCCGCGCTGCTGCTGGGTGTGATCGATGTCGCCGGAAAGTACTACGTTCCCCAGATTGGCGCCTTTATCATCTACGCCATGATGGTGATCCTGTTGGTGCTTCGGCCGCAGGGCCTGGTTAGCAGAAGATGAGCCCTGCGACCGCGCATCAGGCGACCACCGGCCGCGCACCCGTGGCGGAAATCGTCTTCTGGCTGGTGCTCGCCGCTGGTTTCTGGCTGTGGCCGTCCTATCTTCCGCTCGCGAGCCAGGTGCTTATCGCCGGCCTGTTTGCGCTTTCCCTCGACCTCGTCCTTGGATACGCCGGCATCGTGTCCCTGGGCCACGCGGCCTACTTCGGTGTCGGTGCCTACGCGGCCGGAGTGCTGTCCAAGCTCGGGTGGGGCGAGCCTTTCTCGGGGCTGCTGCTTGCGGCCTTGTGCGCGGGCGTGACCGGGTTTCTCACGAGTTTCCTGGTGGTGCGCGGCAAGGACCTGACCCGGCTCATGGTGACTACCGGCATCGGCCTGCTGCTGTTCGAACTGGCGAACCGGCTCACCGATATCACCGGAGGCAACGACGGGCTGATCGGCATGGAGATGAGCCCGGTGCTGGGCGCGTTCCGCTTCGACATGTACGGAAAAGTTGCGTACGGATACAGCCTGGCGGTCACCTTCGTGCTGTTTCTGGTGATGCGGCGCCTCGTTAATTCACCATTCGGATTGAGTCTGCGCGGCATCCGCGACAACCCGGGGCGCATGCTCGCGCTCGGCTACCCCGTGCACCGCCGCCTGATCGCCATGTATACGCTGGCCTCGGTCTACGCCGGGATCGCCGGCGCGCTGCTTGCCCAGACGACGCAATTCGTCGGCACCGACGTGCTTTCGTTCAACCGCTCGGCCGAACTGATGGTGATGCTGATCGTCGGCGGCACCGGCATGCTCTACGGCGGACTCGTCGGTGCCGCGGTATTCATGGTGGCGCACCACTATCTCTCCGGCATCAACCCGACGTATTGGCAGTTCTGGCTCGGCGCTTTCCTGATTGCCATCGTGATGTTCGGGCGCGATGGTGTGCTCGGCGCCTGCATGCGCCTGGCGCGCGCCTGGCGCACGCGAATTGCGAAACCGGCGGCGGAACCATGAGCGTCGCCCTGCGCACGGTGGGACTGGTCAAGCAATTCGGCGGTCTTCGCGCCGTGAACGCGGTATCGCTCACGCTGGCGCAGGGGCAGAGGCATGCCGTCATCGGCCCGAACGGCGCCGGCAAGACTTCGCTGATCAATTTGCTCACCGGGGTGCTGCGACCGAGCGCGGGCGAGGTGTTCCTGGGCGAGGAGCGCATCACCCGGCTCTCCGTTCACCAGCGCGTCAAACGCGGCCTTACACGTACCTTCCAGATCAACAATTTGTTCCCTGAACTCACCGTGCTGCAGTCGGTGCTGCTTGCCGTGTGCGAGCAGCGCGGCGTCGCCACCAACGCCTGGCGGCCCATAGCCGGATGCGCTGAAGAAATCGCCGCTGCGCGAGCGATCCTGCGCACGCTCAATCTCCACCACATCGAAGGCGAAGCCGTAAGGGAACTCGCCTACGGCCAGCAGCGGCTGGTGGAGATTGCGCTGGCGCTTGCGTGCAAGCCGCGCATCCTCCTGCTCGACGAGCCGGCCGCCGGCGTGCCCAAGGGCGAGAGCGAGGCGCTGTTCGGCGCGATCGCCGGCCTGCCCGGCGACGTTACGGTCCTGCTGATCGAGCACGACATGGATATCGTGTTCCGCTTTGCGCAGCGGATCACGGTGCTCGTGGCCGGGGCGATCCTGACCGAAGGTACGCCGCAGGAGATCGCGCGCGACGCGCAAGTGAAGCAGGTCTATCTGGGAAATGCGTCATGAACGACACGCTGCTCGCGGTTGACGGTCTCGTGGCGGGCTATGGCGACTCCATCATTCTGGAGGACGTATCGATAGAACTCGCGGCGCGCGGGAGCCTCGCGCTGCTCGGACGAAACGGCGTCGGCAAGACCACGCTGATCGCTTCACTGCTCGGCCTGACCCGCATTCACCGCGGGACGGTAAGGTTTGCCGGCGCCGATGTTACCGGCTGGCGGCCGTATGCGCGCGCGCATGCCGGCATGGGCTGGATTCCCCAGGAGCGCGACATTTTTCCGTCGCTCACGGTGAAGGAAAACCTCACCGTCATCGCCCGCCCCGGGCCATGGACACTGGAACGCGTGTACGGGCTGTTTCCGCGGCTCGACGAGCGCAGCCGCAATCTGGGCAACCAGCTCTCCGGAGGAGAACAGCAGATGCTCGCGATAGGGCGGGCGTTGATGCTGAATCCGAAGCTGCTGCTTCTCGACGAGCCTTTCGAGGGCCTCGCACCTAACCTCGTTGCAGAGTTGGAGAATGCCATCGGGCTGATGATGGGCGAGGGCATTGCGATGCTGCTGGTGGAGCAGCATGTGGAGGCAGCGTTGCGGCTGTCCGAAAACGCCGTGGTGCTCGAGCGCGGCAGGGTAACACACGCCGGTCCCAGCGCCGGGCTGAGGCAGGACCGCGCGCTGCTCGAGAGCCTGATAGCCATTCCCACGCACCGGGCGTGAGCCCGCGGCCTCGTCCCACGGCGCCTCGGACCGACTTCGGTGCGTCACTGCGTCTGGCGGCAATGGGTCTCGCGCACGAACACGAGCAGGATGAGCGCGGCGGCTAGCCAGACCAGCATCAGCGCGAAGCCGGCGCGGTAGGCGTCGAAATCGTAGACCCGGACGCCGTTTGCATAAGCGCCGGTCCAGCGCCGGTCCAGCATCCAGCCGACCGCAGGTTGCATGATCATGCCGCCCAGCATATTGCCCATGTTGGTGATGCCGCCGGCAGTGCCGGCCAGCGCGGCCGGCGCCGATTCCTTGGCGATGGCGAAACCCACCATGGCGGAGGCAGAAGCAAAACCGGTGAATGCGAGCAAAACAACCAGCAGGGCAAGCGGCAAGCCCGGCACCAGCAGCACTGCGCACCATCCCGCTGTCGCAAGCAAAGTGCCCAGCGCGTACAGCGGCTTGCGCCTGCGCCACCGGTCCGAGAGGGCTCCCAAAATCGGCGCGCCTACCGCCCAGGCTACGAGCAGGAGCGAGGTGACCATGGCGGCCTGCGAAGTTTCGAGCCCGTAGTGAGTGGTGAGAAAGGGCACACCCCACAGACCGCCGAAAGTGAGGGTCGGGCCCGAAACCGATCCTGAGATCATGGCCACCAACCAGACATTGCGGCTGGCGAGCGCTCGCCTGATGCCCTCCAGCACCGGGGTGTGCCGGGCCGGCGGCGCGGGCGCGTAGCTCGCATAGCCACGCTCGGAGGGATCGTCGCGTACGGCGAGCCAGATGGCTGCCGCCAGCAGCACGGTGAGCAGCGCGGAGAGGCAGAGCACTTCGCGCCAGCCGAAAGCATCGACCAGCAGCCGCAGCGGCACGCCGGCCGACACCGCACCGAGAATCCCGCAGGCCAGAGCGAGGCCGGAGAGCATGGCAAAGCGTGTCGGCGCGAACCAGTGCCCGGCGAGCTTGAGTATGGCGACGAAGGCGACGCCCACAGAGCCCCCGATCAGCAGACGGCCCAGGCCCGCAGCGGCGTACCCGGGAGCCAGCGCAAACAGCAGCGTGCCCGCCGCCGCGATCGCAGCGCCGGCTGTGAGCACGCGCCGCGGCCCCCACCGGTCGGCGAGTACGCCCGCCGGGATCTGCATCGCCACGTAGCTGTAATAGTAGAACGCGGCGAGATTGCCCAGCGCCGCCGCCCCGAGCGCGAACTCGCTCATCAG
>DAIMZW010000073.1:0-4827 GCA_036733765.1 Steroidobacteraceae bacterium
CGCATTCCTTGCCGACATCCTCGCCACGCAGCCGAAATTCGACGCGCTCGCCGCCGGCGAAGTGATTACCACCGGCACTCTGACCGCCGCGCTGCCGATCAGAGCTGGAGAAACCTGGGCTTCCGAAATCTGCGGCCTGCCGATAACCAACCTGACTCTGGACCTTACCGAGTAAGCACCCGTCATCCCAGCGTAGGCTGGGATAGAAGCGAGCGATTGGAAAATCAATCCGCCCGTCGCCGGAGTCCGCTCCTCGGCCGAGCCTGCCGCGAGTTCTGAGGCGGCCCCGGGCACCTTGCCCGGGACTCAAGCCGGAGCGTCAGGACGCGTGCGGCGGCCCGATCCGCGCTTGCCGAGGGTCTGCAACGGGCGTTACGGCAAATCATGCGCTCGACGCGCGAAGCGGGTCAAGCGCCGGCGCGCTCGCTCGCACCCAGGCGATGCAGGGAACCGGGTGATAGGTGAGCGGCAGGCTGGCGTGGCGCGGCATTGTTGTCGAGTGCTAATCGTTGCGCCGCTGGGAGTAGGCCGAGAGCTGCGCTGTTGAGCCCGGGCACCGCCTCAGGCGGCGCAGGTTGCCCGCTCCGCAGCGAGCGCCGTTTGCACGCTGCAGTAGAGGGATTCGACATCGGCAACAAGCTGACGGGTGTCCCCGTTGGCGTTTCGCGCCGTCAGCTCGAGCTCCCCGCACAGATTCGAGAGCCCCAGCGCGCCGAGGTTTGCGCTGCTCGATTTGAGCGTGTGTGCGGCGCGCGCGAGATCGGGCCTGTTGTCAGCCTCAGCCGCCTGCTTGATCGCGCGGATCAGCGTCGGCGCGTCGCTGAGATACGAGTCGATGAGGCGCTTGACCATGTTGGCCTTGCCGCTTCTTTCGATCTCGCGCATGCCATCGAGCGCGGTGCGATCGATCACCGCGCCGCACGCCGCCGCGGGTTCGGGACTCGCGAGAGCAGGGACCCGCCCGGCGAGGGCCGGGTCCACGGCCTTTACGGGGACCCAGAGCTCGAGCATGGTACGCATCTGCACACGGGTGTAGGGCTTGCTCAGATGGTCGTCCATGTCGGCAATCAGGCATTCGTCGCGATCCTGCTGCATGGCGTTGGCGGTCAGCGCGATGACTGGCGTGCGTTTGAGCTTGCGCAACTTCTCCATCTCGCGGATTCTGCGCGTGGCCTCGAATCCGTCCATTTCCGGCATGTGGCAGTCCATCAGGATGGCGTCGAATGTGCCGCTGGAGAAAGCCGCTACGGCCTCGAGCCCGTTGGTCGCCAACGTCACCGCGTACCCTTCGATCTCCAGTATGGCGAGCGCAACCTGCTGGTTGACGGTGTTGTCCTCGGCCAGCAGCAGGCGTCCGCGGTTGAACCGCCGCACGACCTCCGTTTCTTTCTCTTCGGCGCGCGACGCAATATAGGCTTTGCTCGCGCCCGACATCACGGTCACCAGGCAGTCGTACAGCGCCGACTGGCGCACCGGCTTGGTCAGACACATCTGCACGCCCGCATAGCGCGCCTCTCGCAGGTCGACGTGGGGGCCGATCGGGATCAGCATGATCAGCCGCGCGACGGCGATTGCCGCGTCGCTCTTGATCGCCTTCGCCAGCGCCAATGCGCCAATTCCGCCGATCCCCTTGTCGATGATGACGACATCATAGGGCACTCCGCGCGCAGCGGCCTGCTTCAGCATGTCGAGCGCGTCTTCCGCGGATTCGGCGGTCCGGCTGTTCATGTGCCAGCTCGATATCTGCGCGTGCAGGAGGCAGCGGGTGGTAGCGTTGTTCTCGACGATCAGCGCACGCACGCCTTCGACCTTGTTGTGCAGTATCCAGTCGAAATTCAGTTGTTGTTCGGATTTGTCGAAGCGGAGCTCGAACCAGAAAATGGAGCCGACGCCGAGCGTAGATTCGATCCGCAACTGCCCGCCCATCATTTCAACCAGCTGCTTGCTGATGGCCAGCCCGAGACCGGTGCCGCCATACTTGCGCGTAGTCGACCCGTCGGCCTGGGAGAAATTCTCGAAGATCCGGCTCTGCGCTTCCACGCTGATGCCCGCACCGGTGTCGCTTATCTGAAAGCGCAGCGTCAGGCTCCGTTCCGCGTCCTCGACGCACAAGGCGGAAACGACGATCTCGCCCTTCTCGGTGAACTTGATGGCGTTGCCGACCAGGTTGGTGATCACCTGGCCCAGGCGCAGCGGATCGCCATGGATGCGGGAGACAAGGTCCACGGGCAGCACGCACGTCAGTTCCAAACCCTTGCTTTGTGCACGCTCGGCGAGCATCTCGATGGTGTCTTCCATGCTCTGGCGTATGTCGAAATCGAGTCGTTCGAGCTCGAGCTTGCCGGCCTCGATCTTGGAGAAATCGAGGATATCGTTAATGATGCTGAGCAGCGATTTGCCCGAGCGCTGCACGGTCTCGGCGAAGGCGCGTTGCGTTGCGTTGAGCCCGGATTCGATCAGCAGCTCGGTCATGCCGAGCACGCCATTCATAGGCGTGCGGATCTCGTGGCTCATGCGGGCAAGAAACGTGCTCTTTGCCTGGTTGGCGCTGTCGGCGGCTGTGCGTGCGGCGCGCAATTCGGTTTCCGCGCGGTTGCGCTCGGTGACGTCGTGCGCCACACAGATCTCGCCGAGGACACGGTTGTTTTCGTCTGTCAACGGCGCCACCGCGCACTGAACGTCGATTTCCGAGCCGCCCTTGGTCGTGGCCCGCGATTCGTAGGTAAAGCTATCGCCTTTCTTCACGCGCTCCATGCCGGCTTCTTCTTCCGCCGGCGCCGCGTGCAGGCTGATGGCGACGCTGTTGCCGATGACTTCGTCGGCGCCGTAGCCGAACATCGC
Source organism: Steroidobacteraceae bacterium (assembly GCA_036733765.1). Classification (GTDB taxonomy): domain Bacteria; phylum Pseudomonadota; class Gammaproteobacteria; order Steroidobacterales; family Steroidobacteraceae; genus FEN-1191. The sequence goes on from DAIMZW010000073.1 coordinate 2,842, forward strand.
GCTGGCGCCGGCGTTCCACGAGGTGATGCGACCCTCAAGATCGCGTGTCCAGATCGCTTCGCTTGATTGCGCGACGGTGGCTGCGAGCAGGCGGTTGCGGGACTCGCTGTCGGCAAGCGAGGCGATCAGCTTTTCGATGTTGTCCGCCATGTCGTTGAACGCTTCCGTCGCCAGCCGGACTTCCGGTGCGCCTCCGGATTCGATGCGTACCGAGTGATCGCCCCGGCTGAAGCGGGTGGTGCTGTCCGCGAGATTGCGCAAAGTGCCGAGGTTGCCGCGAAAGATCAGCCAGATGAACTGCAGCATCATCAGCAGCGTTATGAACACGATCTGCAGCTGCTTGACGAAATGATCCCACAGGCGGTTGTAGGCTGGAATGTTGGTCATCTGGACGTAGAGCTTGCCGTAATCGGCGCCGCCGGAGGTGACCGGGAGCGTGAAGTCGGCGGCCTTGATCGACACCATGCCGAGGAACCAAGCCGGCGCGATTCGCTTGGCGCTGTCTTCGGTCGCCTCGAGGATCTTGCCGAGCGGGTCGGTCCAGACCAGCGTGAGGATCTCGGTTCGGAGGACTTGCTTGCGCAGCAATTGTTCGATCGAGGCGTAGTCGCCGAGCACCGCCTGATCGGCGACCAGCGGCGCGAGGAATTGGGCGATATCCTTGGACTCGCGCTCGTGGAGCCCGGCAACCTCGGAGGCGCTCTCGATGACGAGCAGATAGGTCTGCACGGCGCCGGCGACGATGATCGCGATGCCGACCGCGCCCATCAGGCGCGGGATCAGTCCCCATTCCTTCCAGAAGCGTAAAGCGGACAACGTTTTCATTTGATGGCCTCCCGGAGCTGTCCTACTTCGATTCCTTCACCAGCGTGTGCTTGAAGAACGCGCGGTAGTTGTCGTAGTCGCGGTTCTCGGCTGCAACGAAGCCGAGCTCACCCGTAATCTTGAGCACGGCAGCGGTGTCTTCAAGGACCTTCCTGCCCTCCGGATCGCTGCGCATGTTGTCGAACGCGGTCCTGACCGCGGCGATCTTTTCCTTCGGCACCTTGGGATGCGCCATGATGCAGAGGTCGTTGTATATGACAGACTCCCACAGCACGCGGTATTCCCAGTTCTCGCGCTGCCCGTAGCGCTCCACGACCAGGTCGTTGAAGCCGGCCGCGGCTACCCTGTTGAGCCGGAGCTGCGCCGCGCCTGCTTCCTGATTGCCGGTGAAGACCGGCTTGACGCTGACCTTGGCCCTGAGCAGCGCATCCATGGACAGCCAGTAGGCAGCGAACGCTTCGGGGTTCGGGAACGCGACTTCCTTGCCGTTGAGCTCCTGCAGGCTCTTGATCGGGGAATCCCGCGGTACGACGATCTGGCCGCGGATGCCGGGACCGGCTGGCCGGGCTATGACCTGGAACCCGAGGCGATCGCGCTCCGGCGTGAAGAAGTGATTGGTGTAGAGAAACTGGTACGCGCCCTTTTCGGCCGCGGCATCGCCTTCCTGTACGGTCTTGGCCATCCTCAGTTCGAGCGGTACGCCGCTCTTGCGGCTGACGTAGCGCAGGATCGGATTCCAATACTGCGCCGTCAGCGCGATACTGCGCTGGGAGAGCACGCCGAACGAGTAAGGCTGCTCCGCGGCGCGTGCGGCCGACGCCAGCACGACCGCGGCGATGGCCAGCAGTGCCGCGGCGGCGGCCCGCGGCATTCCGGCGCGGCTAGGTGCTTGCCGGTTCATGTTTCTCTCCGTGCTCGTGGGTGGCGGCCTGGGTTCCCCGCTCGCGGAGCCGGCTCGCATGCATGGCCTGTTCGGTGGTGACCAGATGCCGCTACTCGTTGCTCTCGTGTCATCAATATTCTTCCCAGTGAGTTTGCTTGTCTGAACGTTCCGTGCCCGCTGCTTGTTCTGCGAGTCCGGCTAGGGCCGCAAGCTGTCGAGTGCAAATCGTTGCGCCGCTGGGAGTAGGCCGAGAGCTGCGCTGTTGAGCCCGGGCACCG
>DAIMZW010000074.1:0-4660 GCA_036733765.1 Steroidobacteraceae bacterium
GACGCAGCTCTGGGGCGTCGGCACGACGCTGATCTACGGCTTCATCATGAGCATGCTGATCCTCAAGCTGGTCGATGTCATGGTCGGCCTGCGCGTCGCCCCGGACGAGGAGCGCGAGGGTCTGGACATTACGCTGCATGGCGAGAGCATCGAGTAGCAAATGTGACGTATGTCCCCCGCCGCGCTAGAGTATGGCCGGATACTGGGGCTCCGCAGGAGAGGTTTCGATGCGCCACGCCGCTGCCATCGCCTTAATGATGTCGCTGCCCTTCGCCGCGGCCATGGCCGACGTCTATCGCTCTGTCGATGCGCAGGGCCATGTACAGTACAGCGACACGCCGACCCCTGGCGCCGAGCTGGTACACCTACAGAAGCTTGGCATCCCGAGCGCTGCTCCGAGCAGCGCCCCACCCGCCGGCAGCGCGGACAAGAGCAACGCACAGGTCCAGGACCCGTTGCAGCAGCAAGCCGCGCAACGGGCAGTGCAACAGGACGTTGCGCAAAGCCGCGAAGATCAGTGCAAGAAGGCCAGCACCGACTATGACCAGGCGGTGCAAGCGCGTCGCATCTATAAGACCGGCGCCAACGGCGAGCGCGAGTACCTGTCCGATGCCGAAGCAGAAGAGTCGCGGCTGAATCTGCGACTGGCCATGCAATCCCTGTGCGGGAGTTCGCAGTAGTTCCAGCACACGTTGGGTGAAGCCCGATCGGTTATGCTCACAGCATGCGGATCGATTTCACCAAGATGCATGGACTCGGCAACGATTTCATCGTGTTCGATCTGCCTGCCAACGCACCGCTGCCCACCGCTGCGCAATGGCGTGCGCTGTCGAATCGCCACACCGGTGTCGGTTTCGACCAGGCGCTGGTGCTGCAGCCACCGCGCCGCCATGGCAGCGATGCTTTCTACCGAGTCTTTAACGCCGACGGCGGCGAGGTCGAGCAATGCGGCAACGGCGCCCGCTGCGTCGCGGCGTTATTGCATCGTCGCGGCAATCACAACGGCGACACGGTGGCAATCGACTGTAATGCCGGTCTGATGCGCGCCAAGGTGCTGGCCGACGATCTGGTGTCCATCGACCTGGGCGTTCCCAACTTCAACCCCAAGAGCCTGCCCTTCGACGTGCCGGCGCAGAACGCCAGCTACACGCTTAGCGCCGGCGGCGAGACTATCGAAATCGGCGCCGTCTCGATCGGCAATCCGCATGCGGTGCTGCGCGTCGAGGCGGTCGACAGCGCGCCGGTCGAGCGCATCGGTCGCGCGCTGCAGTCCAACGCCCACTTTCCGCGGCAGGTCAATGTCGGCTTCATGCAAGTGCTCGATGCCGCGCACATCCGCCTGCGTGTGTACGAGCGCGGCGTCGGCGAGACTTTGGCTTGCGGCACGGGCGCATGCGCGGCGGCGGTGGTCGGCCATCATCTCGGACTGCTCGGCACCGACGTCGAGGTGCATGTGCCGGGCGGCAGGTTGAGCGTACACTGGGGCGGACCGGGACAGTCCGTGTGGCTCACCGGTCCGGCGCAGCGGGCCTTCGAGGGACGCGTGGAGATCTGAGCTGATTAGGGGAGAAGGACCGGATGACGAGCAACCAGGTGCGCGGCATTCCATCGGACACGACCGAGGAGCAGGCGGTCGCGCAGTACCTGCAGCACAATGCCGATTTCTTCGAACGCCACCCGCAGCTGCTGGCGCGCATGCGCCTGCAACACCCTCGCAACGCCTCGACCGTGTCGTTGATCGAGCGCCAGGTCGAAGTGCTGCGCGAGAAAGACGAAGCGCAGGAGCAGAAGCTGGCGGAGTTCGTGCGGGTCGCGCGCGCCAACAATGTGCTGGCCGAGAAGATTCATCGATTCACGCGCCGCCTGCTGTCCACCAATAGCCGCAGCCACGCCATCGCGGAAATCGAGGCGAGCCTGCGCGAGGACTTCGATACCTGTCATGCCGTGCTGGTGCTCGCCTCGAGCCGCGAGCCGCTCGTCCCCGACGCGGACCGCTTTGTGCGCTCGGTGTCCGCCGAGGACCCCAACTATCGCAGCTTCGAGAGCCTGTTCGCAGCCGCCAAGCCGCGTTGCGGGCAGATCCGCGACAGCCAGCGCGAGTTCCTGTTCAGCGCCGAGGCAACCGACATCGGTTCGGTGGCCTTGATCCCGCTCGGCGGCAATCCGGCGCTGGGTCTGTTGGCGCTGGGCAGCGTCGATCGCGATCGCTTCCATCCGGGCATGAGCATCGAGTTCCTCTCGCGCATGGGCGAGCTGATCACCGACGCGCTCGCGAGACCCTAGCCTTAAGGCCAGCGCCGTGACACCCGAGGCCCAGCAGTGGCTCGAGCGCTTCGAACGCTTCCTGGTCACGGAACGGCGCCTGTCCGCGCATACCGTGTCGGCCTATCGCCACGATCTCAAGACGCTTGCGCAGTGGTGCGAGCGCAATGGCATCGAAAAGTGGAGCGCACTCGATCACCAGCACGTGCGCAGCTTTGCCGCCCGCAGCCACGCGCGTGGCTTGCAGGGTCGCAGCATTCAACGCCGCCTCGCCGCGCTGCGCACGTTCTTTGGATTTCTGCAGCGTGAGGGCGCACTCAAGCTCAATCCGGGACTCGACGTGCCGGCGCCGAAGGCCGGCAAGCACCTGCCCCAGACGCTCGACGTCGATCAGATGGCTCGCCTGCTCGCGTTCAAACCCAGGAATGCGCTCGAGGTGCGCGACCTCGCGATCATGGAACTGTTCTATTCGGGCGGTCTGCGGCTCGCTGAGCTGACCGGACTTACGCTCAGGGATCTGGATCTTGCCCAGGGCAGCGCACGGGTCATCGGCAAGGGCCGCAAGGAGCGCATCGCCCCGGTCGGCAGCAAAGCGATCCAGGCGCTGCGTCATTGGCTCGAGCAGCGCCCGTCGCTGGCTCGTCCGGACTGCGAGGCGCTGTTCGTCGGGCGCAACGGCGGCCCGCTGCGCGCGCGCGCCGTGCAATTGCGCGTGGCCGCGCATGCGCGCGCCCAGGGGTTGCCGCAGCACGTGCACCCGCACCTGTTCCGGCATTCATTTGCCACCCATCTGCTTGAATCCAGTCACGATTTACGTGGTGTGCAGGAACTTCTGGGACACGCCAACATCAGCACGACGCAGGTCTACACGCACCTTGATTTCCAGCATCTCGCCCGCACATACGATCAGGCCCATCCGCGCGCCAAACGCCGCGGTTGAGCCAAAATACATGAGCGAGCATTTCGATCCCCACTCGACAACCATTCTGGCGGTACGCCGCTACGGCGCGATTGCGCTCGGCGGCGACGGTCAGGTCACACTCGGCAATACGGTCATGAAGGGCAATGCGCGCAAAGTGCGGCGCTTGTCCAATGGCAGGGTGCTGGCCGGCTTCGCCGGCGGCACGGCCGATGCCTTCACGCTATTCGAGCGCTTCGAGGGCAAGCTCGAGAAGTACGGCAATCTGACGCGCGCGGCCATCGAGCTCGCCAAGGACTGGCGCGCGGACCGTTACCTGCGCCGGCTCGAGGCGCTGCTGCTGGTCGGCGATCCGCTGAATCTGTTCATCATCTCGGGCAACGGCGATGTGATCGAGCCCGAGTTCGACGCGACCGCGATCGGCTCGGGCGGTCCGTTTGCGCAGGCCGCGGCCCGCGCATTGACAGAGAATACCGAGCTCGACGCACGCACTATTGTCGAGCGCGCGCTCGGTATTGCCGCCGATATCTGCATCTACACCAACCGCAACCTGGTCATCGAGGAATTGCGGCCATGACCCCGCAAGCGATCGTTCAGGAACTCGACAAGCACATCGTCGGTCAGGCCGCGGCCAAGCGCGCGGTGGCCATCGCACTGCGTAACCGCTGGCGGCGCATGCAGGTGGACGAACCGCTGCGGCAGGAGATCACGCCCAAGAACATCCTCATGATCGGTCCGACCGGCGTCGGCAAGACCGAGATCGCGCGCCGCCTGGCGCGCCTGGCACAAGCGCCGTTCGTGAAGGTCGAGGCAACCAAATTCACCGAGGTCGGCTACGTCGGCCGCGAGGTCGATTCCATCATCAAGGAACTGGCCGATGTGGCGGTCAAGATGACGCGCGAGCTCGAGCTCGCGCGCGTGCGCGACGGCGCGCACAGTGCCGCCGTCGAGCGCGTGCTCGATACCTTGCTGCCCAAGCCGCGCAACCTCGGGTTTTCCACCGACGAGCCCGCACAGCCGCGCGACGCCGACACGCGCGCGAAATTGCGCGAAATGCTCACGCGCGGTGAGATCGACGAACGGGAAGTGGAGATCGAGGTGCGCTCGATGCTCGGTGGCGTCGACATCATGGCGCCGCCCGGCATGGAAGAAATGCAGCAGCAGCTGCAGTCGGTGCTGTCCAATCTTGGCGGCAACCGCACGCGCACGCGGCGCGTGAAAGTGCGCGAAGCGCTCAAGCTCATGATCGAGGAGGAAGCCGCCAAGCTCATCAACGAGGAGGAGCTCAAGGCGCGCGCGCTGACTAACGCCGAGCAGAACGGCATCGTATTCATCGATGAGATCGACAAGATCGCGCGCCGGCAGGAGACCGTCGGGGCCGACGTGTCACGCGAAGGCGTGCAGCGCGACCTGCTGCCGCTGGTGGAAGGCTGCAGCGTCAATACCAAATACGGCTCGCTGAAGACCGACCACATGCTG
>DAIMZW010000075.1:0-4530 GCA_036733765.1 Steroidobacteraceae bacterium
AGCCGTTCCGCCTCGTCCGTCCAGGCGTGAACGGCCGGCTTCGCCATGGCCTTTGCCCGGGCACTGGGCGAATACGGCTCGGTGATTTTCATTGCCGGCAACATTCCAAAGGTGTCGGAAATCGCGCCGCTGATGATCATGACCAAGCTGGAACAATATCAATACGCGCAGGCCACTGCGATCGCCGTCGTGATGCTTGTGGCCTCTTTCGCACTGATGCTCGGCATCAACGGTCTGCAGCTCTGGGCGTCGAAGCGTCGGCACAGCCGATGATCCGACAGGCGCAAATTCCCGAAGAACTCGGCCGCTACGCGCTGCTCGGAATCGCATTGCTGTATCTGCTCGGGCTGGTCGCACTGCCGCTGGTCGTGGTGTTCGTCGAAGCCTTCAGCAAGGGAATCGGCCTGTATCTGCACTCGCTGCTCGACCCGTATGCGTTGGCGGCGATGCGTCTGACGCTGCTGACGGCATCGATCACGGTGCCGCTGAATCTGATGTTCGGTGTCGCCGCGGCTTGGGCGATTGCGAAGTTCGAGTTCCGCGGCAAAAACGCGCTCATTACGCTGATCGATCTGCCGTTCGCCGTCTCGCCCGTGATTTCCGGATTGAGTTGCGTGCTGATCTTCGGTGCCAACGGTTGGTTCGGGCCCTGGCTGAGCGAGCATAATATTCATATCATTTTCGCCGTGCCGGGCATCGTGCTGGTCACGACGTTCGTGACTTTGCCGTTTGTCGCGCGCGAACTGATTCCCTTGATGCAGACCCAGGGCAACGACGAGGAGGAAACCGCGCTTTCGCTCGGTGCGAGCGGTTGGCAAACCTTCCGGCTCGTCACGCTGCCCAACATACGTTGGGGGCTGCTGTCCGGTGTACTGCTGTGCAACGCGCGCGCGATGGGTGAGTTTGGCGCAGTGTCGGTGGTGTCCGGTCACATCCGTGGACTGACCAACACGCTGCCGCTGCACATCGAGATCCTGCACAGCGAGTACAACTACGCCGGCGCCTTCGCCTCGGCCTCGATCCTGGCGATGCTGGCGCTGATCACGTTGATCGCCAAGGCGTTGCTGGAATTGCGCCATCCGGAGCTGCGCGCAGGCCAGGCACGCCACGCTTGAGCACGATGCAATGCGGTGCCCGACCTCACCGCTGGCCAGCGGCGAGCGCGAAGATTAGGCTGGCGGCGCTTTGAACACCACCGACCCTTTAAGGCCGCAACACACCGCCCCGCGCTCGCAGGTCGGCCTGGCTTCCTGGCTAGGCGGCGGCAGCGTGTTCATCGTGCTGCTGGCAGTGGCCGCGATCGCGATTGCCTGTGCCGTACTGCTTAACCGGCTGGTCGAGCAGCAGGCCCTGGTACGCGCGCAGCTCGCCGTGGCTTCGGGCCGCGAGCTGCTGCGGCGAGTCGGTGAAGACGCACTCAGCGATGCGCGGGTCCTGGCGGAGCGCCCGACCCTGCAGCGTCTGCTCGTGAGCGACGGCAACAGCGGCCTCGAGCCGTTTCTACAGCGCTTCAGCGAGACCACCGGCACGGACGTTGCGGCCGTGATGCGGGACGGGTCAGTCCTCGCCCAGTCGGGACCAACGGTCGATTGGTCCGAGGTCGCCACGGCACTACAGGAGCAAGGCGAACGCTTCGTCATCGCCCCAAAAAGCGGGGCTTCGCTGATCTGGGGCGCCGCCGCGCTGCTGCCGGGCACCGACGTGCGCGCCGTGACGCTGCGGCTGACCACGCCGGCCATGCTGGCGCGCTTGAGTAGTCAGGTGGGTGCGCAACTACAAGTGGTCAACTTCTCCACCTACCACGCGCCGCCGGAGGAAGAGCTCACGCCGCTGCATACGCAGGCGCTCGCCAATCCAGGCGGCGCGGCCGCGGGTGTGCTCGCGCACGGCAGCATCTATGTCGCGAGCCTGCTGATTGCCGCGCAAACCGGCGAGGTCGTGGGGCTGCTCGATGGGCGGCTGAGCGGCGCGGCGTCGCTCGCCGCTACGCACAGTTTCGACTGGATACTGGCGACCACGGCCCTGATCGTCGCGGCCATAGCGGGCGTGATCGGGGTGTTGTATGGCCGCTGGCTCGCAAGGCCGGTCGTCGCGCTGCGCGATCTCGCCGAGCGCATCGGCCGCGGCGATTTCTCCGCGGCGATGCCGGCCGTAGCGCCGCTGGAGGTCGGCGCATTGGCGCGCTCGATGGACGCCATGCGCGGCAACCTGGTCGATCTGACCGAAACGCTGCGTCGGCGTGAGGCCGAGGCCCAGGCCGTACTGAGCGGCGTGGTCGAGGGCGTGTACGCGGTGGATCAGGAGCGGCGCATTCGTTATGCCAATGGGCAAGTGGCCAAATTGCTGGGACGGCCGCAGAGCGAAATCATCGGCCAGTTCTGCGGTGACATCCTGCAGCCCCAGCCGATCGAGGGCGAGCGGCCCTGCGAGCGACACTGCCCGATCCTCGCCGCGCGACACACGCCGCAGAGCAGCGCGCGCGAAACCCTGTGCATGCGCGATGGCAGCACGCGATCGACCATTATCCAGAGCGCCCCGCCCATCCACGGGATACAGGTGCAGATTCTGCGCGACGAGACCGACCTGGAAGCTGCGCGCCGCGCGCGCGACAGTGTGCTCGGCAACATCTCGCATGAATTTCGCACGCCCCTCGCCGCTCAGCTGGCTTCGATCGAACTGCTGCGAGATGGGCTCGAGGACATGCAGCCCGCGGCCCAACGCGAACTCATCGCCAATCTCGAGCGTGGCGTATTGCGCCTAATGCGGCTGATCGACAATCTGCTGGAAAGCGTGCGCATCGAGGCTGGACAGCTCTCGATCCGCCAGCAGACGGTGGAACTGTCCGAGGTGGTGGCCGACGCCCACGATCTGATTGCTCCGCTGCTGCTGCAACGCCAGCTGCGGCTCGAGGTCGATGGCCAAGGCATTGCCGCGCTCGTGCGCGGCGATGCCCAGCGGCTCGGTCAGGTGTTCGTGAACCTGCTGGCGAATGCTGCCAAGTTCTCACCGGAGCACAGTACGATCCACATCGGCGGTCAGCGGCTCGGGGCGCAGATCGAAGTCTGGGTCGAGGATGAGGGTCAGGGGGTACCGGCCGGCAGCTCGGGGGCGATTTTCGAGCGCTTCCAGCGCGGCGCCGAGACCGAGCCGGACGCACCGGGCCTGGGATTGGGATTGTGGATCGTGAAGTCGATTGTCGAGCGGCACGGCGGCTCGATACGCGTGGAGCGTACGGCCGCACAGCGCACCCGCTTCACGCTGGTGTTGCCGCAGGAAATGGAGAGCTAAAGTTTGAAACTGCTGCTCGTCGATGACGATGCCGACATGCTGGCTGTAGTGGGTTTCGCGCTGCGCCAGGCCGGCTTCCCCATAGTCAATGCCAACAGCTTCGGCACCGCCGTGAGTACGTTTCGCGGCGAGCAGCCTGATCTGGCCATTCTGGATATCAATCTTCCCGGCGGCTCGGGCTTCGATCTGTGCGGTCTGATGCGCAAGGAGAGCCGGTTGCCCATCATGATGCTGACCGCACGCGGGGAAGAGGCCGATCTGGTGCGCGCGCTCGCGCTCGGTGCCGATGATTACCTGACCAAGCCGTTTAGTCCGCGCACGCTCGTGGCACGCGTCAAGGCGCTGCTGCGCCGTTCCGGACACGAAGGCGGCACGCAGACGCGCGTCGGCGAGCTTGCGCTCGACACGGATCTGCTGACGCTTCACATCGGCGATCGCGCCATCAAGATAACGCCCCTGGAATCCAGACTGCTGCAATTGCTGCTGGCCAACGCCGGACAAGTTGTGCACACCGACCGGCTGCTGGTGCATGTCTGGGGCCATCGCGGCGGCGGCGATCGGCAGCTGCTCAAACAGCTGATGCACCGTCTGCGACAGAAGATCGGCGACGACCCGGAACAGCCGCGCTGGCTCAGTACCGTGCCGAGTGTCGGCTACATGCTACGCGCCGGACCATGAACGCTGCCGTCAGTTTAGAGTCTTTTTGAGAATGATTATCAACTGGCTCGCTTCCGCAGCGCAATTCACGCTCGCTTGCAATCGATTGCAGATCGCGTCAAAGTTCTACCCATAATTAAAAGATCCGGGTCGCGCTCCACCATTTGGATCAGACGCATCACGCCGGCTCAAGACTAGGGCGGGAGAACTCGCCAGGGATGGCGCCTCCCTTTACCTACGCGACAATGCCGGCCCCGGACCTCAACGCGTGTGATTGATTCGCCCCGGCGCCGATGCAACCATGGCCACCACATAACGCTTACAAGGCCGATCGCTCATGAAGATATATGGCGCCGACAACCGGGAAATGATGAACATCACCTCGCTCGAGCGCGAAGGCGGCCAGCTCGTGATCCGAGGCAAGATTTTCGGTGCCATGCCGTTGACCGCAAAGTTGCGTCCCGAAGAGGCGCGCGCCGCGCTTAAATTGCTTAATCTCCGGACCGCGCTGTTTTTACTGACCCTGTTTTTTCGCCGCAAGAGCGCCTGATACAGACCACGGTGTCGGTCACGAGCTCCAGCATG
>DAIMZW010000076.1:0-2086 GCA_036733765.1 Steroidobacteraceae bacterium
GGCGGCATTTGACGATGGCGTTCATACACAGCTGCGATTTAATCCTCGCGGCGAGTTGCCGGCAATGTTTGTTCGCAATGACGACGGCAGCGAATCCCTGCTCAACTTCAGCGTGCAGCAAGGCGAAGTGGTGATCCATCGTGTGGCGCGGCAGTTCGTCGTGCGGCGCGGCAAGCTCAACGGCTGCATCGTCAACAAGAGCTTTGGCGGCACCGGCCGCGAACTGCAATCCGGGACAGTGACGTCCGAGGTCGAACGCGCAACGCGCGGACGCGGACCATGAAGCTGTTCCGGCGTTTAGCGCAGCCCGCGGAGTCAGATGTTGCGGGTACGGTCCAGGGGGAACGTGGCTTGCCGTCGGTCCGCCAGGCTCTGTCGCTGCAATCCAAGGTCAGCAACGTCCTGGCGATGGGCCTCATGCTGGCGATGGGGGCGGCTGTGCTTACGGCGTATTACCTGCATACCGCGCAGCGGCAAGCGCAAGCGCATCAGAAGGCACAGGCGGCGTCCAGCAATCGCGCGCAAGCCGAGATGGCGCTGCCCGCCCTGGGCGCCATCGTCCCACCGGCGGGCGCCGCGGCCCGCAGCGCCGGCCCGATTGCACTCGCGGCCATGACCCCGCAGGTGCTCCCGGATTTGTCGCAACCTTCGAGCGCGAGCGCCCTATTGCCGCCCAGCACACCGCAAAACTATGGGTCGGCTCCACGTCCCTCAAGCCTGGAGCGGCGACTGTCCGGCGCAGCCTTTGCGCGCGCCGCGCTTGCCCCGGACGGCGGCGCAGCATCGAGCGGCGCACGCGCGGACACGGCCGCCGCCCCGACTGCGGTCAACGCTTCGGCGGCCGTGGCTGGGCCGCCGGCCGCGACGGCTGGGATTGCGACGCTGCTGCACAGCGAATCCAGCAGCACGACGCCGGCGCGCGTCCTGCCGACACAGCGGCTGTTGTTGCCCAAAGGCGCCTTCATAGATTGCACGCTCGAAACCGCAATCGATTCTACGTTACCGGGCATGACTACCTGTGTGACCGCCACCGATACGTTCGGCGTCGACGGCAAGGTCCTCCTGCTGGAGCGTGGAACCAAATTGGTCGGCGAGACCAGGGGCCAGGTACAGCAGGGCGCGGCCCGCGTCTTCGTGCTGTGGACCGAAGCGCGCACGCCGACGGGAGTGATCGTTCCTTTGGATTCCCCGGCCGCCGATGAGTTGGGCCGTGCGGGCTTGCCGGGCACCGTGGACCGCCATTTTTGGGAGCGCTTTGGCGCGGCGCTATTCATTTCCACCATCGACGGCGCTGTGCAGACCGCCGTGCAGTCGTCGAATCGGGGCAGTGGAACGATCATCTACAACCCCTCGGCAACGCAGGATGTCACGACCGAGGTGCTCAAGAGCACGCTGAGCATTGCACCCACGGTGCGCAAGAATAACGGTGATCGCATCCAGATCCTGGTCGCGCGCGATATCGATTTCACTGGCGTTTATGAGCTCCGCCGTGCCGGCAGCCAGCAGTAGCGCCGGCGCAAGGGCTGTGGATCAGGCGCCGGACGCGGCGCTTGCCGCCGCGAACCCTGAGCATTCGGCGCTGGGTTTGACGCTGCGGACGATGCAGCGCTTCCTCGATGATCCGAAAGTCACTGAGCTGTGTGTGAACCGGCCTGGAGAGGCATTCATTGAAACGACGACAGGCTGGCGGCGCGAGGTCATCCCGGAGATCAGCTTCGACTGGTGTGTACGATTTGCCAAGCTGGTGGCCAACTTCACTGGCCAGCGCATCGACGCCGCCTCGCCATTGCTCTCGGCCGCGTTGCCCGGCGGCGAGCGAGTACAGATCGTACTGCCTCCTGCGACGACCCCCGGGACGGTGGCCATCACGATTCGCCGGCCCTCCCGCCAACAGTGGTCGATCGAAGAGTTGGCCCGCTCCGGCATTTTTCGTCAGGCCCGACGCTCCGGCCAAAATGGTGACCAGACTGAACCAAAACTGCTCGAGCTTCTGGCCGCCAGGGAATATGAGGCGTTCATGCGGCTGGCGGTCATTGCGCGCAAGAACATCCTGGTGTCCGGTCCGACCGGCTCGGGCAAAACCACT
>DAIMZW010000076.1:2096-4386 GCA_036733765.1 Steroidobacteraceae bacterium
TCGAGTTTCGCGGAGTCGAATATCGGACGTCCTCCGGGAACGTGCTGCTTTCGGATTTGAACCTTGGCGTTCGTCGTGGCGAGACCCTCATGCTGCTGGGTCGTAGCGGCTCGGGCAAAACCACTTGGACCAAAGCGTTGATCCGCGAGATACCGAGCGATGAGCGCCTGATCACTATCGAGGATGCCAAGGAGCTGGTGCTCGACCGGCATCCCAATCATGTGCGTCTGTTCTATTCGAAAGACGATCAGGGGCTGTCTCGCGTGACCCCTAAGCAGCTGCTCGAGTCGTGCCTGCGCATGAAACCCGATCGCATTCTGCTGGCGGAACTGCGCGCCGAGGAGGCTTTCGATTATCTGCGCAATATCAATTCGGGACATCCTGGCTCGATCACGAGCGTGCACGCTTCCAGCGCCGCGCTGGCGTTCGAACAGTTGATGCTGCTGGTCAAGCAAAGTCCTGCTGGACGCGAGCTGGCGCGGAACGAGATCAGGACTCTGCTGTATCTGCTGATCGACGTCGTCATTCAGTTCGCCTGCTGGCGCCAACAGCGATTCATCGAGGAGATCTGGTATGAGCCTGGGCTCAAGCGGCGCGGTCTGGAATCTCTGGATTGAGCGTGCGTAGCCGTGCTGGCGAACCTCAGTGTCAACGCATTGATCCACGGTTGGTCTGGCCTGGGTCTGGCGTACGCGACCGTGCAGGGGCCCATGTTGGTCGGAATGATCCGCGCGCGCGCGGCACTGCGCCAGCTGCTGCTCTCGCCCGTGGTTGCAGCGCCGTTAACCGCGGTGGCAGGGGTCGGACTCGCTCTATTCGGTCCTGCCCTGCAGGGCATGGGGCTGGTCCTCGGGGGCGCACTCGGCGCCGGCCTGGGATACGCCACCGGTCGTGTGCTCGCCGCGCCACGCGCGCGCGCGTCGCAGCATCAGCGCGGCGCGATGGTGGTCGATGTGGAGCGTTCCCTTGATGCGCAGCGGGAGCGCCGCGCCGCGGTGCCCGGCGCCGCGCTCGCTCGTGCCAATCAGCTGACTCTGGCCGGTGTAGCGATACCCCAAGGAGATGAGACCAAGCACTTCAAGCTCATTGGGACCACGGGCACAGGCAAGAGCACGGCCATCGGCGAGCTGCTAGGTCCGGCGTTGCGACGCGGTGATCGCGCCGTCATTGCGGATCCGGATGGCGGGTTTCTGCGCCGATATTTCGATCCGGCACGCGGTGACGTGATTCTGAACCCTTTCGATCAGCGCTCGGTCAAGTGGGATCTGTTCGGTGAAATTCAGCAACCCTACGACGTGGAACAACTCGCCCGGTCACTGTTACCGGATCATGAGGGGGCCGATCGCAGCTGGCGAGGCTATGCCCGCACATTCCTGACCGCGGTCACTCGACAGGCGCACGCCGCCGGAGTGCGCGACGTCGGGGAGCTGTACCGTTTGCTGGTCATCGCGCCCACTGCCGAATTGCGCACGCTCACGGCAGGCACCCCTGCGCAACCGTTTCTCGAGGAGCATAACGGACGTATGTTCGACTCGATACGGTCCGTGGCTAGCTCGGCCGTCGCCTCGCTGGAACACATTGCGCAGCAGCAGGGTGCACCGTTCTCAGTGCGAGAGTGGGTCAAGCGCGGCCAGGCCGCGCAGGGTGGCGTGCTGTTCATTCCTTACCGCGCCGATCAGATTGCGGCGCTGCGCTCGACGGTTTCAGCGTGGCTGCGGATCGCTATTTTTGAGGCGATGGCCGGCTCCGAGCAGGATCAGCACTTGTGGTTCGTCATCGACGAGCTCGACGCGTTGGGGCAGATCGATGGGCTCAAGGATGCGCTCGCGCGCGTACGCAAGTTCGGCGGCCGTTGCATCCTCGGCTTCCAGTCCATCGCTCAGGTGGCGAGCACCTACGGCGCGGGCGATGCCCACACCATCGTCGAGAATTGCGGCAATACGCTGATCCTGCGGTGCTCGGCCAGTGAAGGCGGGGGCACGTCGCGATTCGCCTCGACGCTGATCGGGCAGCGCGAAGTGGTGCGTACCACACTGTCGAGGAGTCGTCGGTGTACGGAGATACTGGGCTCGGTGACTCGCAGCGAGCAGTTCAACATTGAACCGGCCGTGATGGACTCCGAAATTGAGCAATTGCCCGATCTGGCCGGTTATCTCAAATTCGCCTCCCGGGAACACTGGTTCCGGGTTGCCTTGCAGCCACCGCGTACATCCGTGGTGCGCGACGGCGTGGCGCCGGCGTTCATTCCAGCGCTGCCGGTTACGCCGGGCGTCGCCACTCCGCGCTCGGC
>DAIMZW010000077.1:0-4243 GCA_036733765.1 Steroidobacteraceae bacterium
AAACCTGGCGCAACTGACGGCCGCACTGCTGCGCGCCTGGCAAGGCTCGGTACCACAGGAAGAATGGCGCCGACTCGATGAGGCCGCGCTGCGCCAGGCTTGCACCGCGCAGCTCGAATTCGGCCGGCGCCGGCGCCGCAACCAGACGCTGCTGCGCGTGCTGTGCGCGCCGGATACGCCCGCCACGCCTGCGCCAGCGGCGCGCCGGCGCGCCGGCGCATCGGCGCGCTCTGTCGCGGCCCACTCCGTGGTGCAGCTGATCACCGACGACATGCCGTTCCTGGTCGATACGCTGAGCATGACGCTGGCGCAGGCCGGAGTCTCGGCACAGATCATCATTCACCCGGTCCTGCGCGTGCAGCGCGATGCCTTGGGCCGCCTCCGATCGCTCGACGAGGATCTGCAGGCCGACGGCGGCCGGCACGAGTCGTGGCAATACCTGCGCATTGATCGGGTCGGCGATGCTGCCGAATGCGAGCAGCTGCAGCGGCGGTTGATTGCCGCACTGACCGACGTGCGGCGTGCCTGCAAGGACTGGATGCGCATGCGCAACGAGGTGCTGCGGCTGTGCGCGGACATCAGCCGCAACCCGCCGCCGCTGCCGGCGGACGTGATTGCCGAGAGCCGCGCACTGCTGCAGTACATGGAGGCGCACCACTTCACGTTCCTGGGCTATCGCGAGAACGCCCTGCATCGGCGCGGCAACGCGCTCGAGCTGCTGCCCGTGCCGGGTACAGGCTTGGGGCTGCTGCGCCGCCGGCGCCGGCACGCGCGCGACAGCGGCGTGATGGCCGCCAATATCCAGCAGGCGCTGCGTTCCAATGAGCTGCTGGTGATCACGAAGGCAAATCTACGCTCGACTGTGCACCGCTCGGCCTACCTCGACTATATCGGGGTCAAGCGCTTTGACGCGCGCGGCCGCGCGATCGGCGAGGCTCGCATCCTCGGGCTGTGGAATTCGAGCGCCTACCGCGCTGATCCGCGGCAGGTGCCCTGGCTGCGCCATAAGCTCAAGCGCGTCATCGAACACTTTCCGTTCGCGCCCAACAGTCACGACGGCAAGCGTCTGCAGCATATCCTGCAGACGCTGCCGCGCGACGAGCTGTTTCAGGCTAGCGTGCCGGAGCTGATCCGTTGCGCGCGCGACGTGCTGGTGCTGCAGGAGCGCTCGCGCGTGC
The DNA here is from genome assembly GCA_036733765.1 of Steroidobacteraceae bacterium. Lineage (GTDB taxonomy): Bacteria > Pseudomonadota > Gammaproteobacteria > Steroidobacterales > Steroidobacteraceae > FEN-1191. Next base: position 1,179 of record DAIMZW010000077.1, read on the forward strand.
GGCTGATTCTGCGACGGGACGAATTTCGGCGTTTCTGGTCGTGCCTGGTGTACTTGCCGCGCGAACGCTGCGACGCCGACGTGCAGGCGCGTATCGAGCAGCTGCTGCGTACGGCTCTGCACGCTACGGAATTGGATTCGAGCCTCACGATCGGCGACGAACCGCTGGCGCAGCTGCATATTCTGCTGCGGGTTGATCCGGCCAGCCGACCGCGATTGCAGGTCGAGCGGCTCGAGCAGGAAATCGCCGAGGCCCTGATTTCCTGGCGCGATCGGCTGCGCGCGGCGTTGCGGGCCCGATTCGACGAAACACGGGCGCGCGCGCTCGAGCGGCGCTATGCATCCACCTTCCCCGCCTCCTATCGGCAGGACGTCGAGGCCGCGCAAGCCGTCGAGGACATTCTCGATCTCGAAGGCATCGATGGCGCTCCGGAAATGATGCAGCTGCGGCTTTACCGCCCACCGCTGCAGCAGCCCCATCGCGTGCATTTGGCCATCATTCGCCGCGGCGAGGCACTGTCGGTCTCCGACGTGCTGCCAACCTTCGAGCATTTCGGGTTGCGCGTGATCGCAGAACGTCCGTATCGGCTGAGCTTTGCCGACGGGGGCGCGGTCTGGATCCAGGACTTCGAACTCGAGCACTATGCGCTGCAGCGATTCGTCGTCTCGCGCGTGGCGGCCGGGCTGATCGCCGCCTTCCGTGCAGCGCGCGCCGGCGAACTCGATGATGACGGTTTCAATCTCCTACTCATCGCCTCCGAGCTCGGCATGCGGCAGGTCACGGTGCTGCGTGCCTGCTGCCGCTATTTGCTGCAGACGGGCATCCCATTCAGCCAAAGCTACATGGAGCGGGTGCTCGCATCCCATGCGAGCACGGCGCGCGCGCTGTGCCTGCTGTTCGAACAGCGCCTGACGCCGAGTGTTTCCCGCGCAACGCAACTGCGCGCTGCGCTGCTCGAGAAGCGCATTCGCCGCGCGCTCGAGGCCGTAGTCAGCCCGGACGAGGACCGGATCCTGCGCGCGTTTCTCGCGGTGATCCGCTCGACCTCGCGGACTAACTACTTCCGGCGCGACGCTGGCGGCCAGCCGCGGCTCTGGCTGTCGCTGAAGCTCGATCCAGGCCAGATCCCCGGACTGCCGCAGCCGCGACCGGCGTACGAGATCTTCGTGCACAGTCCGCAGTTCGAGGGGCTGCACCTGCGCCAGGGCGCCATCGCCCGTGGCGGCATTCGCTGGTCGGAGCGGCCGGAGGATTTTCGCACGGAGATCCTCGGCCTGATGAAGGCGCAGCACGTCAAGAACACGGTCATCGTACCCGTGGGCGCCAAAGGCGGCTTCGTCGCACGGCGGCTGACCACTCGCGCGCCGCGCGAGCTGCAACAGCGCGAGGTGATCGAGTGCTACCGCAACTTCATTCGCGGTTTGCTCGATCTCACCGACAACATTGTCGCCGGTCGCATCACGCCGCCAAGCCAGGTGCGCCGGCTCGACGGCGACGATCCGTATCTGGTGGTCGCGGCCGACAAAGGCACCGCCACTTTCTCCGACGTTGCCAATGCGATCGCCGCCGAATACGGCTTCTGGCTTGGCGACGCCTTTGCCTCGGGGGGTTCCGCCGGCTACGACCACAAGAAGATGGGAATCACGGCCCGCGGCGGCTGGGAATGCGTCAAACGGCATTTTCGTGAGCTCGGGCGCGATATCCAGCGCGAGGCCTTCACGGTGGCCGGTATCGGTGACATGTCCGGCGACGTGTTCGGCAACGGCTTGCTGCAATCGCCGCAGATTCGACTCGTGGCCGCATTCAACCACCAGCACATCTTCATCGATCCGAGCCCTGAGGCCGCGCGCAGCTTTCGCGAACGCCAGCGCCTGTTCAAACTGCCGCGCTCGGGCTGGAACGATTACGACCAGCGCCTGCTCTCGCGCGGTGGCGCAATCTTCGAGCGCAGCGCCAAGGCGGTCACACTGTCGCACGAGGCGCGGCAATTGCTCGATCTGGCGCAGCGGCGCGCCAGCACGGTCGAGATCATCCGCGCGATTCTGTGCATGCGGGTCGATCTGCTGTGGAATGGCGGCATCGGCACCTACGTCAAGGCCGCCAGCGAGCGCCACGGCGAGATCGGCGACCGCGCCAACGACGCGCTGCGCGTCGACGGCGCTCAAGTGCACGCCCTGGTGGTCGGGGAGGGCGGAAATCTCGGCTTCTCACAGCGCGGACGCGTCGAGTACGCGGCGCGCGGCGGACGTATCAACGCCGACTTCATCGACAATTCGGCCGGCGTCAACACTTCCGATGTCGAGGTCAATCTCAAGATCATGCTCGATGCGCCCGCTGCCGGCGCACCGATCGTGCGCAGCCGGCGCAATCGGCTGCTGGCGGCCGCAACCGACGAGGTCGCAGCGCTGGTGCTGCGTAACAATTATCTGCAGAGCCAGGCGATCAGCCTCATGGAGCGGCGCGCGGTCGAGGATTTGACCGAGCATCAACAGCTGCTGCGCTGGCTCGAGCGCCACGGGGAACTCGATCGGGCGGTGGAGTTCCTGCCCGACGATGAAGAAATCGAACAGCGTCGGCGCGAGGGCCGCGGCTTGACGCGCCCCGAGCTGGCGCTGCTGCTCTCCTACGGGAAGATAGCGCTCAACAATGCGCTCTCGCACAGCGGCAGCGCCGATGACCCGTATCTCGCGCGCGAACTCGAGCGCTACTTCCCGCAAGCTTTGCAGCGGCGATTCGCCGACCGCATCAAGCGGCATCGATTGCGCCGGCAGATCATCACGACCGCGACCACCAACAGCATCGTCAACCGCATCGGGCCGGCACTGCTGATGCAGTGCGCGCAGGATGGCGATGCCAATGCCGTAGCGGTCGCCCGCGCCTACACCATCGCCCGCGACAGCGCCGATCTGCGCCGGTTGTGGGCCGAACTGGAGGCGCTCGACGGCCGCATCAAGGCGGCGGATCAGTATCGGGCGCTGCTCGAGACCAGCGGCTATTTGCGCCATCTGACACGCTGGCTGCTCGCGCATCGGCGCGACTACGCACAGGTCCGTGCCGCCGTGGCC
>DAIMZW010000078.1:0-4240 GCA_036733765.1 Steroidobacteraceae bacterium
ATCGGCCATTTGCTCGAACTCGTCGCCCCGGAAGGCGTCGAGGTCAAGCGCGGCAAGTGGTCGTTCGCGAACCTGCCGGTGATCCCGCCGCACTTCGGCCTGAAGCCGATCGAGCGAACCGAGGACCGGCTCAAGCTGCTGCTGACGCTGCTCAAGCGAAAGGACGTCACCGGCGTCATCAACGCCTGCGACGCGGGGCGCGAAGGCGAACTGATCTTCCGCTACATCATGCAGCACGCCGGCAACAAGAAGCCGATCCAGCGGCTGTGGCTGCAATCGATGACCCAGGGCGCGATCCGCGAGGGTTTTGAAGGCCTGCGCACCGACAAGTCAATGCTGCCGCTGGCCGATGCTGCCGTGTGCCGTTCCGAGTCCGACTGGCTGGTGGGCATCAACGGCACGCGCGCCATGACCGCGTTCAATTCCAAAGAGGGCGGCTTCTACAAGACCACCGTGGGCCGGGTGCAGACGCCGACGCTGGCCATCCTGGTCGAGCGCGAGGACCGCATCCGCAAGTTCCAGTCGCGCGACTACTGGGAAGTGCATGCCAGCTTCGCCGCCGCCGCCGGCGCATACAACGGGCGCTGGTTCGACGAGAAGTTCGCGAAGGCGGCGAAGGACGAGGACGCGGAAGCCAAGCCCGAACGCCTGTGGGACGCGGCGCGCGCCGAGGCCTTGCGCAAGAAATGCGAGGGCAAGCCCGGCCTCGCCACCGAGGAAGCCAAGCCCACTACCCAGATTTCGCCGCTGCTGTTCGATCTGACCAGCCTGCAGCGCGAAGCCAACGGACGCTTCGGTTTCTCCGCCCGCACCACGCTGTCGCTGGCGCAGGCGCTGTACGAAAAGCACAAGGTGCTGACCTACCCGCGCACCGATGCGCGCGCGCTGCCGGAGGACTATTTGCCGACGGTCAAATCCACCATGGAAATGCTGGCCGGCAAAGCCAAGGGCAAGGACAAGAGCGAGGGCGTCGCGGCTTATGCGCCATTCGCGCGCCAGGTGCTGAAGGAAGGCTGGGTCAAGCCGAGCAAGCGCATTTTCGACAATACCAAAATTTCCGACCACTTTGCCATCATCCCTACGCTGCAGGCGCCGGGCAATCTGTCCGATGCCGAGGCCAAGCTCTACGACATGGTGGTGAAACGCTTCCTGGCGGTGTTCTTTCCCGCAGCCGAGTTCCTCGTCACAACGCGCATCACGCGCGTCGAGGGCGAGCCGTTCAAGAGCGAGGGCCGGGTGATGGTGAAGCCGGGTTGGCTCGCAATCTACGGCCGCGACACGGAAAAAGACGACGCCCTGATGGTCGCGATCGAGGACGGCGAGAAAGTCAAGACGACGGCGGTCGAGGTCAAGGCCAACCAGACCAAGCCGCCGGCGCGCTACACCGAGGCGACGCTGCTCTCGGCCATGGAGGGCGCGGGCAAACTGGTCGAGGACGAGGAATTGCGCGAGGCGATGAGCGCGAAGGGCCTGGGCACGCCGGCGACCCGCGCTGCCGTGATCGAGGGCCTTATTTTCGAGGACTACGTGCACCGCAACGGGCGCGAACTCGTGCCCACGCCGAAGGCGTTCTCGCTCATGTTCGCGCTGCGCCATTTCGGCATCACCGAGCTCACGTCGCCGGAGCTCACGGGCGATTGGGAATTCAAGCTGAAGCAGATGGAGCACGGCGAGCTCGGTCGCGCCGAGTTCATGGACCATATCGTCGGGGCCACGCGCGAGCTGGTTTCCGCGATCAAGAACGGCGATATCCCCGATACCGCATTCCTCACGCTGAAGGCGCCGTGCCCGAAATGCGGCGGCACGGTGCAGGAGAACTATCGCAAGTTCCAGTGCCAGGCGTGCGATTTCAACATCTGGAAAGTCGTCTCCAGCCGCGAGTTCGCGCCGGAGGAAATCGAGGAATTGATCGCCAAGCACAGCATCGGTCCGCTGCAGGGCTTTCGCAGTCGCATGGGCAAGCCGTTCGCCGCGGTGGTGCGGCTGTCGCCCGAGTTCAAGGCGGAATTCGATTTTGGGCAGTCGGGCGACGGCGCAGACGAAGCCCCGGATTTCTCCGGCCTGGAGCCGCTCGGCCCGTGCCCGAAGTGCGCAGCACGGGTGTTCGAGCAGCCGATGGCCTATGTGTGCGAGAAAAGCCTGGGCCCGGAAAAGAGCTGCGACTTCCGCTCCGGCCGTATCATCCTGCAGCGGCCGATCGAGCGCGAGCAGATGCAGAAACTCCTCGCTACCGGCAGGACCGATCTGCTGCACCGCTTCATCTCCAAGAAGGGGCGGCCGTTCTCGGCCTTCCTGGTGCGCGGCGCGGATGGCAAGGTCGGCTTCGAGTTCGCGCCGCGAGCGGCCAAACCGGGCAAGGCCGCGGCCGAGTCCGCCGAGGTCAAGCCTGGAGCGATCAAACCCGCGACCAAGACGGCCGCCAAAACCAGCGCCAAGACCGCCGCCAAGACGGTCAAGCCACGCAAGCGCGCGGCCGGCTAGGCGGTTCCAGCCCGCCGCGGACCGTGGCAGCGTCAGCGCAGCTAGCGCTCCTCGCCTGACTGCGCGGCGGCGTCGCTGCCCTGGACGAGCTTGGGACCGCGCATGCTGCCCGCCACGATCCTGTACTCGAACAAGCGGCACTCCAGCGCGCCGTTGAACAGCGGCGTGCGCTTGGAAACCTGCAGCTTGATCAGCTTGGGCAGATTCATGTCAGCGCTGAGAATGTAGCAGTTCCAGCCGGCGAATTTCTGCTTCAGCGCGTCGCCGAATTTGGGGTAGAACGCGGCCAGTTCCTGCTGCTCGCCCATGCGCTCGCCGTAGGGCGGGTTGGTGACCAGCACACCGGTCTCGGCCGGCGCGGAAATCTCCAGCGCATTCGCCTGTTTCAGTTGCACCGCCTGCGCGACGCCGGCCGCGCGCAGGTTCGCGTGCGCAAGTTTGAGCGTGTCGCCGTAGAGGTCGCTGCCGTAGATCGGCAGGGGCACGAGCGGCTTGCGCCGCGCCCCAGCCTCGGAGCGCAGCTCGCGCCACAGCGCCGCGTCGAAATTTTTCAGCCTTTCGAAGCCGAAGCTGCGCTCGCTGCCCGGCGCGATATCGAGCGCGATTTGCGCCGCTTCGACGAGAAAAGTGCCGCCGCCGCACATGGGATCGAGCAGCGCCGTTCCCGGTTGCCATCCGGTCAGCTTGAGTATGCCGGCGGCGAGATTTTCCTTGAGCGGAGCTTCGCCCGTGGCGGCGCGCGCACCGCGCTTGAACAGCGGTTCGCCCGAAGTGTCGAGGTAGAGCGTGAATTGCGTGGCATCGAGGAAGGCGTGGATGCGCACCTCGGGCGCGCGCGTGTCGACATTGGGGCGGCTGCCTACGGCGCTCCTGAAGCGGTCGCACACCGCATCCTTGATGCGCAGCGTGAGGAAGTCCAGGCTTTTCAGCGGGCAGCGCTGCGCGGTAAGGTAGACGCGGATGCTGCGCCCGACTTCGAACCGCTGCGGCCAGTCGAGCTCATAGCTGGCGCGGTAGATGTCCTCTTCGCTGCGGTAAGGCAGGGTGAACAGGCGCAGCAGCACGCGCGTGGCGATGCGGCTTTCCAGGTTGGCGCGGTAGATGACACGAGTGTCGCCCTCGAAGGCGACGCCGCCGGCGACGCTCTGCACCCCGCTCGCTCCGAGTCCGGCGAGCTCGGCGGCGAGCGGGTTTTCCAGGCCGCGCGGGCAGGATGCGAACAGCTTGGCGTTGGTTTGCAGGCTCATGGGAAATCGAGGATGATCGATCGAAGGCTGAACGCAAAAGTAACATAAAACAAGGTGAGCGAATGCACAACATCGCAGGACGCGCCGGCAACGCCCCGGGTTTGAGTGGGTGACGGCCTCCCGGGGCGAGGGGTGTAAGACCGGCTACTATAGGGAGCTATTGCCAGTGAGAAAAAGCCGATGAACAAATACCAGGCCGTCACGGCGCTCGTCGCCGCACTCAATTTGCTGCTGATGCTGCTGTTCCCGCCGTACGACTACCTCAGCTACACGCATAACAACGTGCCCAACTTCGACGGCTTCCTGTTCGCGTTCGGCGACCATCCCAACCGCGTGGTCAACAATGATTTCCTTTCTATCGAGATATTCACGGTGCTGATCAACGCTACGATCGCCTGGGTGCTGTTGCGCGACCGGGCGCGTTTGCGACGCCGGCTGGATCGGCAGAACCTGGTGCTCCTGGGGGTGGCCTTGAATCTGCTGTTGGCGCTGCTGTTCCCGCCGTTCCAGGA
>DAIMZW010000079.1:0-3947 GCA_036733765.1 Steroidobacteraceae bacterium
CACGCCTGCGACGGCTGCCACGCCTGCGACGGTTGCCACGCCTGCGACGGCTGCCACGCCTGCGACTTCCGCCACGCCTGCGGCCGCGCCCGTCTCAGCCCCGGCAGCGCCGGTCGCGGAGGCGGCGGCGCCGAAGGCCGCGGCGCCGAGCGTCGAGGACACGTTGCGGGTCCCGGCTGCGCTGGCCCAGCCGCTGCCCCCTGTCAGCGAAGAAGGCATCGCGCGCGCCCATGCCAGCCCGTCGGTGCGCAAGTTTGCGCGCGAACTCGGCGCCGATCTGCTGCGCATCCAGGGCAGCGGGCAGAAGGGGCGCATCACCGAAGAGGACGTCAAGGGATACGTCAAATCGGCGCTGGCGGGCGGGGCGGGCAGCAACGCGGTGGTTGGCAGCTCTGGCGGCGGCAGTGGTGCCGGCCGGGCGTGGCCAGCCGTGACGGTGCCGGATTTCGCGCAATTCGGTCCGGTCGAGGTCATACCGCTCAGTCGCGTGCAGCGCATCTCCGGCCCGCGGCTGCAGGCGAGCTGGGTCAATCTGCCGCATGTCACACAGTTCGATGAAGCCGACATCACGGAGCTCGAAGAGACGCGCAAGGGACTCAAGAGCAGCTCCGGCAGCGCCGGGGTGAAGCTCACGCCGCTGGCGTTCATCGTGCGCGCCTGCGTCAAGGCGCTGCAGAAATTTCCGATGTTCAATAGCTCGCTCGATGCACGCGGCGAGAACCTGGTTTACAAGAAATATATCCATATTGGCTTTGCGGCCGATACGCCTCAGGGACTGCTGGTGCCGGTAATTCGCGATGCCGATCGCAAGGACATCTACGAGATCGCGCGAGCGCTGGCGGCACTGTCGCAGAAGGCGCGCGGCGGCAAACTCGCCGGCAGCGAGCTGCAAGGCGGCAGCTTTACGATCTCCAGCCTCGGCGGGATCGGCGGCACAGCCTTTACGCCGATCATCAATGCACCTGAAGTGGCGATCCTCGGCGTGTCCCGTTCGACCCTCAAGCCGGTGTACCTCGACGGCAACTTCGTGCCGCGCCTGATGCTGCCGCTCTCGCTCTCATACGATCACCGCGTGATCGACGGCGCCAACGGTGCGCGCTTCAGCAGTTTTCTGGTCGCAGCGCTCGCCGACGTCCATGGTCTGCTCGAGGCCGTGCCATGAGCCTGCTCGAGATCGCCTGTCCGGATTTGGGCGACTTCAAGGACATCCCGATCATCGAGGTGCTGGTCAAAGCAGGTGACACGGTCGAGATCGACACGCCGCTGATCACACTCGAGACCGACAAGGCGACGATGGATGTGCCGTCCTCGGCGGCCGGCACCGTGGCGGAATTACTGATCAGCAAGGGTAGCCGCGTCTCCAAAGGCACGCCGCTGGTGCGACTGGAGACGGCCGAGCAGCCGAGCGCCGCCACTGCGCCGCCTGCTGCCGCAGCGACGCCACCGGCAACACCTGCGGCGCCGGCACCGCCTGCGACGCCGTTACCGGCTGCGCCGACCGCGACCGTGCCGGACGCGGCCGAGCCGGAAGCCTCGCGCAGCGTCGCGCTGCTGGTGCTCGGTGCCGGGCCTGGTGGCTACACGGCGGCGTTCCGGGCGGCGGATCTAGGGCTCAAGGTGACGCTGGTCGAACGCTGGGAAACCCTCGGCGGGGTCTGCCTGAACGTCGGCTGCATTCCGTCCAAAGCCTTGCTGCATGCGGCCAAGGTTATCGAAGAGGCACGCGAGATGAGCGCGCGCGGCATCGCCTTTGGCGCACCCCAGCTGGATTTCGGCAAGCTGCGCGGGTGGAAGTCCAGCATTGTCAAGAAGCTCACCGGCGGCCTTGCGATGCTCGCCAAGCAGCGCAAGGTCGAGGTGGTGAGGGGTAGCGGGAAATTTATCAGCCCGCATGTGCTCGAGGTCACGGCGGCCGGGCGGAGCGAAAGAATTCGCTTCGAACAATGCATCATCGCCGCGGGCTCCGAGTCCATGCGACTGCCGGCACTGCCGGAAGACCCGCGCATCATCGACTCCAGCGGCGCGCTCGAATTACCCGAGAAGCCGGGACGGTTTCTGGTCATTGGCGGCGGCATCGTCGGCCTGGAGATGGCCTGTGTTTATGATGCGCTCGGGGCCGGCGTCAGCGTCGTGGAGCTCACGGCGCAGCTGATGCCCGGTTGCGATGCGGATCTGGTGCGCCCGCTCGAGCAGCGCATCAGGGCCCGCTACGGCGAGATCCTGCTCAACACGCGCGTGGTCGGCGTGACGGCCGCGAGCGAGGGCCTGCAGGTCAGCTTCGAGGCCCAGGGCGGTGCGCGCAGCACCAAGAGCTACGATCACGTGTTGGTCGCGGTCGGACGTTCGCCCAACGGCAGCCGCATCGCGGCCGAGCAAGCCGGTGTGAAGGTCGATGCGCGCGGCTTCATCGCGACCGACAAGCAGATGCGCACCAACGTGCCCCACATCTTCGCGATCGGCGATGTGGTCGGACAACCCATGCTGGCGCACAAGGCCATGCACGAGGCGAAGGTCGCCGCGGAGGTTGCGGCAGGCCAGAAGAGCTACTTCGATGCGCGCGTGATTCCCTCCGTGGCCTATACGGATCCTGAGGTCGCCTGGGTGGGTCTGACCGAGACCGCGGCCAAAGCACAGAACGTCGAGTTCGAAAAGTCCGCCTTTCCGTGGGCCGCGAGCGGCCGCTCACTCTCTATCGGCCGAGATGAGGGCGTCACCAAGCTGCTGTTCGATCCCAAGACGCGTCGCCTGCTCGGCGGCGGCATCGTCGGCAGCAATGCCGGAGAGCTCATCGCCGAGGTCGCGCTTGCGATCGAAATGGGTACCGATGCCGCTGATATCAGTCTGACCGTGCATGCCCATCCCACTCTCATGGAGACGGTCGCGATGGCGGCCGAAGCCTTCGAGGGCACACTCACGGATCTGTATCTGCCGAAGAAACGCTGAGCGGCTGTTACGCGCCTTCCCCGTGCGCTCGACGCGTTCGTTTCTGAAGGCAAAAAAAAGCCCGGATTGCTCCGGGCTCTTTTAGCCTTCAGCGCTGTCGCACGGCGCGCTTACCAGCGGCCGCCACCGCCACCGCCGCCGCCGCCACCACCACCACCGCCGCGATAGCCACCGCCGCCGCCGCCGCCGGTGCGGGGCTTATCCTGCGCTTCGTTGACACGCAGCGGGCGTCCGCCCAGATCGTGTCCATTCAGGTTCTGAATGGCACGCGACGCATCGGCCTGGTTCATCTCCACGAAGCCGAAGCCGCGCGGCCGACCGGTTTCACGATCCGTCGGCAGCGACACCTTTTCGACGGTGCCGTGCTGGCCGAACAACGCCGTCAGATCCGCCTCACTGGTCGTGAAGGGGAGGTTACCCACATAAATCTTCGCCATGACTCAATACTCTCCAAATAAAACAAGCGGCTGCGGGCTGTGTAGTTGTGCCCAACGCCACTCAACACGGCAGGAATACCAACGAAGGGAAGGGGAGAGTGAATCTGCCCGCGAGCCGTCGAATCGTAAATCCTGTCACCAGATCGCTGGCGGCTCGAAGCCGAACGCGCCTTGAGGGGCGCATGGAAACAGGGACGTCGACGATCAGGGCGAAGCATAGCACGACCGAAGTCACGGGTCTAACCGGGCTGTGACCCCAGCGGTACCGACAATGTTACCGCCCGCCGCCACCATGCCGCGGGTTGGTATTTTACTGGGGGCCCCCTTCATGCGATTGATGTCACTGCTTTTGGCCGGGTCGCTGGCTGTGCCTATGCTGTCGGCGGCGGCCGACCCTCCTAGCACGGATTCGCTGCCGCAATTGCGGCAGGAATTGCAGCAGGAGCAGCAGCACATCAAGCAGCTGGAGGAGCGACTGGCCGCCGATGAGGCCGCCCAGGCTGCGGCGGCCCGGGCTGCGGCGCAGTCGGCCGCAACGGCCGGCAGCGGCGCGCCGCCGGCAAATCC
>DAIMZW010000080.1:0-3930 GCA_036733765.1 Steroidobacteraceae bacterium
GCATACACTTCGATTACCGCGTGCGGCAGAACGCGCTGCAGATATTCGCCCGCCGCCAGCGGCACGAGGGCGTCGCGCTCGCCGTGCAGTATCAGCGCCGGCTGCATTATTTGTACCAGTCTGTCGCGCAAATCGGTTTGCCTGAGCAGCCGCAATCCCGCTCCTAGCGCTGCCACATCCGGCTCACCGTGCGCGAGTATCTGCCCGCGCAGCCGGCGCAGCACGGCGCGCGGGTGAGCATCGCCCTGCGCCTGCAGCGCGAGAAAGCGCTGCAGCGTGGTGCGGTAATCGTGGGCCAAGCCGCGTGCGAAACCCTCGAGCACGGCAGCGTCAATGCCGCATTCCCAGTCCGCGCCGCGCACGAAGCGCGGCGTGGTCGCGATCAGCACCAGGCGCTCGACCTGGTGCGGTACACGCAACGCCCAGTTGAGCGCCACCTGTCCTCCAAACGACCAGCCGCAGACGGCCACCCGCCGCGGCAGCGCTGCCGCAAGCACGTCGGCCAGCGCGTCCAGCGTGCAGGGCGCGCACGCGCTGCTGCCGCCGTGGCCAGGCAAATCAACGCAATGCAAGCGAAAATGTTGCGCAAGCTCGGGAGCCGCGTCGTCCCACACCGCTGCATTCATGCCCCAGCCGTGCAGCAGCACGAGATCGGGCCCGCTGCCGTTGCTCTCGACATATAAACCCATTAAAGCTTTACCGCGAAGGACGGTAGAGTAGAGGAGGAAGCGTGCTAAACATCAGCAGTGCCCCTCCCCCCTCGTCGAACCGGACATGCAGATTTCCCGCATCCGGCTCTCATGCAAGCATTCATCGGAGCAGCGCAATGCCACAGCACGTTCACAACGATACCAGACCCAGGCGGTCGAAGTGCGCATAGAAGCTCACCCCGCCACCCGGTCGATACGCGCGTTGGCTGCGATGTTGCCGCAGGTGCTGCGTCAGACGCTCGCGCACATAAGCATTGACCGTGCGAAACGGCTGCCGCGGATAACCATAGCTAAAGTAGCTCGACCAGCCCCGGAGGTAACGATTGAGCGAGCCCACGAGTTCAGGCACCGGCACGCAGGCCTGGCTTCGACCTGTCATCACATGCAGCCGTTGCCGCGCACGCTTCATCGCCTTCTGCGATACCGTCACGTTCAAATACCTACGCTCGCGCCCAAGGCGGTCGCGGTCGTAACGGAACGTGTAACCGAGGAAATCCAGACTCGCCCCTGCAGCGTTGAGGTCAACCACCCGCGTCTTCTCGCGATTGAGCCTAAGTCCCATCCACCCTTCGAGCGTTTGCTCAATCCAGCCTCTGAGTTGTGGACTCACATAGCGCGCGAGCACCACGAAATCATCAGCATAACGCACCAGCTTCGCTCGCGCCCAGCACCCAGGCCCCTCGGCGCGGTGAAACCGCCGGTCGAACCAATGCAGATAAAGGTTAGACAGCAGCGGCGAGATCACGCCCCCTTGCGGGGTGCCTTGCTTGGCACGCTTCACGCTTCTCTGCCCGCCTTCACCTGCCTGCGGTTCCACCACCGGCGCTTCCAGCCACAGCCGTATCAGCTTGAGCACCAAACGATCGGTTACCCTCATGCGCAAACAGGCCATGAGGCGCTTAGGCGGGATCGAATCAAAGTAGCTCTTCAAGTCCGCGTCATACACCGCCTGATAGCCCTGCTGCAGATGCCCTCGAATTTCCGCCAGCGCCTGATGCGCGTTGCACCCTGGCCGAAACCCATAGGAGCAATCCTCGAAGTCCGCCTCGAAGATCGGCTCCAGGATGAGCAACGCCGCCATCTGCACCACGCGATCAGCCACCGTAGGAATTCCGAGGGGCCGCAGCCGGCCATCGTCTTTCTCGATATAAACCCGCCGCACCGGCTGCGGCCGGTAGCCGTGCGTGCGCAACTCGGTGTGCAACCGCGCCAGCAGCGTCTCGACCCCTGCTGCTTCAATCTGGGCAATCGTCACGCCATCGACTCCGGCTGCACCCTCATTGCTACGCACCCGCTTCCAGGCCGCCGCCAGCACATCAGCTCGATACACCCGGTCATACAACGCATAGAAACGAAACTTCGGCTCCTGCACCGCTTTACGATTAAGCTTCAGTCTCAGCGAGGAAACGCTCTCAGGCAGCCCGTCACCGAGCACCCGATTCTCCGTAGTGGGATTCTCATCCAAGCGGGTTTCCCCTCCTCTTACTCAAGCACTCTTGCATTCAGGCCCCTTCGCTCCACGGTCGTTACCCGCTTCCTCGCTACTATGAGCCTGTCCGACTCCCGAACCCAGCCGAGATGCGGTTATGTCTTCCCGCACCCCGTTGGTGGCTCTCCCACCACTGAGACGGGTCTCCCAGGTTCCTTGACTGATCTATCCACGCGCGCTGTCCCCTACCACCCCGGGAAGTCCGACGAATGCAATCGCCCGTTGCTTCTTCGTCGGTGGCAGGCTTCAGCTTCTTCGGCAGAATGGCCACTCCCAATAAGCGTAACGAGGCCGAAATGGGTTCGCTTGCGCTACGGCTCGCGTGTTCGCCGCACGAGGCTTCGCACCACCGATTGCTCGGTACCTGCGCTCGATTGGCTACCTGATGAACGGGCAATTTACAGGATGAACACCTCTCAGTTCACAAGATCAGCCAGGCTTGGCCTGGCGCACCAAAGGACGCAAAGGTAACCAAAACACCAATCCTTGCAGGGATTAATACTCATGCCAGCAGCTGATTGCCGCCACGGTTTAATCGTATTCGGAACTCGAAGTTCCTTCGCGTCCTTTGCGGTTCAAGAATTTTTCTCAACCTCAAGCAAAGCCTCGACAAGCTGCGCGACGTCCTGCTCGCTGTGCGCAGCCGACAGTGAGATGCGCAGCCGGGCGGTGCCCTCGGGCACGGTCGGCGGCCGGATTGCCGGCACCAGCAACCCGCGCTGCGCAAGTTGTTCCGAGACGCGCACCGCCTCGTCGTTGGCGCCGATCATAAGCGGCTGGATCGCGGTATCGGACGGCAGCAACCGCCAGCGCAGTCCGGCAACATCCCGCTTGAGCCGCGCGATGAGCTGCGCCAGCAGTTCGCGCCGCCACGTCTCGGCAGCGATGATTTCGAGGCCGGCAAGCAGCGTATGCGCCAGAAGCGGCGGCATCGCCGTGGTGTAGATGTAGGGCCGCGCGCGCTGCACCAGTATTTCAATCAAAGCAGGTTGTCCCGCCACGAATGCGCCGAACACGCCAGCCGCCTTGCCGAGCGTGGCCATGTAAACGATGCGCTCGGATGCGACACCGTAATGCTGCAGCACGCCGCCGCCAGTGCTGCCTAACACGCCAAAGCCGTGCGCGTCGTCGAGCACCAGCCACGCGTCGTAGCGCTCGCATAACCGCAGCAATGCGTGCACCGGCGCGATATCGCCGTCCATGCTGAACACCGCGTCACTCACCACCAGCTTGCGACGCGCTTGGGACGCCGCGAGCATATCCTCGAGCGTGGCGAGATCGCGATGCGGGTAGCGCCTGAAATCAGCACGCGATAACAGCACTGCGTCGTTCAGCGATGCGTGATTGAGCTTGTCGGCGAACACCGCGTCGTCGCGCCCGGCGATCGCGGTCACGATACCGATGTTCGCCATGTAGCCAGTCGAGAACAGCAGCGCGCGCGGCAGCCGTACGAATTGCGCGAGCGATTCCTCGAGCGCGTGGTGCGCAGCCGCATGGCCGAGGATCAGATGGGAAGCGCCGGCGCCGACGCCGTAGCGCGCCGCGCCCTCGCGCGCTGCCGCCGCCAGCCGCGGATCGCCGGCGAGCCCCAGGTAATCGTTGCTGCCGAACGCCACCACTTCGCGGCCGTCGACCACGACATGCGCGCCTTGGGGGCTTTCGAGTATGCGGCGGTGGCGCTTGAGGCCGCGTGCATCGAGCATGGCGAGCTCAGCGGCCAGATCGGCGAAT
>DAIMZW010000081.1:0-3685 GCA_036733765.1 Steroidobacteraceae bacterium
GCTCACCCAGGTGGAACGCGGCATATTCGGGCACGTGGTGGATCTGTGGCAGGAATTGCTCACCGGCTACCAGCGCTGCCTCATGAGCGCGGCCGAGGGCAAGCTCGAGCGCCAGGCCGCGCTCATCTGCCAGCGGGGGCTCGATTGCGTGGCCTCGAGCATGTTCGACCACTGCCGCGTCTATCATGCGTTCCCCGATGCCTACTGGCTGGCTCTGCACCAGCTTTACCGCCATGTCGAGGAGGCGGGGGAGAGCGCCACCGCGGTCGGAGATTCGGTGAAAAAGACAGACGTTAGCTGCGCCGAGGTGTACGTGCGCGCTCTCCTGTTCATGCTGGCAGACCCCAACGAGCAACAGCAAAAGCAGCTGATGCAGATTCAGGGTTGGCTCGAGCGCTGGGCCCAGCATGTCCCCGTGCGGCGCACCCCGCCCGAGGACAAGAGCCTGCCGCCGCTGCTGCTGGATTTTTCCGCCGCCGCGGGCGCTTACCGTGAAGCCGACGCCGGCGCGCGCAGCGCCTCGCGCTGGCTCGACATCGGCGATCTTGCGCGCACCCTGAAAAAGTGCGTGGTGCTGCTGCGCAAGGGCGAGCCGCCCGCCAGCCTGGGGCTGGGCGAGGATTGCGCCATGCCCGGCGTCGAGCAACTGCTGGTGCTCCTGTTCCGCCTGTGGTGCGAGGGCAAGAACGGGCGGGTGCAAACGCGCCGCAGCGTCAGCGCAAAGGCGAAGGTATGCAGCACTCTCGCCTCCATGCATTTCCATATCTCGGGCAGCAAGACGTTCCGCCAACCCGGACATGCGATCGAGCTGACGCTGCGCGAACGCGACGAGATTGCCACCTTCGGCCACACCAGCACGCGCCTCGAGGAAGCATTTATCGAGGCCGGGGGCTATGCCACCGAGGACTGGCTGCTGAAGGAGGAAAGTCTGTCGGGTCTGCGCATTGTGCGCCCGGCGACTTCGACCGGCGGACGTTACGTTCACACCCAGCTGATCGCAGTACGCCCCGCCGACGCCAAGAATTTCCTGGTAGGCGTGGTGCGCTGGCTCAGGAGCGATGAGGATGACGGCCTGCACGCCGGGGTTCGCATCGTCCCCGGTGTGCCCAAAGCCGTGGCAGTACGTCCCACCGGCATCAACGCGCAAGCGGAAAAATTCGTCCCTGCGCTGTATTGCCCCGCACTCCCCGCGCTGGCCACGCCGGCCTCGTTGATCTTGCCCCCAGGCTGGTACCGCCCCAAACGCGTGCTGGAAGTCTATACCGACGCATCCGAATTGCTGCTGCTCAGCGGCGTGATCGAGCGCGGCAGCGATTTCGAGCGCGTCGCGATCGAGCCTGCGCGCTAGGCTGCCTTTCCGGATTGCGTCAAATCTGCAACCGGCGCTGCGTCGGCCGCAGATTTGACGCGCCGCGCCGGGAACACCGCAGAAAAGCAGCTGCCCCTGCCCGGTTCGCTCTCGATTTCCAGCGTCGCCTGATGACGCGTCAGCACGTGCTTGACAATGGCCAGGCCGAGTCCGGTGCCGCCGGTCTCGCGCGAGCGGCTGTGGTCGACGCGGTAGAAGCGCTCGGTCAGACGCGGGATATGGCGCGGCTTGATCCCCAGGCCGCTGTCGGCGACGCTGAACACCGCTTGCGTGCCGCGCCGCCCCCAGCCGAGCCGGATATCCCCGCCTGCCGGCGTGTAGTGCACGGCATTGCTCACCAGATTGCCGAATGCGCTGCGCAGTTCCTGCGCGTTGGCGAGCAGCAGGACCCGGTCTTCCGCATTGAGCTCGATGCGATGGCGCCCGGCACTCAGGGCCAGGGCTTCATCGCGCACGCCGGCAAGCAGGACGGAAACATCGACCAGGGTCTCCTCGTTCAAGCCCCGGCCGCTCTCCAGCGCCGATAGCGTGAGCAGGTCTTCCACCAGCCGCTGCATGCGCCGGGTGTGATCGCGCATCATCTCCAGATAGCCCTGCCGGCGCCGCTCGTCGAGTTTGACTTCGCCATCGGTGAGCGTCTCCAGAAAGCCGGCGACCACCGTAAGCGGGCTTTTCAGCTCATGCGAGACGTTGGCGACAAAATCGCGCCGCATGGTTTCGACTTTCTCCGCCAAGGTGATATCGCTCGCGAGCAGGAGCTTTTGCTCCTCGCCGTAGGCGATGATGGCGAGCGACAACACCAGTCCCTCCCCGCGCGTCAGGCGCAGGGTGAGCGGCTCGGCATATTCGCCCTGCTCCAGGTAGGCGGCGAGATCCGGGTGTCGCACCAGGTTGACCAGAGGCTGGCCCAGGTCGCGCTGCTCGTCCAGCCCGAAGTACTGGCCGGCAATCGGGTTGCACCACTCGATATGGCCGTGGGCGTCGAGCAGGACAACGCCATCGGGCAGGGCCAGGCCCGCGCTGCGAAAACGCACCAGGTCGTCGGTGAGCTGCTGCTCCTGTTTGATGCGCGCACGCACGAAACGGTAGAGCCCGACCAGCACGTCTTCCCAGATGCCGCTACCCTGCGGCACGGGCTTGGCCAAGGGATCGCGCAGCCAGTCGGCCAGCGCAGCCAGGTTGGCCACATGGCGCCCGAGCAGCAGCACCAGGCCAAGGCAGACGGTCGCAAGCGCCCACACCGGGCCTGCGAGCGGCCAGGCGATCAGACCGGCGACGCAGATACCGGCAAGCGCCACCGCGCTGCGCATCCAGACAGAATTCAATTGATGAAAGATAAACCTGTTTTTCGGGCCGGGAATTATCGCATGTCCCCGCGCCGGCCTCCGCCGTCCGGGAGATTCAGGCGGCAGCGGTGAAGCGATAGCCGGTGCCGCGCACGGTCTCGATCAGGGCATCGTGGCCGGTCGCCTCGAGCGCCTTGCGCAGCCGGCGGATGTGCACATCCACGGTGCGCTCCTCGACGAACACATGATCGCCCCACACCTGGTCAAGCAGTTGCGCGCGGGTGTGGACCCGCTCCGCGTGAGTCATAAAAAAGTGCAGCAGGCGGAATTCGGTCGGCCCCAGGCCCAGCGCCAGGCCGTTGCCGCTGACCCGGTGCGCGGCCGGGTCCAGCCGCAGGCCCTGCACCTCGATCACGTCGTCTGTCATCTGCGGCGCGCGCCGGCGCATCACCGCCTTGATCCGCGCCAGCAGTTCGCGCGGCGAGAACGGCTTGGTCACGTAGTCGTCCGCGCCCGCCTCCAGCCCGATGACCTTGTCTTGCTCGGCCGATTTCGCGGTGAGCATGATGATAGGGATGGCCCGGGTGCGCTCGCTGCCGCGCAGATGGCGCGCGATTGCCAGCCCCGACTGCCCGGGCAGCATCCAGTCCAACAACACCAGATCGGGCAGAGTCTGGCGTATGATAGTGAGTGCCTGCTGCGCATCCGAGGACCGCAAAACGTGGTGGCCGGCACTTTCGAGGTTAACGGCAATCAACTCCTGGATGGCAGCTTCGTCTTCCACGATCAACACATTGAGCGGCATGATTTTGTCGATTCCCAAATGCAATAGTATGTCGCTTGCATGACATTTTGGTTACAGCCATAAAGGCGCTGGCCGCGGTATCATAGGCGCCCCCGATTCGCGCCACTGACATGAACAAGCACACGCCCACTGAAATCAAGCTGCACCAGAAGTCGCGTCAGATGGAAATTTCGTTCGCCGACGGCAAGCGCGTCGAACTGTCCTACGAATTTTTGCGCGTGTACT
>DAIMZW010000082.1:0-3634 GCA_036733765.1 Steroidobacteraceae bacterium
CAATCGTGCTGCGCCCGCGGCGCACCGTCAGCATCGAGCTTGACGGCGTGCTCGTGCACAGCGTCGTGCACGAGTCGGAAGTTCCCCACTTGTTCGATGAGATGCTATTTCGCCCGGTGCTGGTCGGCGTGCTGGCCGCAAGCCGCGTGCTGCGCCGGACGCAGTCGGGCAGCCTGCGCGCATATCTCACCTATCTGCTGGTCACCCTCGCCGTTGTGCTGGCCGTCGTCCGAATTGGGGCGAGCTGATGGGCGGAAACGCGCCTGCAATCGCAGTTCAGCTGGGGGGACTGGTAATGGCCCCGCTGCTTCCGGGCACGATCCAGACGATCAAGGCTCGCCTACAGGGGCGCCGCGGCGCCTCGCCGCTGCAGCCATACCGCGACTTGCGACGACTGTGGCGAAAGCGGTTGGTAGCACCGTTCGACACCACGTTCGTGTACCGGATGGCACCGTCGTTGAGTGCCGCGGCTCTCGCGTGCGCCCTCCTGGTCGTGCCCGTCGGCGCGAGCACGATCGGCTGGTTTGGATCCGACATGCTGGTTTTGGTAGGACTGCTTGCGCTTGCGCGCTTTGCGACCGCTGCCGCCGCGTGGGACCCTGGCGGCGGGTTTTCACTGATGGCCGCTGGACGGGACTTGATGTTCTCGGTCTTTGCCGAACCGCTGCTGTTGCTTGCGCTCGTGTTGGTCGCAGTGGGCCCGCGCTCCACCGACCTCGTACAGATGGTCGCCGCAGCCGGCGATGCGCGCGTCGCTGGCACGCCTGCACACTGGTGCGCGGCGCTGGCGTTCGGCCTGGTCGTGCTCGTGGAGACCGGCCGCCAACCGATCGATAACCCCGATACGCACCTTGAACTGACGATGGTGCACGAGGGCCCGCTGCTCGAATACGCCGGCCGCGACCTTGCCATGCTGCAGTGGACTGCCGCAGCTCGCCACTGGCTCGTGCTCGTGCTCGCCGCCAGCCTCTTCATCCCGCTGCCGCTAACCGCGCCCTGGAATCTGCTCGCACTGGCAGCGGCCGTCGCAGCCTTATGCGGGGTCGTCGCGCTCGTCGAGACTTCGTTGGCGAAGATGCGCATCCTTCGCGTGCCGGTACTGCTTGGTGCAGGCGTTGCCATCTGCATGATCGGGCTAGCGTCGTGGATCGCCCGAGGAGCCACGTGAGCTCGCTCATCACTATTGCCTGCGTAGCGCTGGCCCTGGGGGTGGTCGTAGTCCGCCGCCGCTCGGTCGCGCTGACATTCGTGACCACCCAGTCGCTGCTGCTTGCCAGCGTCGCCCTCTGGCGCACGAGCGGACATCTCGACCTGATGCCAGCGGCGGGCGGACTGCTTCTGCGCACGGTCGCAATCGCTACGATTCTCGGTATCGGCATCGCGCGCACGCGTGAAACTCGACCGGTGCGAGCCGGGATCGAACCGATGGTACGTGCGGTCATCGCGCTGACGGCGTTGCTGGCAATCCCGCCACTGGTGCCAGCCCTCGGCTTTGGCGATCAGAACACCCAGCGCGCGGCCGTCGCGCTAGGCGTGCTTGGGATAGTGATCGCGCTCACCCGCCGCGCAAAGGTCGTGCAGATTCTCGGAATTATCGTCGCCGAGAATGGCGCCACGCTCGCCGCGCTCTCTGCCTCCAGCGCCGTGCCAGACGTGATCGAATTGGGCGTGATCTTCGACCTGCTGCTCATCGCCGTCGTTGCAAGCGCCTTCCATACCCGCATCTTCGGTCAATTCGGATCAGGCGACACCGCGCACCTACGAGAGCTGCATGACTGACCAACTCATCCTCCCGCTGGCCGCAGCGTCCATTGCCGTACCCATCCTGGCAGCGATAGTGCTGCAGGTTGCCCGCAGCGAGCGAGCTGCCCATCAGCTCAACCGTGTCTGCGCCGTGGTCACGGCGCTCGTCGGGCTGGGCGCAGCGATGGCGATGCTAACCAGCGATTCGCACGCAACCAGCTGGGTGACCACCGACACCGCATCTGGCATCTACGTGGCCGTCGTGACCGTGATCGCGCTGATGAGTGCACTGCTTTCGCCCGCCTACTTGAGCGGAGCCGAGGGCCAGTTCTTCGCCGCCAAGCGCAGCGTGCGCTCCTACTACCTGGCGCTCTACGGCTTTTGGGCGGCACTGGTCGCGATCCCTCTTGTCGCGAACCTCGGTGTCGGCTTGATTGTGGTGGAGGCGACGACGGCAGCATCGTCGGTGCTGGTCGCCTTCTCGGGCAAACCACGCGCCCTTGAAGCCGGATGGAAATACCTCATTCTCACGACGCTGGGCATGAGCCTTGCCTTCCTGGGCATCGTGATCATGTTCGTCGCAACAGCGGCGCACGGTGGCGGCATCGGTCAACTCGACTGGTCAGCGCTGCCATTGACCCTGGCCCACATGCCACACGATGCTGCCGTTACCGCGTACGCGCTGGTGATGCTCGGCCTTGCTACCAAGATCGGCTGGGCACCGGTGCACAACTGGCTCCCCGACGCGCACAGCGAAGCACCCGCACCGGTCAGCGCGATGCTCTCGTCCGCGCTGCTGCCAGCAGTGATGCTGCTCGCCTGGCGCCTGCGCGACGCAGCCAGCGGACCGATTGGCAACACCGCTGCAACCATGCCGCTGGCTGCATTTGGCATCTTCTCGGTGGCAGTCGCAGTGCCGTTCCTGTGGCAGCCGATGGCCTGGAAGCGCCTCCTTGCCTATCACAGCCTGGAACACATGGGCATCATCACGGTCGGGATCGCAATCGGCGGCCCGCTAGCACTGGCCGGCGTCGTGTTGCATTTTGCCGGCCACGCCCTGGCAAAGGCACTCGGTTTCTACGCCGCCATACCCTTGTATCAGATCCAACCCGACGCCGCTCGACACAGCGCACGCGATGTAGCAGCATCTTCGCCCGCCACCTTCGCTGCGATGGCGGTCTGTGCCTTCACTCTCGCCGGATTACCGCCGTCTCCTCTATTTTTCAGCGAACTGTTCATCATCCTCGGTGGAATCCAATCCGGCCAGGTCGTGCTCGCAAGCACGCTTGCAGTGCTGATTGCGCTTGCCTTCATCGGGCTACTCCACGCCTTGCTCGAGGCGCTCCAGGGGAGTCCAAGCCAGGATAACCAGCCAACAACACCGATCAGGACTGGTCGCACGGCGCCAATACTCACACCGACCTTGGTGACCGCTATTGCGCTTGCGGCTTTGACGGCATGTGCCTGGCTGCTGCCCGCTTCGGGGATCGTGCGCCATCTCGCCCAGGGGATCGCGTGACGGGAGGCAACTGGCCAGCCGGTTCGCAGCTGGAGGCGAGTACCGACGAGGCCGAGATACATCGCGTGCCGCCGGACCGTTGGCAGGAGACGGTTTCACTCCTACTGCGAAGCAGCTACACGTTCTGCGGCTTACACGTAACCACCTCTGCGGGAGCCGTCCAGCTGCGCGCAGCATTCATGCGCGACGGCAGCTTCCAGATGATCTCCTGCCAGCCTGACCCCGAACACGCTCCCACCATCGTTGATCTGGTGCCGGCCGCTGACTGGGATGAGCGGGAGGCGGCCGACCTCAGCGGCCTCGTCTTCAGCGACCGCCGAACCCGGCCCCTGATCACGCACCCCGAACAGCTGGAGCAGTGGACGACCAGCG
>DAIMZW010000083.1:0-3541 GCA_036733765.1 Steroidobacteraceae bacterium
CGCCTTAATCTCGAGCAGCGCAATTTCGATGCCTCCACCGTGGTGATCGTAGTACGCGTTCAGAGCTCGCGCGGCGAAAAAACGGTAGGCATCGTGGTCGACGGGGTTTCGGAGGTCTACAGCGTGCTGGCCGAGGCGATCAAGCCGATTCCGGATATAGGCGCTGTTGCCGACGCTACCTGCGTCAAGGGTATTGCCACGGTCGACGGCAAGATGGTCATGCTGCTCGACATCAACGCACTGGTGGCCGCATGCGTCGAGACCGACGCCCCGCGGCCGCTCAACGCCTGAGCGCTCGCCAGGAGTTAAGGCGAAATGAATCAGGCGGCAACCTTGCACGTGACTACCGCTGGCACGAACGATTTCGTGCTCACGGATGCGGATTTCAACCGCATCCGCGAGCTGGTACGCGAACACACCGGGATCGCCCTATCGGAGGCCAAGCGCCCAATGGTCTATGGGCGACTCGCGCGTCGCCTGCGCGCGCTGAGATTGGCGAGCTTCGCGGACTACGTGGAGTTTCTCGAACGCGCGGAGCCGCTCGAGCTGCAGGAATTCACTAACGCAATTACCACCAATCTGACCTCGTTCTTTCGCGAGTCGCATCATTTCGATTATCTCGCCGAGCACGTGCTGCCGCAGATTGCGGCGCGCGCCGGCGCCGCCGGCCGGCTGCGCATCTGGTCGTGCGCCTGTTCGACCGGTGAGGAGCCCTACAGCATAGCCATGGTGCTGCGCGAGCGGCGGGCGCAGCTGAGCGGTGTCGATGCCAGGATTCTCGCCACGGATCTGGACTCGAATGTATTGGCGGCCGGCGCGGCCGGGCGCTATCCCGCCGAACGGCTGCAGAGCGTGTCGAAGGCCCGGGCAGCGGAGTTTTTCCAAGAGGGATCCGGTCAACAGCAAGGCACGGTCAAGGTGGCGGCGTCGCTGCGTCAGCTGATCACCTTCAAGCAGCTCAATCTGATGCACGAGTGGCCGATGCGCGGACCATTTGACGCTATTTTCTGCCGCAATGTGGTGATTTATTTCGACACGGAAACCAAGCGCGCGTTGTTCGAACGCATGGCGCAGCTGCAGCCGCCGGGAGCCATTCTGTTCCTGGGCCACTCCGAGAGCATGTACCGGATCAGCGAACGCTACGAGCTGATCGGCCGCACGATCTATCGGCGCATCGGAGCATAGGATGAGCAAGAAAGTCCGGGTGCTGATCGTCGATGACTCCTCGCTGGTGCGCCAGCTGCTCACCGATATACTCAATGAGTGTGCGGATATCGAGGTGGTGGGCGCGGCCAGCGATCCGCTGATCGCACGCGAACGGATTAAGGCACTGAACCCCGACGTACTGACGCTCGATGTCGAGATGCCGCGCATGGATGGGCTCACCTTCCTGTCCAATCTGATGCGCCTGCGACCGATGCCGGTCATCATGGTGTCCTCGCTCACCGAGCGCGGTGCGCAGACTACGCTGCGGGCGCTGGAGCTTGGCGCCGTGGATTTCGTGTCCAAACCGAAAGTCGACGTGGCCGGCACGCTGCGGGATTTCTCCGATGAAATATGCACCAAGGTGCGTGGCGCGGCGCACGCCCGCGTGCGCGCACGCATTGACACGACGACTGCCGTAAAGGTGATGCCGAAATATTCGGCCGATGCGGTGTTGCCAGCACTGGCCTCGCAGCGGACATTGCGCACCACCGAGCGCATCATCGCGATCGGCGCATCCACCGGGGGCACTGAAGCCATCCGCGCAGTGCTGCAAAGCTTACCGGCCGACGGACCGGCCGTGGTCATCGCGCAACACATACCGGCGGCCTTCAGCGGGGCGTTCACGCACCGCATGGACTGCCTGTGCGCGATGTCGGTGTGCGAGCCGCGTGATGGCCAGCAGATCGTGCCCGGTCACGTCTATATCGCGCCGGGCGATCGGCATCTGATGGTCGAGCGGGATGGCGCGCGCTACCTGTGCCGGCTCAGTGAGGGGCCGCAGGTCAATCGGCACCGGCCCAGCGTCGATGTGCTGTTTCGATCGGTGGCGCAAAACGTCGGGCGCAATGCGGTCGGAGCGATTCTGACGGGCATGGGCGATGACGGCGCCAGGGGTCTTAAGGAAATGTTCGATGCCGGCGCGCCAACAGTCGCACAGGATGAGGCCAGCAGCGTCGTGTGGGGCATGCCTGGCGCGGCGATCAAGCACGGCGGCGTCAAGGATGTGTTGCCGCTGGATTGCATTGCCGAGACGGTATTGCGTCTGGCGGTAAATGTCGCTGAGGCGCCGGACACGGTGGCCAGAATGGGGGCTGCAGGATGAGCGCCCTAAATGATCTTTCGAGTAGTCCAATTGTGAGCAGGCAATCATGAAACGAACACGCAGCAAGACGGTCCGCCAACGAGCGCAACGCAAGGTCACGCTCGATGCACGCGAGCTCGATGAGCTGCGCGGCACTCTGGCGGCAAGCAGCAACGCACAGGCGGTGATCGAGTGCGAGCTGGACGGGACCATCCGGACCGCCAACGAGATGTTCCTGCAATTGCTCGGCTACACGCTCGATGAGCTCCGCGGTAGGCATCACAGCATGTTGCTCGCAGCCGCTGACCGCGATAGCAGCGAGTATCGCGCGCTCTGGGCCAAGCTCGTGCGCGGCGAAAGCGATAGCGCGCGGTACCGGCTAGTCGGCAAGGGCGGCAGGGAAGTGTGGCTGCAGGGCTCCTACCAGCCGCTCTGTGATGGGCGCGGCGTGCCGTACAAG
Organism: Steroidobacteraceae bacterium; assembly: GCA_036733765.1. Taxonomy (GTDB): domain Bacteria; phylum Pseudomonadota; class Gammaproteobacteria; order Steroidobacterales; family Steroidobacteraceae; genus FEN-1191. The sequence continues at coordinate 2,748 of DAIMZW010000083.1, forward strand.
GTCGTGAATTTTGCGACCAACATCAGCGAGCAGCAGACGCGCATTGCGATGTCCGTCAGCGAGATAACAGCGATCCGCAGGGTGCGCGCGATGATCGAGTTCGAGCTGGATGGAACCATTCGCATGGCGAACCCGAACTTTCTGAAAATGTTCGACTACACGCTCGAGGAGATCACGGGCAGGCATCACTCGATGCTGGTCAGCGCTGCGTACCGCGAGAGCGCCGAGTACCGGGAGCTATGGGCCAGGCTCGGTCGCGGTGAATACGAAGCCGGCGAGCACCTGTGCATCGGCAAGAACGGCAACGAAATCTGGCTGCAGGGCTACTACAGCCCGACCCTGGACGCGAACGGCAAGCCGGTTACGGTGGTGAGCTATAACACCAATGTGACCGCACAAGTGCTCATGTCGCAACAATTGCAGGCGACCGTGCAGCAGACGCAGGCCGCGGTCAAGGCGGCGCTCCAGGGCGATCTAACACAGCGCGTTGCGCTCGAAGGCAAGAGCGGACAGATCGAGGCGCTGAGCCGCGGCGTCAATGAGTTGTTCGATACCATGGGCGCCGTGATTGACGATGTAAACGTGGTCGTTGAGTGTGCCAAGCAGCGGGATCTGAGCGCACGCATCGACACCGTTGGCAAGTCCGGCGCCTTCGGCAAGCTCGGCTCGGGTATCAACGCGCTGATCGGCAACATGATGACCCTGGTGCAGCAGATCAAGTCGTCGGCCGCCGAGGTCAAGACCGGAGCCGAGGAGATTTCGAAAGGCAATCTGAATCTATCGCAGCGCACCGA
>DAIMZW010000084.1:0-3328 GCA_036733765.1 Steroidobacteraceae bacterium
GCTTTCGGGACGAGCCACGACGCGCTGACAGCGGCCGTGGCAGCGAGCGCCCTCGCGAGGAACCGCCGCGGCGCGAGGAGCCGCGCCCCATTGAGGCGCAGCGCGAGCAGGAACCGGCGCCGCAGAGCCTCGAGAGCGATGCCGGGCCCGAGCCCCTGGAACAGCACGCAGGCCCCCCAGGCCAGGCGGCCGTGGACCGTCCACGCAGCGGACGTTCACGTCGCGGCGGTAGGCGTCGACGCCGTGGCGGTGGCAGCGGTGGCGGCAATCGAGACGCTACGCAGGGACCGAACGGACCCGTTTCCAGCGGCGACATGGGGCGGACGGAAGGCGGCACCCAACCCTCGGGGTCCAACTACAGTTGGGGTGCGCCCGAGGCCGAGCGCGACCACGAGGGCGGGCAATCCAACGGCAACCAGAGCGGTGGCGCTGGGCATAGCGACTACCCCCCAGCCTCAGAAAGCTCGAGCCACGCCGGCGGCCCCGCAGCAGGCGCCAGCGAGCACAGCGCGCCGGCGCCAAGCGAGCAGAAACCATCGGTGGTGTGGTCGTCAGCGCCGCCGGCGGAGCCCGGACCGAGCAGTCCCCACCGGAACGAATAGGCACGGCGGGCAACGGCGAGGCGGGCGCGGGCTGCAAGCGGCCCGCGCGCCGGTCAGCGACCGGCTTCCAGCAGCGCGGCGACCGCGGCCAGATCATCCGCCGTATTGACGTCCGGACCGGGGTCCACGGCGGCGTGAGCGACCCGAATGTCCATCCCGTGCTCGAGTGCGCGCAGCTGCTCGAGCTGCTCGATCTGCTCGAGCGCGCTCGGCGGCAGCGACGCCAACCTCAACAACGCCGACACGCGATAGGCATACAGGCCCAGATGCCGCCGCGCGCCAGCGTGACTGCTCTGGCTCAATCGGCCGTCGCGCGCGCCATCACGCGACCAGGGGATCGGCGCGCGACTGAAATACAGCGCACGCTGCTGGGCGTCGGTGACGACCTTGACGACATTGGGATCGAGCAACGCCGCCACCGACTCCAGCGGCACGGATAACGTCATCAGATCGGCGCTGGCGTGCCCGGCCAGCATGCTGGCGACCTGATCGAGCAGCGCTTCGGGCATCAGCGGCTCATCGCCTTGAAGGTTCACGACTATGTCGCTGTCGCGCCATCGCTCACGGCGCGCTACCTCGGCAATGCGATCGGTGCCGGAGGCATGCGTCGCAGCCGTCAGCCATGCCTCGCCGCCCAGCTCGCGAACGAGCTGTGCGATGCGCTCGTCATCCGTAGCGACAATGACCTGTTGCGCACCGGAGCGTCGAGCGCGCTCGTACACCCACTGAATCATGGCCTTGCCGGCCAGGGGCAGCAACGGCTTGCCCGGCAGCCGGGTCGAGCCAAAGCGCGCCGGAATGACGACGCGGAACATACCTCGGGACGCGTCTAAAGCTCGAGCAAGGGATCGCTCGGCGCGAGCACGCGTGCCTCGTCTTCGAGCATGACCGGTATGCCATCGCGAATCGGAAACGCCAGTCGGTCGCCGCGGCAGATCAGCAGCTCCTGCTTGCGCTCATGCCGCAACGGCCCCTTGCAGACGGGGCAGGCCAGGATATCGAGCAGTCGTGCATCCAAATCAATCTCCCGCAATCATGAGCGGCCCTGAAACTCCAGAGATCGGCGCAGGCGCCCGAGCAGCGCGGTTGCCTCGGCCTCGGCAAAGCTGGCCGTGACCGGCAGATACCAGTGATTCGGGCCGCCTAACCCCTGGCATTTTACTGCATCCTTCTCGGTCATCAGTACCGGCAGAGCGTCCCCGAACACGAGTTCGTCGGCGCGGTAGCGATGGTGGTCCGGAAAGGGATGCTCGATGACTTCGAGTCCGGCGGCCCGCAGCTGTGCAAAGAAACGCTGTGGATGACCGATTCCGGCCACCGCATGGACCCGGCGCCCGGCAAGGCTTGAGAGCCCCATGACTTCGGCGCCGCCGGCTAGCGCCAGGAGCCGCTCGCCTTTCAGGCGCATCGTGAATGGCCCGCCCGGACCCGGGCCACGCGGCGCGGCCCCCTCACGCCGCACGCCGCGCGTCCGGTCGGCGGCCATCTCGGCCCAGAAGCCGCCCTCGCCGTTGACCACCAGAGCATCCACCTGCCCGAGCCGTTCGCGCGGCTCACGCAAGGGTCCCGCGGGCAGCAGATAGCCGTTACCGAGCCCGCGCTCCCCATCGATGACGGCGATTTCGAAGTTGCGCGCCAGCGCGAGGTGCTGCAGGCCATCGTCCGAGACGATCACATTGATGCCTTCTTCCACCAGCAGGCGCGCCGCCCGCACGCGCTCGCGGCAGACCGCCACGGGTTCGCCCGTGCGCCGGCGCAGCAGCAGCGCCTCATCGCCCACGACCGTCGGGTCGCTGTCGGCGTGGACGCGCTGAGGCTTGCTTCTATGAGCCGCGGAGCCGCCATAGCCGCGCAGCACCACACCGGGTGTGAGCCCCGCGCAGCGCAGTTGTGCCACCAGCCAGATCACCAGCGGTGTCTTGCCGCTGCCGCCGACATTCAGGTTGCCTACCACGATGACTGGACGCTCGAGGCGGTGCGAGCGCAGCCAGCCGCGTGCGTAGCTGGCGCGCCGCGTGCGCACCATGAGACCAAAAAGTAGCGACAACAGCCGCAACGGCCAGGGCGGCGGCGAGGCTCGATACCAGATTGCTTGTAGTAGCGAGGCCAAGGTGCGTCAGGCGCTGAACTGCAACCGGTGCAGCTCCGCGTAGACCCCATGGCGCGCCAGCAGCTCCGCATGCTCGCCATACTCGACGATAGCGCCATCGTGCAGCACCAGGATGCGATCGGCGCGCTCGACGGTCGAGAGCCGGTGCGCGATCACGAAGGTCGTGCGATTGCGCACCAGCTGATCGAGCGCCGCCTGAATGTGCCGCTCGGCGGCAGTATCGAGCGCGGAGGTGGCTTCATCGAGGATCAGGATCGGGGTATCGCGCAGCAGCGCTCGCGCGATGGCGATGCGCTGGCGCTGGCCACCCGAGAGCAGCACGCCGCGGTCGCCCACGATCGTATCGAGCCCCTGCGGCAGCTGCTCGACGAACTCCAGGACGTATGCGGCGCGCACGGCCGCCTGCAGTTGCGCCTCGCTGATGTCGCTGGCGCCAAAAATAATGTTGTTGCGGATCGTATCGTTGAACAGCACCACTTCCTGACTGACCAGGCTGATCTGGCGACGCAGGTCCGACAGACGATAATCGCGAATATCCACGCCATCGATCAGCACGCTGCCCGCGCTGGGGTCGTAGAAGCGCGGCAAGAGCGAGACCAGCGTCGACTTGCCGATG
>DAIMZW010000085.1:0-3247 GCA_036733765.1 Steroidobacteraceae bacterium
GCGCTGTTCGGCGGCATCAGGAAATTCAAGGCGGATTACTCGGTGATTCCGTGGGCGCCATTCACTGATCCGGAAGTCGCGCGCGTCGGCTTAAACGAAGCTGACGCCAAACAGAAAGGTATCGCCTACGAAGCCACTACTTACTGCATGGACGATCTCGACCGCGCGATCACCGACGGCGAGGCGCACGGCGTGGTCAAGTTACTGACGGTGCCGGGCAAGGACAAAATCCTCGGCGTCACCATCGTCGGCGAGCATGCCGGTGATCTGCTCGCCGAATACGTTACCGCGATGCGTCACGGCCTGGGTCTCAACAAAATACTCGGCACCATACATACTTACCCGACGCTCGCCGAGGCAAATAAATACGCGGCCGGAGTATGGAAGCGCGCGCATAAACCCGAGAAACTGCTGCAATGGGTGGAGCGCTATCACGCGTGGATGCGGGCGTGAAAAGCTTGACAGTCAGATAAGCGGTTGACTAACTGGGATGGGTTGGCGCAGCTCAATGCGTGACCACGGAGAGCACGATGCCTGATACTGGTAAACCGACGACATCACCCGATGCGCCTGGCGGGTTCGAGGCGCTTGCCTATGCGCCGATCCATGTGGTGGCCGACCAGCTTCGAACCGGTACATTGAGCGCGAGCGCGCTTCTTGACTGTTATCTTCGACGCATCCGTCGTTATGACGAAAAACTCCACGCATTCGTGGAGGTCTATGAGAGCGATGCGCGCGTCGCGGCTGAGTTGGCTGACCGGGCGTTACAGACCGGTCAACGTCTCGGCCCCTTGCATGGCATCCCGATCGCATTCAAGGACCTCCTCGACATCGAGGGCAGGAGGACGACCGGGGGTTCGCTGGTTTGGCGCGAGCGCGTGTCGCCGGTCACTTCGACGGTTGTGCAGCGGCTCACAGCCGCCGGCATGATCACTCTCGGCAAGACCCATATGGTGGAGTTTGCCTTCGGCAGCTGGGGCACGAACGCGACAATGGGCACGCCGTGGAATCCGTGGGATCCACACATGCACCGCGCGCCCGGTGGATCGAGCAGCGGTTCGGGAGTCGCTGTCGCAGCCGGCCTCGCGCCGGCTGCAATCGGCAGCGACACCGGCGGATCCGTGCGCATTCCGGCCAGTTTGTGCGGCATCGTCGGACTGAAAACGACTGTGGGCCGCGTCAGCATTCACGGCGCCCTGATGTTGAGCGATACCCTCGACACGCTGGGGCCTATGACCCGCGATGTCGAGGATGCAGCGTTGCTATTCGCGGCGATGCACGGACCCGATCACCATGACCCGCGGACCCTCCCGCATCCGCCGGTGGACGTGCTGACTGATCTCAAGGCGGGCGTGGCGGGCCTGCGTCTGGCCGTGCTGCCCGAAGCGGAACTTGGAGAAATCGATCCTGAAGTTTCGCGCGCGTTCGCACTTGCGCTCGACGTAATGCGCGAACTCGGCGTGCGCATCGATACACTCCAGTTGCCGATTTCCTACAAGCGGCTCGCCGATCTCACGGGCAAGCTCATCGCGGCGGAAGGTTATGAATTGCACCGTGAATGGATCGATCGCGACGACCTGCCGTTCGACGCAGACGTTCGCGACCGGATACGCTGGGCGAAAATGCTGTCAGCCGCCGACTACATCCGGATTATGGCCGACCGGAGACGAATGCAACGCGAAATGGAGCAGACGCTGCGTGACTTCGATGCTCTCTTGATGCCCACGACGCCGCTGCCGGCGGTGCCGTTGGCTGAAGTTGATCAGAACAAATCACCGATGAGCCTGCTGACCCGGCCGGTCAATCTACTTGAGCTCTGCGCGCTCGCGCTGCCGTGCGGCTTCACCGGGGGCGGGCTGCCAATTTCGCTGCAGATCATCGGGCGCGGCTACCAGGAAGCTCGTGTCCTGCGCATCGGCTGGGCCTTCGAAAAAGCTACCGAGTGGCACACGCGGCGGCCGCCAATACCCTGACGATTTGACCGGGGAAACGGCAATCACCTGCGTATAGAATTGCATGATGGTTCCACTGTCTATCATCATACCTTGCCTCGACGAGGCCAGCGGCATGGTCGCTGCGCTCGAGCGCCTGCAGCCGCTGCGCCGGCGCGGCGCCGAGATCATCGTCGTCGACGGCGGCAGCAGCGACGGCAGCGTCGTGCTGACAGCACCGCATGCCGATCAGGTGTTGGCCGCGCCACGCGGGCGCGCATCCCAGATGAACGCCGGCGCCGCTGTCGCGCTCGGCGGCATTTTGCTCTTTCTGCATGCCGACTGCATGTTACCGCCCGACGCTGACCGCCTGATTGTTGACGGTTTCGCCACGAGCAGCAGGCGCTGGGGGCGCTTCGACGTGTGCCTTGCGGGCGGCCGCCCCCTGCTCGGATTGATCGCGTTCATGATGAACCTGCGCTCGCGCCTGACGGGGATCGTCACCGGCGACCAGGGCATCTTCGTCACACGCGCGGAATTTGACGCCGCCGGCGGCTTTCCGCAGATGCCGCTGATGGAGGACATCGCGTTTTCCAGGATCCTTAAATCGCATGGCGCTCCACTGTGCCTGCGTGCGCGCATCACTGCATCCGGCCGGCGCTGGGAAGAGCGCGGCGTGCTTCGCACTATAGTGCTGATGTGGCGGCTGCGCCTCGCCTATTTCCTCGGCGCCGACCCCGCCGATCTCGCGTTGCGTTATGATGGCTCCCGCGCCCGCCGCTGACACGCGGATCATCGTGTTCGCGCGTGCGCCCGAGCCGGGCGCAGTTAAGACGCGCCTGATCCCGTTGCTGGGCGCCGAGCGCGCGGCGGCGTTGCAACACATACTGATCGATCGCGCAATCACGACCGCGCTTGCCGCCGGCATCGGTCCGGTCGAATTGTGGTGTGCGCCTTCGGCACGGCACCCGCTGCTCACGCATTGCGACGAACGCCACGGCATCGCAGCGGCAAGCCAATGCGATGGCGACCTCGGCGCGCGCATGCTGCATGCGGCGGTGGTGGCGCTTGCAGCCACCCCGCGCGTTATCATCATCGGAGCCGATTGCCCGGCCTTGACCACCGGCGATTTGCGGCGCGCCGCCGCCGCTCTCGTCAACCACCACGACGCGGTGCTGATCCCGGCCGAGGACGGCGGCTATGTGCTGATCGGGCTCAAGTGGTGGGATGCGCGGCTGTTCGCGGACGTAGCGTGGGGCACCGATCAGGTGATGACTGCAACGCGCGAGCGGCTCGCGGCGCTCAACTGGCGCTGG
>DAIMZW010000086.1:0-3133 GCA_036733765.1 Steroidobacteraceae bacterium
GAGGATGCGTGTCGGGGTCTCATCACCGACCGGGCGATCGCCTCGTCGCTGCGCGAGCTCCCGAGTCAGAATCAGCTTCCCGATACAGCGGCCCTGGCCGGCCGCGTGCGCGGCGACCCAGCCGCCATGGAACGCTCCGGACAGCGCCTCGCCCGGCTGCGCGGCCCCCGCGTCCTTGGCGGTGGCGGTGTCCCGCCAGAGCTCTTGCAGGGCGCTCAGGAACCCCCGCTGCGCCTCAAAGGTCCTGTTCAGACCCCAACCGCGTAGTCGGCCATGCCCGTGCTGCCACAGCGCCGCCTCGGGATAGGCCAGGCGCCGCAGATCCTCCGGACATACCGCCAGAGGGCACGTCAGGAAGCCTTGGGTTTTCACCCGCCGAAGCGGCGGAATACCAGTGTGCCGTTGGTGCCGCCGAAGCCGAAGGAGTTCGAGACCGCGACGTCGATCATCATCGGCCGCGCGTGATTGGGCACGTAGTCGAGGTCACAGTCCGGATCGGGTGTTTCGTAGTTGGTGGTCGGTGGTGCGACCTGATCGCGGATCGCCAGCACGCTGAAGATCGCCTCTACCACGCCCGCGGCGCCAAGCAGATGCCCGGTCATGGACTTGGTGGAGCTCACGGCGAGGCGCGCAGCATGCTCGCCGAAGGCCCCCTTGATGGCGATGGTCTCGGCCCGATCACCGAGCGGAGTCGAGGTGGCATGCGCGTTCAGATACTGCACATCGCTCGCATTGAGCTGCGCATCGCGCAGGGCGTTGACCATGGCGAGGCGAGCCCCGGCGCCGTCCTCGGGCGGAGCCGTGATGTGATGCGCATCGGCGCTCATGCCGAAGCCGGCCAGTTCGGCATAGATGCGTGCGCCACGCGCGCGGGCGTGCTCGAGCTCCTCGAGCACCATCGCACCACCGCCATCGCCCAATACAAAGCCGTCGCGATCGCGGTCCCACGGGCGACTCGCGCTCTGCGGTGAGTCGTTGCGCGTGGATAGCGCCTTGGCCTGACCGAAGCCGCCGACGCCGGTCGGTGTGGTCGCCATTTCAGCGCCGCCGGCCACGATCAGGTCGGCATCGCCGTACTGGATCAAGCGCGCTCCGAGGCCGATCGCATGCGTCGAGGTGGTGCAGGCGGTCACCACCCCGAGATTCGGTCCGCGCAGCCCGTAGCGGATCGATAGATGCCCCGAGATCATGTTGATGATGGTCGAGGGCACGAAGAATGGCGAGATCTTGCGCGGATTGCAGCCGGCATCGAAGAAAGCCTGACGCGTCGCCTCGATTGTCCAAAGCCCACCGATGCCCGCTCCGGTCACGACTCCGCAGCGGTCACGATCGAGCCGTTCGATATCCACGCCCGCATCGCCCACTGCCTGCACGCCGGCGGCGATGCCGTAGTGGATGAACTCATCCAGGCGGCGTGCCTCTTTGACCGACATGTACTGCTCGACGTCGAAGCCGCGCACCGCCCCGCCAAAGCGCGTCGGGAAAGCCGCAACGTCAAAGCGAGTGATCGGCCCGATGCCGCTCTCGCCCTGCAAAATCGACGCCCAGGAATCGGCTACCGTCCCGCCCACGGGACAGATCAGGCCGAGACCGGTTATAACAACTCGGCGTTTGCTCACGAAACTCTCGGAATCGGAAGTGTCGAACGCGGCGAGCGTGCGCACCGCCGCGCCAAAACACTCAGGCTTTGTTGCGTCGTTCGCTGATGTAATCGATCGCCTGCTGCACGGTCGTGATCTTCTCGGCATCTTCGTCCGGGATCTCGATCTCGAACTCCTCTTCGAGCGCCATAACCAGCTCGACGGTATCGAGCGAATCGGCGCCCAGGTCGTCGACGAACGAGGCGGCGTTGGTGACTTGCTCAGCCTTCACACCCAGCTGTTCGGCAACAATCGCCTTCACCTGTTGTTCAACGGTGCTCATCTTTTCGTAATCCTCTATCGTGATGACTCTTAAAGGCCCGCTGAGCTCTTCTGACCCGCAGGCTGCATGGGCCGCGTATTGTAGGGGAACCCCCGAATGCTCGCCACCTTGCTTGTGGCGCGAGTACTTGATTATTCAGCGTATTTGCGGCAGGGGGGCCTTGCGGCCGTTCAACCCATGTAAAGACCGCCATTGACGTGCAGGGTCTGACCGGTAATGTAGGCCGCCTCGCGCGAGGCTAGAAAAGCCACCGTATTGGCCACTTCCTCGGCCGCGCCGAAGCGCCCGGCCGGGATCTGCGACAGGTACGCGGCGCGCTGGGCCTCGGTCAGCGAGCGCGTCATATCGGTCTCGATGAATCCGGGGGCCACGGTGTTGACCGTGATGTTGCGCGTAGCCACCTCCCGCGCCAATGCCTTGGTAAAACCTACCAACCCAGCCTTGGCGGCGGAGTAGTGGACCTGACCGGCATTGCCGATCGCGCCCACGACTGAGCCGATGTTGATGATACGGCCATGGCGCTCCTTGAGCATGCGCCGCAGGCAGGCCTTGGACAGACGGAACACCGCCGACAGATTGACCGCCAGCGTCTGCTCCCAATCCTCGCTCTTCATTCGCAAAATCAAGGCGTCACGGGCAATCCCGGCGTTATTGACCAGAATCGTCGGCATACCGCCGGCCTCGTCCATGTCCTTGATGAGCGCCTCGGTGGAAGCGGGATCCGCAGCATTCCAGACGGCACCGCGTCCGTTGATTCCGGCGGCTGCCAACGCCGCGCCGAGCTGGGCCGCGCCCTCGCTCGTGGTGGCGGTTCCCACAACTGTTGCGCCCGCGCTGCCGAGTGCGAGCGCTATGGCCCGACCGATGCCGCGCGAAGCACCGGTGACCAGCGCCAAGTCCTGATCAAGCATGCGGCGCTCCAGCGGTGGCGGCCAGTGCGGCCGCAAGTGAGTCGGGATCATCGAGCGCGAAGCAGCTCGCGCCGCGCTCGATGCGTCGATTGAGGCTCGTGAGCACCTTGCCCGGACCGCTCTCGATGAGCGTTGTGGCGCTCTGCAGCAGCGCCCGAACGGTCTGCGGCCAGCGTACGGGGCTGGCCAGCTGCCGCACCAGGGTTGCTCGTATGTCCTGCGGATCTCTATGTTCGGCCGCATCGACCGCGCTGATGTAGCGGCAGCTCGGCCGATGCACCTCGATCTGCGCCAAACGC
>DAIMZW010000087.1:0-254 GCA_036733765.1 Steroidobacteraceae bacterium
CCCATGATGCCGGTGAGCATCAACGGCGGCTATGTGATGCGCGCCTGGTACGACATCAGCGATGCCGCCATCCGGCGCGAAGATGAATCGGGCGTGCGCGCCTCGCAGCGTCTCGTCGAGGACCTGGTTGATGAGGCTCAACAGATGCTTTCCGCTGCTCACCACGTCGCCGGCATATTCGGAATATTTCTCCTCCGCACCCTCGCCCAGGACACGGTCGCGAATGACCTCGGAGAAACCGATGATGGCGTTGA
>DAIMZW010000087.1:264-3019 GCA_036733765.1 Steroidobacteraceae bacterium
TCGCAGCGTCTCGTCGAGGACCTGCTGGCGCGCGAGAAATCCCGCGGCATCGGCGCGGGCCGCATCGTGCTCGCCGGCTTCTCCCAGGGCGGGGCGATCGCGCTGCAGGCCGGCCTGCGCCATGGTGAGCGCCTGGCCGGCATCATGGCCCTCTCGACCTATGTGCCGCTCGCCGACCAGCTTGCGGCGGAGGCCAACCCGGCCAACCGCGGGGTGCCGATTTTCATGGCGCACGGCACGGCCGACCCGATGATCCCGCTCGCTCGCGCCCAGGCCTCGCGCGACCTGCTGCTGCAGCAGGGTTACGCGCTCGAATGGAGCGAGTACCGGATGCAGCACTCGGTGTGCCCGCAGGAAATCGCCGACATCGGCGCCTGGCTCGGGCGCGTGCTCGCCTGAAGAGGACCAAACCCCCGAAAAAGTTCTGATCTTCCGCGATGCTCCGCGCTTCGCCGGAGGCAGGAAAAGCTCAATGCACGAGCTGGTTGATCTCGATGATGGGAAGCAGAATGGCGAGCACGATCATCAGCACCACCCCGCCCATCACCAGGATCATCACCGGCTCAAGCAGGGTCAGGAATACCGCCAGGCGACGCTCGAGCGCCTGTGTCTCGAGCGCGGCGGCACGCTGCAGCATCTGCTCCAGCTTGCCGCTCACTTCCCCGCTGGCAACCAGATGCACCATCAGCGGCGGAAACGCGTGCGTCGCGCCCAGCGCGCGCGCCAGGCTCTCGCCTTCGCGCACGCGCTCGATCACGCCTTCGATAGCCTCGCGCATCACCATGTTGGTCATCACGCGCGCGCCGGAATTGAGCGCGGAGAGCAACGGCACGCCGCCGCCGACGAGAATGGCGAGCGTGCTGGCGAAACGCGACGTGTTGACGCCGCGAATCAACTGCCCCAGCCAGGGCGTGCGCAGCAACATCGCGTCCCAGCGGCGTCTGGGCGCATCGCGGCGCAGCGCCAGGCGCACGGCAACCACGGCGCCGACGCCGGCGACCGCAAGATAGATCCAGGCCGCGCGCAGGAAATCGGAGAGTCCGATGAGCGCGCGCGTGAGCAGCGGCAGGCTCTGCCGCGACTGCTGAAACACCTGCACGATCTGCGGCACCACAAACACCAGCAGGCCGGTGACAATGCTGACCGCAACCAGGGTGACCAGCACCGGGTAAAGCAGCGCAAGCGTGGTTTTCTGCTTCAGCGCCTGGCGCGCGTCGAGATAATCCGCAAGATGCTGCAACACCGTCGGCAGCGCGCCCGATTCCTCGCCGCCGTGCACCAGCGCGCGGTAGAAATCGGGAAAACTCTTGTCGTAAGCACCCATGGCGGCGGCGAGGGAATGCCCGGCTGTAATCTCGGCTTTGATTCCGCCCAGAACCTCGCGCGTCATCGGCACCGCAGCCTCCTCGATCAGCGCGGTGAGCGACTGCTCCATCGTCAGGCCGGATACAAGCAGCGTTGCCATCTGCCTCGTGACCAGGCTTAGTTCGTCCGAAGACATGCCGCGTGCCCACGGCTGGCTTGCACGCTCGCGCGCACGCACCAGATCGATCGCGGAGGGGTGCAGGCCCTGGGCGCGCAACTGCGCGCGCGCCTGGCGCGGCGTATCGGCCTGAACTATTCCGGATACCGTGCGCCCGGCCGCGTCCAGCGCCTCGTAGCGGAATGCTTCCATGGCCCGGTGCTATTCGCGCGTCACGCGAACCACTTCTTCCAGGCTGATTGCGCCTTCGGCGGCCCAGCGCATGCCGTCATCGCGCAATGAGCGCATGCCCTGCGCCACCGCATGCTCGCGCAGCACTTGCTCGGAAGAACGGTCATGGATCAGCCGGCGCAAGCCATCGTCGACGCTCAGCAATTCGTAAATGCCGGTACGGCCGCGGTAACCCGAATGGTTGCAGGCGGGGCAGCCTTGAGCGGTAAAGAAAGTTCCTGGTCTGGGCGCGAATCCAAGCGCCTTCAGCTGCGCCCCATCGGCGGCGAAGGGCTTGCGGCATTCCAGGCACAGCCGGCGCACCAGCCGCTGCGCCCCCACGCCGATCAGGCTGGAGGCGAGCAGAAACGGCTCCACGCCCATGTCGACCAGCCGGGTAACGGCGCTCACCGCATCGTTGGTGTGCAGCGTGGCAAACACCAGATGGCCGGTGAGGCTCGCCTGCACCGCGATCTGCGCCGTTTCCAGATCCCGGATTTCGCCGATCATGACGACGTCGGGGTCCTGGCGCAAAATGGTGCGCAGGGCGCGCGCGAAGCTCATTTCGATGCGGGTGTTGATCTGGGTCTGGCTGATGCCATCGAGGTCATACTCGATCGGATCCTCGACGGTCATGATGTTGAGCGCCTTCGGATCCAGCCTTGAGAGCGCGGCGTAGAGCGTCGTGGTTTTGCCCGACCCGGTCGGGCCGGTGACCAGCACAATCCCGTGCGGCTCGCGAATGAGCTTGTCCATGTGCGCGAGGGTTGCGTCGTCCATGCCGAGGCGCGACAGATCCAGCCGTCCGGCCTGCTTGTCGAGCAGGCGCAGCACCACGCGCTCGCCGTGCCCGGTTGGAATCGTCGACACCCGGACGTCGATCGGTTTGCCCGCCACCCGCAGCGTAATACGCCCATCCTGCGGCAGGCGCTTCTCGGCGATATCGAGCTGGGCCATGATCTTCACGCGCGAAACGATCGACCCGTGCAGCGCACGCGCCGGTTCGATCAGGTCGCGCAGCGTGCCGTCGATCCGCAGCCGCACCACCGAGCGCGTCTCGAA
>DAIMZW010000088.1:0-2953 GCA_036733765.1 Steroidobacteraceae bacterium
GGCAGCGCGGCTCATTTCGTCGCCATCGCATTCTACGTAGCCTGAGAACGATTGCGGCAAAAGTTTGCCGGTCCCCTATCTGTTGTGGGAGGCCCGCCCTCGGGCCGATCGGTGTTCGCCTTTGGCACTGGTCGCGGCGAGGGCGCCGCTCCTACGCCCCAAAGGTCTCGATCCCCCTTGAGGGGAAAGTCCCCCTTGGGGGACAGTGCCCCCGGCTCAGGCGAGGCGCTTGACGAACCCCAGGCGCTGGCACGGTCCGAAGCCGGCGCGGTAAAAGAATGCGAGCAAGCCGAAGTTATCGCGCGCAACCACGGTCGTGACGCGCTCGACGCGCAGCGCCTTGAGGTTGACGAAAAGCTGCGACAGCAGCGCGGTGCCGATGCCTGCGCCGGTGAAGCCGGGATCGACGCCGATGGTATCGATTACCGCTACCGGCTCGGTGCGGCCAAAATCGCCGAAATCCACGCTGGCCATGATGTAGCCGGTGGCAGATCCATCCTGGTGCGCCACGAGCGAGACGCGTATCGCCGAGTCGAGCAGCGCCTCGTCCACCACGCGGCCGATATAGGCGCGGCGGTCCCGGTCCATGATGCGCCGGTCGATGCGCACGATTTCGTCGAGGTCTGCGCGCTCGAGCGAGCGCACGTCGGCGCGGTCGCGCGCGAGCGCCTCGAAACCGTTGGCTTGAGGCTCGCCGTAGTCGATCTCGGCGCTGAAGCGATGGTGCTCGGGTGCCAGGAGCTTTTCCTCGTCGCCACTGCCAATGCGTCCGGTATGGACTTCACAATCGATCACCAGGTCGCTCCCGAGTTCGAAGCCCGCGTGGTCGAGAAACCCGAGCATGCCGTGGTCTTTCCATGCCGCCTGCGTACGCAGCTCGAAGATATCGTGCTTGCGCGCATCGGCCGCGAGAGCCCCGAGCAGCGCGTCACCGTATCCATGCCCCTGTTCGCCCGGGCGCACGCTGATCACCTCCAGCTGCAGCACCGGCTCGATGCGGCCGAATTCGCCCTCGAGCTTGCGCGCGAGGACATAGCCCTCCAGCACGCCATCCTCCTCCGCCGCGAACTGGGTGTGCAGGGTCGGCGCGCGCAGCGCGGCCTGCAGCCGGCGCTCGAAATAGGCACGGCGCGAGCGGCCGGTTATCTGCGCGTCGATCTCGACCACCGCGTCGAGGTCCTGCGCGGCGAGCCGCCGCAGCTTGACGCCGGAAAGGGGCCCTGCCTGTGCACGCTCCGCCATTTCTTTCTCCTTTCAGCCCGCCGCGTAGGCGCCGAACAGTTCGCGATCCGTGTCCTCGTCGAGCAGATGCTCGAGCAGCGGCAGCAGCGCGCCGTCTTCTTTCTGCGCATGCGAACCCAGGCGTTCGCTGAACTCGAGCGCCAGGGTTTTCAGGGTCTGCCACTGCTGCGGCTGCAATCCGTCGGCGAGCGCCTGGCGCAACAGGTCGACGAGCGGCTGCGCCACGGCGCGTATGGTCGCGTGTTCCTCGTTGAGCAACGCCGCCAGATCCCCGTCTCCGGCCTCCTCCAGCCGCGGGAACAGGTCGCGCTCCTCGAACTCGAAATGGCGCGCGACTTCGACCTCGATCGCGCTCTGCAGCGCGCGCGCGAACGCAGGCCAACCGCCATCGCCCGCCGCCGGCGGATAGGCGCCGGTGCGGCCTGTGAACAAGCGCTCGACGCGCCCGAGCAGCAGGAGGGTCGCGGCGTGCTCTTCATACAGACGACGACTGGTCTGGCGCTGAAAGTCCATGCCTTAACTTCCCCGTTTACGGCCTATTCGGTATTATCGTACCACAATACCAGTTTGTACAGCCGCCGTCAAGGCGCCCTCAAGCCCAGTGCGGGAGCCCGATGCGCTCGCGCTCTGCCCGCCCTCGCGAAATCATGCCTTGGCTGCATTCTCGGTGCGCGCGCCGAAGCGGCCATACACCTTGCGCGCGTTGCCGTGGAAAATTTTCTCCCTGTCCTCGGCGCTGAGCCAGTCGATCGCGTCGATATAACGCTTGGTATCGTCATAGTAGTGCCCCGTTTCTGGATCGATGCCCCGCACCGCCCCCACCACCTCGGACGCGAACAGTATGTTGTCCGCCGGGATGACTTTGAGCAGCAGCTCGATGCCCGGTTGGTGATAGACGCAGGTATCGAAGAAAACGTTGTTGAGCAGCAGTTCCTTGAGCGGTGGCCGCCCCATATCCTGCGCCAGCCCGCGATAGCGGCCCCAGTGATACGGCACGGCTCCGCCGCCGTGCGGGATGATGAATTTCAGCGCCGGGAAGTCTTTGAACAGGTCAGCGGTGATCAGCTGCATGAACGCCGTCGTATCGCCGTTGATGTAGTGCGCCCCGGTGGCGTGGAAATTGGGATTGCAGGAACCGCTCACGTGGATCATCGCCGGAACGTCCAGCTCCACCATTTTTTCATACAGCGGATACCACCACTTGTCGGTGAGCGGGGGGCCGGTCCAGTAGCCGCCGGAGGGATCCGGATTCAGATTGCAGCCGATGAATCCGAATTCCTTCACGCAACGCTCGAGTTCCGCGATGCAGTTCGTCGGGCGCACGCCCGGAGTTTGCAACAGCTGGCACACGCCGACAAAGTTGCCAGGGTAGAGAGTGCACACCCGGTGGATCAGTTCATTGCAGGTCTGCGACCAGTATTTGCTCGTGCTCTCGTTGCCGATGTGGTGGCCCATGCCCATGGCCCGCGGCGAGAAGATCGTAACATCCGTCCCGCGCTCGCGCTGTATCCTGAGCTGGGCATGTTCGAGGCTTTCCCGGATCTGATCGTCGCTGATGCCGAGCGACCACGCAGACGCGGCGTGCCCTGGATCGTCCTTGAGGCCAGCGATCTGGCGGTTCCGATATTGTTCCAATTGCTTCGGGGCGGTCGTGTAATGCCCGTGACAATCGATGATCGTGATGGCGAATTTGCCTCGTCGGATCAACTGA
>DAIMZW010000089.1:0-2789 GCA_036733765.1 Steroidobacteraceae bacterium
GAGACGGTGGCCGATGCGCATCCAAACGAGCGTTAGGGCGAGGATTGTACCGCAAAGCGCTCGAAAATCTGCCGGCGCCGGACCCGGGGGCGGAAGTTGGCTGCGCGTTTGGCGCGTGCGCAGCGCAATGAGAGCGGGCCGGGCCGGAGCAGGGTACTCAGGCAGCGAAATCCGTTTCGGCTGGGGGAATATTGTGCGTCCCGACCGGTTCGGAAGCAGTTGAATGGTAGTAGAATATTTGGCCAAAGCAAACCGCGCGGCCGGCTTCGGGCCGGCGCAGACAGAGGATCCAAGGTGACGTTGCTAACGAAGTTGCGCAGCCGGCTGGCCGCCATGTCCTCGGTTGAGTACCTGCCAGAGCGCGTGTCCATGCTGTACCGGCTGTCGGGTACCGATGTGCCGATCATCCTCGTTGCGGCGAGCATCACCGCGTTTGCGTTGTGGGGCTACATCGGCGTCAGCCTGATAGTGAGCTGGTTCGTCTGGCTCGGCGTGGCCAGCACGCTGCGCTACGCAATGGCGCGGGTTTATCGTCGCCGCCAGCCGCCGGCGGAGGATGCGGCGCAGTGGGAAAACTATTTCTGCATGGCCAGCGCCCTGATCGGGGCGGGCTGGGGCCTGGCGCTGATGTTTATCGGCCATGAACCGACCTCGCTGCAGGAGATCTCGGTCACGTTCCTCATCAGCAGCATCGCCATGGGCCTGCCGCCCTCGCTCGCGCCCAGCCCCAAGGCTTTTGCCAGCTTCATCCTGCCCATTCTTGCGCCCATGGTCGCGATGCTGTTTACCTTTGGCGGCGGACTCAATGCCTCCACCGGCTTGCTGATGCTGGTGTTCGCGAGCGTGCTGCTGGGCTTGTACCTGTCCAACCATCTGGCGCTGATGGAAACGCTGGCTTACGGCCACGAGAACACGCTGTTGCTGAAAAAATTGCGCGTCGCCGAAAAATCCCTGACTTCGGCGCTGGCCGAGCAGCAGCTGATTTTCGACACCGCAGCCGTCGGAATTGCCTTTGTCAGCCAGCACACGGTGGTGAAATGCAACCGGCGCTTTGCCGAGATCCTCGGGTACACGCGCGAGGAACTCACCGGGCAATCCACGCGGGTCTGGCTCCAGTCCGATGAGCGATTCATGGAAGCCGGCAGCCGCGCCTATGCGCGGCTGGCGCAAGGCGAGAACTATTCCTCCGAGCTCCATCTGCACAAGAAGGACGGCACCCCGATCTGGGTGTTCACGGACAGCCGCGCGATCGACCCGGCCGAGCCCCAGGCCGGAATCATTATCGGCATCGGTGACATCACCGAACGCAAGCTGGCCGAAGCGGCGCTGCGGCAGACCAAGGAGCGGCTCGATCTGGCGATGCAGTCTTCGGCTATCTCGATCTGGGAGTGGGACGCCAGGCGCGGCACGATTTATCTGGATGCGGCGCTGGCGCAGATGACCGGCGACGAACCGCGCGAGCGTTACCTCACGCTCGACGAAATGGTGCCGCTGGTGCACCCGGACGATGCCGATGCGATGCGCCAGGCGCAACGCGACTGTATCGGTGGCCTGCGCCCCCTGTACCGCATCGAGCACCGCCTCAAGGCGGCGAGCGGAGACTGGGTCTGGGTGCTCAGCCGCGGCCGCGTGGTCGAGCACGCAGGCGACGGAAGCGCGTTGCGCATGGCCGGGACCAACGTCGACATCACCCAGCGCAAGCGCGCCGAGGTGGAGTTGCTCTCTGCCCTGCAGCGCGAGAAGGAGCTGTCGGAGATGAAGTCCAAGTTCGTTTCCATCGCATCGCACGAGCTGCGCACGCCGCTGGCGACCATTCTGTCCTCCGCCGAGCTGCTGGAGCATTATTCGGACGGCCTCTCCGCAGATGACAAGCTGAAAATGCTGCACGGCATACAAGGCGCGGTCAAGCGCATGAACGCGATGATCGAAGACGTGCTGATCATAGGCAAAGCCGAGGCTGGCGCCCTGCAGTACGAGCCGAAGCCGGTGGATCTGGGCGAACTGTGTCACAAGGTGGTCGAGGAGTTGCGCGGAGGCGTCGCCAAGCAGCATGTCATTCGATTCGAGCACCAGTTCGAGCGCGGCAGCCTGAATCTGGACGAAAAGTTGCTGCGTCACATCCTCACCAATCTGCTGTCCAACGCGGTTAAGTATTCCCCCCCCGGGAGTACCGTGTCGCTGCTGCTGGCCGAGCGCGACGGCGAGGCCGTAATCGAGGTGGGCGACCAGGGCATAGGCATACCGCTCGAAGACCAGGCACGCCTGTTCGAGAGCTTTCATCGCGCCTCCAACGTCGGCAATCGCCAGGGCACCGGACTCGGGCTGGTAATCGTCAAGAAGGCGGTGGAATTGCACGGCGGCACGATTTCTATCGATAGCAAGGTCGACGCCGGCACCCGCATCAGCGTGCGGCTGCCGCTGCCGCAGATGGCGCAGGCGAATTGATCATGGCGCGGGTATTGCTCATCAACGATGACCAATCGAACCTCGAATTCATGCGCCAGTTGCCGCACCTGGAGGGGCACGAGCTCGCGCAGTTGCGCAATGCGATCAGGCGATGTCTGGGGCAAGAGCGGCCATGAAGAAAATCCTGGTGGTCGAGGACGAGGCGTCGATCCGCCTGAACCTGGCGCTGATGCTGAAGGGGGAAGGTTACGAGGTGGACTCGGCCGAGAACGGCCGCGCCGGCATCGAGCATGCCAAAAGCTTCGGGCCGGACCTGATCGTCAGCGACGTGATGATGCCCGATCTGGACGGATTCGGCATGCTGGAGGCGCTGCGCGCCGATC
>DAIMZW010000090.1:0-2689 GCA_036733765.1 Steroidobacteraceae bacterium
TCAATATCTTGGGCGCCGTGCCAGCACCCTGCGAGTAGGGTGCTGTGCCATTCAACGGCCGTTGTGCCATTCAATTGATCTCTTAGTCGCTTTTGCGCGGTCTTCGCGTTCGCTGGTACATCACCTATCGGCTGAGCTATCGCGACCTCGTTGCCATGATGGCGGAGCGCGGGGTCATGGTAGCCCACAGCACAATCCTGCGATGGGTAACCCGGTACGTGCCGGAATATGAGAAGCGCTGGAACCGATTCTCTCGACCCGTCGGTACTTCCTGGCGCACCGACGAGACGTACCTCTCCATTCGAGGCAAATGGCATTACCTCGCGAGCGGTCATTGAAGATGCCATGGGATCGGGCGCACGCTTAAGCTTGTCGATCGCAAGGACGAGATTCCAGCCGTCTTGCGTGGCCGCACTTGCACCAGAACCGGAGCGCTAATCAATGTAGCGAATCTTGACACTAGGTAAAGGCGTCGCTGGCGACGAGCGATTGTGCTGATTTGGAAGAACATGCGAATGCGGTCTGTGAGCCAGTCGTGCACAACATTTTGAGAGGTTAATCGCGGACCGGGCCCGGTTCCGAGGCTTCGCGACGGCTGTACGCATTGATGCGCGATCCAGATGCAAAGAAGGTCGAGATTTTGTTGGAACGATTGCGCGCGCCAGCCCAGAGTGGGACGATTCCACGAACACGAATACGGGAGCTGACTGATGAACGGACGTGTGACGCTGGTAACGGGCGGCGGCCGGGGGATCGGGCGCGAGGCGGCGCTGCTGCTGTCGGCAGCGGGAGCGCGCGTGATGGTCGTGTCGCGCAGTGCGACGGAACTAGCGGCCGTTGGCCTTGAGTACGTCACGGCCGACCTCGGCACCGCCGAGGGCTGCGCCCTGGCCGTTGCCGAAACCGAGCGACGACTGGGGCCGATTGACGTGCTGGTCGTAAACCACGGCATCGGCTCGGCCCACGAGCGGCTCGTGTGGGAACAGGATCCCGAGGTCTGGCGCGAGACGATGCGCATCAACCTCGACGGCCCATTCGAGCTCGCGCGGCTGACGGTAGGCGGCATGTGCAAGCGCGGATTCGGCCGCCTCGTTTTCACCAGTTCGACCGCCGGCGAGAAAGCGGAACGCTCGGGAAGCGCGTACACCGCCTCCAAGCATGGCGTTATCGGGCTCGCACGTGCGGTCGCCCAGGACGCCGGACCTTTCGGAGTCACATCCAACGCAGTGCTGCCTGGTTGGGTGCGCACGGCAATGGCCGAGCGCTCGGCGAAGACGGAGGCCGAACGGCGCGGCATCAGCGTCGAGCAGGTGTGGCGCGAGCGCGCCGCCATCTACCCGCAGAACCGGGTGCTGGAGCCGCGCGAGGTCGCGCAGGTGATCGCGTTCCTGTGCGGCGACGCTGCCGGGGGCGTGAACGGCGAGGCGATCACCGTGGCTCTCGGCGGAATGTGGTAGGGTTCAGAGCGGTATGCATCGAGCCCATGCGGCGTTACGGATCCCCGCCCGCGTATAGCCACTCGGTGTAGAGGAACCACGTGCGATGCTCCGCCTCGTCGATCCAATTCTCGATCAGGCTGGCGGACGCGACATCGCGTGCGCGGAATCCTCCCACCCGCCGCCGAGCGCACGGATCAGGTCGACGCTGGCGCGCAGCTGCAGGGTATCGAGACTGAGTGCCTCCAACTCGGTCTGCAGGACGGCGGTCTGGGAGGTAACGACGGTGAGATAGTCGATTGCACCCTGCTTGTAGAGCGCCATGGACAGGTTCAGCGTACGCTGCGCGGCGTCGACTGCGGCCTTCTCGTCAAGAGCGGCGTCGTGGTAATGATTGAGTGTGGCGAGGCTGTCTTCGACCTGCTGAAAGGCGTTAACGACGGTGCTGCGGTAATTCGCGGCGGAGGCGTCGAACTCGGCGCGCGCTTGGGCGACCTGCGCCCGGCGCAGGCCGCCGTCAAACACGCTGAGCAGCGCGCTCGGTCCGACCGCCCAGAACGCGCTCGGCGCGCTCAGCCAGTTCGAGAGGGTGGTGCTTTGGAAGCCGCCCTGAGCGCCGAGCGTGAGGGCGGGAAAATACGCCGCACGCGCGACCCCGATATTGGCATTGGCCGCAATCATGCGCCGCTGCGCGCCGGCGATATCCGGGCGGCGCTCGAGCAGCGTGGTGGGGACGCCGGTCGGAATCTGCGGAAGTGTGATGGCGACGATCTGCGGCTTGATCGAGAAGGTCGAGGCCGAGACGCCGAGCAGCGCCGCAATTGCGTGTTCCATCAACGCGCGCTGAGCGAGGGTCTGCGCGGCCTGGGAACGCGCGGCATTGAGCTGGGTTTGCGCCTGCGAGACGTCGAGGCCTGGCGCGATGCCGGCATCGTGGCGCTGCTCGGTGAGGCTGAGCGCGTGCGAATAGGCCCTCACCGTCTCATCGAGGATCGCGCTGTCGCGGTCGAGGCTGCGCAGCTGAATGTAATCGTCGACCAGCTGCGCGATCAGCGACAGGCGAGCATTCTCAAGATCCGCGGCGGACGCAGCGGCATCGGCCTCGCCGGCAGAGACCTCGTTGTGAATCTGCCCCCAGAGATCAAGCTCGTAGCTGACGCTGCCGCCTACCGAGTTGGCATTGTAGTAGGTCGGCGTAGTGGGTCCTCTGAGCGGCGCGTGGATCGATTCGCGATCTCGCTCGACGCTGGCGC
>DAIMZW010000091.1:0-2560 GCA_036733765.1 Steroidobacteraceae bacterium
TGCTAAATTTAATGAAGTCTGTAAAAAGCGTGCTAGACTTTATATGATTCAGCCCTCTATTTAGATAGGTTCGAGGCTCCTATGCGCAAGTCTATCATATTCGCCATGCTGGCCGCGACGCTGGCGGCTACGTCCCTCATGGCGCAGCAGCGATCGGACGTCAAGCTGCAGGACAACGTGCCGGATCGCTACATCGTCGTGCCCGGCGACACGCTGTGGAGCATTGCCGCAAAGTTTCTCAAGGATCCGTGGCGCTGGCCGGAGATGTGGAAGCTGAACCAGGACGAGATTAAAAACCCCCACTGGATCTACCCCGGCGATGTCATTGTGCTCGACCGCTCCGGGCAGCAGCCCGAACTCAGGATGGGCGACACGGTCAGGCTGTCGCCGCGCGTGCGCTCCGAAGACACCAGCAAGCAGGCCGTTCCCAGCATTCCGCCCAGGGTTATCGAACCTTTCCTGTCGCGGCCATTAGTGATCGAGCCAGATGGCCTGGACCGAGCGCCGCGCATCATCGCCGCGCAGGCCGACCGCGTCTACCTGGGCTCGGGTGACGTGGCCTATGTCAGCGGCATCAAGGACGCAAAACTCGACAGCCTGTGGCAGATCTATCGCCCGGGCAATCCCCTCATCGATCCTGACAGCCAGAAGACGCTCGGTTACGAAGCCGTGTTTCTCGGCGACAGCAAGGTGATCAAGACCGGCGATCCTGCAACCATAGAAATCTTCGCCGCCCAGCAGGAGATCGGCAAGGGCGACCGGCTGGTCGCCGCCGGACCGATCACGCTCAACAACTACGCGCCGCATGCGCCCACTGCGTCGATTAATGGCCGCATCATCGCCACCCGCGGCGGACTGCGCGAGACCGGTCCGCAAAACGTCGTTACACTCAACAAGGGCAGGAGCGATGGACTCGAGCCCGGCCATGTGCTCGCCCTTCTGCGCCTGGGCCGCACCAATCTGGAGAGGACGCCCAGTCGCAAATGGTTCGGCGCCGACAAGGTCGAGGCGACCAAGCTGCCTGACGAGCGTTACGGCCTCGTCTTCGTATTTCGCACCTTCGACCGGGTTTCCTACGCCTTGGTGATGTCGGCGAGCCGCCCGGTGCTGATCGACGACGTGGTGACCACCCCCTGACACGCAGTAAGGAAAAGGGGGCGTACCCGTCCCCAATCCCCAATTTGGCCAACCCGGAACACAATGCAGCACGATGCTGAGCTCGCTGCGTGGATCAAGCTCAGCCTGGTGCCGGGGCTGGGCGGCCAAAGCCTGAGGCGGCTCCTGACCGCCTTCGGCCTGCCGCAGCAAGTCCTGGCCGCCGGCCGCGGCGCGCTCGCAAGAATTGTTTCCGCCGAGATTGCCGGGCGCATACTCTCCGATCTTGACTCTCCCGCGGTCGATGCCGCGCTCGAATGGGCAGCGGCGGACGGCCATGCCGTCCTCACGCTCGCCGACGGTGATTATCCGCAGCCGCTGCTCGAAACCCCGGATCCGCCCGCGCTGCTGTACTTGCACGGCCGGCGCGAGTTGCTCGCGCGCCCAGGCCTTGCCGTGGTCGGCAGCCGCAATGCCACGCCCCAGGGGATAAGCAACGCGGAACAGTTTGCGCGCGCTTTCAGCGCCGCCGGCCTCACCATCGTCAGCGGACTGGCGCTGGGCATAGACGCCGCGGCGCACCGCGGCGGGCTGGAGGGGACGGGCTCCACCATCGCGGTGCTCGGCACCGGCGCCGACATCCTCTATCCGCAACGCAACCGGGCGCTGGGCGAGCGCATCGCGCGCGAGGGGCTGATCGTGAGCGAATTTGCGCTGGGCACGCCACCGCATGGCAGCAATTTTCCGCGGCGCAACCGCGTCATCTCGGGCCTTGCGCGCGGCTGCCTGGTAGTGGAGGCGGCGCTCGCCTCGGGCTCGCTCATCACCGCCCGGTTCGCCGCCGAGCAGGGGCGCGACGTGTTCGCCATTCCGGGATCGATACACTCGCCGCACGCGAAGGGCTGCCACGCGCTCATCAAGCAAGGCGCAAAGCTGGTGGAAAGCGCGCAGGACCTGCTGCAGGAACTGGGAATGAAAGGGTTTGCAGCGCCGCCTGCGGCCGCGGATCCGGAGGTCACCGGATTGCTCGCACACCTGGGCTACGACCCCTGTGATATCGACACGCTGTGCGCGAGAAGCGGCTTGACGGCGGCCGCGGTATCGGCCATGCTGTTGCAATTAGAGCTCGAGGGCAAGGTCGCGAGCCTGCCCGGCGGGCTGTACCAGAGAACCTCCTAACGAGGCTCCGATTGAGGTATCTCGACTATCAGGAGTGGCAGTATTGATGGTCATTAGTCCTCGCAGCGCTTTGTTCTCGCTCGGATCAGCGGCGCCCGCCCCCCGCGACGCAATCCATATCGAATTTCCCTAAGGGGCCGCCCACAAGAATGTTCGACATACTCGTCTACCTGTTCGAGAACTACTACCAGACCGACCTCTATCCCGATCAAGATGCGCTGGCGCGCAAGCTTACCGCCGCCGGCTTCGAGCACGACGACATCAGCGACGCGCTCACCTGGCTGCA
>DAIMZW010000092.1:0-2540 GCA_036733765.1 Steroidobacteraceae bacterium
GCGAAGCTGGCAGACTAGGAGACTCATGGCAGCCACGCACCCTCCGTCCATATTCGCCCGCCTGTTGCGCGCCGTGGCTGCCATCGAGCCCTACGAGCTCAAAGCCGTCATCCTGAGCATGCTGTATTTCTTTTTTCTCTTTGGCAGCTATTCGGTCGTCAAGCCGGTGCGCGACGCCATGGGCACGGTCTATGGCATGGATCGAATACAGGAGCTGTTCACGGCCACCTTTGTCGCGAGCTTCCTGTTCGCGCCGCTGTATGCGGGGCTCGCAGCGCGCATCAAGCTGTCCATGTTCCTGCCCTGGGTGTACGGCTTTGTCGCGCTCACGATCCTCGTGTTCTACGCACTGTTCACCGGCGCCCGCTACCAGGAGCGATGGATTGCAGCGGCGTTTTACGTTTGGGTGAGCACTTTCAATATGCTCATCATTTCGGTGTTTTGGACCTTCATGGCCGACATCTTCTCGCGCAGTCAGGCCAAACGCCTGTTCGGGTTCATCGCCGCCGGGGGCACCGTCGGCGGCATCGTCGGCCCGGCGCTGGCGACCTTTCTGGCCAAGCGCATCGGCAACAACGACCTGATGCTGATTTCCGCTGCCGGTTTCATCGCCACGGCGGTGCTGGTGCGGCTGCTGGCGCAGGAAAAGCAGAAGCTACTGGCAGCCGGCGGCGAGGGGCAGCGCACGAGTTTGGATCATCGCCTGGGGGGCAATCCGCTGGATGGCTTTCGGCTGCTGCTGCGCTCGAGGTACCTGCTGTTGCTGGCGCTGTTCCTGCTGTTGATGACCTGGATCTCCACCATCGTCTATTTCCAGCTCGGCGAGCTGATCACCAAGGCCTTCAGTAGCCGGGAAGCGCGCACCCAGGCGTACGCCATGATCGATCTGTCGGTCAACAGCATCGCGGTATTGATTCAGCTGTTCGGAACCGGCCGGATCATCGCGCGCTTTGGCGTCAAATTCGGGCTGCTGCTCAACCCGTTCATCATGGTGTTCGCGTTTCTGGCGATCGCGTTCTCGCCGGCGCTGCTGATCCTCGGCGGTCTGCAGATCGTGCGCCGCGTGGCCGAATACGCGGTGGCCAAGCCCACGCGCGAGATGCTGTTCACCGTGGTCGATCAGCAGAGCCGGTACAAGGCCAAGAACGTAATCGATACGGTCATCTACCGTTTCGGCGACGTCAGCTCGGCATGGCTCAGTTCCCTGATCCTGCCCTTTGGGGTGACCGGACTGGCCATATTTGGCGTGCTGGTGTCGGTCATCTGGTTTCCGGTCGGCTACCTGCTCGGTAAGCGCTACGAGACGCAACGCAACGCCGAGCAGCGGAGGCCGGCTACCGTTTCACCTTAGTGCCAGCCGCTGCGCCGAGCCTTGGCCTCGGCGGCCGCATCCAGCGGCTCGCCGCTGATGTGTTCGTTGACCGCCTGCAGTAGCGGTGCGGGCATCGCCGAACCGGCCATGCGGTAGGCCTGAGCGCTGCGCGGCGCGTTGGGTGTATCGGCGCCGAGCAGAGTCAGGATGCGCCACTGTTGCTGTTCCTTGCAGGCCAAGCCGGCGAGGTCGCGGTTGCTGCCGAGCATGAACGTGCGGCAATAGCCCCCGGATTTGGCGCGGAAACTCAAGCCGATGTGCACCGCGCCCGAACCGGGCGTCGCGCTGGCGAGCTGTTCGTTCAAGGCGTGATTAAGCGAGCCGCTCGCGAGCAGCGTGCCGTCGCGGTATTCGGTCAGGCTCGCGCCGGCGATCAGATGCTCAATCAATAGCCCCGCGCCCAAGCCCACGATGAGGCTGGCGGTCATTGCCACGGCGGTGCGGCTTGGGATCGGAATGCGACGCCGTTCGGGGCGCCGTGCCCGCTCGGCCCGAACGCGGGCCAGATCAATGATCTGCGCGGGACCCGAGCGGCCCTCGAGCTTGGCCGCGTTGACCAGGCGCTGTGGCAGTGGCTCGCGTAGCGCTCCGTCAAAGGCCTTGCGCAAGCGTCCGCGCAGCGCGCGCTGCTGCGCTACGCGCTGAGCGAGTCGAGCATCGTGAGCAATCGCCCGTTCGACCCGGGCGCGCTCGGTTCCCTCCAACTCCCCATCGACGTAGGCGGTCAACAGCTCGTCCGGAATATTGGTGTTCATTCGATGTCTCCCGGCTCCAGCAGCTCCTGCAGGGCTTCGCCGCCGCGCGCGAGCCGGCTGGTCAGCGTGCCCATGGGTACTCCAATGATCTGCGCGGCTTCCTTGTACGGCAAGCCCTCGATAAGGACCAGGGCAACGGCCAAGTGCTGCTCCTCGGGCAGCCGCTCCATCGCATTGAGCGCGGCCCCGATCTGATCTACGCGCGAAGCGTGATGCAACTCGAGTAGTCGATCGATCTGCATTAAATGTCAGCCGAGCTTACGGGCGAGCTGGCTCTTTAATTAACTTCTCCTTCCAGCATCGACGTATAAACCACCAGCTTCATGCAGGCGAGGGCGTGCGGCTGCACAACCCGCTGTCCACGCTTGGGACGGGTCGCCGGCAAATTCAGTTCGACGGCGAGACACCAGCGC
>DAIMZW010000093.1:0-2525 GCA_036733765.1 Steroidobacteraceae bacterium
AGCGGCAGACGGTGACAAGCCGGGCGTCCTGTCTTGAGAATCGAGGGGTCAAACACCCTTCACCTCAGGACAGGAGTACCCCGATGAGTGATAAACCAATCAGCCCGTTGCGCCAGCGCATGATCGAAGACATGACGGTGCGCAACTTCGTCGAGAAGACGCGCGCCGACTATATCCGGCACGTCAGGACGTTCACAGCCTTTCTCGGCCGCGCGCCGGATACGGCCGTGGCTGAGGATCTTCGCCGTTTCCAGCTGCATCAGACCCAGACCGGCGTGCGGCCGCCGAGCATCAACAGCTCGGTTGCGGCGCTGCGCTTCTTCTTCACCGTGACGCTCGACCGCCCCGAGATGGCACGGCACCTCACCTTCGTGCGGGAGCCGCGCAAGATGCCGGCGGTCTTGAGCCCCGAGGAGGTGGCGCGGCTGCTGGAGGCCGCCCCCGGACCGAAGTACAAGGCCGCGCTGAGTGCCGCCTACGCGGCGGGTCTGCGGGTCTCCGAGGTGGTGGCGCTGAAGGTGTCGGACATCGACTCCGAGCGCCTGCTGCTGCGGATCGAGCAGGGCAAGGGCCGCAAGGATCGCTTTGCGATGCTCTCACCAAAGCTGCTGGAGCTGCTGCGCGACTGGTATCGCATCGCCCATCCGGCGGTCTGGCTGTTCCCCGGCCAGGACCCGATGCTGCCGATGACGACGCGGCAGTTCAATCGCGCGGTTCACGCCGCCGCCGAGATGGCCGCGATCAAGAAGCGGGTAACGCCGCACACCTTGCGGCACAGCTTTGCCACCCACCTGCTTGAGCAGAAAACCGATGTGCGTTTTATCCAGGTTTTGCTCGGACATGCCAGGCTCGATACCACCGCGCTCTACGCGCATGTCGCCACCAACGTGATCCGCGCGGTCATGAGCCCGCTCGATCGTCTCACGCCGCTGACCCCCGGGAAGAACGGGAAGGACCAGCCGCCGACGTAACGGCGCCGTGTCCCGTCCAGCGCTGGAGGTCGCGGATATCTTCCGCGACCGCGGGCCGGCGTGGCGTCAAGCCAATGCCGGCCATGTCAGCCTCGATCAGCTCAAGGTGATGACTGCCATCGAGCGCTGTCGCACGGCGGCGCTGGGCGGCCATGTCATGCGCTGCGAAGACTGCACCCATGAGGTCATCGCCTACAACAGCTGCCGTAACCGGCATTGCCCGAAGTGTCAGGGCGCCGCCGCCAGGGAATGGTTGGCCGAGCGCGAGGCCGAGCTGCTGCCGGTGCCGTACTTCCATGTCGTGTTCACGCTGCCGGGGCGGATCGCCGCCATCGCCTATCAGAACAAGGCCGTGGTCTACGACCTGCTGTTCAAGGCCTCATCCGAGACCGTGCTGACGATCGCGGCCGATCCCGAGCATCTGGGCGCCCGCATCGGCATCACCGCCGTGCTCCACACCTGGGGCTCGACCATGACCCATCACCCGCACGTGCACATGATCGTGCCGGGCGGCGGCATCGCCCTGGATGGCAAGCGATGGCTGTCCTGCCAGCCCCGCTTCCTGCTGCCGGTGCCCGTGCTCACCGCGCTGTTCCAGGGGCGGATGCTTGCCAAGCTCCTCGCCGCCCACAAGGCCGGCAAGCTCACATTCTCCGGCCAGCATGCACATCTCACCGAGCGCAAGGCCTTCGCCGCCTACCTGGCGCCGCTGCGCAGGATCAAGTGGTACGTCTATGCAAAGCCCCCGTTCGGCGGCCCCAAGGCGGTGCTCGCCTATCTGGCGCGCTACACCCACCGCGTCGCCATCTCCAACCGCCGGCTGATCGCGTTCAACGAAGACGGCGTCACCTTCCGCTACAAGGATTATCGCGCCGACGGCCGCGCCCGATACAAGCGGATGACGCTCGCCACCGATGAGTTCATCCGCCGTTTCCTGATCCACGTCCTGCCCAAGGGCTTCCACCGCATCCGCCACTACGGCCTGCTCGCCAGACCCTCCTGCGCCGACAACATCGCGCGCGCCCGCGAGCTCATCGGCGTGCCGCAAGACCGCAATGCCGATGCGGGTGCCGCCGGCCCCAGCGAGCCACCAACCCCTTCGCATCCCTGCCCATGCTGCGGTGGGCGCATGATCATTATCGAAACTTTCGAGCCCGCCTCGACGCCGCGTCATCGGCCAACCGGTCCGGTCGTCGCCATCAGGATCGACACGTCATGACCGTGATCGCAGTGCCGCCACCACACAGCGACAACCTCGCCCGGCGCTGGTTGCGGACCGGCCGCGACCATGCTCGCTCAGATGCGCCGTCCCGTCATCGAAGCCAGCCCGCAATTGCTACTTTCTACGATAATCTCGACCAGCAAACCCGGCTGCTGCTGTCTGCCGGGCGCGTCATCAACCGCCTCGAAGGGTTCTGCGCACCCGCACTCCCACCTTCCGCCTCAGCCAAATCTCCATAGCCGAGTCCGCGGCGCCCTCCGCGCATCACCTCCGCGGGTTCCTTCCTTGGCGGCTTTCGGACGCCGGCCACTCGTCTATGTTGCACGGCTTTC
>DAIMZW010000094.1:0-241 GCA_036733765.1 Steroidobacteraceae bacterium
CATCCGTAACGCATCATTCTGGCTCGATCTTAAGATCCTGCTCAAGACCGCGCTGATCGTGTTCCGCCATGGCAATGCCTATTGAGCGGGTCACGTTGACCCGCTCACGCTGCGTCGCCCCTCCCGCGTCGGCGTCCTCGCATCCCCGCACCTATCTTCCGTCCTACGGCACCTCGCCAAGCCACGAGTAGAATCGAACCCCGCGATGCCTTTCGGCTGACCCCTTTTACCGGGTATCGCG
>DAIMZW010000094.1:251-2477 GCA_036733765.1 Steroidobacteraceae bacterium
AGCCGGGACCCCATGTGCTCGAGAGGCTGCTGGCTCCGCCGTTCGCGGCCGGGCAGTCATACGCGATGCGACGCGAGCCGCTACACTGCGGCCCCGTTACATTGCCGCTCTTCCTATGGAACCTGTCGACTCTCCCGCTGCGGTCTCTTTTGCCGATCTCGGGCTTAGCGAGGCCGTCGTGCAGGCGTTGAGGGATGTCGGCTACGAATCCCCAACGCCGATCCAGGCTGCGACCATACCCGTGCTGCTGAGCGGGGCCGACCTTCTGGGTCAGGCTCAGACCGGTACCGGCAAGACGGCGGCCTTTGCGTTGCCATTGCTCTCACGGCTCGACCTGGCGCAGCGTGCACCCCAGGCACTGGTACTCGTTCCCACGCGTGAGCTCGCAATCCAGGTCGCGGAGGCGTTTCAGAAATACGCCGCGCATCTGCGCGGCTTCCACGTGCTGCCCATATACGGTGGCCAGAGCTATACGCCGCAGCTCAATGCACTCAAACGCGGCACGCATGTGATTGTCGGCACGCCTGGCCGGATCATGGATCATCTCGAGCGCGGCACGCTGGCGCTGGAAGGCATCCGCTTCGTGGTGCTGGATGAAGCCGACGAGATGCTGGCCATGGGATTTATCGACGCGATCGAGGCCATTCTGTCGCGCACACCGCGCGACAAGCAGGTCGCGCTGTTCTGCGCCACATTGCCGGCGGCGATCCGGCAGATCTCGCAGCGGCATCTGCGCGCACCGCGCGAGATCACGATCAAGAGCAAGACCACGACCGCCACCAATATCCATCAGCGTTACTGGCTCGTGAGCGGCATGCACAAGCTCGATGCCCTCACGCGCATCCTCGAAGTGGAGAGCTTCGATGCCATGCTGGTGTTTGTGCGCACCAAGCAGTCCACCGTGGAGCTCGCCGAACGGCTGATCGCCCGCGGTTTCTCTGCCGCGGCACTCAACGGCGACCTGCAGCAGTCGCAACGCGAACGAACCATTACGCAGTTGAAATCTGGCGCTATCGACATTCTTGTTGCCACGGACGTCGCGGCGCGCGGCCTGGACGTCGACCGCATCGGGCATGTGGTGAATTTCGACGTGCCTCACGACACGGAATCGTACGTGCATCGCATCGGGCGCACCGGCCGGGCGGGCCGCAGCGGTGAGGCGATCCTGTTCATCGCGCCGCGCGAACGCAACATGTTGCGCGCCATAGAGCGCGCGACGCGCCAGCCGATCGAGGCGATGAATCTGCCGACCCTCGATGATGTCAACCAACGCCGCGTCGCTCGTTTCAAGGAGCGCGTGGCGAGCGCCCTGAACAGCGGCGCCTCGAGTGCCTACCGCGGGGTCGTCGAGGATTTCGCACGCGAGAGCGGCGCCGATATTGTCGATGTGGCAGCGGCACTGGCCAGCCTGGCACAGGGCAGTACGCCCCTGATCCTGAGCGGCAAGCGCGCGCAGGGCGAGTCCGCGCCAGCACCGGCCGCGCACGAGGATCGAGCCGAACGGCCTCGCCACGCCGGCCGCAAGGGCTCGCGCTTTGGGCCTCAGGAGACCTATCGGCTGGAGGTCGGCCGCGCGCATGGCGTGCAGCCGGGCAATATCGTCGGTGCGCTCGCGAATGAGGCGGATCTGGATGGCTCGCAGATCAACGGCATCGATATCCAGGAGGATCACACCTTTGTGCGGCTGCCCGCCGGCATGCCCCCGGAGGTGCTTGAGCGTCTGCAGCGGGTACGCGTGAAGGGACGGCCGCTCGCCGCGGGCGTGGTCGAGCGGCGAATGCCTTCGCGGCCCAAGAAAACCAAGCCGCATCGCGGCCAGGCGAAGTAGACGTCAGTTCGCAGCTGGCGCGCTGTCCTATTGCAACTCAAAGGGTTGTGCCCTATGGTGCGCCCGCGTTGCGATAGAGGTGTGGCCAGACTGCAATGAAGAAGCGCAAAGCGTCCGCTACCAGCGAACCTGGGCCCCGTCTTCAGCACGTTAATCAGTATCTCGAGAAGAACTTTCCCGATTTTTTCGCCGAAGCGCGCTTCCAGGTCGGGAACGACGATTACTTTCTCTACAGCCGCTTCGGCCAGTACCTCGCCCGATCCATCGAAGCCAATCGAACTCCACGCGATAAGATCTACCGCGGCTTCACCGTCCTGAACAAGATGGCGCGCGTATCCGCGCGCGACCCCGCGGTGCGCCGCATGCTGGTCACGGGTCCGCTCGAGCACATCGTGGAT
>DAIMZW010000095.1:0-2469 GCA_036733765.1 Steroidobacteraceae bacterium
ACCGGTATGGCGGATCATGGCGCTCATCCTAGAGCGCGAAGCACAGCCGCGCCAGCACCGCGCCGAGGGCCGCCCACAGAACCGTTGCAGTCATCGGCACTCCCGCTCACCGTATTGGCGGCACCCTATATGGTATCGGTTCAGTGTGGCGCGGCTGTCAACGCGCTGTCGCGGCTGCCGTTATGCCGTACACACGCTAAGGAATGATCCCTCTTGACCAAATCGTTTCTGGCGACACTGAGTGCCCTGCTGCTGCTCGCCTGCAGCGCGCCCGCATCCAGAACCGGGTCGAGCGCGGCCACCGCGCCGGTGTTGCCGGTGTTGCACCGCGAGGATGTGCTGTGGCTGGAGCGTGTTGAATTCGGCCTCGACAGCGCCAGTGTCACCGAATACCGCAGCCTTGGGCGCGAGCGCTTTCTCGAGCTCCAGCTGGCGGCGCGCGACAGCGCCCTGCCGGCGCCGATCGCGGCGCAGATCGATGCCATGGAGGTCTCGCACTCCGATCCTGCGCGATGGCTCGCTGAGGTCAATGCACAGTACCAGACCATCAACGCAATGCCCGATGGCCCCGACAAGGAACAGGCGCGCAAGGCCGTCAATGACCGCGGTAACAAGCTCGCTTACCAGGCCGTGCGCCGCGACCTGCTGCGCGCGCTGTACTCGCCCTCGCAGCTGCAGGAGCAAATGGTCTGGTTCTGGCTCAATCACTTCAACGTGCACCAGTACAAGGCCAATCTGCGCTGGTTGATTGGCGACTATGAGGAGCACGCCGTCCGACCGTACGCGCTCGGTCACTTCTACGATCTGGTGCTCGCGACCCTCGAGCATCCGGCGATGCTGCAGTACCTGGACAACAACCAGAATGCCGCAGGGCACATCAACGAGAACTACGCGCGCGAGCTCATGGAGCTGCACACGCTTGGCGTCGATGGCGGCTACACGCAGCAGGACGTACAGCAGCTCGCGCGCGTGCTGACCGGGGTGGGCATCAACGTCGGCGATCCGCCGCGGCTGAAGGCCGAATGGCAGCGGCTGTATCGCCGCGCCGGTGCCTTTGAGTTCAATCCGGCGCGGCACGACTTCGGCCCCAAGACACTGCTGGGCCAGACCGTCGAGGGCAGCGGCTTCGGCGAGGTCGAGGACGCCGTCAGGCTGATCGTCCATCAGCCCGCCTGCGCCCGCTTCATCTCGCGCCAGCTCGCGATCTATTTCGTCGCCGACGATCCGCCGCCACAGCTGCTCGCGCGCATGGCGCAGACTTTTGTGCGCACCGACGGCGACCTTGCAGCGGTGCTGCGCACCATGTTCCTGGCCCGGGAGTTCGAGGCCGCGCTGGGCGGCAAATTCAAGGATCCGACGCGCTACGTGGTCTCCGCAGTTCGCTTTGCCTACGACGGCAGACCGATCGTCAATTCCCGGCCGCTGCTCAACTGGCTCAATGGCCTCGGTGAGGCGCCCTATGGCCGAGCGACCCCCGACGGCTATGCGCTGACCGAGCTGAGCTGGGCCAGTTCCGGCCAGATGAGTCGCCGCTTCGAGATTGCGCGCGCGATCGGCTCGGGCAACGCAGGTCTGTTCGACCCCGAGGACGGCAGCGCCGCGACCACGACCGGTTTCCCGCAGCTTTCTAACCGCTTGTACTTTGAGGCGGTCGCGCCGTTCCTCGCGGCGGGCACGCGCGATGCGCTCAATCGCGCCAATTCGCAGCAGGAGTGGAACACGTTTCTGCTTGCATCGCCGGACTTCAGCTATGAGTAAGGCGCAGGAGCCACCATGAACCGCCGTGACCTGTTACAACTCGGCGGCGCCGCGCTCGCGAGCATCGGCGTTGCCGGCCGCCTGTATGCCGCGCCGACCAGCGGACCGCGCTTTCTGTTGGTGTTCCTGCGCGGGGGCTACGACTCGAGCAGTCTGCTGATCCCATATTCGAGCGGCTACTATTACGAGGCGCGGCCGAGTATCGCGATCGCGAGGCCGGAGCCCGCATCCAGCACCGGCGCGCTGGCTCTGGATGCCAACTGGGCGCTCGCGCCCGCCGTGCGCGACAGCATCGGTGCGATGTACCTGCAGCGCCAGGTGGCGTTCATCCCGTTCGCCGGCACGGACGATCTGTCGCGCAGCCATTTCGAAACTCAGGACAGCATCGAGCTCGGCCAACCCTCCAACGCAGCGCGCAACTACCGCTCCGGCTTTCTCGCGCGGCTATCCGATAGCCTGCTGGGCACCGCCGCCAGCGCCTTGCCCATCGCGTTCACCGATGCATTGCCGCTTGCGTTTCAGGGCAGGGTGGCGGTGCCGAACCTGTCGCTCAAGAGCGTCGGCAGACCACCATTCGACGAGCGTCAGGCGCGCATCCTGAGTGACATGTATGCCGGCCACCATCTTCAAGCCGCGGTGAGCACTGGGCTGGAGTTGCGCCAGGAGGTGGCGCAGCAGATGGCCGACGAAATGCGCGCCGCTAATCGCGAT
>DAIMZW010000096.1:0-2462 GCA_036733765.1 Steroidobacteraceae bacterium
AGCCAGACCGGCGGGCATCTGTCGTCCAATCTCGGCACGGTGGAACTTACCATCGCGCTGCATTACGTGTTCGATACCCCCGACGACCGGCTGGTGTGGGACGTGGGCCACCAGACCTACGCGCACAAGATTCTCACCGGGCGGCGCGAGGCCATGGCCAGACTGCGCATGCTAGGCGGCATCTCCGGTTTTCCGCGGCGCGCGGAAAGCGAATACGACACTTTCGGCACGGCGCACTCCAGCACCTCCATTTCCGCGGCGCTGGGCATGGCGCAGGCGGCCAGGCTGCAAGGCGAACACCGCCGCGCGGTGGCGATCATCGGCGACGGCGCCATGTCGGCCGGCATGGCTTTCGAGGCCCTGAACAACGCCGGCGTCATGGACACCGACCTGCTGGTGATTCTCAACGACAACGATATGTCGATCTCGCGGCCCGTGGGCGCGCTCAATAAATACCTGGCGCGCTTGCTCTCGGGCGGGCTGTATGGGGCGGCGCGCAAGGCGAGCGAGCGGGTATTAGGCAAGGTGCCGCAGCTGTGGGAGCTGGCTCGGCGCGTCGAGGAGCATGCCAAGGGCATGGCCTTGCCTTCCACGATCTTCGAGGAGTTCGGCTTCAACTACATCGGTCCGATCGACGGCCACGATCTGGACTCGCTGATCCCGACGCTGAAGAACATCCGCGAGCTGAAAGGCCCGCAGTTCCTGCATGTGGTGACCAAGAAGGGCCAGGGTTACAAGCTGGCCGAGGTCGATCCGGTGCTCTACCACGGCGTTTCCAAGTTTCAGCCCGACGCCGGCATCGTCGGCGGCAAGCCGGGCGGCAAGCCCTCCTACACGCAGATTTTCGGCGACTGGCTGTGCGACATGGCCGCGCTGGATAAACGCCTGATCGGCATCACTCCGGCGATGTGCGAAGGCTCGGGCCTGGTGCGTTTCGCGCAGGAATACCCGGAGCGCTATTTCGACGTCGGCATCGCCGAGCAGCACGCGGTGAGCTTTGCCGCGGGGCTGGCCTGCGAGGGCATGAAGCCGGTGGTGGCGATCTATTCGACTTTTCTGCAGCGCGCCTACGATCAGCTAATCCACGACGTGGCGATCCAGAATCTACCGGTGGTGTTCGCGCTCGACCGTGCCGGGCTGGTCGGCGCCGACGGCGCCACGCACAACGGTGCGTTCGATCTCGCCTACCTGCGCTGCATTCCCAATCTGACGGTGATGACGCCCGCCGATGAGAACGAGTGCCGGCAGATGCTCTACACCGCATTCCAACTGAGCACGCCGGCGGCGGTGCGCTATCCGCGCGGGGCCGGCCCGGGCGTCGAGCTGAGGAAAGAAATGCAGGCGCTGCCAATAGGCAAGGCCGAGTTGCGCCGGCAAGGAGCCAAAATCGCCATCCTCGCTTTCGGCAGCATGCTCAAGCCCGCGCTCGAGGCCGCGGAAGCGCTCGACGCCACGGTGGCCAACATGCGCTTCGTAAAACCTTTGGACGCAGGCCTGGTCAAACAACTGGCCCGGGAGCATGAACTGCTGGTGACGGTGGAAGAGGGTTCGGTGATGGGCGGAGCCGGCAGTGCGGTGGCTGAATGTCTTGCCGCCGCCGGGCTGACGCGACCGCTGCTGCACCTGGGCCTGCCCGACAAGTTCATCGACCACGGCGATACCGGCCTGCTGCTGGCTGCGATCGGGTTGGACCAGGCCGGACTGCTCTCCGCCATACGATCGCGCCTGGGCGCCTGAGCGCCGGCCGCGCGTTGCTATCGTGTTAAAATCGGCTCGTTGTTGCGGCGCTCGCGCTGCGACTGTCCCAGGAAGGGTTCTCTGATGAACACCCGTGATCCTCTAGCCATTGCCGACGTTCAAAGTTCCCAGGACACGCGCCGGCTTGCCATCGACCAGGTCGGCATCAAGTCCATCCGCCATCCGGTAAAGGTGAGCGAGCGTTCCGGTGGCGTGCAGCACACCATAGCCAACTTCAACATGTACGTGCGCCTGCCGCACCATTTCAAGGGCACGCACATGTCGCGTTTCGTCGAGATACTCAACGCACACGAGCGCGAGATCTCGGTCGATACGTTCAAGCGCATGCTGGGCGAGATGATGGAAAAACTCGAGGCGCAGTCGGGCCACATCGAGATGAATTTCCCCTATTTCGTCAACAAGGCGGCGCCGGTATCGAAGGTCGAGAGCCTGATGGACTACGAGGTGACTTTCATCGGCGACGTCGATCAGGGCAAGCACCGCTTCACCATGAAGGTCCTGGTGCCGGTGACCAGCCTGTGCCCCTGCTCGAAGAAGATTTCCGCCTACGGCGCGCACAATCAGCGCTCGCATGTGACGGTCACCGCGCGCACCAGCGACTTCGTCTGGATCGAGGACATCGTCGACGTGGTCGAGAAGCAGGCTTCGTGCGAGCTCTACGGCCTGCTCAAGCGTCCGGACGACAAACTCGTTACCGAGCGCGC
>DAIMZW010000097.1:0-2451 GCA_036733765.1 Steroidobacteraceae bacterium
GCGCGGCGCAGTGCGTAAGTGAGGATCGGTTTGATCGGCGACGTTCCTGCGCTCACGCTGGCGGTGTACCATATCGCGCAGAACAAGCACTCCAACGATCGGCAAAAGGGGGCATGATGGTAAAAGTCGGCACGCTCGAAGCCACACGCCGCGTGCGCCGTTGAACCTTTCGGTCCTCCGCGTCTTTCGGCCTGTACTCGCGCCGGCTGCGATCCTGCTGGCCGCCGTGCTCGCGCTGGTTGCCGGCCCGACGCTGCCGCCTTCCCTCTCCGGCTTGAAGACGCTGGGGCCGTATGTGGTGCTGCTGCTGGGAACAGGCATGGGGGCGTGGTTCAATCGCGGCCGCGCATTCATCGCACTCGCGTCGCTGCTCGCCGCCTTTGCCGGCTACAGCCTCGCGCTCGAGCTCGGTGCCGCCAGCTTCGCCGCGCGCGCGGTATTCACCGCAGCCGCGATTCTCGTTCCGCTCAACTTCCTGCTGGCGCTGGTTTTGCCCGAGCGCGGCGTATCCCACCACTTCAACTATCGCTGGCTCATGCTGGCCGTGGTGGAAACCCTGTTCGTCGCCTGGATCGCGAGCGCCGGCCGCACCAGCCTGTCCGGCACGGTGTGGCAGGACCTGCTCGAGCACTGGCTGCTCAGATCCCCGCCGACGCCGCTACTGGGCCGGCTGCTGTTCGCCGCGGCTTTCGTCGCCGCCGCGGCCAGGGCACGGCCGAGGGTCCCGGCAACGGAAACACGCCCGCTCGACATCGGCCAGGCGGGTGCGCTGCTGGCGTTCTTCATCGCCTGCGAATGGGTGGATGCGCCCGGCGCTTTCGGCGCGTTCATGACGGCCGCGGGCGCCATCCTGCTGGTGTCGCTGCTGCAGGAGTCGCACCGCCTCGCGTTCAGCGACGAGCTGACCGGCCTGCCCAGCCGCCGCGCGCTGGAAGAGCGGCTGCACGGGCTCGGTCCGGTTCACGCGATCGCGATGCTGGACGTGGACCATTTCAAGAATTTCAACGACACCCACGGCCACGACATCGGAGACCAGGTGCTCAGGTTGGTGTCCACCCGCCTGGCGCAGGCGGCAGGCGGCGGCACGGCGTACCGATACGGGGGCGAGGAGTTCTGCATATTGTTTCCCGAGCTCAGGCTGGCCGAGGCCCTGCCGCACATCGAAAAGATCCGCGCAGACATCGCCGCCTACCAGATGGCGGTGCGCGGCGAGGATCGGCCGAAAAACCCGGAGGCCGGAACCAGGCTGCGCCACTTGCGCTCGGCCGACAAGACGCTGTCGGTGACGGTGAGCATCGGCGTCGCCGAGCCGGACAGCCAGCGCCCGACGCCCGCCGAGGTTCTGCGCGCCGCTGAC
The DNA here is from genome assembly GCA_036733765.1 of Steroidobacteraceae bacterium. Taxonomy (GTDB): domain Bacteria; phylum Pseudomonadota; class Gammaproteobacteria; order Steroidobacterales; family Steroidobacteraceae; genus FEN-1191. The sequence goes on from DAIMZW010000097.1 coordinate 1,358, forward strand.
CAGGCGCTGTACCGGGCGAAGGAGGCCGGGCGGAACCGGGTTAGCCGTTGACTCGTATCCGGTCACGGTTAATCCTTGGCCCTGCTTCACGCTTTGCATAAAATCTCCGCCTTATGTGTGATAACGCACGGAGAGCGGCGGGCCTGATCGCTATAACTAAACACAGCTGCTCAAAATCCATCCACGGACTCAATTTACCCCACCGGCGCCTGCCATCAGTGCCAATGCCATGCCAGGCGACATCAAGAAAGGCCTGGAGGCAGGATTCTTCCGCTATCTCACCAAGCCGGTCAAAGTCAACAAGTTCATGGATGCGCTGGACATGGCGCGGGAACTTGCGGAAACAGTATTTGACGGCGCAGTTATGCCAGGATCCCTGTGATGATTAGTACCGCCGATATTCTTAACGCCAGTATTCTGATCGTCGACGATCAGGAAGACCATGTCCTTCTGCTCGAGCGGTTGCTGCGCGATTCCGGCTATGTTTCCATCACGTCCACGATGGATCCGGGCGAGGTCTGCGAGCTTCACCTCAAGAACCGCTACGACTTGATCCTGCTCGATCTGCAGATGCCCCGCATGGATGGCTTCCAGGTGATGGAAGCCCTGAAGGAAATCGAAATAGACGGCTATGTTCCGATACTCGTGATCACGGCCAGCCCGGACCACAAGCTGCGGGCGCTGACCTCCGGCGCGAAAGACTTCATCAGCAAACCATTTGACCTGATGGAAGTCACGACGCGCATTCACAACATGCTGGAAGTGCGGTTGTTGTACAAGCAACTCGATCATTACAGCCGTGCGCTGGAATCCTTGGCGCTGCATGACGCGCTGACCGGGCTGCCGAATAGACGGCTTTTAATGGACAGACTTTCGTTGGCCATCGCCCATGCGCGCAGGAACAAGCGCACTATGGCGGTGATGTATTTGGATTTAGACGGGTTTAAGCAGATCAACGACACCTTGGGCCACGATGCGGGCGATACGCTGCTGAGTATGGTCGCCGCTCGCTTGGTGGCCGCGGTGCGTCAAGAGGACACGGTGGCGCGCTTGGGTGGCGACGAATTCGTGATCGCGTTGTGGGAATTAAGTCA
>DAIMZW010000098.1:0-2274 GCA_036733765.1 Steroidobacteraceae bacterium
TGGGCCACCTCGCTCTTCCGCACTTTAGGGGTGATCGTCACCATCTCGCCCATCGACGGCGGACTGACGTACCACTCATAGGCCACGACCGCCACCGCGAGCAGCGCTGCCATAGACAGAAGAACATAGATTCGGTTCGATTTCTTGCCGCCTTCGATAAATGGCTCCTGCCCGCTGGTGCGCAGATCGACCGTGACCGCAGCCGGGAGATCGCGCCGGCCCAGTTCGGCGAGCAGGGGTTGGGGGTCGAGTTGCACCAGCTTGGCGTAGCTGCGGATCATGCCGCGCACGAAAGTCGTGCCGGGCAATTTGGCATAGTCGTCGGCCTCGATGGCCGCGATCTGCTTGACCCCGTACTTTATCTGCTGCGATACGTCGGCGAGGCTGAGCTTGAGTTCGGCGCGGGCAGCCGCCAGCGTCCGCCCCGGACTGGATTGCTCGGCCGCTGGTTCCACTTCGCTCATTCAAACTTGCCCTGGAGCAGGTCCCGGTATTCCTGGGAGCCGGCGAAGCGCCGCCGCAACTGCGCGGCCAGCGCATTTTCGGCCGACCGGTCGCCCAATTTGCGCTCTATGCGCAGCGCCAGCCACAGCGATTCGGCCGTCGGTTCGACCCGCTTGTTGAAGCGCCCGATCAAGCCGCGCGCAGCCTCCAGCTGCCCGTGTTGGTACCGCACCGATGCCAGGTTGAGCAAGGCCTGGAGATTGTCGGGCGCGCTGCGCAACGCGCGCTCGAAGTAGTCGATGGCATCGCGCTCGTTGTTCTTCAGAGAGCACAGCCCGGCGTTGACGTACGAGCGCGCCGGCGTGTTGTACAGCGGGTTCTTCAGCGCCGCGAGGAAATAGGCAATGGACTGCTGCTCGCGCCCGGTCTGGCACAGAAACCAGCCGTAGTTGTTGTTGATGTCCGGATCGTTCGGGGAGAGGCTCAGCGCGCGCTCGAAATGCTGCTGCGCGACGTCGTTCTCGCGCAACTCCATGTGCACCAGGCCGAGCACGCTGTACGCCGTGGCGTAACTCGGATCGGCCGCGATCGCGGTGCGCAATTCCTCCAGCGCGACGCCCATGCTGCCGCGTTCGAAATAAGCCGAAGCCAGCTCAGTGTGGATGCGCGCGCGGTTGCGCGGATCGCCGACCGCTCCGGTCAGGGTGCCGGTTTCCACCGTATTCGCCTGAGTCGCGGAAGACGGCGGGGCCTGCGCGCAGCCCGCGAGCGCGCCGCAGGCAATCAACAGCGCAACAGCAACGGTCGGTCTCAGCATGACTGTATCTCCACCACGCGGCGCGTGCGCCGGGTCCTGTCTTCCACCTTGCCCGCGAGTTGGCCGCAAGCTGCGTCGATATCGTCTCCACGCGTCCTGCGCGTGGTTACTACCAGTCCGGCAGAGATCAGGATCTCGGCAAAGCGGCGGATGGCGTCGCGCGACGAGCGCTTGAAACCGGAATTGGGGAAGGGGTTGAACGGAATCAGGTTCAATTTGCATGGCACTTCGCGCACCAGGGCGATCAGTTGCTGCGCGTGTTCCGCGCCGTCGTTGATGCCCTCCAGCATGACATACTCGAAGGTGATGAAATCGCGCGGCGCGCGGTCCAGATAGCGCCGGCACGCGGCAAGCAGCTCGGCGAGCGGATATTTCCTGTTGATCGGCACCAGCGCGTCGCGCAGCGCGTCGTTGGGCGCGTGCAGCGATACCGCCAGCGCCACCGGGCAGGTGTCGCGCAGGCGGTCGATCGCAGGCACGATGCCCGAGGTGGACAGCGTCACCCGCCGGCGCGACAGGCCGTAGGCGTTGTCGTCGAGCATCAGGCGCATCGCCGTTACCACGTTGTCGAAATTCGCCAGCGGCTCGCCCATGCCCATCATGACGACGTTGCTGATGATCCTTTCGGTTTTGGGTGCGGCGCCGAGCGCTTTCGCGGCGCTACGCGCAGGCGTTCTCCCTGCATCGCGCGCCAAAGCGCGGGATGCAATCCAGAGCTGGCCGATGATCTCGGCCGTGCTGAGGTTGCGGTTGAAGCCCTGCTTGCCGGTGGAACAGAATTTGCAATCCAGGGCGCAGCCCGCCTGCGACGACACGCACAACGTGCCTCGATTGGTCTCCGGAATGAACACCGTTTCCACCGCGTTGCGATTGCCGACGTCGATCAGCCATTTGCGCGTGCCGTCGGCCGCTGTGACGTCGGAGACGACCGGCGGCGCCTCGATCACGGCGCTCGCGCCGAGCTTTTCCCGCAGCGGCTTGGCCAGATCGCTCATCTTCGAAAAATCCGCCTC
>DAIMZW010000099.1:0-2111 GCA_036733765.1 Steroidobacteraceae bacterium
CCGTTTAGGGTTGTTCGACACCTGCCCGGATCAGAGGCGATGTCGCGCACGGCAGCGACCGTAGGGCAGGTGTTGGACAAACCTCGATGGAGGAAACCGCGGCGTGTGCCGCCGTGGTTGGAGAACGCGCTCAACCTATGGGGATTCGGCAGATGGTCTCGGGGTCCGGGAGTGGAGCGAGTTCAAGAAACGCGGGCGGCTGCCGGCGAAACGATTGCAGTGCGCGCTGATGCGTGCGGTTTGGCTGAGGCGTCGTTGCCCGAACGCCACGATCGTGGCGTTGGGCGCACGCTGGCGCTGCTGGCCATGAATGGGAATGGCCCGCGCGCGGATTGAGTACAGGCGTGTGACGGCACTCATGGCGAATGCGCCGGATTCGGCGGTGCGCGAATGGACGGAGTGCGCGCCAGAATCTCGACGACGAGCATCGTGCTGCCGCAGTGCCAGCACAAGAAGGTCGGCCGCTCGCGGCGCTGTTGTGCCGCGATGTCGGCAGTCGGTGCGTCCGCGGCAGGCGCTACGTGCAGCAGTTCGCGCGCAAGCGCCAGCTTGCTCTTGCGCGCACTGTTGGCGAGCAGCCCGTAGTGGCGGATGCGATGAAACCCGCTGGGAAGCACATGCAGGAGGAAGCGCCGCATGAACTCGTTGACACTGAGCGTCATCGTCTTATGGCGCGTCTTGCCCTTGGCCCGATAGTCCTTCCAGCGGAACGTGACGCCGCGCTCGTCCATCGCGACGAGACGACTATTGGAGATCGCCACGCGGTGCGTGTAGCGCGACAGGTAGGCCAACACCGCCTGCGGCCCGGCGAACGGGCGTTTGGCGTAAACCACCCATTCGCACTTGCGCAGCGGCGCCAGCCACCGCGCGAACGCGCTTGCATCGCCGAGCGCGGCGTGCTCGCCGAAGAATTGCAGCTCCCCGGCGGCGTGCGCATGGCCGAGCTCTTCGAGGAAGCGACGCCGGAACAGCCTCGAGAGCACGCGCACCGACAGGAAGAAGCCCGGCTTGCACGAGATCCAACGCTGGCCGTCCGGCAGACAGGCCGCCGCCCGGAACGATCCCATGCACGTGCGGATGGTGCGTCAACGCAGAGCCCCAGGTGTGCAGCACCAACGTGACGGCGATGCGCGCGCCGAGGTGCTTCGCATCGGCAGCGATCGTCTGCAGCGTCTGGGCTGCCACGTCGAACAGCAGCCCGTAGATCACGGCCTTGTTGTAGTACGCGATGTCGGCGATGGGCGCCGGCAGCGTGAAGACCACGTGGTAGTAGTCCACCGGCAGCAGATCGGCCTGGCGCGCCTCGAGCCAGCGTTGCGCGGCGCTGCTCTGACACTTCAGGCAATGTCGGTTGCGGCATGAGTTGTAGGCGACCGTGTCCGTGCCGCAGCCCTCGCAGCGCAGCACGTGTCCGCCCAGCGCCGCGCTGCGGCACTGCTCGATGGCCGACATGACCTTGAGCTGGGCCAGGCTCAGGTGACCGCGTTGCGCCTGGCGCCACGCGGGTCCGTGGATACGGAAGATGTCGGCAACTTCCAGGGCGGCGCGCCCCACGGGCTGCCTATGACGGTGGCAGGGTCTCCAACGGGCTGATCACCTTGCGCAGCACTTCGGTGGCCACGTGCGTGTACAGCGCAGTGGTCTCTAGTCGCTTGTGGCCCAGCAGCACCTGGATCACACGGATGTCGACCTTCTGCTCGAGCAGGTGAGTTGCGAAGCTGTGCCTCAGCGTGTGCATCGACACGCGCTTGTCGATGTGCGCTGCTTCGGCCGCCGCGTGGATGGCGCGGTTGAATTGGCGCGCGGTCACCGGGTCCGTCACGTCCATGCCGGGGAACAGCCATCCGTTGGGCAGCATCTTGCCTTGCGCGTGTCCGACGCGCCACCACGCGCGCAGCCGCTCCAGCAACACCGGCCAGAGCATGGCGTAGCGATCCTTGCGGCCCTTGCCCTGCTCGACGCGTAGCGTCATGCGCTCGCTGTCGATGTCGGTGACCTTCAAGGAGATGACCTCGTTGGCGCGCAGCCCGGCGCCGTAGGCCACCGACAGCGCCGCCTGGGACTTGAGGTTCGGCGCCGCGGCGATCAGGCGGGCGACTTCCTCGCAGCTC
>DAIMZW010000100.1:0-2058 GCA_036733765.1 Steroidobacteraceae bacterium
AGCACCATGGTGATCATCGCCAACGGTATCGGCACGCTGTGCGGTGCTGTGGTGCTGGTATTGTGCCTGGTGAATGCCTATGTCCCGGCATTTGAACTGAACGCGCTCCTCGCCAAGAACATGATCTATTTCTTCGGCCACGTGTTCATCAACGCTTCGATTTACATGGGGGTGATCGCAGTCTACGAACTGCTTCCCCGCTATAGCGGCCGGCCCTGGGGCGTGTCGCGGCCGTTCCTGTGGGCCTGGGCGGCGAGCACCGTCATGGTGCTCATCGTCTACCCGCACCATCTGCTGATGGATTTCGTCATGCCGCACTGGATGCTGGCGATGGGGCAGATCATTTCGTTCACGAGCGGACTGCCGGTGCTCGCGGTTACCGCTTACGGCGCGCTGACCAACGTGCACCGCTCCGGCATTCGCTGGAGCATGCCGGCCAAGCTGTTGCTGCTGTCCATGTTCGGCTGGGCGGCGGGCATCATCCCCGCCGTCATCGACGGCGTCATCAGCGTCAACAGGGTCATGCACAACACGCTTTGGGTGCCGGGGCATTTCCACTTCTATCTGCTGCTCGGACTCTGGGCCATGCTGTTTGGCTTCATGTACCACGTGATCCGGACGCGTGCCGACGAGCCCGACAGCGCGGTCGACCAACTCGGCTTTTTCGCGTACCTCGCCGGCGGGCTGGTCTTCTCGGGCATGCTGTTGATGGCGGGCCAGGCGAGCGTGCCGCGTCGCTGGGCGGTGCACGCGCCGGAATGGGTTCCGTATGCGTCTGCGGCCTCGCTCGCGGCGATTCTGGTGGTTCTCGCCACGATCCTGTTCGCGGTGCGCATCGTCAGCGGCTTGTTGCGGGCGCCGAATGTCGGCACTGCGCACTAGCAGCGCAAGCGTCGCGCTCGTTCTCGCGGGCGGCGCGCTCCTTGCGGGCGCCACCGACGGGTTCCAGGCGTTTACTTCCGAGGCCGCGAGGCGCGTCGCGGTTCATGAGCGGCCGGTGATGGTTCCGCCGGTTGCGCTCGAGACGCAGGCCGGTGATCGAATCAACCTCGCTGAACTGCGCGGCAAGTGGTTGCTGGTTGATTTCATCTACACGGGATGCCGCACGCTGTGCCTGTCCCTCGGTTCCGACTTCGCCCGGCTGGAAGGTGAATTGACGCGTCCGATCGCGAGCGGCCGGGTGCGCCTCTTGAGCGTCAGCTTCGACCCGTCCAATGATTCCCCGCGCGAGCTTGCCGCGTACCTTGAGCGCTTTCACCGCCGCGGCCCCGGCTGGCTCGCGGCACGGCCCACGAACGAGGCCGGACTCATCGAGCTGAAGCGGCGTTTCGGCGTCACCGTCGTGCCCGACGGCCTCGGTGGCTACACCCACAATGCCGGCATTCACCTCGTCGATCCTCAAGGCCGCATTGTCGAAATCCTGGACTTCGGCGCGCAGCAACCCCTCATGCAAAGCCTGCGCCGATTCGGTGTGATGTGATCCCGACGAGACGTACCGCGCCGGTTGCGGCCCTCCTCTTTCTCGCGTTGGCGTTGCCGCCGGTGCGCCACGCGCTCGAGGCGAGCATGACCGCGCAGATGCTGGTGCAACTTCCGCTGCTCGCCGGCGTGGGATACCTGCTTGGGCTTGCGCTACCCGTGCGCGTGGCAGCGTCGCTGGCGAGCTGGAACCATCGCGGTGTCACTGGATTCGTGCTCGCAAGCCTCGCAAGCGTGTTTTGGATGCTGCCACGTCTGCTTGACGCCTCGGTGACCGAGCCGGCGGTCGCCGCGATCAAGTTCCTGTCGCTGCCGTTGCTGGTGGGCCTGCCGCTCGCGCAGTCCTGGCCTCGCTCGAGCTTCGTCGTCCGCGGGGTATTCCTGCTCGAGCTGATCGCCACCTTGTTCCGCCTCGGCTGGCTGTACCTGGTCTCGCCGGTGCGACTGTGCAACAACTACCTGCTCGACGACCAGCAGCGACTGGGCCAGATACTGATCGCCGTCGGCGCAATACTGCTCCTATGGATCGCCTGGAAGCTGCTGTGGGGACGGTTCGATCTGACTCGATATGCCGGCGAG
>DAIMZW010000101.1:0-1958 GCA_036733765.1 Steroidobacteraceae bacterium
CGCCGGAGCCCGCGCCATAGCGCTCGATCGCGGCGATGGCCGCTTGCTTGATGGCCGGATGCTGGGTCAGGTTGAGGTAGTCGTTGCAGGAAAACGACAGCAGCCGGCGGCCGGCGCGCTCGACCCAAATGCCGTCCTCGCGCACGGTCTCGGCCAGTGCGCGGTGCAGGTGCCGGCGCTGCAAATCGTCGAGCTTGGCTTGCGCGAACTGGTCGAGCGAGTGCATCAATTGGCCTTCACTGCGGCGGCGGGCCAGATGGCTGCCGCGTCCGGGCTCAAGGAAGCTCCGAATGGCCGAGGATACCAGCAAAAAGAGCGAGGCGCCCGACTGGTATGCGGGCGGCCTCGAGCATGTCTGGCTGCCCTATGCCCAGATGAAGACGTCAAGCCCGCCGCTGCCGGTCGTGCGCACGCAAGGCTCGCGCATCGTGCTCGCCGACGGACGCGAGCTGATCGACGGCATTGCATCGTGGTGGACCGCTTGTCACGGCTACAACCAGGCGCATATCAGGCACGCGGTCGCGCGCCAGCTCAAACAGATGCCGCATGTGATGTTCGGCGGGCTGGCGCACGAGCAGGCGCTGCGGCTGGCGCAGCGGCTCGCCGCAATGCTGCCGGGCGATCTCACCCGCGTGTTCTTTTCCGACTCCGGCTCGGTCGCGGTCGAAGTCGCCATGAAGATGGCGGTGCAGTACTGGATAAATCGCGGCGAGCGCGGGCGCAGTCAATTTGTCGCCTGCAAGGGCGGCTATCATGGCGACACTACCGGTGCCATGGCGGTGAGCAATACTGAGGACGGCATGCACGCGTTGTTCGCCGGCCTGTTGCCAAAACATCATATTGTCGATCTTCCCGATAACGCGCAGCGCTTAGCCGCGCTCGACGCGTTGCTGGCGCAGCATGCCGGCGACATCGCCGGCATCATCGTGGAGCCGCTGGTGCAGGGTGCCGGCGGCATGACATTCCACGACGCCAGCGTGCTGCAACGGCTGCGCGCGCTGGCCGACCGTCACGACCTGCTGCTGATCTTTGACGAGATCTTCACCGGCTTCGGCCGCACCGGCAGCATGTTCGCCTGCGAAGCGGCAGAAGTTACCCCTGACATCATCACGCTGTCGAAGGCGTTGACCGGCGGAACGCTGCCGCTGGCGGCGACCATTGCGACGCGCAAGGTGTTCGACGCGTTTTGGTCCGATGATCCCGCTAATGCGCTGATGCACGGGCCGAGCTACATGGCCAATGCGCTGGCCTGCGCGGCCGCCAATGCCTCGCTCGATCTGTTCGCGCGCGAACCGCGGTTGCAACAGGTGGCCACGATAGCTTCCGCTCTGTTGCATGGGCTTGCGCCCTGCCGCAGCATGGCCGGCGTCAAGGACGTGCGCGTGCAGGGCGCCATCGGCGTGGTCGAGATGGAGCGCATCGCCGATCTAAATGCCGTGCGCGCACGCTTCATTGAGGAGAACGTGTTCGTGCGCCCGTTCGGCAATGTGATTTATCTGACGCCCGCCTTCACGATCTCGGCCGACGAACTGACGATGTTGACTGACGCGGTGGTGAAAGTCGTACGCTCGCTGCCATGAGACTCTAATCGGGGGAACCATGCCTGCCTATAACGGACCGATGATCGACACGCACCATCACATCTGGCGGCGCTCGGATATTCCGTGGCTGGCTGATCCGCCGATCCCGCGCATGTTCGGCGACTATTTCGGCCTGCGCCGCGACTATCCGGTCGAGGAATGGATGAACGACATCGTGCCGCAGGGCGCGGTGAAGTCGGTGCACGTCACCGCCAATTGGGGCATCCCGCGCGCGCTCGACGAGACGCGCTGGCTGCAATCGGTCGCCGACAAGCACGGCTTCCCGCACGGCATCTTAACGCAAGCCGACCTCACGGATCGCGATCTCGACGGCAAGCTGAAGGCGCAGAAGCAGTTTCCGAATGTACGGGGCGTACG
>DAIMZW010000102.1:0-1929 GCA_036733765.1 Steroidobacteraceae bacterium
TACTTCCGTGAGGGTGGGCAGGCAGGAATCGAGACGAAGCGAGGCTGCGCCTCCGGATGTTTGTACTGCGCCGATCCGGTGTCAAAAGGGCGTGAGGTTCGCCTGCGCGACCCCGCGCGTGTTGCGGACGAAATCGCATCGCTCCTCGATCAGGGCGTCGATCACATTCACATGTGTGACCCGGAGTTCAACCTGCCGTACGAACACGCGGTGGACGTCTGCCGCGCGGGCCTCGCGATCTGGATCGGCTCTACCGCCAGTGGAGCGTGGGAGTCGTGCAATTTGTTACCGAAGTGCGCGGATCGGATTTGCCCGAACCCTCGCAACAGCTGGTGCTGCAAGCCTTTAAGGACATAGCAAGCCGCATCGAGTGTTTACAGAAAATCGCCTGAAGCCAGACCGACTCGCACCCGGACAGGACCCGCTATGACCGAATTTGCGCGAATCTTCCCATGGAGCCTTATTGGCGATGGGTATCCCGGCGGTCGACGGCGGCGCGTTGGGCGCGCTTGGCACACAGTGCCTTCGAATAGTTCGTAGAGCCAACGTCGCCTCAAGGGCTGTCGCGCCCGGGCGGCGCAACTCTGGCCCGCGGATTCATCACTGGCCGGACGGAACGTGTGTTGACCACAAAGGCCGCCGCGGCCGCCAGCAACACAGCCAGTTGCGCCAGCAGCGGCTGCCACGACGGATAGATGCCCAGTAGGTCGATGCGTGCAATGGCAACCGGGCTCGTGCGCAGCAGGCCCGCCTCTTGCAGCGCCGCGACCCCCTTGCCCGCCAGCACGACCGCGAGCACCGCGACGAGCAGCGAACTCGCCGCGAAGAACTGGCCGATCGGCAGGCGCGCGCTCGTGCGCAGCAGTACGGCGGCGAGAACCGCGAGCAGCACAATACCGCTCGCTAGCCCCGCGAGCAGCGGCCAGCCATTCCCCTCGGTCCACAGTGCAGCGTAGAACAGCACGGTCTCGAACACCTCGCGGTACACTGCGATGAAGGCCAGCGAGAACAGGAACCACGCCGTGCGTTTGTTCAACGCCGACGACAGTTTCTCCTTCAGGTAGACCTGCCAGCGTCCGGCGATACTTTTCTGGTGCATCCACATGCCCACGCCAAGCAACACGACCGTGGCGAAAAGTGATGAGAAGCCCTCGGTCATCTCGCGGCTCGCGCCGCTCACGCCGACCAGATAGGTCGCGACGGCCCACGTCGCGCCGCCTGCCGTGAGCGCGGCGACCCAGCCGGCATGCACATAGACCAGCACGTCGTTGCGCTGCGCTTTCTTCAGCAAGGCCAGCATCGCGACAACGACCAGCAGCGCTTCCAGCCCTTCGCGCAGCAGAATAGTCAGTGCGCCGATAAAAGCGGCAACGGCATCGTGCTGCGATGGCGCCAGCGCCTGGTCCGCTTCGTCGAGCAAGTGCTGCAGTGTCTGCTCCGACGCCCGTACATCGGCGAGGCTGCCGTCGGCCACCTGGGCGCGGTAGGCTGCCATGGCAGCCTCGATCCTCTCGAACAGCGCGCGGTCGCGCGTCTCCAGCGCCGGCTCCACCGGCTCGAAGCCATCAAGATAAGCTGACAAGGCGAACTTGCCCGCTGAGGCACGATCGCCGTCCTGCAGCGCCAAGAGACTCTGCGCAATCTTGGCTTTGGCGATCGCGGTGCCGCCAGGCTTGTTGGCGGCGAGGACTTGCGGGTTGGCGTGCAGATAGGCCATCACGGCTTGAGCAGATTCCTCGTCGAAGCGCCCAGCCAGCGCATGCTCCGATGTCTGGGTCAAGACATCCAGCCCTGCGATGGTCTGGCGTACCGCAGCACTCGATTGCCAGAGCTTGGCACCCGCGGCCGTGTCATCGTCCGTGTAAGACAGCGTGCCGACGAAGAAAGCCAGTGCCCAACGCTCCTGATCGGGCAGCGCGCGGAAGCTCG
>DAIMZW010000103.1:0-1923 GCA_036733765.1 Steroidobacteraceae bacterium
GGAAAGTCCCCACCTCTTCGGGTGGTCCCGACCTTCGGTCTCCCACCTTGGGGGATATCCCCTCATTTTGAAACGAGCTCTCAGGATCGCAACAACGGGGGCCGTGTCCACGGGTAAGATAGCGCATGGCCATTGAAACCGACCGTCTGATCGCCACCGATCCCGCCTCGCCGCAGGAAGAGGCGCTCGAGCGCGCGCTGCGTCCGAAGGCCTTGTCCGAGTACGTCGGCCAGGAAAAAATCCGCGGCCAGCTTTCGATTTTCATCGAGGCGGCGCGCCAGCGCAAAGAGTCGCTCGACCACGTGCTGCTGTTCGGACCGCCGGGTCTGGGGAAAACGACGCTGGCCCACATCATCGCGCGCGAGATGGGAGTCAATTTGCGCCACACCTCGGGCCCGGTGCTCGAGCGCCCGGGCGACCTTGCGGCGCTGCTCACCAACCTCGAACCGAACGACGTGCTGTTCATCGACGAGATCCACCGCCTGTCGCCGGTGGTGGAAGAAATCCTGTATCCGGCGCTGGAAGACTTCCAGCTCGACATCATGATCGGCGAGGGGCCGGCGGCGCGCTCGGTCAAGCTCGATCTGCCGCCGTTCACGCTGGTGGGCGCCACCACCCGCGCCGGCATGCTCACCAATCCGCTGCGCGACCGCTTCGGCATTGTCGCGCGGCTGGAGTTCTACACCGCGCTGGAACTGCAGCAGATCGTGAGCCGCTCCGCCGGGCTGCTCAAGATCGAGGTCGCGGCCGAAGGTTCGCTCGAAATCGCGCGCCGCTCGCGCGGCACGCCGCGCATCGCCAACCGGCTGCTCAGGCGGGTGCGCGACTACGCCCAGGTCAAGGCGAGGAGCGGCGTGAGCCGCGAGGTCGCCGATGCGGCGCTGCAGATGCTCGACGTGGACGCGCTCGGCCTGGACATGATGGACAGGAAGCTGTTGCTGGCCGTGATCGAGAAGTTCGCCGGCGGACCGGTGGGCGTGGACAATCTCGCCCACGCGATCGGCGAGGAGCGCGATACCATCGAGGACGTGATCGAGCCCTTCCTCATCATGCAGGGCTATTTGCAGCGCACGTCGCGCGGGCGCGTCGCCACGGTATCGGCCTATCGCCATTTCGGCCTGGCGCTGCCGAACACGAGCGCAAACGGCGATTTGTGGAATGGTCCGGGCGAATCCTGAGGCCAGGATGATGAAACGTTTTTCCTGGCCGGTGCGTGTCTACTACGAGGACACCGACACCGGCGGCATCGTCTATTATGCCAATTACCTGAAGTTCTTCGAGCGCGCGCGCACCGAATGGCTGCGCAGTTTCGGGCTAAATCAGGATAAACTGGCGCAGAAGGAGGGGCTGATTTTCGTGGTGCGGCGGGCGTCGCTCGATTTTGTCCGGCCGGCCCGCCTGGACGACATGCTCGAGGTCACGGTTGAACCGCTGAAGCTTGCGCGTGTCTACGTACTACAGCTGGCCCAGGAGGCACGGCGCGGCGCGCAGGTTCTGGCCCGCGCCGAGATCCAGGTGGCCTGCCTGAACCTGCGAAGTTTTAAGCCCGTCGCCATACCGCAATTCTTAAGGGATAACCTCTGATTTAGGGGATCTAAAAGAGGCCAGGGGAAAGGGTGGGACCCTTCCCTTCCCACCCAGGCCCCCTTGTTCCAAACAGCTACGCGAGTCGATACAACAATGAATGTAACCCAGGACCTGTCGATACTTTCCCTGATCACCAACGCCAGCGTGCCGGTGCAACTGGTGATAGCGCTGCTGCTGATGGTCTCGTTCATGAGCTGGCTGTTTATTTTCCGCAAGCTGTTCGCCATCCGGCAGGCGGGGACCCAGACCGAGAAGTTCGAGCGCGATTTCTGGAGCGGCAGCGACATGAACGGCCTGTACCAGAGCGCGGTCAACGACCGCCACCGCGCCGGGTCG
>DAIMZW010000104.1:0-1726 GCA_036733765.1 Steroidobacteraceae bacterium
CGACAAAATCAAGCGCGGCAAGGGTTTCGACCTGGAGGACTTCAAGCAGCAGATCAGCCAGATGCGCAAGATGGGCGGGCTGTCCTCGATGATCGACAAGCTGCCGGCGCAACTGGCGCAGGCAGCGCAGGCGCAGTCGGCCGACATGGGCGAGAAGCAGATGCGCCGCATCGAGGGCATCATCAATTCCATGACGCGGCAGGAGCGCACGCATCCGGAGCTGATGAAGGCTACGCGCAAGCGCCGCGTCGCCGCGGGCGCGGGGGTGCAGGTGCAGGAGGTCAATCGGCTGTTGAATCAGTTCGAGCAGATGCGGAAAATGATGAAGCAGATGCAGAAGGGCGGAATGGCGAAGATGATGCGCGGGATGAAGGGGATGATACCTGGGATGCGCTAGCGTTTTCGCCCGACCGCCTTTGCAGCGGTTGGGATGTTGCGCGGACGAGAAGCTGTCCGCGCGGATCACCGATTGCGTACGGATGAAAAGCACATCCGCACGCAATCGGTGATCTTGTATAAAACCCGCACGCCCTGTTGGTGTTAACCATAACCGTGTTTTCTGTACGGATGCGCTTTTCATCCGTACAGAAAACACGGTTGGCGCGCGCAGCGCGCAAGTGCGCCCGCGGTATGCGACGATATTTGTGACGTGTACTTAATAGCCTATTGCCGCCCCGTCGCTGCGCGGGTCGGAGCCGCCTGAGCGGGTACCGGTGACAGGATCGATGCTGATGCCGTGCGCGTGGCCGGCGAGTTCGTTCCATGCCCCCCAGCGGTTCAGCACATGGCCTCTGCGCTCGAGCTCTTTCAACGTGCCCTCTGGGTATCGGCCCTCGATGTTGAGCAGGTCGCGCGGCTCGCCCAGGGCAAAGCGGCCGGAGAGCCAGCGCGGCGCTTCGATTGCCTGCTGCACGTTCAGGCCGAAGTCGATCATGGCGACGTAGGCCTGAAGTTGGATCTGCGGCTGGCCGTCGGCGCCCATGCAGCCGAATACCTGCCACAGCTTGTCGCCGCGAAAGGCAAGCGATGCGATGAGGGTATGCAGCGGGCGCTTGCCGGGCTCGAGTTTGTTGGGATGCTCGGGGTCGAGCGAAAAGTAGGCGCTGCGGTTCTGCAGCACGATGCCGCTCTTGCCCGCGACTACGCACGAACCGAACACGCCGTAGAGGCTGTGGATCAGCGAGGCCGCGTTGCCCTCGGCGTCGACGGCGCAGATGTACACGGTATCGCCGGCGAGGCTGCCGTAGGAAGGCACCTTGTCCCAGGGAAGCGCACGGGCGGGATCTATCAGCGCTCGCCGCTCGTCGGCGTAGGCGCGCGACAATAAGCGCTCGACCGGGACGTTCGCGAAAGCGGGGTCCGCGATCCAGCGGTCGCGGTCGTGGTAGGCAAGCTGTTTCGCCTGTACCAGGAAATGCACGTGGTCCGCGCCAAGGTATTCCATAGCCGCAAGCTCATAGGGCTCAATCAAGTTCAGCATCTGCAGCACCGACAGCCCCTGCGTGGGCGGCGGCGTCTGGTACAGCCTGACGCCGCGATAGTCGGTCGAAATCGGTTCGCGCCATTGGGCGCGCTGCGCGCGAAAGTCCGCTTCGGTGAAGAATCCGCCGTTCGCGCCCGCATAGCGCGAGAGCTCCTTGGCGATCTCGCCTTCGTAATAGGCGTCGCGCCCGCCGGCGCCGACGGCTTCGATCGAGCGTGCGAGATCGGCGTTGACCAGGCTTTG
>DAIMZW010000105.1:0-1718 GCA_036733765.1 Steroidobacteraceae bacterium
ATCCCTGGGGCGATGCCACGCCCGACGCGAGGCGCGCAAATCTGGGGGGCAGCGCTCCGGCGCCCGTCGATGCGCTGCCGGCGGGAGCGAGCGCGCACGGCTGCCGCCAGCTGATCGGCAACGTGTGGGAGTGGACCGACACGACTTTCGGCCCCTATCCCGGCTTCGAGCCGGATCCCTACAAGGAATACTCCCAGCCCTGGTTCGGCACGCACAAGGTATTGCGCGGCGGCAGTTTTGCCACGCCGGCACGCCTGATCCGCAATACCTGGCGCAATTTCTATACGCCGGAACGCTACGACATATTCGCCGGATTCCGCACGTGCGCGATCGAGACCTGAAGCTGATACGCTCGCGCGACAACCCGCGCTTCAAGGCGCTGCGCGAGCTCGCCACCTCCACGCGCGAGCGGCGCAAAGCGGGCTTGGCGCTGCTGGACGGCGCGCATCTGATCGCGGCCTACCGCGCGAGCGGCGGCGTGCCGGAGCAGCTGATTCTCAGCGACAGCGGTATGGCCAATGCGGAAGCCGCGCAGCTCGCGGCGGGCGCGTCCGCGCAAGGCGCGCTGGTGCTGGCCGATGCCCTGTTCAACGACGTCGCCCAGGTCGCGACGCCGACCGGCATCGTCGCATTGATACGCACGCCCAAACCGGGTCCGCTGCCAGGCAGGATCGAGCGCTGCGTAATGCTGGAAAACATCCAGGACGCGGGCAACCTCGGCTCGATTCTGCGCAGCACCGCGGCAGCGGGCATTGTCACAGTCCTGCTATCCCAAGGTTGTGCCTTCCCCTGGTCGCCCAAGGTGCTGCGCGCCGGGATGGGCGCGCATTTCAGCCTCGACATTTTCGACAACGCCGATCTGGCGGCTGCCGTGCACCGCCTGTCGGGCCGGCTGATCTGCACCAGCGGCCACGCCCGCAGATCGCTGTACCAGGCCGATTTGCGCGGTCCGCTTGCGTGGGTGTTCGGCAATGAAGGTTCGGGCGTAAGCGCGGCGTTGAGCGCTGCGGCGGCCGAGCAGCTGCGCATCCCCATGCCTGGGAAGACCGAGTCGCTCAACGTTGCCGCGGCGGCGGCGATCTGCCTGTTCGAGCAAGTCCGGCAAAGAGGGTAAAGAAGCGGCCGTTTCCTGTGAATCGAGCGTTGGCGAAATTGTCTACGACGCCTCAAATGCTGTCGCATGCCAAGAGCGACCATTGCGCGCTCGCGCGCGCCAACCGTGTTTTCTGTACGGATGAAAAGCGTATCCGTACAGAAAACACGGTTATGGATAAAAGCAACTGCGGTTTGGGGTGGCTTTTATACAAGATCGTCGATTGTGCACGGATGTGCTTTTCATCCGTGCACAATCGACGATCCGCGCGGACGGCTTTTCGTCCGCGCAACGGTACAAATTCTCGAGGTGGAAGTTCTCATAGCGATCTAAGCTGTTTGCTTCCGGCTTGTCCGGGCTTAGGATTTGCTTCTTGAACGCATCAGGCGCTGTTTTTCCCGGTCCCAATCGCGCGCTTTCTCGGTTTCGCGCTTGTCGTGCTGCTTCTTGCCGCGGGCGAGGCCGATGTCGATCTTGATTCTGCCGTTCTTGTAATGCATGTCCAGCGGCACCAGGGTGTAGCCGGAGCGCTCCACCTTGCCGATCAGGTGCTGGATCTCTTCGTTATGAAGCAGCAGCTTGCGCGTGCGCATGGGATCGGGATGGATATGGGTCGAGGCCGTGG
>DAIMZW010000106.1:0-1675 GCA_036733765.1 Steroidobacteraceae bacterium
CGGCCGTTCGAGATGACGCCGTTCATGCTGTTCCTGGCGACGCGCTTCGACGATCTGCGGCCGATGCTGCGCAAACCCGTGCCGATAAGCATCGCGCTGCATAAGCATCCGGGCGTGAAGGGCGTGGTCGAGGCCGCCACTGCACTATTGCGAATGGTACCCGGCATCGAGATCGTCGATCTGCATCAGCCGGCGGTTGGCCTAATGAGCAATGCGCTTAATGCGCTGCCCGACTACAAGCGCGGGCTGCAGCTTGCCGAACTGGAAGCGGCCGCGGTGGCGGGCGTCGATGCGCTGGTCGCAATCTATCACGTCGATCATCGCGAATTGTGTGCGCACGAGCGCGACTGGCCGTTCCGCATCATCAATATTCTCGAGATCGTCGGCGAGAGCATGGGCCTGCACCACGACGACGACTTCAAGCGGCTGAAGATCATGCAGGATGCCGACGCCATCGTGGCCGATTGCAAAGAATTGATTGCCGCGCATGGCCTCGATCCGACACTAGCGCGCGCAGTCGTGGTCAAGGCCATGCTGGCCGAGCAGCCGTTAGCCCTGATTGGCCCAGTTGACGGGCGGAGCGAGCAAGCCTATATCGCGCGCCCATGACGACATCCTTTGCAGCACCGAATCTCCGCCGCCGTGCCACCGCGGCACGGGCGCGCATTCGCGTGTAAATTAAGTCCCCCGTGCCGCCGGATTTTGGCCGCGGCACATCGTCTGATTTCCCTTAAAGACAATGCGGCGCGGCCTCCGGCGGCTACTTTTCCCGGAGCCACGACCATGACTATCCCCTCGGCCTTTAAGATTCATCCTGCGCTCGCGCTCGCCTCCGCGGGCGCGCGTGGCTTTGGCGTGGTTGTGGCCTGCGACTGCGGACGTCCCGTGGCTGCGGGCTTGCCGTTTCTTCTGATCGAGGCCGACGGCAAAAGCCCGCGTGTGGCGTTCCACATCGCGCCCGGCAATCCATTGGCCGCGCTCGCCGCAAAGGGCGCAACCTGGCTGCTGGCGGTACAGGGCGCCGACGCCTATGTCTCGGCCGATTGGTATGCCAGCCGCGATCAGGTGCCGACCTGGCTCTACGAGACTGTGCAGCTGAGCGGTCCTGTGCGTGTCGTGCAGGCCGCGCACGCGGCGGCGCATCTCGATGCGTTAACGGCGCGGTTCGAACGCGCGCTGGCGCCGAAGCAGGAGTGGTCGAGCGACCGGTTGGCGCAGCAGCGGTTGGACATGCTGATGCAGGCGATTTTGGCGATCGAGATGCGGGTGGAAACGGTCGAGGGCAAATTCAAGCTTAACCAGCATAAGCCCGACGCCAACCACGTTGCGGTGGCGAGCGCGCTTGGCCGCCAGGGCGACCCGGGCGCTCGTGCCATCGCGGGCCGCATGGTCGCGCTGCGGCCGCATTTGTTGTACGAGGGCCGCAGGAGCATTTCCGCGCTCGATGGCGGCGCGAGCCCCAGCCACGGCGGAGGGATCTGAACCATGGCCACCAAAGCCAAGATCGGCGTGCTGGGCGCCTCGGGCTATACCGGTTCCGAACTGGTGCGGCTGCTTTTGCGGCATCCGCGCGCCGAGCTCGTGCTGCTGACCGCGGAGCGCCGCGCGGGCCAGGCGATGCGCGACGTGTTTCCGCAGTTCTCGCCGTTCGACTTGCCGAAGCTGGTCGCCATCG
>DAIMZW010000107.1:0-1672 GCA_036733765.1 Steroidobacteraceae bacterium
CGCCAACGGCGATGCGGCGAACAAGATCGGCACTTATATCCTGGCCGTGCTGGCCGAGCGCCACCGCATTCCGTTCTACGTGGCGGCGCCGCTGTCGACCATCGATATCGCCATCGCCGATGGCAGCGCCATTCCGATCGAAGAGCGCGACGCCGCGGAAGTCACCGGTTTTCGCGGCGTGCGCTGGGCGCCCGAGGGTGTCAGCGTCGCCAACCCGGCTTTCGATGTGACTCCGGCCGCGCTGATTACCGGTCTCATCACCGAGCAAGGCGTGATCGGCCAACCGGACGCGACCAAGATCCGCAGCCTGTTTGGGAGTTGATCAGCTTTCGAGGATGTCTACCGGCGTGCCCGGCGCAACCTGATCAAACAGCTCGACGATGTCGCGGTTGTGCATGCGTATGCAGCCGATCGAGCCGGGCTTGCCCATTTGCGCACTGTCCGGGCTGCCGTGGATGTAGATATAGCGCCGCATCGTGTCCGCGTCGCTCAGGCGGTTGAACCCCGGCTCGCAACCCGACAGCCAGAGGATGCGCGTCAGGATCCAATCGCGCCCGGGATGGCGCTCACCCAGTGCTGGGGTGTAAATCCCGCCGCTCGGCCTGCGCCCGATGAATATCGTGTTCTCTGCAACTCCAGCCCCAATCTTCGCCCTGATGATGTGCCGGCCGCGCGGCGTGCAAAAGCTGTCTTTCATTTCCCCCGGGCCATTTCTCGACGTCGACACCGAATAGCTGTGCACCAATCCGCCGGCCTCATCCAGCAGCTTCAGGGTCTGTTCGGCCAGGTTGATCTCAATGCGCGGCATCTCAGACTTTCGCCCGCTTCGCGGCAAAGAATTCGCGCAACAGCGCGGCACACTCCTCGGCCATCACTCCAGGCGTAACTGTCGCGTGGTGATTAAGTTTGGCTTGGGCGAACAGGTTGACCACGCTGCCGCAGGCGCCGGTCTTGGGGTCGGCGGCGCCGTAGACCAGGCGCGCAATGCGCGCATGCAGCATGGCGCCGACGCACATCGCGCAGGGCTCCAAGGTGACGTACAGCACGCAGCCGGGCAGGCGGTAATTGCCGAGTCTATTCGCGGCATCGCGCAACGCGAGGATTTCCGCATGCGCCGCAGGGTCATGACGGCTGATGGGAGCATTGAACCCCGAGCCGATGATCTCCCCGTCCTTGACCACCAAAGCGCCCACCGGCACCTCGCCCGCGATTTGGGCTACGCGCGCCTGCTCCAGTGCCGCCCGCATGAATGCCTCGTCCTCAGCCACGGTTGTCGTCGTTCATGCTGTTTGCTCTGTGACCGCTCCGCTGTGGGGCCGGACATTCGCGCCCACCGGGCTCTGCCTCATCCTCCGCACGGTTAGTCTCGTTCATGGCGCGCTATTTTCGCATCTTATTGGCGATCCAACAGAGGTTATCGGGAAACATTCTCCTCGCTCAGCTGCCTGTCTAAACTGCCGGTGGACACGCTGAAGATCGACCGCTCGTTCGTGATCGACACGACTGCCGCGCCGGAGGGAATGGCGCTGGCGTGCACCATCATCAACCCAGTATCCTTTGTGCGCAGAAAGCGGGGAGGCGATGCCACTCAAAAGCCGGAAAAATATTTTGCGAAGAGGTGCTCAGGCGGCCTTGCTGACGTTTGCCTGCGCAGCGCGCAGCTTGACGTCGA
>DAIMZW010000108.1:0-1590 GCA_036733765.1 Steroidobacteraceae bacterium
GTTGCCGGACGGGGAACGCGACGGAGCCAATGGTTGCCACCCGTGATGGATGTGCGACGGTTGCTCATGCTGATATTCGAGGGTTGGATACCTCAAGACAAATTTACGTCGCGGGGCTGCCTTCGCTCTAGGGTCTGAGATCGCCGTGCACGCGTTGCCGCATGCACGGCCCACCAATAACGTTGTCGAGGATTCCCCAGTGGCCGCGGCTGCGCCGCGTTCCCCCTCCGGCATCTGATGCGGTAGCTGAGTTGGCTTGCCTCCTTTCAGATGGTGTCCGGTGTGTTCGGTTTGGTCAGCTCGCCGCCGCCGTTGTGGGCTCGACGGCGATACCTTGCCAGCCCGAGGTCTGGACCTCGCAGCCGATGGCCCAGACGAAGCCGGCGAGCTCGCGTGCGACGGCGACGACGGCCTTGTTCTTCATGAGCCGGCGCGCCATGAGGCGCTTGAACTTGGCATGCAGGCGCAGCTGCGCGGCCCAGGCGATATCGGTGATGGCCTTGGGAAGCTGATCGTGGCGCGTGGCGATGACAGCACTCACGCGGGGGCTGTGCTGGTAGTGCCAGGCGATCTCCACGAACATGCGGCGCGCCGCGCTGTTGCCGGCCTTGGTGATGCTGCCCTGGCGGCGTTTGGGACCCGTCGAGTGCTCGCTGGGGACCAGGCCCACGTAGCCCATGAGCTGTCGTGGCGACTCGAAGCGCAGGAAGTCCTGCAGCTCGGCCACCAAAGTCATCGCGGCAATCAGCTGCACGCCGCGCATGCTCATCAGCGCTTGCACCACGGGCCGCAGGGTCCAGTCCGCCAACGCGTCGCGCATCGCCTGCTCGAGCCTGTGGATACGAGCCGTGGTCTCAGTGATCGAGTGCAGGTATTCCTGGAACCCGATCTGCTGCGCCGCATGTTCCATCTTCAAGGTGGCCAGCCAGCGCAGGTGCGCGGCGGTCCAGCTGCTCTTGCCCGCGTAGGTGATGCCGTTGCGCAGCAGCAGCGCCTTGAGTCGGTGGCGCCCATTGCGTTGCTCGCGCACCGCGTCGTCGCGGGCACGCACGAGATCGCGTATCGCTTCGTCGGCCGGCCCGGGGACACGCACCACCGCCAGATCGTTCGAGCGCGCCAGGCGCGCCAGTTTCATCGCATCGCGCCGATCGGTCTTGATGCGTTCGCCCGAGGGGCGCGGGATCGACGAGGGGGCCACCACATCGCAGTGCCAGCCCAGCGAGCTGAAGTGGCGCTGCAGCACGAAGCCGCAGGGGCCGGCCTCGTAGACGATGTGCAGGCGATGACCGGCGCTGACCAGCTTGCGCATCGACTTGCTCACCGCATCCAGACCCCCTGCAACACTTCCCAGGTGCCTGACCTCGGCGTCGCGCGGCGCTTCGGCCACCGCGATATCGATGCTTTCCTTGTGAACGTCCAAACCAACGTACAGAGTGCTAAATTTCTCCATGGTCCGTCTCCTCGTGAATTCGCAACGACCCGGCCGCCCATCGGTCCGGTGCATTGGTGTAGCTCGGCACGCCCCTGGCGCGCAACCTACGGTGTCGCAGGAGACGGACCGCCCGAATTCACGAAGCCATTTTGTCTAGG
>DAIMZW010000109.1:0-1585 GCA_036733765.1 Steroidobacteraceae bacterium
TGCGCCGCGGCATCCCAGAACGTCAGCCGGTCCATCACCACGTACGGAAACAGGCTGTAGGCGAGCCCGAGGAAGGCGAGCACGAAAATCGCCACGGCGCCGGCGAACGGCGTCCATTGCGCGGCGCCTGCTACGCCCCGGGACAAGCGCCCGGTCGAGCGCCACACCCAGATCCACGCCAACAGCGTCACCAGCGGCAGCAGCATCAGCCCCAGCGTCCTCGGAAAATCGAACCATTTCATCTGCACCGTCTGGCTCACGAGCGGCGTGGCGACGCTGACCGCGGCCACGCCGAGCGCGACCCACAGCAGGCCCCAGCGCGCCCAGGCCACGGCCTTCTTCTGCAACGCGCCCTCGGTCTTGTAGATTAGCCAGGTCGCTCCGAGCAGCACGTAGCCTCCGCACAGCCCGGCTCCCACCACCAGCCCGAACAGCAGATAGCCGAAGCCGGAATCGAAGCCGGTGATGTAGCGCCCGAGCATCAGCCCCTGCGCGAACGAGGCGATGAACGAGCCGAGCCAGAACAGCCAGTTCCACAGCTCGCGGTGCCAGCCCTCGGCCTTGACGCGGAACTCGAACGCCACGCCGCGCAGCATCAGCCCGATCAGCATGGCCGCCACCGGCAGGTAGAGCGCGCCCAGCACCACGCCGTGCGCCACCGGGAACGCCACCAGCAGGATGCCCACGCCCAGCACCAGCCAGGTTTCGTTCGCGTCCCAGAACGGCCCGATCGAGGCCACCATCAGTTCCTGTTCGCGCGCGTCGGCCGCGGGCATCAGCATGCCCACGCCGAGGTCGTAGCCGTCGAGCACGACGTAGGCGAGCACGGCCACGCCCATCAGCGCGGCAAAAACGAGCGGCAGGTCGAGGTTCATACTGCCTCCTCCTGCGCGGCGGCGCGCGGCGCGCCCGATCCTGTGTCCGAGTCGACCCCCTTGCCCGCGAGGTGGGTGATCACCACCAAGTAAGCTGCGAGCATCAGGGCGTAGACGAGGACGTAGCCGGTGAGACTCGCGCCGAGTTGCGCCTCGGGGACGCGGCCCACCGCCTGCGACGTTCTCAGGATGCCGGTGACCAGCCAGGGCTGGCGCCCGATTTCGGTGACCAGCCAACCCGAGAGCGTCGCCACCCAACCGGAGAAGGTGCAGCCGGCGAGCGTCCACAACAGCCATCTTTGCGGCGCCTTGCCCTGGCGCAGCAACCATGCGCCGGTCCAGGCGACCGCGAGCATCAGCACCCCCAGGCCCAACATGACGCGAAAGGCGAAGAACAGCGGCGCCACCGGCGGCGTGTCGGGCGCAAACGCCTCTATGCCCTTCACCTCACCGTCCAGATCGTGCTTGAGTATCAGGCTTGCGACCTTCGGCACCTCGATGGCGAAATCGTTGTGCCGCGTTTCCGCGTTCGGCAGCGCGAACAGCACCAGCGGCGCGCCGCGCTCGGTGTTCCACAGCGCTTCCATCGCGGCGATTTTCGCCGGCTGGTGTTCCAGCGTATTCAGCCCGTGCAGATCGCCGACGAAAATCTGCAGCGGCGCAATCACCGCGGCGATAACGACGCCGGTGCGCAGCGTGCGCAGTGCCGA